>CAUJIP010000081.1 GCA_963205235.1 Pseudomonadota bacterium
AGAATTCGCTGACCAGTTCCCAGCGCGTCAGCGAGTTGTCGATGGTGTCGACCAGAACCGCGCCCATCAGCACGCCCAGAATGGTGCCAGACCCGCCCATGATCGACACGCCTCCGACAACCACGGCGGCGATGGCCTTCAACTCGAAGCCAAGACCCGCGACAACGGCGATGTTGCCGAATTTGGCCAGAAAGATGAAGCCCGACAGCCCGGCCAGCGCGCCCGAAATAACGAAGGCCAGGAATACCACCCTAGGGGCGTTGATCCCGGCCATCTGTGCGGCATCAGGGTTGGACCCCACCGCAAGGAACCTGCGCGCCGCGCGCAGCCGCGACAATGCCAACCCGACCACGATGCAGGCCGAAAGCGCCAGAACCACCGTCACCCGCACCTCCAGCGCGCCGATGGAGAACAGGCTTTTCTGCGGCAGATCGACCAGCCAGGTCGGCAAGCTTGCGGTCGTGATGGTGGCCGCATCGGAATATTCGACCAGAAATGTCCGAAACAAAGCCAAGGTCCCAAGTGTCACGATGATCGAAGGCACGCGCCCATAGGCCGCAATCAGGCCGTTGATCGCCCCGGCAGCAGCGCCGATCCCCATCGCAAGGCCCACGACCAGAACTGGATGCAAGTCTGGCATAGTGGAGAGGGTCTGGCCGGTGACATAGGCGACCACCCCAAGGATGGACCCCGACGACAGATCGATGTTGCGGGTCATGATGACGATGGCCTGTCCGACCGCGATCGGAAGCACCACCGCCGCCGAAGTCGATATCCGACTGAACATCCGCGCCGACAGATAGCCGTCGATCTGGGTCGAAAAGAACAGGACCGTGGCCAGCAGCGCCATGAACAGCGCCACCAGCCGCAGCGTCTGGGGCGAAACCCGTCCGATCAACCCGGTCATGCGGCCACCCTGTCGCCGGTGCCTGCCGCCAGACTGATCACCCGTTCCTGACTGGCCTCGGCGATGTCCAGAAGGCCCGCCTGCCGCCCTTCGCGCATCACCAACACCCGGTCGGCAAGGGCCAGAACCTCGGGCAGGTCCGACGATATCACGATGATCGCCACCCCTTCGGCGGCAAGCTTGCGGATGATGCCGTGCACCTCGGCCTTGGCACCGACGTCGATGCCGCGCGTGGGTTCGTCAAAGATCAGGACCTTGGGCTTTGTCTCAAGCCATTTGGCCAGCATGACCTTTTGCTGGTTGCCCCCAGACAGCTTGCCGACGTCGATCAGCGTATCGGCGGATCGGATGTCCAGTTGCTTGCGATAGCCTTCAGCCATCGCGCGTTCGGCCTTGCGGTCGATCAGACCGAAGACACCCAAGAGTTTGCGCAAAGAGGCAAGCGAGATATTGGCGAAGATGGGCAGGGCCATGGCCAGACCCAGTTTGCGACGATCCTCCGAAACATAGGCGATGCCCAGATCCATGGCGCGGCGCGGCGACTGGATCTGCAGGTCCTGGCCGTGCAGGTGGATGCGGCCTTCGGTCGCCGGAGCGATGCCAAAGAGCGCCAGCCCCACATCGGTCCGCCGCGCCCCGACAAGGCCCGCAAGGCAAAGCACTTCGCCTTTGGCAAGGTCAAAGGTGACGCCTCGGAACACGCCGGCGCGGCCAAGGTTGTGAACCGACAGGGCCACCTCTCCCACTGGATTGGCGGCGGTCTTCACGGCAAAGCTGTCAATCGCCCGCCCGACCATTTCGCGCACCATGCCGGCTTCGGTCACCTCGGCGATGGGCCTGGTGGAAATGTGCTGGCCGTCACGGATCACGGTGACCCGGTCGGCGATGCGGAATATCTCGTCCAGACGGTGCGAAATGTAGATGACCGCAATGCCCTGCGCTTTCAACGCCTGGGCAATGGAGAGAAGCCGCGCCACTTCATGCGCCGAAAGGCTGGCGGTCGGTTCGTCCATGATCAGGACCTTGACGCGCAAGGACAGGGCCCGGGCGATTTCCACGGACTGCTGTTCGGCCAGGGTCAGACCTGCCGCCGCGCGGCGGACGTCCAGCGCAACGCCCAACTGGGCCACCAGAGCCTCGGCCTCGCCATAAAGCGTGCGCCAGTGCATGAAGGCACCCTTGGCGCGGTTCGAGATGAAGATGTTCTCGGCCACGTTCAGGTCGGGAAACACCATCGGTTCCTGATAGATCGCGGCAATTCCCGCAGCCTGTGCCGCTTCGGTCGTGCGCAGGGTCACCGGCTGACCCTCGATAAGAATGTCGCCGCTGTCGGGCTGATGAACCCCGGTCATGATCTTGATCAAAGTTGATTTCCCGGCCCCATTCTCGCCGACGATGGCGTGAATCTCTCCGGGCAGGATGGACAGGCTCATGTCTTTCAACGCCTGCGTGGCGGCAAAGCTTTTGGACACAGCGCGCAGTTCCAGCACCACAGGTGGGGTCATCGAAGGATCCGGACTATCAAGGGGAAGCAGGGCCACCCGAAGGCGGCCCCGCAAAGGAATGGTCAGGTCCGCCTCAGTTGGCGGCGGCCTCGACGTTGTCTTTGGTATAGACGGTGAACGGCCCCATCAGGATGCGCTTGGCACCCGGACGACCGGGGTCTTCCTCGATCTTGTAGGTCCCCATGCGACCGGCCGTGAATTCTTCACCGACTTCGCCCTTGATCGCGCCAGTGGCCAGCGCATAGGACGCCTGGTAGGTCAGGTAGCCAAGGTCGACAAAGCTCCACAGTGCGAATTGCGGGGCGCAGCCGTTCAAGCTGTAGCTGACCATTTCGGCCGGAAGACCCAGACCCGAAACCTTGACCTTTTCGCACAGGCCTTCGTCCTGCATGGCCTTGGCAGCGGCGACGATGCCGACGGTCGTCGGAGCCATGATCACCTTGAGATCGGGATACTTGTCGACCAGCGCCAGAGCGCGGTTGTAGGATTCTTCCGACTGGTCATTGCCATAGACGACATCGACCAGCTTCAGGTCCTTGTATTTGGCGTCGGCGGCCAACGTGACCTTCATCGCCTCGATCCAGGCGTTCTGGTTGGCGGCATCTGGGCTGGCCGAAAGCACCGCAAATTCGCCAGCACCGCCGGCAAGGTCATAGGCCATGTCGGCCATCACGACGCCAATCGAGCCAAAGTCGACCTGCGCTACAAAGAACGCCTCCCCGGCACCGTTCGGGATAGGGCTGTCCCAGGTCACGACCTTGGTTCCGGCGGCAGCTGCAGCTTCGGCGGTGGCGGCGATCTGGTCACCAGCGTTGTTCGAAAGCATGACGACATGCTGCTTTTGCGTGGTGGCGGTGGTCAGCATCTCGATCTGGCCTGCGGCCGAGTTTTCCGGCGTCGGGCCGATGAATTCCAGCGTCCCGGTCGAACCAAGTTCGGCTGCTGCTTCCTGCGCACCGCGGTTTGCCTGGTCAAAAGGCAAAATGCCCAGAAACTTGGGCAACAGCACCGCGTTCACTTCGGCCCCCGGAGCCGCGGTAACTGCTTCGGCAAAAGCCGTGGACCCCATCAGGCCGACAGCAAGGCTTGCGGCGACCGCAAGTCCGGAAAGTTTCATCATCATTGTCATCTCCTCCCTCTTTTTACGATTTGAACCCCACGGACGTCATGCCGCCGCAGGAACCTTGATTTCCTTTGGATCGGTCAGGATCACCTCGACCCCCGCGCCGCGCAGATGGTCAACCATGTGCTGCGGAGCGCCGGTATCGGTGACAACGGTCGAGACGCGGGTCAGCGGGCAGACCACGATATTGCCCCGCGCTTCGAATTTCGATGAATCTGCGACGACGATCAGTCGTTCGGTCCGCCGCAAGAGTTTTGCTTCGGCCCGGGCGATCAACGGATCGCTTTCGATCACGCCCAGCGGCGTGATGGCATAGGCCGACATGAACATCTTTCCCGCCGCGAAGTGCTGGATCGCATCCTCGTCAAAGGGCGACAGGATGATCCCGGGCTCGCGGTAAAGTTCGCCCCCCGGCAGAACAACGCGGTTCGCCGAATTGGCGATCAGCTCCTGCGCGATGGGAAACGAGTTGGTCAGCACCTGCATCCGGTGGCTGCGCAGGCATTGCGCCATGAACCAGGTGGTCGACCCGGCATTCAGGATGATCGAATCGCCGTCCTCGCACAGATCCGCAGCCCGGCGGGCCACGGCGCGCTTTTGCGCTGCATTGATCGTCTGACTGGCCCCGAAAGAAGTGGCGGTCAGTTCGTTCTGGCCGGACACCTCGGACCGTTCGGCCCCGCCATGAATGCGGTGCAACTGGCCCGAATCCTCAAGCCGGGCCAGATCTCGACGCAGGGTTGCGACCGATGCCCCGGTCAGCGCCGCAAGATCGGACACCCGGACGATGCCGCGTTCCCGCAGCTGGTTCAGGATAAGTTGCCATCTTTCACGTTCATGCATGTCGACCACGCTACGGAGAATCGCTCACATTCGTCAACAATCAATCGCAATGCTGCGCCGCAATAGATTCTCTGCACCGCAGAATGCGCATTCATGATTGACTGTGAGCGACTTGCCCGTATCCTTTCGCCAACCTTCACCTGAAAGCTGCCAATCCGATGACCAAGGAAATCCTTCTCCCGTCCCTTTGGGACGACGCCAAAGCCGCCGCGATGGACGAGCCGGGAAAGCTTCTTTACCGCTCGAATCTTCTGGGGTCCGACTTGCGGATCACCAACTTTGGCGGCGGCAACACGTCTGCCAAGGTCGCGGCACGCGATCCCTTGTCAGGCGACGAGGTGCAGGTTCTGTGGGTCAAGGGATCGGGCGGCGACATCGGCAGCATGAAGCTGGACGGGTTTGCCACGCTTTATATGGACCGGCTGATTCAGTTGCGGGCGCAATACCGCAGCCTTGATCAGGAAGACGCCATGGTCGAGGCGCTGGGTCATTGCATCTGGAACCTGAACCCGCGCGCGCCCTCGATCGACACCTGGCTGCACGGTTTCGTGCCGCAGGCGCATGTCGACCATGTGCATTCGGATGCGGTGATCGCGATTGCCGCCAGCACCGATCAGGTACGGCTGACAGAAGAAATCTTTGGCGGAGCCCTTGGCTATCTGCCGTGGCAAAGGCCGGGCATTGATCTGGGGATCAAGTTGGGTCGGATGGCCGAAGAGAACCCGAAGCTCAAAGGTGTCGTGCTGGGACAGCATGGTCTATTCACCTGGGCCGATACGGCAAAGGATTGCTACCTTCTGACCCTGGAGATGATCAACAAGGCTGCCCTCTGGCTGGAGGCAACCGAAAAGCGTCCGGCTTTTGGTGGCGAGAAGGTTCCCGCCTTGCCAGCCGAAGACCGCGCCGCCACCGCCCGCCGTCTGATGCCGTTGATCCGCGGGCGCATTGGCCGCGACGAAGCGAAGGCGGGCCATTTCACCGACGCCCCCGCCGTGCTGGAATTTGTCAATTCCCATGCGCTGGAACAACTTGCACCGCTGGGGACCTCTTGCCCTGATCACTTTCTGCGCACCAAGATCAAGCCGCTGGTCGTGCCGGCCGACGCCGACGACTCCACCCTTGACGCGCTGCTCGCAGGCTACCGCACCGATTATGCGGCCTATTATGACCGCTGCAAGCGCCCGAACTCGCCCGCCATGCGCGACCCGAATGCGGTCATCTTTCTGGTGCCGGGGGTGGGGATGATCTCGTTCGCCAAGGACAAGGCGACAGCGCGTATCTCGGCGGAATTCTATCTGAACGCCATCAACGTGATGCGCGGGGCAAGCGGGGTCAGCACATATCAGGGTTTGCCCGAGCAAGAGGCATTCGACATCGAATACTGGTTGCTGGAAGAAGCCAAGCTGCAGCGCATGCCAAAGCCGAAGGCCATGCAGGGGCGGGTCGCATTTATCACCGGTGGCGCGGGTGGGATCGGCTCGGCTTCGGCGGAACGTCTGCTGCGCGAGGGCTGCAACGTGGTGCTGGCCGATATCGACAAGTCCGCGCTGGACGAGGTCGTGGCGGGTTTCGGCAAGCGCTTTGGCCGCGACATGGTGCGCGGCGTGACGATGGATGTCACCAGCGAGGCGCAAGTGATTGCGGCGGTGGAATATACGGTGGCCGAATACGGCGGGCTGGACGTAGTGGTGAACAACGCCGGGATCACGTCTGCGGCAGCGGTCGAGGATACGACGCTGGCAATGTGGAACCGAACGATGGACATCCTGTCGACGGGGTACTTCCTCGTGGGCCGCGAAGGCTATCGGGTGCTGAAGGCGCAGGGGAACGGCGGGTCGATGGTGTTCATCTCGTCGAAGAACGGGGTGGCGGCGTCGCCGGGGGCCAGCGCCTATTGCACCGCGAAGGCCGCAGAAATCCACCTTGCCCGCTGCATGGCACTGGAGGGTGCGCCCTTGGGGATCAGGGTCAACGTGGTGAACCCCGATGCCGTCCTGCGCGGATCGAAGATCTGGCAGGGCGAATGGAGCCAGCAACGCGCCGCATCGAACAAGATCGCCGTGTCTGATCTTGAGGAGCATTACCGCAAACGCAGCCTTCTGCAGCGGTCGGTCTTCCCCGAAGACATCGCCGAGGGCGTGTATTTCTTCGCCAGCGACCTGTCGGCGAAAAGCACCGGAAACTTCCTGAACGTGGACGCGGGCAACCCCGTATCCTTTACGAGGTAGGCCATGACCGCGCTGATTTCGGAAGACCTGATCGCCAGCCTGAACCATGCCGCAAAGGTGGCGCATGATGACGAGTTTGCCGCCCTTGGCCGCAAGCTTGCGCGGCAGGGCGTCGACGTCGAAACCCTTGTGACCCGCGCCATCGGCTGGAGTGTGGCCATCCCGACCTGGGGTGTCGGCACCGGTGGCACACGCTTTGCCCGCTTTCCGGGACGCGGCGAGCCGCGCCACATCCATGACAAGCTTGCCGATTGCGGGGTGATCCAGGCCCTGACGCGGGGTGCCCGCACTGTCAGCCCGCATATTCCATGGGATAAGGTAAGCGATTACAATGCCTTGCGGCAAGAAGCGGCGCAGTACGGGTTGGGCTTTGACGCGATCAATTCGAACAGCTTTCAGGATCAGGCCGGCCAGAAACTCAGCTACAAGTTCGGGTCGTTGGCCAACGCGGCGGCCGACACAAGGGCGCAGGCGGTGGCGCACAACCTGGAATGCATCGAGATCGGCAAGGCTTTGGGGTCCCCTGCCCTGACGGTCTGGATCGGCGACGGCACCAATTTTCCCGGCCAGCAAAGCCTTGGCCTGATGTTCGAAAACTATCTTCAGGCGATGGAAGCGGTCTACGCGGCCCTGCCCGACGGAATGCAGATGTTCATCGAACACAAGATGTACGAACCGGCGTTCTATTCGACGGTGATCAGCGACTGGGGCTCAAGCCTGATGGCGGCACAACACCTTGGCCCAAAGGCGAAATGTCTGGTCGACCTGGGCCACCACGCGCCAAACGTCAACATCGAACAGATCGTGGCGCGACTGGTACATGTGGGGCGGCTGGCCGGGTTCCACTTCAACGATTCGAAATATGGCGACGATGATCTGGATGCGGGCGCAGTCGATCCGTTCCGACTGTTCCTGGTCTTCAACGAACTGGTCGAGGCCGAACACCGCAAAGCCAAGGGGTTCGCGCCGTCCTATATGATCGACCAAAGCCACAACGTCACCGACCCGATTGAAAGCCTTATGTCTTCCGCGATCGAGATCGCGCGGGCCTACGCTCAGGCCTCGCTGGTCGACCGCGCGGCACTGGCCGATGCGCAAGGCGCGAATGACGTGCTGGCCGCGCATCGCATCTTGAAAGCCGCGTACTTGATCGACGTGTCGCCGATCCTGGCCGAAGCACGCATGCGGCAAGGTGGGGCATTCGATCCGATTTCTGCATACCGCACGTCCGGATACCGCGACCGGGTGGCAAAGGAACGGCCCGAGGTGAAGGGGGCCTCTTCGGGTATTGTCTAAGGCCAGCTTGTCAGCCTGACGGGCGGATCGAACCTGCCGGACAGGAGGCCGGACAGATGGAGGCGAAACACTCGATCATCGACGACAGCCACGACTTCTGGGATGAAGTCGTTCTGCCCCTGTTGCAGACCCATTTCCCCGCTGAGTCCGCCGAAATGGCCGCAGGCTTCTTTGGCTATGGGTCAGAAGTGCTGCGTCTGGATGACGCCTATTCCACCGATCATCATTTCGGCCTTCGGGTTAACATCCTTGTGCCCGAGGCTCTGAAGCGCGCCAGAGGTGCAGCGATCGAGGACGGGCTGGCGGCGCACCTTCCGCAAACCTGGCGCGGACGGACACTTCGCGAAGGCTATACCCGCACGAAGGGCGTGGAACTTGCCAGTCTTGAGCATCATCTGGCATCAACCATCGGTCTTGACCACCCGCCAGAAACCCTTGGCGATTGGCTGAGGATTCCCGAGGAAGACATCACTCACATCGTCGCAGGCGAGGTCTGGCACGACCCACTTGGGCGCTTTACCGCCGTCCGGCAGGCGCTGTCGGGGTACTATCCCGAACCGGTCCGCCTGCGCCGTCTGGCGCATTGGTGCCGCTATTTCAGTGGGATGGGGGTCTATGCCCTGAAGCGCGCGCTTCTGCGCGACAACACGCTTTACGCAAGCACCACATTCGCGCGCAGTTTGCGCTGGGGGGTGCAGATGGCCTTTCTTCTGGACCGCCGATACTACCCCTATGACAAGTGGATGACCGAGATGTTCCACCGTCTGCCGCGCATGGGCGCGCGGCTGGCGCATGTCGTGGACGAGGCCCCCCGGCTGGAAACCCCCTGGACCCGCAAACTGGACCTGCTGCATCAGATGTCCGACATCCTTGATGCGGCGATGGTCGAGGATGGCTTGATCGCACCTCATCCGCGGTACAGCGTATCGGCAACCTCGGGCTACCGGCTTCTGGAGGCCGCTTATGCCGAACTGATCCAGAAATGCCCGCCCGAACTGCATGGCATCGTTCCCGAATGGGAGCAGGTGCATTGGGAAGGGTTCCATTCGCAATTTGTCGCCGGGGTCGATCTTGACGACTGGCGTCGCATGCTTGTCCTGGAGGAACAGAAATGAATTCGCTTGAACGGGTGATGGCAACGCTGAACCATCAGCCGGTCGACCGCACCCCCATCGACTGCTGGCTCTATCAAAAACAGTTTCTGGAGAGGCTGGAGGCAGACTATGGCCCGCGTGAAAAGTTCATCGAAGAATTCGGCATCGACGTCTTTGTCGGCCTGATGCCGTTTCCGAACCAACACGGACGCAAGTTCGACATCCATGAATTGGCCGGGGTACCGCTGGACGATCCGCGCGATCCGAAATGGCTGAACTTCACTGACTGGAACTATGATTTCGGCGGCACCAACATCGCCACCGCGATCCGCGACCACAAGGGCAAGCGCTGCGTGCTGGCGCATTGCTGGGGCATGGTCGAGGGGACTTCGTCCTTTCTTGGGATCGAGAACTGCTGGATGAATCTGGGCGGCAACCCCGATCTGATGGC
>CAUJIP010000082.1 GCA_963205235.1 Pseudomonadota bacterium
AGGCAAGGTCGGGTGTCAGGCCGCGCAGGGCGGCGTAGAAATCGGACTGCAGCGGCACGCCCGCCAGGTCTGGCGGCAAGTCGACCTTGGACCGGTTCACCAGCCCGACCAGTTCAAAGGCCGGGTTGGTCGCATAGGCCAGCGCATGGCTGCGCCCCATCGTGCCAAGGCCTGCGACAAGGGTGCGAATGGTCATTTCACGGCTCCTGCGGTGATGCCACGGATCAGCTGGCGCGAGAAGAGAAGGTAAAGGATCAGGACCGGCAGGATCGCCAGCGACAGGGCGGCCAGCACGGCGTTCCAGTCGGTCACGAACTGCCCGATGAAGACTTGGCTTCCAAGGGTTATCGTCTTGACCTCCTCGCCCGGGGCAAGGATCAGCGGGAACCACAGGTCGTTCCAGATTGGGATCATGGTGAAGACCGCCACCGTCGCCATCGCGGGGCGGACAAGGGGCAGGACCAGCCGGAAGAAGATCGTGTACTCCGACAGCCCGTCGATCCTCCCTGCGTTCTTCAGGTCATCGGACACGGTCCGCATGAACTCGGACAGGATGAAGACAGCCAAGGGCAGACCTTGCGCCGAATAGACCAGCACCAGCGCCGTCCGCGTGTTCACCAGCCCGCTTGCCACCATCATCTGCAGGATCGCGACCGTGCCCAGCCGGATCGGGATCATGATCCCAAGCGCCAGATAAAGGCCCAGCAGCGTGTTGCCCTTGAACCGGTATTCGGACAGGGCGAAGGCCGCCATCGCGCCGAAAAGGAGGACGCAGAACAGGCTTCCGACCGTCACGATCATCGAGTTCAGGAAATACTGGAAGAAATCCCCCTGATGCATGACGGTCGTATAACCGACGAGGTCAAAGTTTGACGGCATCGGCAGGGACAAGGGATCGGCAAAGATCGCCTTCCGGGACTTGAAACTGTTCACCACGATCACGAAGACCGGGAACAGCGCGACCAGCGTCCAGGTGATCAGGACGGCATGGGCGGCGATGGTTCGGCCGGTGGAGCCTCGGGCTTGCATGGTCACCCTCCTCAGAACTGATAGCGGCGCAGCCGCGTCTGGATCAGGAACAGATAGATGCAGACGCCGGTCAGGATGATGAAGAACATCGCCGTCGCAATCGCAGCACCCATATGGGGATCACCCAACTGCAACTGAAAGCCGAAGAAGGTGCGATACAGGAACGTCCCCAGGATATCGGTGCTGAAATCGGGCCCGGCCAGCGCGCCTTGCGCCACGTAGATCAGGTCGAAGGCGTTGAAGTTGCCGACGAATGTCAGGATCGAGATGATGCCGATGCTGGGCAGGATCAACGGCAGCTTGATCTTCCAGAACTGGCTTGTCCCGGTGATCCCGTCCATTTCGGCGGCCTCGATCACCTCATCCGGGATCGACAGAAGGGCGGCATAGATCAGCATCATCGGGATGCCGATGAACTGCCAGACCGAGATCAGGGCAAGCGTCGTCAGCGCGTATTCCTCTTTGCCCAGCCAAGGCGCGAACAGGGATTTCAGCCCCACCATGTCCAGCATTCCGGGCGCAATCCCCCAGATCGGCGACAGGATCAGCTTCCAGACAAAGCCCACGATCACGAAGCTCAGGATCGTCGGGATGAAGATCGCGGTGCGGTAGAAGGCCGCCATCCGCAGGCGCGGCGTCGACAGGATCGCGGCCAACGCAATCCCGATCGGGTTCTGCACCAGCATATGCACGACAAAGAACCAGGCATTGTTGCCAAGCGCGTTCCAGAAGGCGTCCGACCAGAGCGCGTCACCGAACAGGGTGGCGAAATTGGCCAGGCCGACAAAGACCCTCTCGCCCGCCTCGGTCACGTTCATCAGGGATTCCGTGAGCGTGCCGAACAGGGGAATGATCATCAGCGCCGAATAGATCAGCAATGCCGGAGCAAGGAAGACGGCGATATGCCCGCGGATTGGTCTGCCCTTGGCCATGGCCTGCTCTTTCCTCTTGGCGGAAATACTCGCGGGGGGTCCGGGGGGCGGCAAGCCCCCCGGGTTTGATCAAAGGGCGCCAGCCCCTGTCAGCTTACTGCTGCGGAGCGTACCACGAGGCGAGGCCCGCCTGCAGCCGCGCGCCGATATCCGCCGGGCTTTCGGTGCCCTTGATGGCGGCAACCGAAGCGCCCCAGGTCTCGTTTTCCAGGTTCGGCGTGCCGCGCGACAGGATCTGGTAGGTCGAGCGGATCGAAGACTGGCACTTGTCACGCCAGGACACGAACTCCTGCGCCAGCGGATCCTGCATCTCGACCGGGGTCGAGTTCAGGCTGAAGAAGCCGGGCAGGGCGTTGGCGTAAAGCGTCGCGAATTCGCTGGAGCCGACCCAATCCAGGAACACTTTCGCTTCGTCGGCATGGGCCGATTTCGGGTTCAGGCCGATCGCGATGTCGGTGTGGTCCGAGATATAGCAGGTGTCGCCAGCAGCGCCGACCGGCGGCGGGAAAGCCCCCATCTTGAACGTCGCCTGGGTGTTGAAACCCGAGATTTCCCACGACCCGGCGGGATAGATTGCCGCGCGGCCAAGGGTGAACAGGTTCTGGCTGTCGGGATAGGTCTGGGCTTCATAGCCGTCGCCCAGATAGGCACCCCATTTGGCCAGTTCCTCGTAAGGCGCAACCCACTGCGGATCTGTCAGCTTTTGCGTGCCCGCGATCAGTGCCAGACGGCCTTCTTCGCCTTTCCAGTAGTTCGGGCCGATGTTGTTATAGCCCATCGTCGCGGCTTCCCACTGGTCGTTGGTGCCCATCGCCATCGGGATATAGGTGCCGTCCGCCTTGATCTTGTCCAGCGCGGCGAAGAACTCGTCGCGGGTCGTCGGCACTTCGATGCCAAGGGCGGCGAAAGCATCGGCGTTGTAGATGAAGCCGTGGATCACGGATGCCATCGGCACGCAGAAGGTCGCTGCGCCATCATCGGTCTGCCACGCGGATTTTGCTACCGGCGAGAAGTTCGCCATCGAGGCAAGGCCCGACAGGTCGGCCAGGTGGCCCTTGTTGTAAAGCTCAAGGCTGGCGTCGAAGGGGCGGCAGGTGATCAGGTCACCAGCGCTGCCTGCATCCAGCTTGGCGTTCAGTGCTGCGTTGTATTCGGCGGGCGCGGTCGGCGCGAAGACGACCTTGATGCCGGGGTTTGCAGCTTCGAACGCCGGAATGATCGTGTCCTGCCAGATCACCAGGTCGTCGTTGCGCCAGCTTTCGATGGTCAGCGTCACGTCCTCGGCCCAAGCCGCGCCCGAAAGCGCGGTCGAGACAAGAAGCGCCAGCCGGAAAGTCGTTTTCATGGTCTTCTCCCTGTTGTCGGGCGTCACGCGCCCAGTTGCTTCAGTCGTTCAGCACAAGGGCCAGATGGCCCCCGGCCTTGGTCAGTTGATCCCGGGCAGCTTCGGGGCTTTGCCCTTGCGCCACCAGAACCGCAGGCTTCACCGCGCCGCCGGTTGCGGTCAGGGCCGCTTCGGCGATGGATCGCGGTACACCTGCAATGTCTGCCACAATGCGCGCGGCACGGTCGATCAGCTTGGCATTGTCCGCCACCACATTCACCATATAGCCGTCATGGACATGGCCAAGCTTGATACCGATCAATGTTGACATCATGTTCAGCGCAACCTTCTGTGCCGTGCCCGCGCCCATTCGCGTCGATCCTGAAACGACTTCGGGTCCGGTGTCCAGAAGCACAGCGATTTCCACCTGCTTCAGCAGCGCCGATCCCGGCGAGTTGGCGATTCCGGCGACCCTGATGCCCCGCGTCGCCGCTGCCTTGGCCAGCACCAGCGCATAGGGCGTCGAGCCCGAGGCGGACAGGATCACGATCATGTCGCCCGAGGTCAGGCCCGAAGCATCAAGATCGGCCAGCGCCAGCGCCGGGTCATCCTCGACCGCGCCCGTCATGTGCAACAATGCGCCCGTGCCGCCCGCGAACAGAACCGGCACCCGGTCGGGCGGAATGCCAAAGGTGCCCGGCAATTCCAGCGCATCGGCCAGCGCCATCAGCCCCGAAGACCCCGCGCCTGCATAGCCGAACCTGCCGCCCCGGCCCAGAACGTGCGCCCCGGCTTCGGCAACGGCGGCAAGGGCCGGCAGGGCAGGTTCCAACGCCCGAAGGGCCGCCTGTTGGGCAGCCAGAAGATCGGACAGGATCGCCTCGGCCCCCCGTGCGTGAAGGCCGGGTGATGCCGGATGCCGTGACTCGGTTGGCCGCGGGTCCATCTGATTCCCCCTCTTTCCTTTACAATGCCAAAACAATACCAATTGTAAAGCGGAACCTTCCTCGGGTAAAATTATCAGGCATTTCAGCGGATTTCGCGGCTGCAGAAAGGTGATTCAGGTGAAAACGCAAGGACGCTTCTCATAATGGTATTGCTTTGGTATTCTTGTGCTGAGGGAGATTCGAGATGCAGCTTGTCCTGGGCGTCGATGGCGGGGGAACCGGGTGTCGGGCAGCGGTTGCTGACCTGTCTGGCCGCGTCCTTGGCCGGGGCGAGGCGGGCGCGGCAAACATCGCCTCCGAACCCGATGGGGCTGCGGACAACATCCGTCTTGCCATCGAAAGGGCACTGGGGCAGGCCGGTGGCACCGTCTCCCAGATCCGCCGCGCTGTCCTTGGTCTTGCCGGAGCAAACCTGCCCGGCGCGCCAGAGCGGCTGGCCGAAACCCTGCCTTACCCGCAGGTAGACATCGTGACCGATGCCATCACCGCGGCGCGTGGCGCGCTGGGGGATCGGGACGGCATCCTTGCTGCCATCGGCACGGGGTCCGTCTTCGCCGTGCAGCGCGGCGGGATGATCCGGCAATACGGCGGCTATGGCTTTCTGCTTGGGGATGAGGGCAGCGGGGCCTCGCTTGGCCGCGCGCTTTTGTCCCGCGCGCTGCGCGCCCATGACGGGGTGGTGCCGATGACCCCGCTGCTGACCCAGGTGCTCGACGACATCGGCGGCACCGGCAGGATTGTGGCCTTCGCCTTCACCGCACGGCCCGCCGACTTTGCCGCTTTCGCGCCTCAGGTGACTGACAGCACCGACCCAGCGGCGCTGGCGATCCGTGCCGAAGCCGAGGGTGAGGTCGCCCGGATGCTCGATACGCTGCAGGCTGGAACCGGGCTTCCTGTCGTCTTTCTGGGTGGGCTTGGGCCGCATTATGCCCGCCGCTTCCAGAGCCGTTGGCCGATCCTCCCGGCCCTGGGCACCGGGTTGGACGGCGCGCTGCACCTGGCCGGACAGGGGATGTGATGCAGGATCTTTTCGCCCCCGATGCCTTTCAGGAAACCGGCGCCGGTCCGCTTTACCTGCAGCTTCACCGCCGCATCGCCGAAGCCATTGAAAGCGGCAAGCTCAAACCCGGCGACAGCCTGCCCCCCGAACGCGAGATGGCCGCGATGACCGGGCTTTCCCGGGTCACGGTCCGCAAGGGGGTCGAGGCGCTGGTGGCCTCGGGACAGCTTGTCCAGCGGCGCGGCTCGGGCACCTATGTGGCCCCTCAGTTGCGCAAGCTGGAACAGGCGCTGTCGCTTCTGACCTCGTTCACCGAAGACATGGCCCGCCGGGGCCGCACGGTTGAAAGCGTCGTCCTGTCGCGCAGCCTGAACCCGCCCACGCCCGAAGAAGTCATGGCGCTTGGCCTTGGCCTTGGCGACCGTGTCGCACGGCTGGAACGGGTCCGCACCTCGGACGGTGTGCCCCTTGCCATCGAACGCGCTTCACTGCCGGAATCGATCCTGCCCGATCCCGATGAAGTCGGGGCCTCGCTTTATGCCTATCTTGCGGGCCAGGGCCTGCGCCCGGTCCGCGCGGTGCAGCGCATTTCCGCCACCAACCTGACCGCGCGCGATGCCACGCTTCTGGACGTGCCGCCCGGAACGGCGGGTCTGCGGATCGAGCGTGTCTCTTATCTGCCGAACGGCAAGGTGGTTGAATTCACCCGCTCGATCTATCGCGGCGACGCCTATGACTTTGCGGTCGAGCTCAAGCTCGCCGACGACCCCGAAAGGAC
>CAUJIP010000083.1 GCA_963205235.1 Pseudomonadota bacterium
CGCGAAGGCGAGCTTGAGGCCATGACCGAAGAACACAAAGGGTGATGTCATGAGCGAAGTCGATATCACCTCGAAAACAATGGACGGCATGGGGCCGCATGGCACCAAGGTCGGCCTTCTGCGCGTTCTGGGTCCGGCGCACGTCTGGGCGCTGGGCGTGGGCATCGTTCTGGTCGGCGAATACATGGGCTGGAACTTTGCCGTCGGCAAAGGCGGGGCCTATGCCGCGCTGATCGCCTGCTGGTTCGCCGGCATCCTTTATACCTGCGTGGCCATGATCGATTCGGAGGTGACCTCGACCGTCGCCGCCGCCGGTGGCCAGTATACCCAAGCCAAGCACATCGTCGGGCCGCTGATGGCCTTCAACGTCGGGCTTTACCTTGTCTTCGCCTATACGATGCTGGAAGCCGCCAACGCGATCACGGCGGGTTACCTGTTTTCGGAAGTGGCGCGGATGTCGGGCTATGAAGGCGTGCTGGACCAGCGACCCTTTATCATCCTCGTCGTCATGTTCCTGGCCTGGCTGAACTATCGCGGGGTGCTGGCTACGCTGACCTTCAACCTGGTCATCACCGCCATCGCCTTTGTCGCGATCATCATCCTGTTCCTGTCCACCAGCGGAATCCTGGGCGGCGGGATCATGCAGCACGCGGCTCTGTTCGAAGGGCACGAACTGCCCTACGGCTGGATCGGCGTTCTGGCGGCCATGCACTTCGGCCTCTGGTACTACCTTGGCATCGAGGGCACGACCCAAGCGGCCGAGGAAGTTCGCTCGCCCGCCCGTTCGCTGCCCTTCGGCACGCTGGCCGGGATCATGACGCTGCTCATCGCGGCGACCCTGACCTGGTACATCTGCTCGGGCGTGCTGCCTTGGGAGTTCCTGGGCGATGGCGTCAGCGGGGCGGTGGCACCGCTGTTCTCGACCGCGCAGCTTGCGGGTTCAAGCGCCCTTGTCTGGCTGCTTGGCATCGGGACGCTGTTCGCCACCCTGGCCAGCGCCAACGGCTGCATCAACGACGCCTCGCGGGCCTGGTTCGCCATGGGCCGCGACAAGTACCTGCCGGGCTGGTTCGGGGCCGTGCATCCCAAGTACCGCACCCCCTACCGCTCCATCGTGTTTCTGGTTCCCATCGCGCTGATCTTCGCGCTGGGGGCACCGCTTGACCAGGTCATCACCTTCTCGATCCTGTCGGGCCTGCTGGAATACACGTTCATGCCGCTGAACATCATCCTGTTTCGCAAAAAATGGCCGCTGCACACCATCAAGCGCGGCTATGAACACCCGTTCCACCCGCTGCCCGCCATCACGCTGCTTGCAATCTGCGCGGTGACGTTCTTTGCGGTGTTCCTGGGTTACGGCACCCAGCTTGTCGCGATGATCGGCTTCTACATCGTGGTGTCGCTGTGGTTCCACTTCTGGCGCTATCGCTTCGTGAACCGGGGAACCCAGTTCACGATGCCCTGGCCCAAACCTAGGGGCTATTAAGGCAAGCGGCCCGCCCTTCGGGGCGGGCCTTTCCCACAAGTCCCCGCATGTCCCCTCTCATCCCCTTCGGCATCGCCATCGCCGCCCTTGGCCTCTGGCTGCTCTTCCGCATTTTCACGGCAAGCCGGGCCCGCACCATTGCCCGCACCCGGTATCTTGACGCCGTGAAACCCTTGTTCGATGGCGGTGAGGCGCGGCTGCAACCGACCGGCTTTCCCCGAATGACCGGTCGCAAGTACGACCTTTCCTTCGACCTTCAGGTCATCCCCGACACGCTTACGTTTCGCAAGCTTCCTGCGCTTTGGATTCTGGTCACCTTGCCTGAACCCCTGCCCCTGAAAGCCACTCTTGACCTGATGGCGCGGCCATCGGGCAATGAACCCTTCAGCCATTTTTCCACCCTGGGGCAGTCGCTGCCCTGTCCAGCAGGCCTGTCTGAAACCGTTTCTGTGCGCAGCGACGATGCCACCCTCATCCCTCCGGTCGATCTGATCGCACGCCACTTTGACCTGTTCGCCGATCCGCAGGTCAAGGAACTGGTCCTTTCGCCCAAGGGCCTGCGGATCGTCATCCTTGCCGAAGAGGCCGACCGCGGCCGCTTTCTGATCTTCCGCGAGGCCGAGATGGGCATGACGCCGCTTGATCCCGCCCGCCTTGCGCCGCTGCTCGACAGATTGCGGGCGATCCGCGAAGATGTACTTTCCCTTGCCAAGGACCCAGAATGAAACCGCCGGTGAACCCCCGCCTTGTCCTTGCCGTGGCCCTTCTGCTGCCCGGCATGGGCCAAGTCCTGAACCGCCAGCCGGTCAGGGGGCTGGTCTTCGTCTGCTTTGCGGTCCTTCTTGGCGGCTTCACGCTCAAGACCGCCGCGCCGGACGTGTCCTTTGTCGGCAAGCTTGCCGGGGCGATCTTTGTCTGGGCCATGGCGGTGCTGGATGCCTACAAGACCGCAAAGATCAAAGACGCGGTCTGGCAACATGCGCAGCGCAACGGTTAGGGCGGCCAAATTCCTTCGAAGGAATTTGCAAGCGTTTTCGAGAACCCTTGCGCCTCACCCCTGCGGGTAGCAAATCACCGAAAGATAGCGCGCGGGCAGCTTGACCAGCACTTCCGGCCCATGCGGCGCATCCGCGTCAAAGAACAGACTGTCGCCGGGTTTCAGCGCATAGACCTGATCGCCGTGGCGATAGTCGACCTCGCCCTCCAGCATGTACAGAAGCTCAAGCCCCTCATGCTGAAAGGCCGGGAAGGTGTCGCTCTCGGTTGTCAGCGTGATGATATAGGGCTCCACCACCACACCCGATCCGTTCGATCCGATATGCCCCAGAAGGTTGTACTGGTGCCCCGCCCGCGTTCCCCGACGTTCGATCTCGATATGGTCGCCCGCCTTGACGTGGTGCGCCTCACGGCGTTCCTCATAGCTTTTGAAAAACGCGGTAACCGGCACGGAAAACGCATGGCTGAGGACTTGCAAGGTCGTCAGGCTGGGCGAGGTGTTGCCGTTTTCGATTTTCGACAGCATCCCGATCGACAGACCTGTGACATTGGCCAGATCGGCCACCGTCATCCCCTGCTGGCGCCGGAACGTCCGCACTTCGCGGCCGATCGCAGCTTCAAGGTTGCGCTCGGTGATTTCGCGCACCCGGTGCGGGTCCTGGTCAAAAACCGGCTTGCCGCGCGGCAGGTTTGTGATGGTGTCCCCGTCCGACATGCTCAATTCCCCGCTAGTGACCACCTATTTCACTACCGGGAAACACCCTTTACATCAAGACTTACCAGCATTGGCCCCTTACCAGGCCGAATGCGCCGCCAGTTCAATCGCGTGGACCAGGCTTTTTGCGCTGGATCGCGGACCATACAGCCGCACCGCCCCCGCGCCGTGCTTGATCAGATAGCAGCCCAGATGCTCGATCATTGTCCGCGTCGCATAGCCATCGGCCACAGCCCGGAAATCGACATTGCACAGCCGCTCCAGCAGTGGCGCAAGGTCCGGTGCCGCCAGATCCAGCGCCACCCAGGCGTCGGTCTGTTCGGTGACACTCGCCGCATCGTCCAGTGCAGCCTTCAGCATCCCTTCGATCAGCTCATGGCTGGCAAAGGGGGCCTCGACCAGCCACATCTCGGGCACGGTCCAGAAGGCTGAATAGGGCGTGCCGCCTTGCCACCGCGCCGGATCGGGCAACGGCAGCCCGGCTGCCTTCGCGGCCTTGGCCAAA
Organism: Pseudomonadota bacterium; assembly: GCA_963205235.1. GTDB lineage: Bacteria > Pseudomonadota > Alphaproteobacteria > Rhodobacterales > Rhodobacteraceae > Tabrizicola. The sequence continues at coordinate 3,703 of CAUJIP010000083.1, forward strand.
TCCGCCATCCGCCCCCGCCGCGCCGCGACCGAGGCCAGCGCCACATCGAACCGTTCGGTAATGGTCAGCGGCCCGACCGTGATAACCGCCGCTTCCCGCGCGCCCAGTGCCGTCAGTGCATGCAGATTAGCCACGAAGACGCTCCCCTTCCGGATCGAACATATGCTGGCTGATGATCTCGACTTCGGTATCAAGCCCCCCGACAAGGTTCACCGCCCGCATCCGCGTGCCGATCTTCTTGTCGCCGCCTTTCAGATAGCCCAGCGCAATCTCGCAGCCTAGGTGCGGGCTGTAGACCTTCGAGGTCAACCACCCACCATCATTCGCCGCCACCGGCGCCGCGCCCTTCTCAAGGAAGTGGCTGCCCGCCACCAGCTTGGCCTTGGGATCGACCGGCTTCACACCCACCAGACGATAGCCGTTCTCTTCGACCATCCCCTCGCGCTGCGACAAGACCATGCCGATGGAGTCCTTCTTCTTCGACACCATCTTGCCCAGACCCATGTTCAGCGCGGTCGATTGCCCGTTCAGCTCACCCCCGGCGACATGGCCCTTTTCGATCCGCATGACGCCCAGCGCTTCGGTGCCATAGACCACCGGGTCGAATTCCGCCCCCTTGGCCAGCATCTCGCGCAGAAGCGCATCGCCATAGCGCGTCGGCACCGCGATTTCATAGGCGAGTTCGCCCGAGAACGAGATCCGGAACAGCCGAGCCCGCAGGCCGCCAACAGTGATATTGCCCGCCCCCATATACGGGAAAGCCGCGTCGCTGATGTCCTGATCGACAACCTTCTCCAACAGCTTCCGCGCATTCGGCCCCGCGACGGAAAACTGCGCCCAGGCCTCGGTGGTGCTGATCAGTTGCACGTCCATATCCGGCCACAGGCACTGGCGGCAGAATTCCAGATGCCGGAAGACCGTGACCGCATTCGCGGTGGTCGTCGTCATCACATATTCATTCTGCCCCATCCGCGCGGTGGTGCCGTCGTCGAAGACCATCCCGTCTTCGCGCAGCATCAGCCCATAGCGGCACTTGCCCACCGCCAGCGTGCTGAACGTGTTGGCATAGACCTTGTCAAGGAACGCCCCCGCATCGGTGCCCTGAATGTCGATCTTGCCCAGCGTGGTCACGTCGCAGATGCCGACCGACTTGCGCGTCGCCAGAACCTCGCGATCCACCGACTGCCGCCATTCGGTTTCCCCGGCCTTCGGCACCCATTGCGTCCGCATCCACATGCCGACCTCGACAAAGAACGCACCCTGTTCGCTGGCCCATTGGTGGCTTGGCGTCAGGCGGAAGGGCTTGAACTCTTTGCCCCGCGACCGTCCCGCCAGCGTGCCCATGGCCACCGGCGTATAGGGTGGGCGATAGATCGTCGTCCCGGTTTCCGGAATGGACCGCCCGGTCAGTTCCGCCATCACCGCAAGGCCGATCACGTTGCCGGTCTTGCCCTGATCCGTCGCCATCCCCAGCGTCGTATAGCGCTTGAGGTGTTCGACGCTGGTAAAGTTCTCCTGCTTGGCCAGCTTCACGTCCTTGACCGTCACGTCGTTCTGCTGGTCGATCCAGGCCCGGCCCTTGCCGTGGTGGACAAACCACAGCGGGCTGACCTTGGTCGGGGCATCCTCGGCTACAGGCAGGCTATAGGGCGCCTGTTTGCCCAAGGCCTCAACCGCTGCCCGCGCCGCCTCGGCGCCGGACTTCAGCGCCGCATGGGTGGAAAGCCCACCCGCCGCCGCACCCGCAACCAACAGACCCGCAGGCCCGTCGGCACCCGGCACAAAGGCCGCAATCTCGTCGTTCCAGACGGGGCGCGAACGGTGATGCGAATGCACGTTCACATTCGGGTTCCAACCGCCCGAAACGCCCAGCGCGTCTACGCCCACAGTCCGCGTCCGGCCCGCCTTGTCCCGGATGGTGATCTGCGTCAGGCCAAGCTTGCCCTTCGTGTCGATGACCTCCTCGCCTTGGCGAGAATCCACCACGGCGACCACATCAACGCCCTTCGCCTTCAGGTCCGCAGCGGTGCGCAACCCGTCGTCATTGTTGGTGAAAACGGCCACCCGTTCGCCCGCCTTGACGCCCCAGCGGTTGGCATAGGCCCGCAGGGCACCAGCCATCATGATCCCCGGTCGGTCATTGTTTTCAAACGCGATGGGGCGTTCAATCGCCCCCGCTGCCAGGATCGCCCGCTTGGAATAGATGCGCCACAGAACCTGCCGGGGCTTGCCCGCAATTGGCACGGCAAGGTGATCCGACACCCGTTCTACCGCGCCATAGATGCCGTGGTCAAAGGCCCCGATCACCGTCGTCCGCACCATCAGCCGCACGTTCGGCAGGCTGGCCAGTTCGGCCACCACCCCCGCCGCCCAGTCCGCGCCCGACTTGCCGCCGACCGCGAAAGTCTCGGCGTTCAGGCGACCGCCCATGCGGAAATCCTCATCCGCCAGCACGACCCGCGCGCCCGCGCGCCCCGCAGTCAAGGCCGCAATCAGGCCCGCAGGTCCCGCGCCGATCACCAGCAGATCGCAATGCAGGAAGCCCTTCTCATATTCGTCCGGGTCTTCTTCGCGCGTCACCGACCCCAGACCCGCCGCGCGGCGGATGATCGGCTCATAGAGCTTTTCCCAGAACGCCTTCGGCCACATGAAGGTCTTGTAATAGAACCCGGCGGCGAAGAACGGCGACAGCTTGTCGTTGATGCCCATCGCGTCAAAGCGCAGCGACGGCCAGCGGTTCTGGCTTTTCGCCTCCAGCCCGTCGAACAGTTCCGCCACCGTCGCCCGCGTGTTCGGCTCCTGCCGCCCACCGGTGCGCAGTTCGACCAGTGCGTTCGGTTCCTCGGACCCCGAGGAAATCGGCCCGCGCGGCCGGTGATACTTGAAGCTGCGACCCATCAGCCGGACGCCGTTTGCCAACAGTGCCGAGGCGAGAGTATCCCCCGGATGACCCTGATAGCCCACCCCGTCGAAGGTAAAGCCCAGCGTCTTGGTCCGGTCGATCTGGCCGCCCCCGACCTTGGCGTCAATGCGATGCGACTGGCTCATTTCGTCCGCCCTTTCGCCCGCGCCACATCGCGCGCGAGTTCAACCTTGGTGATTTCATGCGTCACCGTGTTCCGCGTCACCACTAGCCAAGACCGGTCGCCCTGCTCGTGATACCAAAGCTCGCGATGTTCGCCCGCCGGGTTGGTCCGGTTGTAGGCATAGTCGTGAAATTCCTCGATCCCGGCGGACATCCCATCGGGCCGGTCGATCAGGCTTTCGTCGCCCAGATAGACGAACTCCTGCGCGTCGCGCGGCCCCAGGATCGGATGATGAATGATCATTCGGTTATCTTTCGTTCAAGCCGCTCTTCCGTCCTCACAGACGTCATCGCTGCGGGTTCGCAAGCGATGAGCGCCCGCAAGGGAGCAAAGAGCGGCAGATTTTTCCCAATCGGCATCACAACCCTCAATGCAGGTTCGGGGTCGCGCCCTGACCCTTTTCGTCGATCATCCGGCCCTTGAGGAACCGGTCGAATCGATAGGCCGTCGCGGTCTTGTGCGGCTCGTCCTTGGCCAACAGATGCGCAAAGCACCAGCCGCTGGCAGGCGTCGCCTTGAACCCGCCATAGCACCAGCCGCCGTTGAAATAGAGCCCGTCGACATGGGTCTTGTCGATGATGGGTGACCCATCCATCGACATATCCATGATCCCGCCCCAGGTCCGCAGCAGGCGCACCCGCCCAATCGCGGGCATCAGCGCCATGCCACCTTCGGCCACGTCCTCGATCACCGGCAGGTTGCCGCGTTGCGCATAGGAGTTATAGCCGTCGATGTCGCCACCGAACACGAGGCCCCCCTTGTCGGACTGGCTGACATAGAAGTGCCCCGCACCGAAGGTCATCACCCCGTCGATCAGGGGTTTCAGACCCTCGCTGACGAAGGCCTGCAGGACGTGGCTTTCAATCGGCAGGCGCATCCCGGCATGGGCCATCACCTTCGACGACGACCCGGCGACTGCGACGCCAACCTTCTTGGCGCCGATGAAGCCGCGACTGGTCTCGACCCCTTTGATCCGGCCATTCTCGATCCGCATCCCCGTCACTTCGCAGTTCTGGATCAGATCGACACCCCGCATGTCGGCCCCGCGAGCATAGCCCCAGGCGACCGCGTCGTGCCGCACCGTGCCGCCGCGCGGCTGCATGATCGCGCCCTTGATCGGAAAGCGCGCGTTGTCAAAGTTCAGCCAAGGATACATCTTGCGCACGTCTTCGCGGCTAAGCATCCGCGCATCCGCCCCGTGCAGGATCATCCCGTTCGCCCGCCGCGTGAACGCATCCCGCTGCGCGTCGGTGTGGATCAGGTTGATGATCCCGCGCTGGCTGACCATAGCGTTGTAGTTGAAGTCCTGCTCCAACCCTTCCCACAGTTTCAGGCTGAACTCATAGAACGGCTCGTTCCCGTCCAGAAGATAGTTCGACCGGATGATCGTGGTGTTCCGCCCGACGTTCCCGCCGCCCAGATAGCCCTTTTCCAGGACGGCAATCCGGGCTTGCTTGAACTCCTTGGCCAGGTAATAGGCCGTCGCCAGTCCATGCCCGCCACCGCCGACGATGATGTAATCGTATTCGGCCTGCGGGGTTGGGTCGCGCCAGACGGGCTTCCAGCCCTTGTGGCCCGTGAGGGCCTCTTTGATCACGCGAAATCCGGAATAGCGCACGATGGTCTCTCCTGCTTCGTCTTGGTTCTAGTCCCGAAGTCCTCGATTGACCCTACCATTTACGCCATGAGGAGTCAGCTTTTCGCCATCACCCCCGCCGCAGGCGCGCAAGGCGCGGCACCAGTTCCGCCGCCTCGCGGCAGACCATTGCCCCCGCCGCGGCCAGTTCATCGCCCACATCAACCGGCAGGCTAGAGTTAGACCCCTCGGGAATCTGGTTCAACCGCCCGCCGATCAGGATGGGCACATCCACCCCCTGATCCCGTAGGTCCTGGAAATAGCGCAGCGCCACCCCGTTATAGGTGCTGATCGCCACCGCGTCGGGCCGGTCTGCCCGCACCCTCTCGGCCAGCACTGCCGGTTCGGTCGAGACACCGCCATCGAGAATGACAGCCCCCGACCGCCGCAGGATTTCCTCGACCAGCATCTTGCCGTGTTCATGCACGTCGCTGGTCGCGACCATCACCCGCAGCCCGGCCAACGACACCGCTTCGCCGCGCAACGCATGGTCGGCCATTTCCGCGATTTCCGACAGGATACTGGACGGCGCGACCGGCACCCGCCCACCCATCGCCCCCGGCTCCAACACCCCCGCGCCGAACAACGCTTCCATCCGCCGCGCGCCCATCCGGCGGATCGCCAGCAGCATCTGGAACGGGCAGCCGGTATCCACCCCCCGCTCCGCCAGCCCCTTCAGCGCCGCCGCAGCAAAGGCCCGCCCGCCCGCGACGATCCGGGCGGCCAGCGCCTCGACCGGGGATTCATCCAGCATCCCCACCCAGGCTGGGGCCAGTTCTATCATCCGCCCCGCGAACAGTTGCGCCGCGATGACCTCGTCGATCTCGGGGATCCGCTCATTCTCGGTCACCGGCACCGCGTTGATCGCATGCCCCGTGGGTTGGGTCAGTTGTCCCGCCGCGTCCACCAGCAGGTAATTCGCCAAGGCCGCGAAATTCGCCCCCGATTTGCCGCGATAGGCGGTCGTGTTGCCATAGATCATCGTCCCCGGGCTTGCCCCCACCGCCGCCATCGCCCGCTGAAAGGCCAGCCGCGACAGGGGATCGGTGAAATGGTGGCCATAGCAATGCCCGACCGGCGCTCCGATCAGCCCGGTCACGATATGCCGTTCGATCAGGATCATCCCCAGGCACGAGGCGAGATCGGTGAACTGCGCCGCGAACCCGTCATCCAGGTTCGACTGCACCAGAACCGGCACCGGCTGCGCCGCGATCAGCCCCAGCGCCCGTACCGTCTGGGCCGTGGCCAAGACGTCATCGTCATGCCCCGGCACCCGGAAGGTGAAATACTGCCCTAGATTGCCAATTGCCGTCGCACCGGCTGCCAAGGCTCCTCGCGTATTCTCGACCGCCGCCGGAAATCCCAGCACGAAGTCCCCGAAATGCGCCGCGACCGGGGCGGCATTGGTCAGCCGGACGAAATCCTCGACCCCCTCAAGGATCATCCCGGTGCCCCGCGTGGCCCCCTTGCGCTGTGCGCGTGGCACCGCCATCGACCAGTCGAGGCACAGCCCATAGCGATGCACCGTGACGCCTTCTGCCGCACAGGCCTCCCAGATCTCGGCATAGGCGCGCTGGCTTTTCCCCGGGTCGCGATAGCCGATCTGGGCATGCAGCATCACCCGCCCCGCCGCCATCTGGTCCAGCTTGAAGGCGTGTTCGCTGGTCACCCCGTAATGCTTCAGAAACGCCGAAGGACCCAAGGTCCAATCCCGTGCCAGCGCCCGCCCCTCGGCCACCAGCGCAGCCCCGTTTGGCAGATCAGGCTCAGGCAACAACATCACTTGCCCTTCCCGGTGACGCGCGCCAGCACGGAATCGAGCCCGCCGGTCAGCGCCCCGGTGCCGCCCATTTCGGAAAACACCCGGAACACCTGTTCGTTCAGCCCGCCCTTGGTCGAGTATTCCTCGCGCAGGGTCGCAAAGGCCGCTGGACTGGTTTCCGCCACCGTCCCAAGGCATGCAGCCAAACCACCAAGATAGGCCCGCGCCGTGACCTCGGGCAGGCCCTGCGAGGTCAACCAGCCCTGCACCGTTTCAAGGATACCGAAATAGCTGCCCATGATCGCCGAGCCGACCGCCAGAAGGTCGAACTCATCAATCGTCGCGCAAGGGATCGCCGTGCCCATCCGGTCGAACAGCGCCATCACCTCGGGGTCGGGCGGAAAGACCGGCGTCACCCCGCGACCCTCGGCCACGAAAGGCAGCGGAATCGTCCGGATCACCGGCATATCCAACCCGATCCAGTCCTTGATCTTCTCGATGCCCGTCGCCGCAATCACAGAAATCACTTTTTGCCCCGGCCGAAAGCGCAAGGCCCGGATGACCTCCTCCGCCACCTGTGGCCGCACCGCCAGCACCACCGTCTCACAGCCGTCAACCACCGCCTGATTGCTGGTCGCCACCCGCACACCCGGAAACCGCGCCGCCAGTGCAGCCGCCACATCCGCCCCGCGCGGCGACAGCAGGACATCCTTGCCGCCCAGCCCTTCGACCATCGCCGCAGCAATCGTCCCGGTGCCGATGAATCCCAAGGTCATTCGAAACTCCCTTTTCGCCCCAGGCCGCACCGTCGCCCAAGCCCGCCGCGCGGGCAAGCCCCGGTTAACCATGAGTCCGGGCGGGACTTTACAAGTTCTTAGCAAATGCCCATCATTCTGGTCTTACGATACTTCGTTTTCATTCAGGGCTCTCACCTTGAAAAAGACCCGGCGGAGTTGCCTCTCCGCCGGGTCTCCTTCTTTTCAGGGTCAGCCCCCGATCAGAAGCCGGATGATCGTGACAAGCAGCGTTCCCGCCGCGATCCAGACCATCCACTTACGATATTCGCTATCTTTCAGTTCTCTCACCTCCGTCCACCGCAAAGGGTTACGGCGGCATCAGAGGTAACGGGACAGAGTTAACGCATCGCTGCCGACAGCCCTCACGCCACGAGCGCCTCGGCCTTCTTCAGGTCGACGGAAACAAGCTGCGACACACCCTGTTCCTGCATCGTCACCCCGAACAGCCGGTCCATCCGCGCCATGGTGACGGCATGGTGGGTGATGACCAGGAACCGGGTTTCCGTCCGCCGCGCCATTTCGTCCAGCAGGTCGCAGAACCGCGTCACGTTGGCGTCGTCCAGCGGCGCATCGACTTCGTCCAGCACACAGATCGGCGCGGGGTTCGCCAGGAACACCCCGAAGATCAAGGCGAGTGCCGTAAGTGTCTGTTCGCCCCCCGACAGCAGCGACAGGGTGGAAAGCTTCTTCCCCGGCGGCTGGCACAAAAGCTCCAGCCCCGCCTCAAGCGGATCATCCGATTCCACCAGCACCAGCCGCGCCTCGCCCCCACCAAACAGGTGCGTGAACAGGGTCGAGAAGTTGGCATTCACCTGCTCGAATGCCGTCAACAGCCGCTCGCGCCCTTCCTTGTTCAGCCCGGCAATTCCCGCCCGCAGCTTCTTGACCGCTTCCTCAAGGTCCGACTTTTCTGCCGCCAGCGCATCATATTCCGCCTCGACCGCCTTGGCATCCTCCTCGGCCCTAAGGTTCACCGCGCCCAAGGCTTCCCGCAGGCGCTTCAATCGGCTGACGTCATGGTCCAACGTCTCGGCATCCGGCATCTTTTCGGGGTCGACCCGCAGCGACACCAGCAATTCGTCCGGAGTCCGGTCATCCTCTTCCCGAATGCGCTCTGCCGCCAAGGCCACGCCTTCCCGCGCCGCATCCAGCCGCGCCTCGGCCCGCGCCCGCCCTTCACGGGCCTCACCCGCCAGCCGTTCCGCCTCGCGCTCGGCCATCGCGGCATCCCGCAACGCGCCTTCCGCCTCGGCCAGCGCATCCGCCGCCCGTTGCCGCCGAACTTCGGCCTCGGCAATCGCTTCCTGCAATTCGTCCCGTTTCGCTGCGATTTCCTCGGGGGCCAGAGCCGCCTCGGCCAGCGCCTCCTCGGCCTCGACCCGGCGTTCGGCCAGTTCCTCGGACCGGCTCAAAGCGGTCTCCAGCCGCAGCTTCCAGCCCGAAAGCTCCTTCATCGCCTCTTGCCGCCGCCGGACCCGCGCCTCACCCTCGCGCCGCACTTCGTCCAGCGCGGACCGCCGCGACATCATCGTGATCCGCGCCGCCTCGACCGTGATCTTCGCCGCCTCGACCGCCCCCCGCGCCGCGTCCAGATCACCAAGCCCCGCCAGCCCCGCCTCGGCCTCGGCCAGACGCGCCCGCGCCTCGCCCGCCTCATCCTCGAACCGGGCCACCGCCAGCCGCGCCGCCTCCAGCTTGCCCCCGGCAATCGACCGGTCCGCCTCGGCCCGCGCCAGCGCCCGGTTCACCTCGGCCAGCCTTGCATCGGCCGCCCGCCGCGCCTCCCGCGCCCGCTGATCCGCCGCCGCCAGTTCCCCCAGCCGCGCCTGCAACGCCTCATGCGCCAGCCGCGCCCCATCGGCCCGCGCCGCGACCTCCTCAAGGTCCCGCTTCAGCTGCACCAGCCGGTTCAACTGCTGCAACCGCAACGCCGCCGCAGACGGAGCATCCTCCGCCCCCGCCCGGAACCCGTCCCAGCGCCACAGGTCGCCCTCGACCGACACCAACCTTTGACCGGGCCGCAACGCCCCCTGCAAGGCAAACCCGTCAGCGCGCGACACCAGCCCGATCTGCGACAACCGCCGCGCCAGCACGTCCGGCGCCTTCACCTTTGCAGCCAAGGGTTCCGCCCCCACAGGCAAGCCCTGCACATCCGCATAGCCCGGCAGAACCGCCCAGCCCGACCGCGCCACGCCCGTCACTTCCGGCGCGCGCAGATCATCGGCCAAAGCCGCACCAAGCGCCGCCTCATACCCCGGCTCCACCTGCAGCCGGTCCAGCACCTGATGCCCGACCTGAGACTCCCGCTCCACCAACCGCGCCAAAGCCGCCACTTCCGCCCGCAGCGCCGACGCCTCCCCCTCCGCCGAAGACCGCGCCGCCCGCGCCTCGGCCTCACGCCCCTGCGTATCCGCCCGCGCCGCCTCGGCGGCTTCCAGCGCCGCCTCCGTCGCCTCGCCCTCGGCCAGCGCCGCCTCTTGCGCCTCCTCCGCCGCCGCAAACGCCTCGCCAGCCGCCTCCAGTGCCGCTTCCGCCGCCCCCACGCCGTCCCGCGCCCGAACCGCCTCGCCCTCGGCGCGCTCCAGCACCGCGCGCCCGTCCGACATCAGCCGCTGCGCCGACTGATGCCGCGCCGCCAGCCGCGCCGCATCCTCGGTCAACTCGGCCAGCGCCCCTTCACGCTCGGCCAGCACCGCCCCCGCCTCGCGCGCGGCCTCCTGCACTTCGGCCAGCTTCTCTTCATGCCCCTCATGGGCGCGGGCCAACTGCTCGACTTCCCAGTCCAGCCGTTCGATCACCTCACCCGCATCGCGGTTCAGCCCCGCCTCGCGCTCCATGTCGCGGCCAAGCTGAGCAATCCGGCCGCGCAAGGCGTCAATCTCGGCCAGCGCGCGCGCTTCCTGATCGCCCAAGGCATCGCGCTGCAAAATCAGCCGTTGCAGGATCGCCCCCGCAATCGCCTCTTCCTCGCGCTTGGGCGGCATCGCATCTTCTGCCGCTTCCCGCGCCTTGCCCGCGCCCCGCGCCGCCGCCTCGGCCTGCGCCTGCGCGATCAGCCGTTCCCGCAGCACGCCTTCCGCCAGAACCCGCGCCTCGTCCGCCTCGCGCCAGCGCCGCCACAGCAGCATCCCTTCGGACTTGCGCAACTCCTCCGACAATTCCCGATACCGCGCCGCCTGCTTGGCCTGCCGGGTCAAGACCGACAACTGCTGCGCCAACTGCTCCAGCACGTCATCGACGCGCAACAGGTTCGCCTCGGTCCCCGCGAGCTTCAACTCCGCCTCATGCCGCCGCGCATAGAGGCCCGAAATCCCCGCCGCCTCCTCCAGCACCCGCCGCCGCGCCTTGGGTTTCGCGTTGATCAGCTCGGAGATCTGCCCCTGCCGCACCAGCGCCGGTGAATGCGACCCGGTCGAGGCATCAGCGAACAGCATCTGCACATCGCGCGCCCGCACCTCTTTCGCATTGCAGCGATAGGCGGACCCCGCATCCCGCGTGATCCGCCGCGTGATCTCGATCTGGTCCGCCTCATTGAACCCGGACGGGGCCAACCGGTCCTGATTGTCGATGGTGATCGCCACTTCGGCAAAGTGCCGCGCCCCCCGCGTGGCAGCCCCGTTGAAGATCACATCCTCCATGCCCCCGCCCCGCATGGCCGAGGGCCGGTTCTCCCCCATCACCCAGCGGAGCGCCTCCAGAAGGTTCGACTTCCCGCAGCCATTCGGCCCGACCACGCCCGTCAACCCCTCATGGATCACCAGATCCGTGGGGTCGACAAAGCTTTTGAAACCGTTGAGCCGCAGCCGGGTAAGACGCAAGGAACCCTCATGAGTCGCACGGTCCCGATGTTCCCGCCACACCCGGCCCAAGTCAACCGGAACCCCCGCATCTGGCGGGTGCGCAGGCGGTTATCCCCAAGATGTTGCGCCACCCCGTCACCGTAGGTCGGGGTTCACCCCGACTCTCCCCCAGCCCCGAAGCCAGGGCCAAAGATCAACCGGCCTCGCCCCAGGGATCATCCTCGATCTAATCCACGGCCGGGAACATATCAACGACCGCTCCTCTGCTGTCGCTCCAGATCACAGCGCGGACATAGTTGCCCCGGCCTTCATAGGAATCGCTTACACCAAAGAACTTTCGGTCCCCATCTGTCAGGAACAACTGAAAGGTCATGGAGTATTCCGCCCATTCGCTTGTCTCGGGCGCACGCAAGGCACAGATAAGCGAACAGGACCGACGAAGCGCGTCCCCGCCCCTCAATGCTTTCCAGCAGAAAACCCTCCCGCACCATCGCAGCCAGGACGGCTGCGGAAGCCTCTTCTCGCAGGGCTTCCTTATCTTGGTCCGCAAGGTCTTCGGTCGAGAATTCAAAGGGTCTTGCCTTAAGGATCGCCTGCAAGGCGGCTCCATAGGTAGGGTTCCAGACTTCGTCCATCTAGGCATCGACGGAATCCACCATCGACTGGGCATTCTGTTTGACCTCGGGCGCGGGGCGCGAGGAAAGATTCAGAACGAGCGCTTTCGTCCCGCCAGTGCGGATGAAACTTTCGAATTGTGAGCGGCGCATGCGACCTCCGGGCTTTGCTCCAATAGGCCCGGAAGAGTGTTTCGAAACCGGAAAGGCAGCGTTCCGGATCGGTTGCCATTGCCGAACCCTGTCGCAGAAGCCGGGATTTCAACCTCTTACCAAACCCCTAACGCCCACAACCAACCCACTGATTTTCCTGCCAAATCAGAATTTGTCCACCGTGGACACTCCTGCGGCCCCTACCTACAACACCCCCTCGACCCGGAACCCGTCGGGCACCCCGTCGCGGCCTTCCAGCACCAGATCGGCCATCACTTCGGCCAGTTTGGGGGCCATCCCGAAGCCGATCTTGAACCCTCCATTCGCCACCCAATGCCCAGCCCGCCCCGGCCAGGCCCCCAGCAGCGGAGCCCTGCTGACCGCCCGTGGCCGCACCCCGGCCCAGCGGTCCACCACCGCAGCCCCCGCCAGCAACGGCATCGCCGCGACGGCGCGGGCCAGCAGCCCCTCGACCTTCTCATCCACCCCCTCGTGATCCCACTGGTTCTCCGAGGTCGACCCAACCGCCACCGTCCCATCCGAATGCGGCACCACATGCAGCCCATCGACGAACAGTTGCGGCATCCCACCCGCATCATACCGCAGCGACAGCGCCTGCCCCTTCACCCCGCCGCCGACCCGCTTTCCGAAGGCCGCCGACAACGCCTCCAGCCCCGCCACCCCGGTCGCGTGGATGACTTGCCCCCGTTCCTCCCCCTCTCCCACGACGATCTCCACCCCAGTCGCGGCCAGTGCCGCCACCAGCGCCGCCACGCCCATCCGGGGCGACAGGCGGGCCGACAGGGTGTCGCGGACCAGCCAGCCCGAGGGCGACACCGGCTCCCATTCCCCCCCCGTCGCGGGCACCACTTCCCAGACCGCGTGACCCTGCCACAGCTCCCGGGCGGTCCCCTCTCGCCGCCGGGCCACCTCCACCGCCTGATCATCCTCCAGCGGCTGCAACCGGCCAGACCTTGCATACCCGGGGTCGCGGCCAGACACCCGCGCCACCTCGCCCCACCAGTCCGCAGCCATCAGCAGACTTTCCAACTGGAACGCCTTTTTCTCGTTCCATGCCTCGGGCACATGCGGCGACAGGGCACCCACCAGCCCGCCCGAAGACCCGGCCCCGATGCCGAACGGGTCGACCACCCGCACCCGCGCGCCGCGTCGGGCGCAGGCCCAGGCGATCGACAGGCCAAAGATCCCCGCCCCGCGCACCGTTACATCCACGCTTGCCATTCCCCGGCCCCTTGCCCATCAACAGGCCAAAGGACTACCCAAGATGACCATCGCAGAACAGCCCCCCGATCTTGACTGGCGCGATGAGGCGATCCCCGTCTCGCGCCGGTTCGACGACCCCTATTTCTCACTCGCGGGGGGGCTGGAGGAGACGCGGCATGTCTTCCTGACCGGGAACCACCTGCCGGACCGTTTCCGCGACGGGTTCCAGATTGCCGAACTGGGCTTTGGAACCGGGCTGAACCTGATGGCCACCCTTCTGGCCCACCAAGGCCCCGGTCACCTTTTCTTTACCAGTTTTGAAGCCTTCCCGATGGAGGCCCCCGACATCGCCCGCGCCCTTGCCGCCTTTCCCGAAACCGCGCCGGTCGCCCCGGCTTTCCTTGACCAATGGGCCACCGGAGCACGGACGCTGCACTTCCCGAACCTTACCGCAGAAATCATTATCGGCGACGCGCGCGAGACGCTTTCCAAATGGCAAGGCCAAGCAGATGCTTGGTTCCTGGACGGGTTTTCCCCGGCCAAGAACCCCGAGCTTTGGTCGGATGACCTGATGGCCGAAGTCGCCCGCCACACCGCCCCCGGTGGCACCTTTGCGACCTATACTGCTGCGGGCCATGTCCGCCGTACGCTGTCAGAGGCTGGCTTTGACGTCACCCGCTCCCCCGGCTTTGGACGCAAGCGGCACATGTCGCGGGGAGAGATGCCGGTCTGAAATCATTGTGATGCTGGCTGAAGCCGATCTATGGTTTCCGCAAAGGAGACACCCGATGATCGTCAGAACCCTTGCCTCGATCCTGAACACCCCGGCCCACGCCAAGGGTGACGCCTATGAAAGCCGCCGCATCCTTCTGGCCCCCGACGGGCTTGGCTATTCGCTGCACGACACGATCTGCAAGGCGGGCACCGCGCAGCGGCTGGAATACAAGAACCATGTCGAGACGAACTACATCATCGAGGGCAAGGGAGAGGTGACAAACCTTCTGACCGGCGAGGTCTGGCCCCTTGCCCCCGGAACCGTCTATGTCCTTGACCACAACGAGCCGCATCTTCTGAAGGCGGAAACCGACCTGCGGATCGTCTGTGTCTTTACCCCGGCCCTGACGGGGAAGGAACGGCATGATGCCGACGGCAGTTATGCTGCGCCGGATGAAGTTTGATACCTGCCCCGGCCCACCAGCCGGGGCCTCCCCTTCAACCCAACCCCAGACATGATGATTGCGCGAGGCCCCGGATCAAGTCCGGGGCGGGGTGCATCAGGTGGCAGCGACAACCCGACCTGCTCCTCGCCTTGCCATCGCGTCAAGGGTCGTGTATCGGCCCCCGGTGATCCTTCTGGGTCACGAGAATCAACAAGAAACGCCGTGTTGTCCCCATCCGTCGCAGGTAGGGACCCTCCGGCCAAAGGAGAATGCGACATGAAACTGCATGAACTCGCCGACAACGAAGGCGCGGCCAAGAAGAAAAAGCGCGTTGCGCGTGGTCCGGGCTCGGGCAAGGGCAAGACCGCTGGCCGTGGTATCAAGGGTCAGAAATCCCGTTCGGGCGTCGCCCTGGGTGGCTATGAAGGCGGCCAGATGCCG
>CAUJIP010000084.1 GCA_963205235.1 Pseudomonadota bacterium
TCGATGTTGTAGGGCGGATAGGTCGGCTGGGCCACATCGGCGGACAACACACGGTCCATCAGATTGGCGATCCGGTCGAAACCGACGGTGGAACGGTAAAGCGGGGCGAAGTCATAGCTGCGCATGGCATCCTCCTGAAAGCGATGTCTAAGGCCCTCCCTTTGCGGGCAGGGCGGTTTCTCCGGGCCCGTCAAGGCACCCGGATAGCTGTCAGATGGGAACCCCCCGCGCGGCTTTCAAGACCCGTCAGGGCGTCACGAACTTGGCCCCGGTATCATTCTCGCCGCCAAGGACGATGCGCTTTCCCACGGTCCCCGGTGCGTCCGTGGCGGCCACACTCGTCGCCTCACCCCGGCGTAGCGCATCCTTCAACGAGGCCACAAGTTCGGGCAGTTCCATGCCGACGGCGATCTCCTTGCCGTCCAGTTCGGCCCCGACCGAGATGATCGAGACGATCTTCGCCCGATAGCCCGACCGATCCAGCACCGGCGCGCCTGACGCGCCAAAAGTCACGTCGCAATCGACCGCGATCAGCCCATCCTGCCGCGCAAGCACCTTGCAGACCCGTTGCCAGGACAGGGCATCCTCGCGCCCGGCGGCATAGGAAACGACGCTGACCTCGGTCCCGCTCCCCGGCAACGCGACCATGAAGGGCGAGATGACCGAGCTTGGGATCGGATCCGCAAGCTGCAACAGCGCCACATCCCGCGCGATCACCGCGGGCGGGGCGGGTTCGATCGGGCGATAATCCGGCGACACGATGGTCCGCGATACCGCCGATTCCGCCAGCGACACCCCATCGGCAAGCCCGGCGCGAAAGGTGATCCGCCCGGCATCGACCACGCTTCCATCCGGCGCGAACACACAATGCGCCGCCGTAAGCACCAGATCAGCCGCAATCAGCGCCCCGGTGCAGAACCCCCCGTTTTCGATATCGACCCGGCCCACTGGCTCCCAGCCGCGCAGATCGTCGCGGGTGCTCAGCCGGTCAAGACCCGAATTGTCCTGAGCACCGGCCAGTCCGGCCAGCAGGATCAGAAGACCTGCCAGCGCCGCCCGCATCATGGCGTCACGAACTTCGCCCCGTTGCCGTTGCCACCCGACAGGATGCTGACCCCGGTCGTCGCGGCCCCGACATGCGCACGGCTTGCGACCAGCGCCTCTTCCAGCGCGGCCAGGGGTTCGGCCACCGGCACCGCCAGCGCCACTTTCCGGCCGTCAATCTCGGCCTTGGCCGAAATCACCGAAACAACCCGCGCGACCCCGTCCAGCACCGTAAAGACCGGCGCCCCCGAGGACCCGAAGTCGACGTTGCACGAAAGGATCAGAGCATCGCTTCGCCCTGCCAGGACATCACAGGATTCCTGGATCGATGGCGCTTCCTCGCGGTATTGGGCATAGGACACCACGGCCACCGGGTCGCCTTCGACCGGTGTTGCCCCGGTCTCGAACGGCTGAAGCGACGGCAGGCGTATCGGCTGATCCAGTTCCAGAAGGGCCAGATCGGCGATAACCCGGTCCAGATCATCCTGCGCCGTATAGCGATAATCCGGATGCGCGACGGCCCGTGCCACCCGACGATAGGCCAAAGCCCGCCCGTTACGGAACCCGGCCTGAAACTCGATGTCTTCGGGATGGATCTGCACGCCGGTCGTCTTGTCATACAGGCAATGCGCTGCGGTCAGCACCAGTTGCGGGCCGATCAACGCCCCGGTGCAGAACCCGTGATCGCCCAGCACCAGCTTGCCCACAGCGTCCCACCCACGCGCATCATCGGCGGTTTCCAGACTGACCATGCCGGTATCTTCGGCCCAAGCCGTGCCCGCAAGAACCACAGACAGCAGTAGACGGGGGATCAGAAGGCGCATGAACTCTCTCGGCCGCATGGCTCCATGCGCTACAGGCCAAGTCTGGCGGATTTGTGGTGCCCTGGGCAAGCGGGAACTGCACCCCGCCCCACCATCGCGCCGGACGGGGATCGCACCGTCATGGCCCGCAGGCCACCCATTCCCTCAGGACGACGAACCTGCCCGGAGCTATGACCTCTCCTACCGCCTGACCGGGATCAAGGATGCTCTCGGCGCCACCAGGCTCCGCGACGTGACGATGGGGTATGAGGGGCGCGACAACCTGTCCTCGATCACCGACTCCCTCACCCCACCGAACTCCGAGGCTTTCACCTACACCCCCCGCGAAAGCCTGGCCGGGGCGGTCGGCCCCTATGGCACATTCGGCTTCACCTATGACGGGGTCGGCAACCGCATCACCCACAGCTCTGCCGCCGGGGTCGATCTTTACGCCTATCCGCCCACCTCCAACCGCCTGTCCCCCATCACCCTCGCGGCGGGGGGCAATCGGGCGTTCACCTATGACGCGGCGGGGAATGTGACGTTTGACGACCGGACGGGGGGCTCCTACGGCTATTCCTACAACGCGGCGGGGAGGATGTTTGAGTTCCGGATCAACGGCTTCCTGCAGGCGAGCTACAAATACGACGCGCTGGGAAGGCAGGCGATCCGCACCCTCACCTCGCCCAGCCCGGTCACCATCCACTCGGTCTTCGACTCCCAGGGCCGCAGGATCGCGGAATACGACGAGGCCACCGGGGCGCTCCTGAGGGAATACATCTGGAACGGCTGGGAGCCGGTGGCCCTGATCGAGGGCGGCACGGTCTCCTACGTGAGGGCCGACCACATCGGCCGCCCCGTCTTCACGACGAACGAGACTGGCGCAAGGGTGTGGGAAGTCTCCTATGCTCCATTTGCCTGAGTGCACGTCTCGACTGGCGTTCCCGCCGCCCCATTCCCCCGTGGTCAACCCTTACCAAGCGGTTAATGCCCACAGCCAAGCTCTTGATTCTCCTTGCCCCGAAATCCCTGCCCAGCGTGGACACGTCCCGGTCCCCGGACCCTACCGCCCCTCCAAAGCCGGTGGTTTTGGCCCCCCCGTGGCCCAATCCAGAAGCTCCACCGTATGGACGACCGGCACCCCGGTGCCCGACCCGATCTGCATCATGCAGCCGATATTCCCCGCCGCGATCACCTGCGGCCCCGAGGCCTCCAGCGTCGCCACCTTGCGGCGCTTCAACTCCCCGCTGATCTCGGGTTGCAACAGATTGTAGGTCCCCGCCGAGCCGCAGCAGAGATGACTGTCGGCCGGTTCCACCACCTGAAACCCCACCCGTTTCAACAGGTCTTTCGGGGCGGATTTCACCTGCTGGCCGTGCTGCAGCGAACAGGCGGCGTGATAGGCGACCTTGATCCCCTTCCCCTCCCCTTCGGGCATTCCGATCCGCGCCAGAAGCTCGCTGATGTCGCAGGCCAGCCCGGCCACGGTGGCGGCATCCCCGGCCAAAGGCCCGCCCCGGAACATGTGACCGTAATCCTTGACCGTGGTCCCGCAGCCCGAGGTGTTGATGACCACCGCATCAAGGCCCGCGCCCCGCTTTTCCGCCATCCAGGCGCGGATCGTCGCCTCGGCACTGGCATGGGCCAAGGCTTCCTTGCCCATGTGGTGCGTCAGCGCCCCGCAGCAGCCCGCGCCCTTGGCGACCACCACCTCGCAGCCCAACCGCCGCAAAAGCCGGATCGTGGCGTCATTGATATCGGTGTTCAGCACCTTCTGCGCGCATCCCGTCAGCAGCGCCACCCGCAGCCGCCGCTCTCCCACCGCCGGAAAGACCTGGGGGCGGTCATTCGCGCTGGCCCGTGGCAGGCGCGGGGGCGCCATCGCCAGCATCGCCTTGACCCTTTGGTCGGGAAGAAACCGCGCCAAGGGTCGCCCCAGCCGCGCCGCCCAAAGCGCCGCCCGGAACCGCCCCGGATGCGGGATCACCCGCGCCAGAACCGCGCGCAGCAACCGGTCCATGAACGGCCGAAGATAGGTCTTTTCGACATGTACCCGGGCATGGTCAACCAAATGCATGTAATGCACCCCCGACGGGCAGGTCGTCATGCAGGCAAGGCACGACAGGCAGCGGTCGATATGTTTCACCGTCCGCTGATCCGCCGGTCGCCCGGTTTCCAGCATCTCCTTGATCAGGTAGATCCGGCCCCTTGGGCTGTCCAACTCATCGCCCAGAACCTGATAGGTCGGGCAGGTCGCGGTGCAGAACCCGCAATGGACGCAGGACCGAAGGATCTCGTTCGCCCGCGCCAGCCCAGGGTCCTGCAACTGCTCCGGGGTGAAGTTCGTCTGCATCAGCCCATCATCCCCCAGTTCAGGATGTTCCTCGGGTCAAACTGGGCCTTCAGCCCCGCGACCAAAGCCGCGACTTCAGGCGCTTCGGGCGGAAAGACCGGTGCCGACTCCCCCCGGACCAGCACCGCATGGCCCCGCCCTGCCACCGCCGCTGCGACCTCGGCTCCGCGACCCGGCGCCAGACACAGCCACAACAGCCCGCCGCCCCAGTCCCAAATCGCCTCGCCCTCCAACCGCGCGGCGATCTCGGCCGCCGCCGTTGGCAGGGTGACGATCCGCCAGATCTCGCCTTCTCGCATGGCCAGAGGCACCCCGTCCCGCACCTCGCGCCACAAGCCCGCACTCGCCGCGCCCTCGACCAGGGTCACGTCGCCCCCCACAAGGTCGCGCAACCGCCCCGCGCGATAGGCGACCGATCCGGCCATGCCATCGACCCGGATCAGGGACCGCCCCGAATGCCGCGCCGCACCCGAGATGTCGAAGGGCGACCCCAGCGCCTTGCGCAAGCCGCTCAACCCGTCCTCCTCGCCCAAGCCTTCGACGACCAGCGTCGCCTCGGCCTCGGGCACGGCCTGCAGCTTCAAGGACACCTCGGTCAGCACGCCCAACACACCCCGGCTTCCGGCCATCAGCTTCACAAGGTCATAGCCGGTGACATTCTTCATCACCCGCCCGCCGTTCTTGACCACCTGCCCGCGTCCGTCGACAAAGCGCACCCCGATCAGCGCATCCCGGGCCGCCCCCGCCTGCACCCGCCGGGGACCGGAGGCATTGGCCGCCATCACCCCCCCAATGGTCGACACGCCCCCACGCCCCAGAAGCCCGCGCAGATCGGGCGGCTCGAACGCCAAGCGCTGCCGTTCTCCAGCCAAAAGTCGGTCCACCTCGGCCAAGGGCGTCCCCGCCCCCACCACCAGAGTCAGCGCCGCAGGTTCATAGAGCCGCACTCCGGTCAGACCCGAGGTCTCCAGCACCTCGCCCACAAGCGCCCCGAGAGTCCGGGTCCCGCCCCCACGCACCAGCAGGGGCCCCGCTGCCGCCGCCACGACCTCTGCCAGTTCCGCCTCAGTGTCAGGCCGCATCCCACTCACATTTTCTGTCCACAAATATCCTGCGGGGGTCCGGGGGTGCAAAACCCCCGGCGCTTTCAACCCGCGCGCCGCGCGGCGCTTGCGCCCAAGGGAAACACCTTCGCCGGGTTCAGCAACCACTTCGGATCGAACACATCCTTCACCCGCATCTGCGCCTCCATATCCTCGCCCGAGAACTGCACCGACATCAGATCGCGCTTTTCCACGCCCACGCCATGCTCGCCGGTCAGACAGCCCCCGACTTCGACGCAGAGTTTCAGGATCTCCGCCCCGAACGCCTCGCACCGTTCCAGATCGCCGGGCTTGTTGGCATCAAACAGGATCAGGGGATGCATGTTGCCGTCGCCTGCGTGAAAGACATTGCCCACGTCCAGCCCGAAGTCGCGGCTCATCTCGCCGATCCGCTTTAGGACATGGGGCAGCGACGACACCGGGATCGTCCCGTCCAGACACATGTAGTCGTTGATCTGCCCCATCGCGCCAAAGGCCGATTTCCGGCCCAGCCAGATGCGCCGCGCCTGATCCTCATCCGCCGCCTCGCGGAATTCGACGGGGTCGTGGGTCATCGCGATCGCCTTGATCCGCGCCAGTTGTTCGGCGATCTCGGCCTCCGACCCTTCGACCTCGATGATCAGCAGCGCCTCACAATCGGGGTAGCCGGCATGGGCGAAAGCCTCGGTCGCGCGGATGCAGGGGCGGTCCATGAATTCGATGGCGACCGGCAGCAGGCCCGCACGGATGATGTCGGCGACGCAAGCCCCCGCCACCTCGTTGCTGTCAAACCCCACCAGCACCGGACGCGCGCCTTCGGGTTTCGGCAGGATGCGCAGCCAGGCCTCGGTCACCACGCCAAGCTGGCCTTCGGACCCGCAGACCACGCCCAGAAGGTCCAGTCCGGCCGGTTCGCCCCAGGGTCCGCCAATGGTGACCACCGTCCCGTCCATCCTGACCAGCCGCACCCCCAGAAGGTTGTTCGTCGTCACCCCGTATTTCAGGCAATGCGCTCCACCACTGTTCATCGCGATATTGCCGCCAATCGCGCAGGCCCGCTGGCTGGAGGGGTCGGGCGCATAGAAGAACCCCTCCGCCTCGACAGCACCCGAAACGGAAAGGTTGGTCCGCCCCGCCTCGACATGCACGAACCGGTTCTCGTAATCCGCCGCCAGCACGCGGTTCATCCGTGCCAGCCCCAGGATCACCGCATCCGCCGTCGGCATGGACCCGCCGGCAAGCGACGTTCCCGCGCCCCTTGGTACCACCGGCACGCCTTCATCGCTGCAAATCCGCAAGACTGCGGCGACTTCCTCTGTCGAGCGGGGCAGCACGGCGGCAAGGGGCGGGCAGCGATAGGCGGTCAGGGCGTCGCATTCATAGACCCGCAACTCCTCGGGCGCGTCGATCACGGCGTCACCCGGCAGGGCCGCCCGCAGACGCGCAACGATCCGACCCTTGCGGGCGATCACGCCCTGATCGGGCGGCGGCATGTCCATGGGGTCCTCCCGGTGCAGCTTCTGCCGAAAGTAAACTATTTCGCGGCTGACAAGGAAAGGCCAAAGGGCCTAGTCTGCCCCTATGCCAGATACCCTTGCCATCCTGACACCTTTCGATATCGCGGCCCTGGTCGGTCTGATCCTCGCCTGGCTGATCGCCGGTCGGCTGATCGAACACCCGCCTGCCAGCCACCCCTCGGTGTCGTGTCTGATGGAGGAGTATCGCCGCGACTGGATGAAAGCCTTCGTCACCCGCCAGCCCAGGATCTTTGACGCAACCGTGATCGACAGTCTGCGACAAGGCACCGCCTTCTTCGCCTCGGCCTCGATGATCGCGATTGGCGGCGGCGTGGCGCTGATCGGCAACACTGCGACCTTGAAGCAGCTGACCACCAACCTGCCGATCTCGGCCTCGGGGCCAGAGCTTGGGGTCCGGATGCTGCCGGTGATCGGGTTCCTGGCCAATGCCTTGCTGAAATTCGTCTGGGCGCATCGGCTGTTCGGCTATTGCTCGATCCTGATGGCTGCCGTCCCGAATGACCCGGCCGATCCGCTGGCCTTTCATCGCGCGGGTCAGGCGGCCGAGATCAACATCACTGCCGCGAAAAGCTTTAACCGGGGGTTGCGGGCGATCTATTTTGCGTTGGCCGCGCTTGGCTGGCTTCTGGGAACGCCCGGCCTGATCGTCGGGACAGTCCTCGCAACAGCCGTGCTTTTGCGCCGCGAATTCGCCTCGGCCTCACGCCGGGTCCTGATGCGACAGCCATAGCCCGACACGGCCCCCCACTGCCTCACCCGACAGCCGCGCCCCGGCGGCGGTCTGCTTCAACCCGCCCGCCAGCGCTTCGCCCGCGAACCAGATCCTTTCGCCCACCGGATCGGACAGCACGTCGCGCGCATGGGCCTTGCCCGGTCGCGCAGAAGCATAGCCGCCCCGGACATACCGCTCCGCCCCCCAGTTGGTCATCATCCCGTGCCGCACAGCGCGGCGGGCGTCCGAACCGAAGCAATCGACCAGCCGGTCGGTCACGAAATCCACCGCCGCAGCCCCGCCTGCCGCTTCCATCTCCCAGGCGAAATCACCGCCGACAAAGCCGACCATCAGGTCAAGATCGAAGGGGAAGGCCAGAAAGAACACATCATGCCGCGCATGCCGTTCGATCAGCACATCGTCAAACGGTTTCAGCCCCAATCGGGTGCCGTCGATCTGCAACGGGATCTTGGTCAAAAGCCCCATCGGCAGGTCATGGATCGCCTCCATGTGCCGGTCGGGCAGGTCGGGCGTGAAGGCAATCTCCTCAAAGGCCAGCACCCCGGTTGAAGCGGTGACGATCACCGCCTTCGCCCGGATCGTGCCCTTTGCCGTCTCCACCTCCACCCCTGGCCCGTCCCAGCGGATGCGCCGGACCGGGGTCGACAGGGAAACCGGCACATCCGCGCCCCAGCGGTGGATCAGCGCGCCATAGCCTTCCCTGGTGAAATAATTCGGGTCCAGTTCCGCCGCGCTGTTGAAATCGGCGATCGAGATTTCGTCGTCATCCGCCCCGAAATCCATCGGCCCGGCAAAGGTCGCGCTGACCCGCAGCCCGTGGCAGGATTCGATCAGGCCCGACAGCCGGTCATTGCCGTTTCGATGTTGCGCGATCATCGCGGCAAGCTCTGCCTCGGCCCGGCGTTCCGCCGCAAGTTCCGCCGCCGTGGCCCGCCTGCGCCCGAACCAAAGGTGGTCCAGCGCCATCTCGTGGTGCTGCAAGGTCCAGCCCGCCGCCTGCGCCTCGGGGAAGAACGGGTTCCGGTCGGCAGCGTGCAGCCAGGCGCAGCCGATGTCGAAAGGGACGCCGAAATCCGTGCTGGTCGTCCAGGCCCGCCCGCCGATCCGGTCCATTGCCTCGACGACGACGAAACTCCGCCCCGCCGCGCGCAGGGTCTTGGCCGCCGCCAACCCGGCACAGCCCGCCCCCACAATCACCACATCGACATCGGCCATCGTCACCCCCGCCCCGATTCCACCAAGCCGCTCATCGCTGCCCTTGCGGGCGCTTATCGCTTGGCTTCAGTCTTCCTCTTGGCCCAAATACTCAATCTACCCCACCCCGCAGCGAGGACCGCCCGCAAGGGAGGGACGAGCGACCACAAGCCCCCGTCAGGCCTTGCCGCCCTTTCGTCCCTCGACCAGCCAGGCCAGGACCGCCAGCCCCGCCGCGATCAACAGCCAGGCCCATCCCGGCAACAGCGTCGTCACCCGCAGGTCGGTCGTAAGATAGGCCTCGCGCGGGGTGATCCCGATCCAGCCGCGGCCGATCGCCCGCCGCCCTTCGGCAACCGCGCGAATATCTGGTGCGCCCCGTTCCAGCCGCAACACACCGCCCTGCGTGGCCTCGGCCATCGGCTCCAGCACCTCGCCCGAGGCGATGGTCTCGACGAATTCGCGTGGCGCGGCCGGACCCACCGCGATGACCCGCGTCAGGTCCCCCTGCTCCAGCCGATAAAGCCCCAGCGTCTTGGCCTGATACAAGGCCTCATACTTGCCGGGGCTGACTTCAGGCGTCTCGATCACCACCTTTGACCCATCCGGCCCGGTAATGGTCAATGGCCCCGGCGGTTCGTCCTGCATCGACCGGCGGGTGATCGTCAGGGCTTCACCCTTCACCTCGGCGGTCAGAGTTTCTTCCTCAAGCTCGGGTTCCTTCAGCATCCAATGCGCCAGCCTGCGCAACAGTTCCAACTGTGGTCCGCCACCCTCATAGCCCCGGCCCCAAAGCCAGGCCTGATCCGACGCCAGCACCGCCACCCGGCCCTTGTCGACCCGGTTCAGGACCAGCAGCGGCAGGTCATAGGGCCCGGTCATCAGCACCTGCCCGGCCACCTGTTCAACCTCGATCAGCCGGAACCAGCGGCCCCAACCGCCTTCGGGGGCCAGCGCCTCAAGCCCTTCGGTCACCGGATGGCGGTGGCCAAGTTCGGTCAGCTTCGGGCGATAGCCTTCCTCGATCACCTGCGCAGTGGGGGCGACCGGCAGGATATCCGCCAGAGGGGAACGGTAAAGACTGTCCACCGCCCCGAACTCCGGCCCCGCCGCGACCAGCACCGTGCCGCCGTTGCGGACATAATCGACCACGTTCTGGATATAGGACATCGGCAGAATGCCCCGCATGCTGTAGCGGTCAAAGATGATCAGGTCGAATTCGTTGATCTTCTCGACGAACAACTCCTGCGTTGGAAAGGCGATCAGCGACAGTTCATCCACCGGCACGCCGTCCTGCTTTTCCGGGGGGCGCAGGATGGTGAAATGCACCAGATCGACCGAGGCGTCTGATTTCAAAAGGTTGCGCCAGACCCGTTCGCCTGCATGCGGCTCGCCACTGACCAGAAGCACCCGCAGCCGGTCGCGCACGCCGTTGATCTGCACCGCGGCGGCATTGTTGCGGTCGGTGAGTTCGCCCGCAACCGGGGCCACGCTGAATTGCAACACGTTCTGCCCGCCATGCGGCAGGTTGACCGGCAATTCCAGATCGGTGTTCAGCGCCACACGATAGGTCGCAGGTTCTTCCGCATCAATCGAGATCGTCAGGTCAACTTCATCCCCGGCCGAGGCGGGGACCTTGCCGATATCCTCGACCCGAAGGTTCAGCACGAATTCCTCGCCGATGATGGCGAAGGCCGGGGCGTTCTTGACCACCAGACGGCGGTCCCAGTCCTTGTCCTCGCCGGTCAGCAGCACTTGCAACGGCGCGGGCAGGTTCGGCACCAGACCGGGGTCATGCACCTGACCATCGGTGATCAGGATCGCACCCGCCACCCTTGCGCGCGGCTCTTCCGCCAGGGCTTCGGCAAGGGCGGTCATCGCCAGCGTCCCGGCGTCTTCCTCGCCGTCGCCAACCCGGTGAATGCGCAGTTCGGTGTTGGGCAAGGCCGCCACTTCCGCCTGAACCGAGGCCACCGCCGCCTCGGTCTGCGCGCGCCGGTCGCCAAGGCCCTGACTTGCGCTTTCGTCGACCACCAGAATGACGATGTCGGAAAGGTTCTGCCGTTCTTCCTCTTGCAAGGATGGGTTCGCCAAGGCGCCAAGCAGCGCCGCCAACGCCAGACCGCGCAGCCACCAGCCCGAAAGCCCGCGCCAAAGCGCAACCGCCAACAGAAGCACTGCAACGCCGCCCAGTGCCGCGATCAACCACCAGTCTACCAGGGGCGCAAAGATCACGCTTGCGGTCATTGGCCCAGCCTTTCCAGCAATGCCGGCACATGCACCTGATCCGACTTATAATTCCCGGTCAGCACATACATGATCAGGTTCACCCCGAAGCGATAGGCGATCTCGCGTTGCTGTTCGCCCGCAGCGCCCCGCCCGATCGGCACCAGCGCCACGCCATAGTCGTCGGTCGCCCAGGCCGCAGCCCAGTCGTTGCCGCCGATCACCACCGGAGTCACACCGTCATTGAGGTTGCGAAACGGCATCCCCTCCTCGGCTTCAACCGCCATCGGGGCTGCCTCGACCCAGACCGTGCCGCCGACATGCCGCCCCGGAAAATCCTGCAACAGATAGAAGGTCCGGGTCAGCACATGGTCGGCAGGCAGCGGCTCCAGCGCCGGAATATCCAGACCGGAAGCGATCAGTTGCAGCGTCTGACCTTCGGGCGTCGTGCCGCCAAAGCCCGATACATCCGCATCCCGCGTATCAAACAGGATCATCCCGCCGGTGCGCAGGTACTGGTTCAGCTTGGCATAGGCCGCGTCTGAGGGCTGTTTCCCCGCAGGCAGAATCGGCCAGTACAGGAAGGGATAGAACGCCAGCTCGTCCTTTTCGATATCCACGCCAATCGGCATCATCGGCTCGATCGAGGTGCGCTGCCACAGCTTGTCCGACAGGCCCAGAAGCCCGGCGCGCGACATCTCGTCCACCTTTGGGTCGCCGGTCATCACATAGGCCAGCACCACCGCCGTCGTCGCCTCCAAGGCGCGTGCGTCGTCGGGCAAAGCCCCCGCGACCTCTTGCGCACGGCCCGGCCCCGGCTGGGTCGCAAAGCCAAGCGCCAGAACCAGCACCGCCGCCGTGCCCCGCATGATTCCGCGCAACCGCCCTGCCAGCCAAAGGGCTGCCAGCACATCGACCAGCAGCAGGATCAGGGCGCCGGTCAGGAAGGCACCCTTCAACACCTGCGCCACCCGCCCCTCCAGCGTTTCGACCGGCACACTGGCAGGCCAGTCGGCGGCCAGAAGTTCGGTCTTGTCGCTGATCACGTTCAGCGCCACCCGCCGGTCGGCCCCGGCATACAGCCCCGGTTGCAGCGCAACGGTCGGACCAACAGTGATCGCACCCGACAGCGCCTCGCCCTCGACCCCCGGCAATTCACCGGCATCCGTCGCCCGGCCAAAGGCATCCAGCACCACCTGCGGCACCCAGACCTGCCCTGCAAGGTCCGCCGCCTCGGGCTGGGTCGGCTTGGTCGATACCGCCAACCGCTCCAGCATCTGCACGAACAGGCCCGACAGCGGCAGGGTCGACCATTCGGCATTCGCCGTCACATGCACCAGCACCACCTGCCCTGCCCCGATCACCTTGCGCGTCATCAGGGGCGTGCCATCCTCAAGCGCGGCAATCGTGCGTTCGGCAAGGTCCGGGTCCGGCTGGGCCAGCACCTGCTGGCGCACCACCACATCCTTCGGCGGCTGCAACCCATAAAACGGAGAGCCTTCCGCGAAGGGTGCCAGCCCCTTCGGTTCGCCCCAGCTCATCGCGCCCCCGACCGACCGCCCGCCTTCGCGCAGGCGGACCGGCATCAGCGGGTCTTCCGTCGTCCGGCTGATATCGCTGGCGGCAAGCTGTGGGCCGGCAAAGCGCAACAAGAGCCCGCCCTTGTTCACCCATTCCAAGGCGGCATCCTGTTCGGCCTGGGTCAGGTCGGCGACGTCGGCCAAAAGCACCACATCAGGATTGGCGCGCAAGCTGTCGATCAGGTTGCCCTCGATGATCTCGGCCACCGGCTGCAACGCCTGCCGCAGATAGTGCAGCGGCGATAGAAGCTGCAGCCCCTCCTCCTCGGGTCCCATGCGGATCAGCGCGATCTTGCGGCGCTTCAGACTGTCGTCCGACAGGCTGACCGCCCCCGCCGTCCGCGCCGGGGCAAGTTCAAACCGGGTGATCCGGTTGCGCACTTCGGGCGGCAGGTCCAGCTTGGCCTCGGCCCGCGCCTCGCCCAAAGCGAAATCGACCGAGACCTTGCCCAAAACCCGCTCGATCCCCGCCGGATCAGGCCCCATCGCCTGAACCTCGACCGACACCGCCTCGGCGGCGGGCAGGCGGCTGACAGCGATGACGACCTTGCCATCCTCGAACCGCGCTGGATGCAGCGCAAGGATCGGCCGAGTCGTTTCGACCACCCGCAAGGTTCCGCGGTCCTGCAAGGCGGCAATCAAATCCTCGCGGCCCGGATGGGCAAGCCCGTCCGACAGCCAGACCGAATCGAACTTTCCGTCCGGCAGAGCCCCGGCCCAGCCCGCGAAATCCGCCGGGGCCCAAGGCTGGGGCTGGACACCCGCCACCCGGCTGGCCCAGGCTTCGGCGGTCTGGAATTCCACCGCTTCGGGCGCATCGGTCAGCCGGATCAGCGCGACCGGGCGGCCAGACGCCCCTGCATCCGCCACCAGCGCCTCGGCCTTGGCCACCCGCTGCGGCCAGTCGCGCGCATCGGCCCATGACCCGTCCATTACCAAAAGCAGCGGACCCGAGCCTTCGACCCGATCCTCCGGGTTCAGAACCGGCCCGGCAAAGCCGATGATCACCGCCGCCAATGCCAGCGTGCGGATCAACAGCAGCCACCACGGCGTCTTGTCCGTTTCAGCCTCGTCATCCTTCAGGCCCAGCAGCAGCGCCACACCGGGGAACCGCCGCCGGATCGGCGCAGGCGGCACGGCGCGCAACAGGATCCACAGGATCGGCAAAGCGACCAGCGGCACCAAAAGCCACGGCGTCACAAAGCCAAGGGGGCCAATCGAGAACATCAGCGCCCACCCTCCAGCGCGCGGTAAGCCCACAAAAGCGCCGATTGCGCCGGGCTGCCGCTGTGATGCGTGGTGAAATGCCAGCCAACCGACCGCGCCAGCCCCGCCAGCCGGTCCTTGCGTTCCGCCAGCCGCGCCAGATAGCGTGTGCGCAAGTCGCCTGCCTGCTGCGTCTCGTGCCGCATGCCACCGCCCATCGATTCAAAGATCGTGCGACCGTCAAACGGAAACTCTTCTTCAGCCGGGTCCAGCACCTGGATCAGGCAGCCCTTCACCCCCCGGTCTGCCGCCCGTGCCAAACCAGCCTCGATCCCGGCCAGATCGCCCAGGAAATCCGACAGGAACACGCCGCGACCATGGCTGACCATGCCTTCGGTTTCCGGTGCCGCGTATTCCTCGCCACCTGTATCCCCCGCCAGCCGCGCCGCCAGCCGCAACAGCTGCGCCTTGCCCGCACGCGGATGCGCCAGCCCCGCCAGCCCCACCCGTTCACCACCGCGCAACAACAACACTGCCAGTGCCAGCGCCAAAAGCTTGGCCCGGTCTGATTTCGGCGCCCGCGTCTTGGCCCCACTGAACCCCATCGACCGGCCCTGATCCACCCAGATCGTCACCGACTGCGCCGCCTGCCATTCGCGTTCGCGAACGTAATGCGCGTCGCTGCGGGCTGACCGCCGCCAATCCACCATCCGCGCCGAATCGCCCGCATGCGCCGGACGGTATTGCCAGAACTCATCCCCCATCCCGGCCCGCCGCCGCCCATGTTCCCCCAGCATCACGGTCGAGGCGAGCATCTCGGCCTCGGCCAACAAAGGCGGCAGGCTTTGGCCCAGCGCCTCGGCCCTCGTGCGAAGGTCGGTCGATTGCAGGTCGGGGGCTGCGCTCACGCCGCCGCCTCAAGCTTGAGGATACGGTTCGTGACCCGCGCGATGATCCCGGCCAGGCTTTCGCCCCGCGCCCTTGCGGCAAAGCTCAGCGCCATCCGATGCACCAGCACCGGCTGCGCCAGATCGGCCACATCCTGGATCGAGGGTGCAAGCCGCCCCTCAAGCAAGGCCCGTGCCCGCACCGTCAGCATCAGCGCCTGTGCCGCGCGGGGGCCGGGGCCCCAGCTAAGGGCATCCGCCAGATCACGCCCCTCGGCCTCGCCCGGACGGCAGGCGCGGACAAGGTCAAGGATCGCCTCGACCACCTGCTCGCCCACTGGCATCCGCCGGATCACGCCCTGCGCCGCAATCAGTTCGGCGGTGGTAAAGACCTGATGCGCCTCGGCCTCCTCGGCCCCGGTGGTGGCAATCAGGATGTCGCGTTCGGTCTGACGGGTCGGATATTCCACATCGACCTGCACCAGGAACCGGTCCAACTGCGCCTCGGGC
>CAUJIP010000085.1 GCA_963205235.1 Pseudomonadota bacterium
GCGGCGATGGTCGTGATCAGCTTGCGTTGTGCGGAAATTGCGCGGGCCATGGCTGCTCCTTCACGTGTCCAGATGCCGGCCAATGCCGCGCATCAGGAAATAGGCCACGATATTGGCCAGGATGACCGCGATGATCCCCCCTGCTGCCGCGCGTCCGATGTCCTTGGCGATGATCGCCTGCTTGAAGATCAGATAGGGCAGCGTGGTCGAGGCCGAACCGGGCCCGCCTTGGGTGGTGGTGAAGATCTCGCCGAAGATGCCCAGAAGAAAGATCGTCTGGATCAGGATGACGACGGTGATCGCCCGTTTCATGTGCGGCAGGGTGATATAGCGAAAGCGGCTGAAGGCCCCGGCCCCGTCCATCTCGGCCGCCTCGATCTGCTCGGATGACAGCGACTGCAGCGCGGTCAGCAGGATCAGCGTTGCAAAGGGCAGCCATTCCCAGCTGACGATGCCGATCACCGACAGCATCGGATAATCCTGCAGGAACAGGATCGGCTGATAGCCAAGTGCCATCGAAACGGCCGCGAAAAGCCCGTTCTGGGGATGCATGAACAGGTTTTCCAGGATCGATGCAGCAACGGGCGGCATCACGAAGAACGGCGCGATGACCAGAATGCGCAGGACGCCCTGACCCTTGACCGGCTGGTCGATCAGCAAGGCGATCAGGATGCCAAGAACGACCGTGATCAGCAGAACCCCGCCGACAAGCGCAAGCGTGTTGCCCATCGCCAGCCAGAAATCGGGCGACTGGAAGAACCAGGTATAGTTGGTCCAGCCGATCCAGCCGGTGCGTTCGGGCGAAATCAGCCGGTAGATGCGGAAGGAATAGTAGATCGTCATCGCCAGAGGAACGATCATCCAGACCAGAAGCAGGACGACCGAAGGCGCGACCATCAGGCGGGCGGCAAGTCGGCTGGAATGAGTGGACATGGGCGTGGGTCTCCGAGGTCAGATGCCGGTGGAGAAGGTGACGTCAAACCGCCGCCGACGGAAGCGCGACAGAGTGCCTTGCAGGTGCAGCTTCGGGAAAGTCGGCTTGCGGATCAGTGTGACCCGCAAGCCCGTTCTGAACGCCCGGAACCTTGGGAGAAAACCCGGGCGCTCGGCTTACTTGATATAGCCAGCGGCGGTCATCTCGGCCACGGACAGGGCTTGCGCCTCGGCCAAAGCCTCATCGACGGTCTTCTGCCCGGCAAGCGCTGCCGAGAAGATTTCGCCAACGCCCGTTGCCAGACCGGCAAACTCGGGGATCGCAGCGAACTGGACGCCGACGTAAGGCACCGGCTTTACAGTCGGGTTGGTCGGATCAGCCGCATTGATCGAGTCGATGGTCATCTTGGCAAAGGGAAGCGCCGCGTATTCCGGGTTCGCATAAAGCGAGGTGCGGGTGCCGGGAGGAGCGTTGCGCCAGCCTTCCTTGGACGCGACCAAAGCAAGATAGTCCTTGTTGGTTGCCCAGTTGATGAAGGCTTTCGAGGCTTCCTTGGCATCCGACGACGCCGGGATGGCCAGCGACCATGCCCACAGCCAGTTTGCCCGCTTGCCCAGACCCATGTCGGGGGCCAACGCAAAACCGACCTGCTCGGCAAATTCGGACTGGGCCGGGTCAGTCAGCGAACCGGCTGAAACGGTGGCGTCCATGCGCATCGCGCATTTGCCCTGCAAGGACAGCGTCAGGTTTTCGTTGTAGCCGTTGTTCGACGCGCCGGGCGGGCCGTACTTGGTCAGCAGTTCGACATAGTCGGTCAGAACCGCTTTCCATTCCGGGCTGTCGAACTGGGGAACCCAGTTTTCATCGAACCAGCGTGCGCCATAGCTGTTGGCCATCGAGGTCAGGAACGCCATGTTCTCGCCCCAGCCGGCCTTGCCGCGCAGGCAGATACCATAGATGCCAGCTTCGGTATCGGTCATCGCGGCGGCAGCGGCCTTGATGTCGTCCCAGGTCGGCGCGTCCGGAATCGTGATGCCGGCCTTTTCGGCCAGGTCCTTGCGATAGTTCACAAAGGACGATTCGCCATAGAAGGGCGAAGCATAGAGGGTGCCGTCAACGGTCAGGCCGCCGCGGATCGCGGGCAGCAGGTCGTCGATGTCATAGTCGGCGGGCAGGTCGTTCAGGCCTTCCAGCCAGCCCTGCTTGGCCCAGATCGGAACTTCATAGGTGCCGATGGTGATCACGTCATACTGACCGCCGCCGGTGGCGATGTCGGTGGTGACGTTCTGGCGCAGGACGTTTTCCTCCAGTGTCACCCACTCGACCTTGATGTCGGGGTGCTTGGCGTAAAAGTCGTCCATCAGGCCCTGCATGCGGACCATGTCGCCGTTGTTCACGGTGGCGACGGTGATGGTGGTTTCGGCCATGGCAGCCGAAGAAAGCGCGCCAACGGCGCAGGCGCCCAGAAGCGCCCGGATGGTGAGTTTCATTGTATCCTCCCTAGGAATGAGCAATTGCCCATTGCGTGAGTAATTATTCATCAGAAGGCGAAATCGGTCAACCGGGAATAATCCTGCAAAGTCATGGGGAAGCTGGAAGGCCTAGGCCAACAGGGCCGTGGCAGTCGGTTCGTCGGTGACCAGCGAGTTGATGATTCGCCCAAGAAGTGCCGCCCGGATCGCGGCAACCTTGGTCGGCCCGGCGGCGACGCCGATCACCGGCACGGGGCGGTGCGGTTCCACCCGGACACCGCCGACCAGCGCCGAAATCGGGGTCTCGATATACTGGCCAGCATGGTCGTAAACGCCGCCGACGATCTCTCCCACCGCGCCCTTGGCTTGCATCTCGGTCAGTTGCGCGCGGGTGACGAACCCGTCCTTGTAAAGCGGCGCATCATCGCCCATCTGGCCGATGCCGACGAAAACCACGTCCGCCTCTTTCGCCAGCGTCGCCGCTGCCTGCACCGGGCGCAGCGCATGGAACAGGGCGCGTTCTTCCGGCGTCTCGGAAATCAGCGGCACGGGCATCGGGTAATGCGGCGCATGCAGCTTGTCAGCCAGCCGCATGACGACCTCGTAGAACGAGGCCGACCCATCCGGCGCGATGTTCCCGATCAACGACACGATCCGGTGGCGTTCGTTCTTTTGCGTCGCAATCTCGGCCACCATCGAAGACAGCGCGCGACCGGTACCCAGGGCAAAGGTCTGCGGTTCGGTCCGGGCCAGATACCCCTCCAACAGCCCCGCCGCCGCCGAAGCTGTCGCGCGTGACGGGTCCGATCCGGGGCCAAGGTCCGGCGCGACCCGCACCTGCTGCAAGCCGAACTGGCGGATCAGGCCCGCCTCCAGCTCCAGACACCGACCGATCTTGTGATCCAGCCGCACCTTGACCAGCCCTTCGGCCATCGCCTTGCTGACCAACCGCTGCGCTCGTTGCCGTGACACACCAAGCTCGGTCGCGATCTGGTCCTGAGTCATGCCCGCGACATAGTAAAGCCAGCCCGCGCGGGCGGCTTCGTCCATCAATGTCGGTTCACCACTCATCCCCGGCGCGCGCCTTTCTGCAGGTCTGGGGCAATCTGAAAGAAACCGGCGAACGAAACAAGCCTGCGATGCGGGGTGGCGTCCACAGGTTCGACCGGGGTATCGGGGCCAAGGTGGCTTGCGCCGACAAACCGCCAGACCGTCATGCCCGCCGCCAGGCCCGCGCGGATGCCGGTCAGGCTGTCCTCGATCACCAGCGTCCTGGCCGGTTCCGCCCCCATCCGTTCCGCAGCCAGCAGGAACAGGTCCGGCGCCGGCTTGCCATGCGCGACCATGGTCGAGGTGAAAAGCCTGTCGCCCACCAGATCGGCCAGGCCCACCAACCCCAACGACATCGCCGCCCGCCGCGGGCTGGAAGAGGTCGCTACACAGAACGGCACCCCGATCCCCGCCAGCACGTCCCGCACATGCGGCACCCCCCGCAAGTCGCGCTGAAAGGCAGCAAGCAGGGCCTCGCGGTAGTCATCCTCGAACGTGTCGGGCAGTGTCAGGCCGAATTCGCTGCGGATCTGCTTCATCACCGTGGGATAACTGCGGCCAAGGAAATGGCGTCCCACATAGTCAAGGTCGATCACCACCCCAAGCTTGCCCAGTTCGGCGACCAGCATCCGGGCACTGATGATCTCGCTGTCGATCAAGACGCCATCGCAATCGAAGATCACCAGATCGAAAGCTGGGGTCTTGTCCGTCGACCGATCCACGCGGTTCCCCTTCTCTGGTCGCGGTTCAGCCCGGAACCGGCACGCCCAGCATCCCCGCCAGCCGCGCCATGACCGCGCGGTCCTCTGGCGTCCAGTCGGCCACGCGCGACGCCCACAAGACCGCCTCGCTGGAATGGATCAGCCCGTCCGACAGGATGCGCAGGTGGTTCGCGCGCAGCGTCTCGCCCGAGCTTGTGATATCCGCAATCGCCTCGGCGGTGCCGTTCTTGACCGTGCCTT
Source organism: Pseudomonadota bacterium (assembly GCA_963205235.1). Taxonomy (GTDB): domain Bacteria; phylum Pseudomonadota; class Alphaproteobacteria; order Rhodobacterales; family Rhodobacteraceae; genus Tabrizicola. The sequence goes on from CAUJIP010000085.1 coordinate 4,419, forward strand.
CCGTGGCACCCTGGCTGTCGACAAGCTGGTAATCCGCCACCCCCTGCGCCTGCAGGAAGTCGCGCACCAGACGGTGATACTTGGTCGCGATCCGCAGCCGGTGGCCATGCGCCGCCCGGAACCCCGCCGCCGCCGCGTCCAGGTCATCGACCGTTTCCACGTCGATCCAGACCGACGGCACCGCAAGGATCAGGTCGGCGTGGCCAAAGCCCAGCCGCTTCAGCTCCTGCACCTCGTCCGCGTCCAGACCCAGATGCTCGCCCACCAGGTCAGACCCCGTCACGCCCAGATGAATGCGCCCCGCCGCCAACTCGCGCGGGATTTCCCCGGCAGACAGCAAAACCAGCCCGACGCCCTCGATCCCCTCGACCGCGCCCGCATATTCCCGGTCATTCCCGGTGCGCCGCATGGTCAGGCCGCGCGCGCCGAACCAGTCGAACGTGTCCTGCATCAGCCGCCCCTTCGACGGCACACCGATCCGGATCATGGCTTGGCCCCCTTCAACCGGGCCACCAGTTCGGGGCGGATCACGCCCCCGACTGCCGGGATGAAGGCCCCCGCGCCCAAGACCGCCGTCAGCGCGTCATAGCGCCCGCCTGATGCCACTGGGGGCATGCCGTCGGCAAGGAAGCTGAACACGAACCCGTCGTAATATTCCAAAGCCGTGCGCCCGTGGCTGGCCTCAAACGCCAGCGTCGCCACGTCCACACCCTTGGCCGCCAAGGCATCCAGCCGCGCGGCAAAGCGGTCGACCGCAGGGCCAATCGCGGGAAGCATCGGCGTGATTCCTCGCAGATGCGCCAAGGCATGCGCCGCCGGGGATTCCAAGCTGAGGAGATCATACAACAGCGCCGCTTCCATCGCCTTGATCGGCGGCGCCTCGGCATCGGCGACCAGCCCGTCGGCCCGCGCAACGATTTCCTCGGGCGACCGCAAGCCGACGAACGTCCCCGCCTCTTCGATCAGCTGCAACGGAGAGCCTGCCTTCAACCGGTCGAGCAGCCGCAACCTACCGCCGGGCACCGGCGCGCGCCCGGCGAACCGGTCCAAGAGCGACTTGAACTTCGCAGGCCGCCAGACATGGCGGAGGAGAGCCGCCTTCCGCCGGTCCGAGGTCTCCAGCCCGCGAACGGCGGCCATCAGAATGCCGATATCGCCGGTGACGGGCCGCAGGTTCAACCCGGCCAGCAGGTCGCGGAACAGCGCGAAGACCTCGGCATCCGCCACTTCCGGCGCGTTGCGGTCAAACACCTCATAGCCCGCCTGCAGGTATTCGCTGGCCCGGCCCGACTTGCGATCCTGCTTGCGGAACACTTCGCCCAGATAGGCATAGCGCGCCGGGTCCGCCCCATGCGCCATATGCGCCTGAACGACCGGCACCGTGAAATCGGGCCGCAGCATCATCTCGCCCCGGACCGGATCATCGGTCACATAGGCCCGCGCCCGGATATCCTCGCCATACAGGTCCAGCAGCGTCTCGGCGGGCTGGAGGAGATCGGTCTCCACCGGCACCGCGCCCGCCTGCACGAAAGCGGCAAGCAGACGCTCACCCTCGGCCCGGATGGCAGCCTTGGTCGTCATTGGCCAAGCATCTTTCGGACAGCCGCCACGAGACCCTCGCGAGGAACCTCAACCTGAGCCGGACGGTCCTTCCATTCCTCCAGCGTCGCGCTTTCCGCGATCTTCGCGCCAAGGACAAGGTCTTTCAGGATGACGGTGCCAGCAGCGGCCTCGTTCCCACCCTGAATGACCGCGACCGGCGAGGACCGCTTGTCGGCATATTTAAGCTGGTTGCCAAAGTTCTTCGGGTTGCCCAGATAAACCTCGGCCCGGATGCCCGCCTGCCGCAGTTCCCCGACCATCCCCATGTAATCCGCCATCCGGTCCCGGTCCATCACGGTCACGACCACCGGCCCCGTGGTATCCCCCGTCGCGCGCCCCTTGGCTCGCAGCGCCGCGAGCAACCGGTCCACCCCGATGGAAACCCCGGTGGCAGGCACATCCTGCCCGGTGAACCGCTTCACCAGCCCGTCATACCGCCCACCCCCGGCAACCGAGCCGAACTGCCGCTTCCGGCCCTTTTCGTCAAGGATTTCAAAGGTAAACTCCGCCTCATAGACCGGCCCGGTATAGTAGCCAAGACCACGGACAACGCCGGGGTCGATAACGATACGGTCGGGGCCATAGCCCTGCGCGGCCAGAAGGTCAGCGATCCCTTCCAGTTCCGCGACCCCTTCCGCGCCGATCTCGGACGCCCCGACCAACTCGCGCAGCCGGGCGACCGTCTCCGCCCCGGTATTACGCTTGGCGCTGGTGAAGCCCATCACCACCTCGGCCTGCTTTGCCGACAGCCCAGCCCCCTTGGTGAAGTCTCCGCTCTCATCCTTGCGGCCCTCGCCCAGCAGGGCGCGAACCCCCTCCGGCCCCAACCGGTCGATCTTGTCGATGGCCCGCAGCACGATCCCGCGCTCGGCTTCCTTGTCGTCCCCGGCAAGGCCCGCAACCTCCATCACCCCGTTCAGGACCTTGCGGTTGTTCACCTTCACCACATAGTCGCCCCTCGGAATCCCCACGGTCTCCAAAGCATCCGCCAGCATCGCGCAGATCTCGGCATCCGCTGCCACCGAAGCGCTGCCAACCGTATCCGCGTCGCACTGGTAGAACTGCCGGAACCGCCCCGGACCCGGCTTTTCATTCCGCCAGACCGGGCCCATCGCGTACCGGCGGTAGGGGGAGGGAAGGTCGTTCCGGTACTGCGCCGCCACCCGGGCCAGGGGGGCCGTCAGGTCGTACCGCAGGGCCAGCCAATCCTGATCCTCGTCCTGCCAGGCGAAGACGCCCTCATTCGGGCGGTCGACGTCGGGGAGGAACTTGCCGAGGGCCTCGACCGTCTCCACGGCAGAGGTTTCCAGCGGATCGAACCCGTACCGATGGTAGACCCCCGCGATGGCGTCCAGCATGGCTTTCCGTTCGGTGACCTCGGTCCCGAAATAATCACGGAACCCCTTCGGGGTGTCGGCGCGGGGGCGGCGGGGTTTTTCGGCCATGGTGGGACCTTCGCTTTTGATCGGGGTCCGTGTATCCCTTGGGGGACGGCTGGGCAAGCGGGGGGTGTGATGGACCGGATCGAGGGGCTGGAGGAACGGGTCGCCCACCTGATGCGGGCGGTGGAGGACCTGTCGGATGTGGTGGCCTCGCAGGCCCGGGAAATCGACCGGCTGACCCGGCTTACGGGCATGCTGGCCGAACGGGAGGCCTCAAGGGAATCCGGTCTGGAGGCCCCCGAAGCCAGCGTCCGCCCCCCGCATTGGTGAAGGGTGTCCACGCGTGGGCAGGGGGAGGCCGCAAAGGATTCCAAGGGGTTAGCTGTGGGCGTTAGGGGTTTGTTAAGGGTACTCTATTGCCAAGTGGAGCATTGAGCGGTGCGGCTTCTAGAACATTGCGGCGAAATCGACAGCTTCAGGGGCTCGCCTTGCCAAGAAAAGGCCGACGCAGGAAGTAGACGGAGAGCAATCCGCGATGCGACGCACCATCGCTTTGTAGTGGCAGCCCGTCGTCAGCACATCATCAAAAATGAACGCGTGAGTTCGCAATAACTTCGCATGGGCAGCATCAATCTGGTAGTTTGCTACGAGTTCGGGCGGGTTGGGTCGAGCACTTCCGTCATGTGCTGCTTCCATACTGCATGACTGAACAACAGCCTCGCAGATGTGAACTTCGCGATTAAGCTTCGTTCGGTTCAACTCAGAAAATATTCGCAGCGTTTCTGCAACTCGATCATCATAGAGCGGGTCAGGTCTTGCCTTGGACGGCGGGACTGGAACGAAGGAAACGGCGTCCAGATTTGTCCCCGCTAGGGCATCATAGAGCGCGGTTGCAGCGGTTTCAATGCTTTGATGCTTATAGCGCCACTCGGGCCTTCCTCTGCGATCCATTGGCTTCTTGAAGTTGATGATCAGCTTGTTCGTTGCGCTATGGGAAAATCCTTTTCTGGCAGTATATTCGCCGAGAAAATAGCAATGATCACCCTCTTCCAGATAATAGTGATCTGGGCGGGTTAGAGCATCGATCCTAGTGAATCTTTTTGGGAAATAGGCTGGACCTGATGTCATCGTAGTCTTCCACGCGAATGGCGCCAAGCCTTTGCAGTTCATGCGGCCACTTGAGCCTACTATCTCTAAAGCAACTATCGAGTATGTATAGCTTGCGTCCCTGCTTCAATGCAGCTTTCGCTTGCACAAGTGTCCCAGAAGTTTCTCCAGCCTCAACAATCACAGTCGCCTGCGTTAAGGCCGACATAGTGACGTTTCTCTCTGGGAAGAAGAAGCGATTTGCGACTGGATTTCCAGCGCCAGAGTATCGCGTAACTGGTACCTGACTGATCACCAAGTGGTCACGCGCAATCAGTGCCTGAAGCTCGGCATTTTCCTTTGGATAAGCGTACGAGATTGGAGTTCCGAGAACTGCGATAGTCTTGCCGTCAGATTCGATGGCCGTCCGGTGCGCTACCGTGTCAATTCCCTTTGCCATTCCAGACACCACAGTAACACCATCTGCGACTAAAGCTCGCACAAGCTTTCTAGCTCTCTTTATACCATCGTCGCTGGGCGACCTTGTCCCGACTACTGCTACGGAAGCGGGTGAATTAACTAGCTCCCACCATCCCTGATAGTAGAGAAGTGCGATCGGAAACTCTGCGTCACGCAGCCCGGAAGGGTATTCCCCCGCCCCATAAACTCTGACGCCGAACCTAGTTATTCCGCGCTCCGCAAGTGTTTCTCGCACCTGTTGCGCATACTTGTCGGCCAACGATGGCTCGATGAAGTCCGAGGGCACAGAATCAGGAATCGTCGCAAACTTCTTCGCCAAACTCTTGAAGCTCGCTGACGTCGTGTTCCATAGCGCTTCGTAAGCGCCAAGTTCTCGCAATGGAGAGACGGCAGACACCGTGAAGTCCGCACCGTGCAGGTCAAGGAGGTTCATGGCGGGTCACTTATAGGGCGTGCGTGATTGGAACATATAGTGAACATGTTGCGCTTGGTCAAGAGCAAGGGTAGTCGCGTGGGAACGGCTGTCAACGCTATTCGCGCGTAGCCTTAAAGACTGCTAGATCCCAAACCACTCCTCCACCTTGTCAAGCACGTCGTCGATCAGGCCGGGGGACCTTGCTTGCGGGCCGGTGAAGCGGAGGAGGTAGCCTTTGGGCGTGGGCTCTCGGGTGATGGTCAGGCCCTGGTGCAGCCGCAGCAGGCGGCGGGGGCGGCGGGTGGTGGGGGTCGTCGGCTCGTGCGCGATATCCGACAGGACGGGGCGGAGGGCGGACCACTGGGTCTCGGCCCCGGCGCGGGCGTGGGGCTGGAGGGTGGCGGTGAGGAGATCCTCATGCCCGCCGGTCACCGCGCTGGCCAAGGTGTCGAGTTGGCGGGTGGTGAGGGCTTCGGGGGCGTTGAGGAGGGGGCCGAGCGCCTCGACCACGTTGGCATAGGCGCGCAGGCGTTGGCGGGAGGAGCGGGGGAGCGAGGGGAAGAGGGTGGCGATGGCGGCGTCGGCGGTGTCGAAGTGGCCCTCCTCGACCGCGTTCAGGATGAGGTTGGCTTTCTCATAGGGGCTGATCTGGGTGCGGATTTCGTTTTCCGTCACCATGGCGGTAAGGGCCTGGGCGAGGGTTTCCGGCGTGCGGAGGAAGGCGGGGATCGTGGGCATGCCGATGGCGCGGGCGGCGGTGAGGCGGCGGAGGCCGGAGATGAGGCCGTAGAGGTGGCCCTCACGCGGGGCGGAGAGGCGCCAGACCTCGATGGGGGAGCGGAGGCCCTCGGTCGCGATGGAGTGCTGGAGTTGGGCGAGGGCGTCCGGGTCGAGCGCGGTGCGGTCGCGGAGGAGGGCGTGTGGGTCGATTTCAGGGAGGGGGATGTGGAGCATGGGCGGCCTCTGCTTTTCACGGCAGGGTCGGGCGGTGCGGTTAAGGCGGGGTAAAGCGGGCGGTCAGTAGCTGGAGGTGGTTTGCGGGCCGGTGGGGGCGGCGGTCAGGTCGCGGAAGGTGCGGACAGCGGTGGCGGCGGCTTCGGTCAGGAAGCGGACATCGGCACCGACGGTGACCATGCGGAAGCCCCAGGAGATGGCCTTTTGCGCATAGTCGGGGGTGCCGCAGTGGAGGGCGGCGATGATGTTGTTGCGCTGGCAGGCGGCGGCGATCCTTTGCAGGGCGTCGACGATCTTGGGTTCCTGACGGTCGAGGCCGGGTTTGAGGGCGCCATTCGACAGCGAAAGGGACAGATCGGCGGGGCCGACGTAGATGCCGTCAAGGCCGGGGGTGGCGGCGATGGCGTCAAGGTTGGCAAAGCCCTCGGCGGTTTCGATCATGGCGAAGGCGAGGGTGTTGGCGTTGGATTGGGCGAAGTAGTCGGGCCTTGCGACCGAGGCGCGGGTGGGGCCGAAGCTGCGCTCGCCCAAGGGGGGGTAGCGCAGGTAGCTGACGAGGCGGGCGGCATCGGCGGCGGTGTTGACCATCGGGCAGATGATGCCTTCGGCCCCGGCATCCAGCGCCTTCATCACGGCGGCGGGGTCAAGCCATGGCACGCGGGCAAGGAGGGTGGCCCCCGAGGCGCGCATGGCCTGCAGCATGGGCAGAAGGTCGGTGTAATCCAGCGCGCCGTGCTGCATGTCGACGGTGACGCTGTCAAAACCCTGGGCGGCCATGATCTCGGCGACGAAGGGGTTGCCGATCATGCACCAGCCGTTGAGCGTGGGTTTGCCTTCGGTCCAGAGGGTGCGGAGTTTGGTCATGGGGTATCCCTTTCATGGGCCAGGGCGGTTCCAGGCTGATGCTCTCGGGCGGGTGCTTCCCGCCCCAGAGCCGGTCTTGTCACTTGGAAATGCGCAGGTCCGGGTTGCGGCCTGCCAAGGCCATCGCGGACTCGACCCCGGCGTCGGTCACCTGCGCATCATAGGCAGAGATGTAGTCCACCGTTGCCATCCCGGCCAGCGTCAGAAGACCCGCGTCGGTGACTGCGGTCCGGTCGATCTGCACATTGCGCAGCGCCGAAGCCGTGGTCAGCGAGGCAAGGCCCGCGTCGGTGACGGCGGTTTCGCCAAGCCACAGCGTCTTGAGCGCCGGGTGTCCGGCAAAGGCGGCAAGGCCCGCATCGGTCACGCCGGTCTTGTTAAGATAGAGCGTGTCAAGCTTCGGCAGCTTGGCCAGTTCCGGCAGGGCGGCGTCGGTGATCTGGGTATACCAGGCGAAGACCCATTCCAGCGACGGAATCGCGGCCAGATGCGCGATGCCTGCATCGGTCACCGGGGCATTCATCATCCCGATTTCCCGCAGCATGGTCAGGCCGGTCAGATCGGCAAAGCCGCTGCCGGTGACGGCGGTATCGCTGATCTGCAGCGCGGTCAGACCGGCAATCTTGCCGACCGAGGCGAGACCGGCGTCGGTAATCTTGGTCCGGCCCAGCGACAGGCGCTGCATGGCGGGGTGCCCTTCCAAAGCGGCAAGGCCCGCATCGGTGATCGCGGTGGCGTCCAGCGAAAGTTGCGTCAGCCCGGCATGGGCGGCCAGCAGCGGCATCGACGCATCGGTGATGCCTTCGTTCATCGTCAGGTCGATAGAGGTCAGGCCGGCGACATCGGACAAGGCCGCGACATGGGCGTCGGTCATGTTGGCGACGCGCAGGGAAATGTTCCACAGGCCCGGAATTTCGGACAGGCGGTCAAAGGCGGCGGGAGAAAGCGCGGTGCCATCCAGCGACAGGTAGCCAAGCTTTGGCATCAGCGTTAGCAGGGCGATATCGGCGTCGGTCAGAAGCTTCTGTGCATCGTTGGAGAAGGAGAGGCTTTGAATCTCGGCCAGGGCGGCGGCATCGATGGGGGCGTTGTTATAGGTCTGGCCCAGTTCGTTCAGGCGGGCGACCGCCTCTTCCACGGTTTGGGCCTGCGCCATAGGGGTAATGAAGGCGACTGCGGCGATGGGTGCCAGCAGGAGAGAGCGAAACATCAAACTTCCTTTCCAAATGATCACGGGCGCTTTGGTCCCGGCCTTCGCAGGCTGCGTCAGGGCCCTTGGTTGCGCAAGAGGCGGCTTGATGAAATTTCTTGTCAGGAAAGGGGTTTTGACAAGTGCCGGACCGGATGCCTTATCCGATCTGGCCCCGGATGCCGCCGGTCTGACCACGATCCAGCAGGAAGTGATCCAGAAGGACGCAGGCCATCATCGCCTCGCCCACGGGGACGGCGCGGATGCCGACGCAGGGGTCGTGGCGGCCTTTGGTGACAAGGTCGGTCTCTTTCCCATCGGCGGTGATGGTCTGACGGGGCGTCAGGATCGACGAGGTCGGTTTCACCGAGAAACGGCAGACGACGGGCTGGCCGGTGGAAATGCCACCAAGGATGCCGCCGGCATGGTTTGACAGATATTCCGGCCCGTTCGGGCCCATGCGGATTTCGTCGGCGTTTTCGACCCCGGTCAGGGCAGCGGCGGCCATGCCCTCGCCGATTTCCACGCCCTTGACGGCGTTGATCGACATCATCGCGCTGGCAAGGTCGCTATCAAGCTTGCCGTAAAGCGGCGCGCCAAGGCCGGGGGGGACGCCGGTAGCGCTGACTTCGATCACCGCGCCGACCGAGTTGTGCGACAGGCGCAGTGCGTCCAGATATTCGGCCCATTCGGTGGCGGCAGTGGCGTCGGGGCACCAGAAGGGGTTTTCCTCGATCTGGCTTGCGTCGAACCGGGCGCGATCGATGTGTTTGGTGCCCATCTGAACCATGTAGCCGGTGATCTGAAGCCCCGGCACAAGGGCGGCAAGGGCGGCACGGGCAACGCCACCGGCGGCAACGCGGGAGGCGGTTTCGCGGGCGGAAGAGCGCCCACCGCCGCGATGGTCGCGGATCCCGTATTTCTGGTGATAGGTGATGTCGGCATGACCAGGGCGGAAGCTTTGGGCGATGTCGCCGTAATCCTTGGACCGCTGGTCGGTGTTTTCGATCAGCAACTGGATCGGGGTCCCGGTGGTGCGGCCTTCGAAGACGCCGGACAGGATGCGGACCTCGTCCGGTTCCTTGCGTTGGGTGGTAAATTTCGAGGTGCCGGGTTTCCGGCGATCAAGCCAGGGCTGAAGGTCGGCTTCGGACAGTGCGATGCCAGGGGGGCAGCCGTCGACGGTGCAGCCGATGGCGGGCCCGTGGCTTTCGCCCCAGGTGGTGACGCGGAAAAGATGTCCGAAGGTGTTCAGGCTCATGGCGTTCCCCTGCTTGGTCTTGGGCATACAGGCCGCCCGCCCCCTGCCACAAGCCCCGAAGACCGGGAAATTCGCACTCTTGGCACCTTCGAGTCACGGCTTTGTGAAAAAAGCGGACCGGTCGGGGTTGAAATGTCGCAGGTCGCGCCCAGTTTACAGGGGCGGACCGGGCCCCTCTGGCGACAGTTGTCGTGATGTCGGACCGCATCGAGAAATCGTGGTCGATGTCATGCCCGGCGCAGTGCCTTGAAATGGCTGACCTCTCGACGCACCGCATGAGAGGTCAAACGGGGATGGATTTCCTCTTTCTGCTGTTTCTAAGCAAGCCGATCTGGCTGTGGCTGATGTTCCTTGGGATCGTGATCACGCTGATGGTCTTTGACCTTGGGGTGCTGCACAAGGACGACCACGAACTTGGCGTGGCCGAAAGCCTGAAGCTGTCGGCGTTCTACATTTTCATCGCCGTTCTGTTCGGCGGGTACATCTGGTGGGCCTGGCAGAACGGCACGCTGGTCACAAGCGATGGCACCAACCCGGTGGCGGCCTATTTCCAGGGCTACATCATCGAGAAGGTTCTTTCGATCGACAACGTCTTCGTCATCTCGTTGATCTTCGGCTATTTCGCGATTCCGCGGAAATACCAGTACCGCGCGCTGGTCTGGGGCATCATCGGGGTGATCGTGCTGCGCGGCATCATGATCGCCATCGGGGCGGAACTGATCTCGACCTATGCCTGGGTGACGCTGGTCTTTGCCGCCTTCCTGGCCTTTACCGGCATCAAGATGCTGGTCGTGCCGGAAGGTGACATGGATGTGTCGAAGAACCCGGTGGTGAAGTTCGTGTCGCGGCACATGAACGTGACGAACGAGCTGCACGGGCAGAAGTTCTTTGTCCGCCAGCCGCATCCGGTGACAAAAAAGCTGGTGCTGTTCGCGACGCCGCTGTTCGTGGCGCTGCTGGTGATCAACTTTGCCGACCTGATCTTTGCGGTGGATTCGGTGCCTGCGATCTTCCTGATCACGACCGACACGTTCATCGTCTATACCGCGAACATCATGGCGATCCTGGGCCTGCGCGCGCTGTACTTTGCGCTGGCGGCGCTGGTGCACCGGTTCCACTATCTGAAGTATGCGCTGGCCGTAGTGTTGATCTTCATTGGGCTGAAGGGGTTCTACAGCTATTTCTTCGGGAAGTTCGACCCCTACCTGTCCCTGGCGATCACCATCGGCATCATCGTGGCGGGGATCGTCTATTCCTTGTGGAAGACCCGCGGGGATGAGGCCGAAAGCAAGGCCTGACCAATCAGGGCAGGGGCGGCAAGTCCGCCCTTGCCCGCAATTCCGGCTGGCGGATGTCAAGTTCCTGCCCGGCCAGATCGGCGGCTTCGGGGCTGCAAAGCCAGGTGATCATCCGGGCGGGTTGGTCGGTCGGGGCAAGGCTTGCGCGGGGGAGTTGCGAGACCGGGTTGAGGCCGGACGCGCGGATCGAGCCCTGCATGTCGGTATCGACGACGCCGGGGGCGAGGCCGATGACGCGTATGCCTTGGGCGCCGTATTCCAGATGGGTGGATTTCGTCAGCCTCGCAAGGCCGGCCTTCCCGGCGCAATAGGCGGACCAGCCTTCCTGCGGGCGATGGGCTGCACCCGAGGAGATGTTGATGATGGTCCCCGCTCCCTTGGCCAGCATGGCGGGCAGCGCAAGCTGGATCGCATGGAAGGCGGCGGTCAGGTTGGTGTCGATGTTGTGCGCCCAATCCTCGACCGAGATATCCAGCATCCGGCCGATGGGGCCGATGGTGGCGGCGTTGTTCACAAGGATATCGAAGCCCTGCTCGAAAAGCGTGGTCATCGCGACCCGGTCATTCATGTTCACCAGATGACCGGTTGCGGGGATGTCGCCAAGCGCGCGCTGGGCGGCGGCGATGTTGGCAGCAGAGCGTGCGGTGAAATGGACCGTCGCCCCGGCAAGGGCAAGGGCGCGGACGGTGGCAAGGCCGATCCCACGGTTGCCACCGGTGACGAGGGCGGTTTGTCCTGCAAGGGTCATGGGCTGTCCTTTGGCGCGGCGGCGCGGCGCAGGCGGTCGTTGATTGCAAGGCCAAGGCCGGTTTCGGGGATCGGGGCGAATGCGATGCGGCCTGTGGGTCCGGCAAGGCGGTCGGCTTCGCGCAGCATGTGGAACAGGCGGGCGGCGGCTTCGATCAGGTCTCCGGTTTCCGAGAGGGTCAGGGGGCCTATGACGGGGCCAAAGCCGACGAGGACTTCATTCGCTTCGGCGCGGGTCGCGTTCAGGCGGAGCGTGGCGTTCGGCGCGTAGTGTGAGGCGAGTTGGCCGGGGGACGTGGGTTTTACGCCGTCCCCCCCAAGGGTGAGCGGCTGGCCAAGGGTGGCCTCCAGCGCCTCACGCGACAGGCCACCGGGGCGAAGAAGCACCGGGTCGGGATCGGCAAGGACGATGGTGGATTCAAGACCCACGGCGCAGGGGCCACCGTCAAGGACAGCGGCAATGCGACCGGTAAGGCCGTCCAGCACATGGGCGGCGCGGGTGGGCGAAATCCGGCCCGAGGGGTTGGCCGACGGGGCGGCGACGGGGCCACCGAAGGCGCGAAGCAAGGCTTGGGCAAGGGGATGGGCCGGGATGCGGATGGCCACGGTATCAAGGCCAGCGGTGACAAGGGGCGAAATGCCGGACCCTTCCCGCAGCGGCAGGACAAGGGTCAGCGGGCCGGGCCAGAAGGCCTGGGTCAACGCGCGGGCGTTGGGGCCGAGGGTGGCGATCTTCTCCACCGCTGCAAGGTCGGGCAGGTGGACGATCAGCGGGTTGAAGCTGGGGCGACCCTTCGCCTCATAGATGCGGGCGACAGCGATATCCGACCGCGCATCGCCGCCAAGGCCGTAGACGGTTTCGGTCGGGAAGGCGACCAGTTCGCCCCCAGCCAGCAAGTCGGCGGCGCGGGTGATCCCGGCCTGATCGGCGGCAAGTGTTGCGGTCGAGTGCATCTGACGCTGCGTCCGGCTTGCAGGGCGGCGCGAAACGGGTAGCTTCGGCCCTTTCCGGGGTGCTTACGGCAGGCCCCGGTCTTTGCCAAGCCTTGGAAGGAGAGGACCTTGCCCTATCGCGCGCCCGTCGCTGACCTGCGGTTCATTCTTGATCACGTCGCGGGCTTTGACCGGGTCACGGCGACGGAACGGTTTGGGTCGGCGACCCCCGATCTGGTTCAGGCCGTGCTGTCCGAGGCGGGGCGGATTTCAAGCGATGTACTGGCACCGTTGAACCGGGTGGGGGATGCCAATCCGGCGCGGCTGGAGAATGGCGCGATGGTGACGGCCCCCGGTCTTGGCGACGCCTATCGTCAGATTGCCGAGGGCGGTTGGGTCGGCATGGCGGCGGGGCCGGAGTTTGGCGGGATGGGGCTGCCGTTTGCGCTGGCGCTGGCGGTGGATGACATGATGTCTGGGGCCTGTCTGTCGCTGCAGTTGAAGCCCCTGCTCTCAAAGGGCCAGATCGAGGCGCTGGAGCATCACGCCAGCGACGCGATCAAGGCGCTGTATCTGCCCAAGCTGATTTCCGGCGAATGGTCGGGGACGATGAACCTGACCGAACCGCATGCAGGGACGGATGTTGGCGCGCTGCGGTCCAAGGCGGTGCCTGTGGGGGATGGCACCTACAGGATCACGGGGCAGAAGATTTTCATCACCTGGGGCGACAGCGATCTGGTGGCGAATGTCTGTCACCTGGTGCTGGCGCGGTTGCCGGATGGGGCGGAAGGGACCAAGGGGATCAGCCTGTTCATGGTGCCGAAGTTCCTGCCGGATGAGGGTGGCAATCCGGGGGTGCGGAACGATTTGCGGGTGGTGAGCCTTGAGCAAAAGCTGGGCATCCACGGCAGCCCGACCTGCGTGATGCAGTTCGACGGGGCCGTGGGCTGGCTGGTGGGCGAGGCGCATCGCGGCATGGCGGCGATGTTCACGATGATGAACAACGCGCGGCTGTCGGTGGCGGCGCAGGGCGTGGGCGTGGCCGAAGCGGCGTTGCAGCATGCGCTGGCCTATGCGCAAGACCGGCGGCAGGGGGCGACTCCGCTGTCGAAGACCGGGCCGATTGCCGAACATGCCGATGTGCGGCGGATGCTGGCGGGGATGCGGGCGCAGGTTTTTGCGGCGCGGTCGATCTGCCTTTCCTGCGCGGTGGCGGGGGACATGGCGCGTGCGACGGGTTCGGCGGAATGGCAGGCGCGGGCGGCTTTGCTGACCCCGATTGCCAAGGCCTTTGCCACCGATACCGGCTGCGAGGTGGCGTCATCGGGTGTGCAGGTGCATGGCGGCACGGGGTTCATCGAACAGAGTGGCGCGGCCCAGTTCCTGCGGGATGCGCGGATCCTGCCGATCTATGAAGGGACGAACGGCATTCAGGCGATGGACCTTGTGGGCCGCAAGCTTGCCGATGGTGGCGAAGCGGCGTTCCGGTTGATCGACGAGGTGCAGGCCGGGGCTGAAAGCGCGCGGGCGTCGCTGCCCGATCTGGCCTGTGAGGTCTGGCAGGCTGCCGAGGCGCTGCGCGAGGCGACCGAGGCACTGGTCGCGATGGGACTGAATGACCGGTTCTCCGGGGCCACGGCCTATCTGCGGGGCTTTGCTCTGGTGCTTGGCGCGCAGGCGCATCTGAAGGCGGCGCTGGCCGATCCGAGGCGGCTGGCTTTGGCGCGGGTGATGATCCAGCGGCTGTTGCCGGACCATGCCGCGCTGCTGCGGGCGGCGCGCGAGGGGGCAGAGGGGCTTTATGCGGTGACGGACGAGGCGCTGGCCGGGTGAGCGAGGGCATTCGGTATCCGTATGAGACTCCTCCCGCAGAGGGGGAGGCGGTCGAGGTCGCGCCGGGGGTGCTGTGGCTGCGCCTACCGCTGCCGATGGTGCTGGACCATGTGAACATCTATGCGCTGGAGGACGCCGAGGGCTGGACCCTTGTCGATGCGGGGCTGTCGTCGAAACGGTCGAAGGCGATCTGGGAACGGCTGCTGGCGGGGCCGTTGCGGGGTAAGCCAGTGACACGAGTGATCCTGACCCATCACCACCCCGACCATGTGGGGCTGGTGGGCTGGTTTCAGGCGCGGGGGTCCGAGCTTCTGGCGACCCGGACCGCCTGGCTTTATGCGCGGATGCTGGTGCTGGACGTGCAGGACCGCCCTTCGCCAGAGGCGATGACCTTCTATCGCCGCGCGGGGCTTTCCGAGGGAGAGCTTGCGAAGCGGGCGGCGGAACGGCCCTTCAACTTTGCCGATGTGGTCGATCCGATGCCCTTGGGCTTTACCCGGCTGGAGGAAGGCCAGACCCTGCGCGCTGCAGGGCGCGAGTGGGTGGTGCGGATCGGGCATGGCCATGCGCCGGACCATGCGACGTTGTGGTCGCAGGATGGGCTGGTTCTGGGTGGGGATCAGCTTTTGCCGGGGATATCGGCGAATATCGGGGTCTATCCGACCGAACCCGATGCCGACCCCCTGACCGACTGGCTGGAAAGCTGCCGCCGGTTTCAGGGCCTTGCCCGTGACGATCAGCTGATCCTGCCGGGGCACAAGCTGCCGTTCACCGGGTTGCCGTTCCGATTGCCGCAGATGATCGAGAACCACGAAAGCGCGTTGGAGCGGTTGCTGGACCTGCTTGCCTCGCCAAAGGTTGCGGTCGACTGTTTCCCGGCCTTGTTCAAGCGCGTGATCGGGCCTGCGGAACTGGGGTTGGCACTGGTCGAAGCGGTGGCGCATCTGAACTGCCTCTTGCGGCGGGGGCAGGTTTCACGTTCCCTTGGCAGCGACGGGGCATGGGAATGGGAACGGCGCTGATGGCCAAGGCTGCGACGAAGACGAGCGAGAAACCGAAAAGCCCTGCCGAATGGGCGCATGACCGGCTGGTCCTCTATATCCGCAACTTTGAAAGCCAGCTTGATGCCGCGCAGGAAATCGCCATGGGCTTTGCCGGGGATGAGACCGGCGTACTGCGGATCGAAGGGATCGGCTTTTTTGACCCCGACATCATCACCTTCTACGGTCGCGACGACAGTGGCGCGCGAACCCAGTTGATCCAGCATTACAGCCAATTGTCGGTCACCCTGCGTGCCGTGCCGAAAGCGGGCGAGTCGGACCCGCCGCGCCGGATCGGTTTCAACCTGGAGCCCGGCTGGATCGGCGGCGAGTCGGGTGACGGCTCGGTTGGTTGAAACCGCCTTGTTTCCCGCGACAGGGAGTCGTGACAGGGCAGGCCGAATAGGCTATGGGCTGGAAAAGCCGATTCAAGAGGAAGACGACCATGGCCGATCATCACCACAGCGAGCATGTTCATGGCTCGATGGACATCCGCGCGCAGGAAAAGACCTTTCACGGCTTTATCCGTCTGTCGATCTGGGTCGCCTGTCTGGCATTCGCCGTTCTGATCTTCATGGGACTGACCAACTCCTGATCCAATCAGCGACCCTGGGGGGCCATGATGCTGCGCCTGATGCTTTGCCTTGTCGCCCTGGTTGGTCTGGCATCCTGCGGGGCCGATCATACCTGGGCCCCGGATGCCGAGGTTCAGGCCGCGCGCTTCAGCCCCGAGGGTGAGCCGACCTCCATCACGCTTTACACCGTGATCAACAAGCGCAGCGGGGCAGGCGCGCATTCCGCGATCATGGTCAATGGATCCGAGCGGGTGATGTTCGACCCGGCGGGCACTTGGTATCACCCGAAACTGCCGATCCGGAACGATGTGCATTTCGGCATGACCGACAAGGCGATTGCCTTTTACATCGACTACCACGCGCGGTCGACCTATGACGTGCTGGAGCAGAAGGTCCTTGTCACGCCGGAAGTGGCCGAGCTTGTGCTGCATCTGGTAGAGGAGCATGGCGCGGTGGCGAAATCGATGTGCACCGAGGCCACGTCGTCGATCCTTCGGGCTACGCCGGGGTTCCAGTCGATGCCCTCGACCTGGTATCCGAAGAAGCTGTCGGATGCCTTTGGCCAGTTGCCGGGGGTCACGACGCGGCTGATCACCGACGACGACGATGACAGCAACCATGGCATCCTTCTGGTGCAGGCGAACGGCGATCCGCTGGAGTGATTGGCCGGGCCGGGGCCAAAATCCTTAAGCAAGGATTTTGACAAATTTCTTGTTTAAGAAATTTGGCCCATGAAGCATCCGTCGTGTTGAAAGGGACAGCGTTGCGTATCTTCGGGGCGGTTCTGGCGGGCGGGGAAGCCCGGCGCATGGGGGGCGTCGACAAGGCGCTGGTCACCTTTGCCGGGAAAAGCCTGCTTGCCCATGTGCTGGACCGGCTGGAGCCGCAGGTCGAAGAGGTGCTGATCTCGGCCAATGGCGATGCTTCCCGGTTCGCGCAATTCGGATGCAAGGTGGTTGCCGATGCCAAAGCTCAGGGGCCGCTTTCGGGGGTTCTGGCCTGTCTGAAGCGGGCGGCGGCAATGGGGGCGACGCATCTGGTGACGACCCCGGTCGATACGCCCTTTATCCCCGGCGATCTGGTGCCGCAGTTGCTGCTGGCCGCCGAAAGTGCGCCCGAAGGGTTGGCCATGGCCCGCGATGATCAGCAGGATCATCCGGCGACGGCGGTCTGGCCGGTTGGTCTTGCCGACGCCTTGGCGGCCTATCTTGCAGAAGGCGGGCGCAAGGTCACCGGCTTTACCAAGGCGCATGGCGCGGTGACGGCGCGGTTCCCCGATGCCCGCGCCTTTGTGAACCTGAACACCCCCGAAGATCTGGCGCAGGCTGAAACCTGGGCAAAGGGCGCGGCATGAGGGTTTATGGCGTCATCGGCTGGAAGAATTCGGGCAAGACAAGCCTGATGGAACGCCTGGTGACCGAGATCACCGGGCGCGGGATCTCGGTCTCGACGGTCAAGCATGTGCATCACGATGTGGACCTTGACCAGCCGGGGAAGGACACGTTTCGCCACCGGGTGGCGGGCGCGCGTGAGGTGGTGCTGGCGGGGGCCGGGCGCTTTGCGCTGATGGTCGAACATCGCGGGCCAGAGCCAGAGCTTTCGGCGGTGCTGGCGCGGTTGGCCCCGGTCGATCTGGTGCTGGTCGAGGGCTGCAAGCGCGATGCGCACCCGAAGGTCGAGGTCTGGCGGGCAGCGACCGGGCAACCGCTGATCCAGTCCGGCGATCCCTTGGTGCGGGCGGTGGCGACGGATGCCAGTCTGACGCTGCCGGTGCCGGTGCTGGACCTGAACGACACCCGCGCCGTGGCGGATTTCATCCTGCGCGAGGTCGGGCTTGCGGTTTGATCGGGTGATCGTGGTCGACTGGTCGGCGGCGAACCTGCCCACCAGTGCGACCAACCGGGCGAATTCGATCTGGGTTGGCTGCCATGATGCCGAGGGCGGGATCGAATGGCACCATCGCACCCGTGCGGCAGCCGAGGCGCAGATCGTCACGCTGATCATGGCTGCGCGGGAGCAGGGCCAGAGGCTGCTGGTCGGGTTCGACTTTGCCTTTGGCTATCCGGCGGGTTTTGCCGCGCGACTGACGGGCAAAGCGGCGGCCCCGGCGGTGTGGAACTGGTTGGCGGAGGCAATCCGGGACGACGCGGAAAACCGGAACAACCGGTTCGACGTGGCCAGCCAGATCAATGCCGCCTTCCCCGAAGGACCGGGGCCGTTCTGGAGCCATCCGTCCGGTCAGCATTGGCCGGGTCTGCCCTTTCGCCGCGCCGGGATCGATTATGCCGCCATGGGCCTTGCCGAAGCGCGCGCGGCAGAAGTGGCGGTGCCCCGCGCGAAAAGCCCGTGGATGCTGTTCAACCCCGGTTCGGTCGGGTCGCAAAGCCTGCTGGGATTGCCGATGATCCACCGGCTGTCGCAGATGCCGGATGTGGCGGTCTGGCCGTTTGACGCGCCTGCCGCCCCGGTCGTGATTGCGGAAGTCTACCCTTCGCTTCTGGCGGGGGAGGTGGCGATCCTGGCCAATGCCGAGGGGCTGACGGCGGATCAGGCACAGGTGCGGCTGTTGTCGCGGGCGCTTTTCCGGCTGGCTGGCTCAGATCGGCTTGCCCCGCTGTTCGACGCGCCGCCAGAGGCGCGGGAGGAAGGCTGGATCCTTGGGGCGGACCATGCGCCGCTTCTGGCCGAGGCCTTGCGATGGGACTGACGATCTATTCCGGGCTGCACGCCCATCTGCGCGCGCCTGCCGCGCTGCTGTATTGGGAGGCGTTTGGCGGCAAGCTGGGCCGTGTGCTTGGCCCGGACGCCAAGGCGCTGGTGTTTTTCGAACGGGTCATCCGCACCGACCACTGTATTGCGGCGTTGGATGAGACCGGCGCGCTGGTCGGACTTGCCGGGTTCAAGACCCCATCAGGCAGCTTTGCTGGGGGAAGCTGGGCCGATCTGCGGGCGGTTTACGGGCGGTTGGGCGGGCTTTGGCGTGGCATGGTCCTGCGCCGTCTGGGCAACGAGGTGGACAACGACCGCTTCCTTGTCGACGGGCTTTGCGTGGTGCCGACGCATCGTGGCCGGGGAATCGGCTCTCTGCTTTTGGCGGCTTTGTATCAAGAGGCGGCCGAGCGCGGCTATCGCAGCATCCGGCTGGACGTTGTTGCAACGAACACTCGGGCGCGGGCCTTGTATGAACGCCACGGGTTTCTGCCGACGCGCACGGAAAAGTTGGGCTTTGTCCGGCATTTTTTCGGGTTCTCGTCCTCGACCACGATGGTTCGCCCGTTGGAAGCTTTGGCCGATTGAGGTATTGCCGGAAGGCCGTTCTTGCCCCGGCACGAAGTTCCTGCCAGAATATGATCAAATTTCACCAGCGGAGACCTGACCATGATCGAGAAGCGTGATTTCTATATCAACGGGGCCTGGGTTGCGCCCGCAAAGCCGCGCGATTGTCTGGTCATCAATCCTTCGACCGAGGAACCCTGCGCAGTGATCTCGCTTGGCGATCAGGCGGATACCGATGCCGCTGTGGCCGCTGCCAAGGCCGCATTCCCGGCCTGGGCCGCGACGCCGCCCGCCACCCGCCGCGCCTATGTGGTGAAGATCCTTGAACAGTATGAGGCCCGGAAGGAAGAGCTGGCCCGTGCGGTCAGCATGGAAATGGGCTCGCCCCTGAAACACGCGCGCGAGCAGCAGGTGACCTGCCTGCCTTGGCATACGAACAACTTCCTGACCGCGTTTGACACGATGGAATGGATCAAGCCGCTGGGCCCCCATGCCCCGAATGACCGGATCGTGCTGGAACCGATTGGCGTCGTGGGCCTGATCACGCCGTGGAACTGGCCGCTGAACCAGATCGCGCTGAAGGCCATTCCGGCGATTCTGGCGGGCTGCACCTGTGTGCTGAAGCCATCGGAAGAAAGCCCGCTGAACGCGATGATCTTTGCCGAGTTCTGCCATGACGCGGGCCTGCCCCCCGGCGTGTTCAACCTGGTGAACGGCGACGGCATGGGTGTCGGCGCGCAGCTTTCGACCCATCCGGATGTCGAGATGATCTCGTTCACCGGCTCGACCCGGGCAGGAAAGGCAATCTCGAAGGCGGCGGCGGATACGCTGAAGCGGGTGACGCTGGAACTGGGCGGAAAGGGCGCGAACGTGGTGTTCGACGATGCCGACGACAAGGCGGTGGAACGCGGCGTCAAGCACATGATGGACAACACCGGCCAGTCCTGCAACGCGCCCTCGCGGATGCTGGTGCAGCGGGGCATCTATGATCGGGCGGTCGAGATTGCCGCGCAGGTCGCCGACGGGATCAAGGTCGGGAACGCGCTGGAAGAGGGGGCTCATATCGGCCCGGTCGTCAACAAGCGCCAGTGGGACCAGATTCAAGGCTATATCCAGAAGGGCATCGACGAAGGCGCGCGGCTGGTCGCCGGGGGTCCGGGCCTGCCAGAGGGCTTCAACCGGGGCTTCTATGTCAAGCCGACAATCTTTGCCGATGTCGTGCCGGGGATGACCATCGAACGCGAGGAAATCTTCGGGCCGGTCCTGTGCATGATCCCCTTCGACACAGAAGCGGATGCCGTCCGGATCGCCAATGACACGCCCTATGGCCTGACCAACTATGTCCAGTCGCAGGACGGCGCGAAACGCAACCGGATGGCGCGGGCTCTGAAGTCGGGCATGGTCCAGATGAACGGCAAAAGCCGGGGCGCAGGCTCGCCCTTCGGCGGGGTCAAGTCGTCGGGTCGGGCGCGCGAAGGCGGTGTCTGGGGGCTGGAAGAGTTCCTTGAGGTCAAGGCAATCTCGGCCTGGGATTCGTCGCAGGACTGACCGACATGGAGCTGTTGCCGGTCGGCCCGCTGCGGGTGCTGTTCGTGATGGCGGCGCCCGTGGAATTTGGGGCCTGCCTGCAGGCGCTGTTCCGCCCGCTGATCTGCGGCGTCGGGCCAGTCGAATCGGCAATCAACGTGACGCGGGCGCTGGCCGGGCTGGCGTCACGGCCCGATCTGGTCGTGTCGCTGGGATCGGCAGGGTCGGCGCGGCTGGTGAAAACGCAGGTCTATCAGGCGGCGTCGGTGTCGTGGCGGGATATGGACGCTTCTGCGTTGGGCTTCCGAAGGGCGTGACGCCGCTGCTGGACCTGCCCGCGACCCTGCCCCTGCCATTGCGGATTCCGGGGGTTCCGGCGGTCAGCCTTTCGACCGGCGGCAATGTAGTATCCGGGGCCGCCTATCAGGCGATTGCCGAGGATATGGTCGATATGGAGACCTTCGCCGTGCTGCGCGCCTGTCAGGGGTTTGACGTGCCGCTGATCGCCTTGCGCGGGATTTCGGATGGCGATCAGGACCTGGGCGGGCTGCACGACTGGACCGAGCATCTGCACTTGGTGGACGAGAACCTTTCGGCCGCCGTGACGGCGGTGGATCGTGGGGATATTGCTGCGCTGCAATGAAACTTGACACCGGTGTCAAGTTTTGGCTCAGTAGCGGTCATGGAGGCCCCCATGACCCAACACCCTCGCCTGATGTCCCCCCTTTCGCTGCGTGGCCAGACCCTGCGCAATCGCATCGTGTTCGGCGCGCATACCGCCAACATGTCGGATCAGGGCCTGCCCGGCCCCCGGTTTGAAGGCTATCTGCTGGAACGCGCCTTGGGCGGGGCGGCGATGATCGTGGCCGAACCGATGCCGGTGCATCGGACCGGAGTGCTGACCAGGGGGAACTATGCCCATTCCGATGACGCGGTGATCCCCGGCTTTCGCAAGATCACCGACAAGGTCAAGGATGCAGGCGCGGTCATCCTGCAGCAGCTGTACCACATCGGCGCGCATGGCGATTCGGACCTGAGCTTTGCACCGCATTGGTCGCCGTCGGGCGGGCCGTCCTATCACGACAGCGATGGGTCGCACGCGATGACGGGCTCGGAGGTCGAGGAACTGCTGGAGGCGCATGTCGCGGCGGCTTTGCGGTCCAAAGCCTCGGGCTTTCAGGGGGTGGAGGTCTGGGCGGCATATCACTCGCTTCTGGACCAGTTCTGGACGCCCTGGTCGAACCAGCGGACCGACAAATGGGGCGGCGGGCTGGAGGGTCGGACCCGGTTTTCCCGCGAGTTGATCGAACGCATCCGCCGCGCCTGTGGCGAGGATTTCATCGTCGGTTTGGCCGTCAGCTATTCGACAGCCTACGAGGTGACCTTGGGGGCCGAGGCGTTGACCGAGATCCTGGATCTGCACGACCGGACCGGGCATGTGGATTATGTGACGGTGGGCGCCGGATCCTATCTGGAATTCGAGGCGATCATCCCGCCGTTTACCCACGGCGAAAAGCTGACGACACCGCTGACGCAGAAACTGAAAGGGGTGCTGAAGCACGCGGTGGTGACTTCGGAAGCGCAGGTCAGGACGCCCGAGAATGGCGAGGCGATCATTGCCTCGGGGTTGGCGGACCTGGTCAGCATCGTGCGGGGGCAGATTGCCGATCCGCATCTGGCGCGGAAGGTGGCGGAGGGGCGTCCGCAGGACATTCGCGGCTGTATCAGTTGCAACCAGATGTGCTGGGGGCGGCGGTCGCGGGATTACTGGATTTCTTGCCTGATCAACCCCTCGGTGGGCCGCGAGTTCGAATGGGGCGGCGACCGGTTCGAAGCGGCGCCTGTTCCGAAGGACGTGCTGATCGTCGGTGCGGGACCTGCGGGGCTTGAGACGGCGCGGGTCGCGGCGGAGCGCGGGCATCGGGTGGAGATTGTCGAGGCCTCTGCTGTGGTCGGCGGGCAGTTCCGGCTGGCCGGAATGCAGCCCCGGCGCGGGCAGATTCTGGAGCTGATGGACTGGTATGAGCGGCAGTTTCAGAAGCTGGGGGTGACGCTGCGGCTGAACACTTTCCTGGATGAGGAGGAACTTGCCGCCCACCCCGCCGAGGTCGTGGTGGTGGCCACCGGGTCCCTGCCGGATGAGACGGGGTTTCAACGCTGGGTCCCGCAAGATGCCAGCCTGCCGGGGATCGAGAAGGGTGGCGTCTGGTCACCGGAAGCGGTCTTGCGGCGCGAGGCGCGGTTGGGCGACGCGGTCGTGATCTATGACGAGGGCGGCAACTGGCGCGGGGTCGGCACGGCCTGGGCGATGGCCGAGGCGGGGAAGAAGGTGACCATCGTGACGCCGGGGGCTTTCGTCGGCGCGGAATTGTCGCGGACCGCAGCAGATGGGGTGGTGCGGCGGCGGCTTGGGGCACTGGGCGTGCGGATGCTGCCGGAACATCGGCTGGTGCGGTGGCATGGCAACGGGGTGACGGTGCGGTCGTTCCTGACCGGGGAGGAGGAGGTCATTCCCGCCTCTGGTCTGGTGATGGCCACGACGAACCGGGCGTTTGATCCCTTCCCCGAGACGGTTCCAGGCAAGGTCCTGCATCGGATCGGCGATGTCGCGGCACCCCGGCTGGCGGCCTATGCGTTCCATGAGGGGCGGAAACTGGGGCGGCTGATCTGAAGGGCTGTCCACGCGGGGCAGTTTTTCGATGACAGTAAAATCAATGGGTTGGTTGTGGACATTCAGGAAAGATTAACCTGTTTGCCCTAAGCAGCCCCGCCCATCGCCGATGGTTTGAGCAGGGGAACGGGGTGACGGTGCGGTCGTTCCTGACGGGGGAAGCTGGCGCTGTAGGGGCCGCTTATCAAGCCTGACGGCTTTCTTCGCTGAGGTGCCTTCGGCGAGGATATTTGGGCAAAGATGAAAGGCTTGGCTCAGGTCATTCGGGCAAAGCTGTCGGCTGAGGCGTGGGACCAAGCCTCGCCATAGCGGGGGCTGGAACCGGGTTCCGTGAGCAATTGGTCGGGGGCAAGCTGTTCGTATTGCTCGGCGAGCGAGATCACCTTGTCCGACGAGGCGCGGCGCTGGAAGTGGTGGGGTTTCAGCTCCGAGGGATGGGAAAGGCCCGCCGCGGCGACAAGTTCGGCAAGGGCGTGCAGCGTGTTGCGATGGAAGCTTGCCACCCGTTCCGCCTTATCGGGGACGACGATGGCGCGTTGGCGCAGGGGGTCTTGCGTCGCGACCCCGGTCGGGCATTCGCCGGTGTGGCACGACTGCGCCTGAATGCAGCCGACCGCGAACATGAAACCGCGCGCGGCGTTGCACCAGTCGGCCCCCAAGGCCAGCGTGCGGGCGATGTCGAAGGCCGAGGTGATCTTGCCGCTTGCGCCGATCCGAACCTTGTCGCGGACCCCGATGCCGACCAAGGCATTGTGAACAAAGCTGAGACCGTCGCGCAGCGGCATGCCGACATAGTCCATGAACTCCAGCGGGGCAGCACCAGTGCCACCTTCTTTCCCGTCGACGACGATGAAATCGGGAGTGATGCCGGTCTGGATCATCGCCTTGCAGATTGCCAAGAATTCCCACGGGTGGCCGATGCACAGCTTGAACCCTGCGGGCTTGCCGCCCGAAAGGTCGCGCATCGTCGCGACAAATTCCAGAAGGCCGGTCGGGGTAGAAAAGGCGGCGTGATGGGCGGGAGAGTTGCAGTCCTGACCCATGGGCACGCCCCGGATACGGCTGATTTCCGCCGTCACCTTGGCGGCAGGAAGCACGCCGCCGTGACCGGGCTTGGCGCCCTGCGACAGTTTCAGTTCGACCATCCTGATCTGCGGATCAGTGGCGGCGTCGGCGAATTTCACCGGGTCAAAGCTGCCTTCGGGCGTGCGGGCACCGAAATAGCCCGAGCCAAGTTCCCACACCAGATCGCCGCCATTTTCGCGGTGATAGGGGGAAACCCCGCCTTCGCCCGTGTCATGGAAGAAGCCGCCCGCTTTGGCCCCCTTGTTCAGGGCGCGGATCGCGTTGGCGGACAGCGAGCCATAGCTCATCGCGGAAATGTTCAAGAGGCTGGCGGAGTAGGGCTTTGCCGTTCCCGCGCCGATCAGGGTCCGCAGCGCCTCATGCGGCTGAACCGGCTGGGGGGCGATGGAATGGTGCAGCCATTCGTATTGTTCCTGATAGACGTCGAACTGGGTGCCGAAGGGCCGCTTGTCGAGGTCACGCTTGGCACGCTGGTAGACGATGGCGCGTTTGTCGCGGGGAAAGGGGGTGCCGTCCTTGTCGCCTTCGAAGAAATATTGCCGCATCTCTGGCCGGATCGATTCCAGCAGGAAGCGCAGGTGCGCGGCGACGGGATAGTTGCGCAGGACGGCGTGGCGGGTCTGGCGCAGGTCGTGGATGCCGATCAGGACCGAGGCAAGGCAAAGCCCCGCGACAGGCAACAGCCACCAGTCCTGCGCGGGGAAGACGGCCATGAGGCCCGCGCTGACCGCGATCAGGATGGCGGGCCAGGTGATCAGCGCATAGCGCAGGGTAAAGATCGTTTGCAGCATTCCATTTCCCCGGTCCGGTTCCGGCCAGAGTTAAGCATGGAACTTGAAAACTGCTTAACGGAATTCAGAAAGGTGCAGGGGCCGTGAAGCTGACCCGTTCTTTCGTCGCCGGGTGGTGCAGCGACAGGGTTTCGGCATGCAGCATCAGGCGGGGATGGTCGGCCAGCGTTTCGGGGGCATAGATCTGGTCGCCCAGGATCGGGTGGCCAAGCGCCAGCATATGGACGCGAAGCTGGTGGCTGCGCCCGGTGTGGGGCGTCAGACGGACGCGGGTCTCGGTGTCGGTGCGGCTGATCACCTGCCAGTCGGTGACGGCAGGTCGGCCCTTTTGATGATCGACCTTTTGGCGGGGTCGATACTCCCAATCGCTGCCCAAGGGCAGGTCGACGGTGCCGGTTTCGGGTTCCAGCCGCCCTTTCAGGCGGGCGACATAGGTTTTCTGCGCGCGGCGCTGTTCGAATTCCTGGCCCAGAAAGCCCTGCGCCTGTTTGGTGCGGGCAAAGATGATGACTCCGCTGGTGTCGCAATCCAGCCGGTGGACGGTCAGCGCATCCCAGCGGGCGGCTTGCAGGCGGGTGATCAGGCAATCCTGCCGCCCCTCCAGCTTGCCCGGAACGGTCAGAAGGCCAGCGGGTTTGTTGACGACCAGAATG
>CAUJIP010000086.1 GCA_963205235.1 Pseudomonadota bacterium
GATTTGAGCAGCTCTTCGGTCAGAAAGCTTTGTAATCTGGACAGATCGGGTGCCTCGCATTTCATGTTGAAATCGATTTCCCCATTCAGCATGTGGCATTCGCGGACCAAGGGCCAAGCCTTGCACCGCGCCTCAAAGACGGCAAGATCGGCCTCGGCCTGTGAATTCAGCCGCACCATCGCAAAGACCTGAACCTCGAACCCCAGCTCTCTCGCGTTGATGTCAGCATGATAGCCGCGGATGAAGCCTTGCTCCTCAAGACCCCGCACCCGCCGCAGGCAGGGCGGGGCCGAGATGCCAACCCGGCTGGCCAGTTCGACGTTCGTCATGCGCCCGTCAGCCTGAAGTTCGGCCAGAATCTGACGGTCGATAGGGTCAAGCTTATGCGCGGCCATGGTGCCTCCCGTTTCGCAGTTACTTACGCGCCGGGGCACGGTTGCGCAATAATATTTCAACTTCACGCAAGAAAATGCGCGATGCATATCCGGCAACCCCGCCATGCAGGGGCTTTCCGCCCCCGCCTATGGTGGCTATATCGGGGACCGGTATTCCTTGGGGGCAGCCATGGGCGAGACACGTCACACGAAGGTTCTGATCATCGGCTCAGGCCCTGCGGGCTATACAGCGGCGGTCTATTCGGCGCGGGCCATGCTGAACCCGATCCTCGTGCAGGGGCTGCAGCCCGGTGGTCAGCTGACCATAACGACCGAGGTCGAGAACTGGCCCGGTGACAGCCATGTGCAGGGCCCCGACCTGATGGTGCGGATGCAGGCCCATGCCGAGGCGATGGGGGCCGAGATCATCAGCGACTACATCACCGCGCTTGACCTGTCGAAACGGCCCTTCACGGCGCAAGCTGACAGCGGGACGACCTACACGGCCGACGCGGTGATTCTTGCCACCGGCGCGCAGGCGAAATGGCTGGGGCTGCCGAGCGAGGAGAAATTCAAGGGCTTCGGTGTCTCGGCCTGCGCGACCTGCGACGGGTTCTTCTACCGGGGCAAAGAAGTCGTGGTGATTGGGGGCGGGAACACCGCCGTCGAGGAGGCGCTGTTCCTGACCAACTTCGCCTCGAAAGTGACCCTGATCCACCGCCGTGATTCCCTGCGGGCGGAAAAGATCATGCAGGACCGGCTGTTCAAGCATCCGAAGATCGCGATGGTCTGGGATACCGAGGTGACCGAGATCACCGGGACCGAAGCCCCCCTTGGCGTCACCGGGGTCCGGACCCGCAATCTGAAGACCGGGGTAGAGGGGGTCATTCCCTGCGACGGGTTCTTCGTGGCGATCGGGCATGCCCCGGCGTCGGAGCTGGTGAAGGACCAGCTTCCCCTGCATTCGGGCGGCTATGTGGTGGTCGAGCCGGGGTCGACCCGGACCGCGATTCCAGGGGTCTTCGCGGCGGGGGACCTGACCGACCACATCTACCGACAAGCGGTGACCAGCGCCGGGATGGGCTGCATGGCGGCCTTGGATGCCGAGAAGTTTCTGGCGGGCCACTGAGCGCTGTCCACGCGCGGGCAGATTTTACAGCCCTTTTGAATCAATGGGGTGGCTGCGGACAGTCACACATTCTTAACCGTTTTCTCCTCGTGCGACTTCGTCTTCTCGTCGCGGGAGCGAAGCGAGGAGTGACGAAGTCAAACGACGAGCGGCCGCTGGAAAGGCCGTCAGCGCAGCCGCAGGCCATCCTTGTCGAACAGCATGGCATCCTTGGCGTTGAAGCTGATGCCCACCATCGCCCCACGCTCAAGCTCGATCTGTTCGTGACTTTCCACGATCAGCTTTTCGCCGGTCGGTGCAGTCAGGTGGACATAGGAGACGCCACCCAGCGCCTCGGTCAGGTCCACCCGATGGGTGGTGCCCTTGCCGATCTTCAGGTGCTGCGGGCGCAGGCCGACGGTGACTTCGGACCCCTTGGCGGGCAGGGTGACCGAAGTTGCCACCGACCCAAGTCCCTTGCAAAGAGCTGATCCTGTCTCGGCCACACCCGCCACAAAGTTCATCGCCGGACTGCCGATGAAGCCCGCGACAAAGCGGTTGTCGGGGTCGTTGTAAAGGTCAAGCGGCTTGCCCACCTGTTCGATCTTTCCGGCCCGCAGCACGACGATCTTGTCGGCCAGGGTCATCGCCTCGACCTGGTCGTGGGTCACATAGATCATCGTCGCGCCGATCTCGCGGTGCAGGCGGGCGATTTCCACCCGCATTTCCACGCGCAATTCGGCATCAAGGTTCGAGAGCGGTTCGTCGAACAGGAACACCTCTGGCCCCCGCACGATGGCCCGCCCGATGGCGACGCGCTGGCGCTGGCCGCCGGACAGGGCCTTGGGTTTGCGGTCCAGAAGCGGCTCCAGCTTCAGGATGCGGGCCGCTTCGGCAACCTTGGCGGCGGTCTCGGCCTTGGGGTGGCCGGTCATCTTGAGGCCAAAGCCCATGTTTTCGGCCACGGTCATGTGGGGATAAAGCGCATAGGTCTGGAACACCATCGCGACGCCGCGTTCCGAGGGATCGACCGAAGTCACATCCTTGGAACCAATATTGATCGCGCCCGAAGTCGTTTCCTCCAGCCCCGCGACCATCCGCAACAGCGTGGATTTCCCGCAGCCCGAGGGGCCGACGAAGACGCAGAACTCGCCGTCCTCGATCTTCAGATCGACCCCATGGATCACCTGAACATCGCCGAAGCGCTTGGTCACCCGGTCAAGTGTAACGCCTGTCATTGGTCCCTCTCCCTATGCCTGTTCCGGAAAGCGCCAGCTTTCCGCTTCGGCGGCAATGCGCGCCGCGATGTCCTTGATTTGCGGCGCCAGACCTTCCAGCGCCGCCAAAGTGGTTCTTGCGGTGGTCGATGTGACCGAAATCGCCCCCATTACCCGGCCTGCGCGCGACAGAATCGGGACGGCGCAGCAGATGATTCCCGGCTCATGTTCCTCGCGGTCGAAGCCATAGCCACGCAGGCGAATCGCCTGAAGTTCGTCGATCAGAAGATCGCGGGTGTGCAGGGTGTGGGCGGTAAAGCGGTGAAAGCTTTGTCGCGACAGGGCGGCCTGCAGGGCGTCATCGTCAAGATAGGCCAGCATCGCCTTGCCGACCCCGGTGCAGTAGGCGGGGCCGACTTTTCCGGCGCTGGAAAACATGTCGACCGGCTTGGCGGCATTGCGTTTGTCGACGTAAAGAACCTGCCCCAGATCCATCTGCGCCAGGTGGATGGTTTCGCCGGTTTTCGCCGCCAATTCATCAAGATAGGGCCGCGCAATCGGGGCCAGGGATGACTGCGCCCAGGCGGCATGGGCCAGCCGCACCAGACGCACGCCAAGGGCATAGGTGCCCGAGGCATCGTCATAGGCCAGCATGCCCTGATTGGTCAGGGTTTGCAGCAGCCGGTACAGCGTGGCCTTCGGGTATCCGGCATTGGCCAGAAGATCGGTGAACCGCACAGGCCCGCCGTGGCTGGCCACCATGTCCAGCACATCCAGCGCCTTGCCGACCGTTCCGTCCTGATGCCCCTCGGCGCCCATGTCAGCCCCTATCGTCCCTGTTGACAGCATAGAGGATAGACGACATAGTTTTCAATATTCAAGACTTAGTTTCACATAATGGAACCAAACGGGAGGAAACCATGGTCCATAAGCAAGGGGGCGCGCTGGCCCTAGTGGCGACGTTGCTGTTGTCCACTTCGGCTTTCGCGCAGGACAAGCGCGTCGTTACCTGGAACGCTGACTACGATCCGATTCCGCTGGCGGCTGCCGAAGCCATGATCCTGGATTTCGAGGCCGCGAACCCCGAGATCGACGTCGTCCTGACCAACTTCGACCACGAAGGGTACAAGAACGCGATCCGCAACTTCCTGACCGCCGACCCGCCGGATCTGGCCAACTGGTATGCCGCGAACCGGATGCGTCCCTTCGTCGAGGCGGGCCTCTTTGCCGACATCTCGGATCTTTGGGCGTCGGAAGGGCTGAACGACTCGCTGGCCTCTTCGGTTCTGTCGATGACCATCGATGGCAAGCAGTGGGGCATTCCCTACACCTACTATCAGTGGGGCATCTATTATAACCGTGACGCCTATACCGCTGCGGGCGTTGCTGTCCCCGGTCCGGAAGGCGTGACCTGGGATCAGTTCCTTGCCAACTGCGAGGCGTTCAAGGCTGCCGGGATCGACTGCGTGACCACCGGCTCCTCGGCGCTGTGGCCAGCGGCGGGCATCTTCGACTATGTGTCGATGCGCACCAACGGCTATCAGTTCCACAGCGATCTGGCGGCGGGCAAAGTGTCCTGGACCTCGCCCGAAGCGCGGGCCGTGTTCGAAAACCTCGGCAAGCTGCAGCCCTATGTCACCGCGAACCATGCCGCCATCGACTGGCAGGATGCGGCGGCGATCTTCGTGCAGGGCAAGGCCGCGAACTATGTCATGGGCAACTTTGCCGTCGGCGTCTTCAAGGAAGGCGGCATGACCAATGACAACCTTGGCTTCATGGTGTTCCCGGAAATCACCGCCGGCGTTGCCCGCGCTGAAGAAGCCCCGACCGACACGATCCACCTGACTTCGGGTGCCAAGAACCCGGATGATGCGAAGAAGTTCCTGGCCTATATGGCTGGTGCCGAAGCGCAGACCAAGTGGAACGCCGCCGTGGGCCAGCTTCCGACCAACAAGAACTCGTCGGTCGATGCGGCTGATCCGTTCCTGTCCGCGGGCTTTGCCTCGCTGTCGTCGGCAACCGGTGGCATCGCCCAGTTCTGGGACCGTGACGCCGAAGCCGAATATGCCAAGGCCGGCATGGAAGGCTTCCAGCGGTTCCTGGTGCAGCCCGAGGCGCTGGAAGAGATCCTGGCGAACCTGGAAGCGACCCGTCTGCGTCTGTATCCGCAGTGATCTGACAACCGGGCGTCCCCATTCGCAGGGGGCGCCCGTTTTCGTTTTCGATGGGGGATGAGATGGCAGAGGCGGCAGTTGTGCCCGTGCGGAAGGCGTCGCGGTGGAACCAGCGGACCCTTGCGCCGTGGCTGTTCCTGGCCCCCGGCCTGTTCATGTTCATCGTCTATGTGATCTGGCCCATCGCCGAAAGCATCACTCTGTCGTTCTATGACTGGGACGGGCTTTACAACGCCGAAGGTCAGTTCACTGGCACCTATGTCGGGCTTGGCAACTATAGCGAGCTGATGACGGACCCGGCGTTCGAGACCAGCCTGTGGAACAACCTGAAATGGCTGGTCCTGTACATGCTGGCGCTGCCGATCGGGCTGTTCATCGCGATTTTCCTGAACCAGACCGTGACTGGCATCCGGCTTTACAAATCCCTGTTCTTCTTTCCCTTCGTCATCAGCCAGGTCGTCGTCGGCCTGATCTTCGCCTGGTTCTATGCCCCTGGTTTCGGACCGGTCTATCTGTTGATCGAATGGATGACGGGCCAAGGGATTGCCATTCTGGCCGATCCTGACCTTGCGACCTATGGCGTGATCGCCGCAGGCCTTTGGCCGCAGATCGCCTATGTGATGATCCTGTATCTGACGGGTCTGAACAACGTCGCGCCGGATCAGATCGAGGCTGCACGGCTGGACGGGGCCAAGGGCTGGCGGATGCTGTGGTATGTGGTGCTGCCGCAACTGCGGCCCGCGACTTTCATTGCGGTCATCGTCACCGTGATCGGCGCGCTGCGCAGTTTTGACCTTGTCTCGATCATGACCGCCGGGAACCCCTGGGGCGAAACCCGGGTCCTGTCCTATTACATGTATGAAAAGGCCCTGGGCGAATACGGGTTCCGCATGGGCTATGGCGCAGCCATCGCGGTGGTGCTGTTCGCCATCATGATGGTCTTCATTTCGGGCTTCATCTGGAAGATGTGGCGCGACGAGAAGGAGCGTTAAGATGTTCCCCCGTCCGATCCAGCAATCCTCGACCGGCGTTCAATGGCTTTACGCCGTCGCCCTTCCCATCGCGCTTTTCCTCTGGCTGTTCCCGCTGTTGGGCGTGGCGCTGACCTCGCTGCGACCGGCGGCCGATCTTGCACAGGGCAATTACTTTGGCATGCCAACGGGCATCGCCTGGGAGAACTACGTCTACATCTTCACCGAAACCCCCATCGGGCAATACATGCTGAACTCGATGTGGGTGACGATTCCCACTGTCATCGGGGCCGTGGGCCTGTCGTTGATGACCGGGTTCGCGCTGGCGGTTTACGGGTTCCGAGGCAGCATCCTGGTGTTCTTCATGTTCGTGGCGGGCAACTTCGTGCCGTTCCAGATCCTGATGGTTCCGGTCCGCGACATGACCTTGCAACTGGGGATGTATGACACCTGGTACGGGTTGGCCCTGTTCCACATCGCGTTCCAGACCGGGTTCTGCACGCTTTTCATGCGCAACTTCATCAAGGCCCTGCCGTTCGAGCTGATCGAGGCCGCGCGGGTCGAAGGCGTCAAGGAATGGCGGATCTTCGTCTATATCGTCCTTCCCCTGATGCGCCCGGCCATCGCCGCCTTGTCGGTTCTGGTCTTCACCTTCATCTGGAACGATTTCTTCTGGGCCACTGTCCTGACGCAAGGCGTTGACAGCCAGCCGATCACTGCCGGTCTGTCCAGCCTGAATGGCCAGTGGATCGCGCAGTGGCATCTTGTTTCGGCGGGGTCGATCCTTGCCGCCCTTCCCCCCGTGGCGATGTTCTTCCTCATGCAGAAGCACTTCATCGCGGGCCTGACCCTTGGAGCCGTAAAGTGACAAAGATTGCCTTCATCGGGGCGGGGTCTACCGTCTTCATGAAGAACCTGATTGGCGATGCGCTGCAGATGCCTGCGCTGGCCGGTTCGGTCATCAGCCTGATGGACATTGACCGGAAGCGGCTGGAGGAATCCGAGTTGGTGGCGCGGAAGATGATCGCCAGCCTTGGCGTTCCGGCCACGGTCGAGACGCACATGGACCAACGACGCGCGATTGCCGGGGCGGATTTCGTGATCGTCGCCTTCCAGATCGGCGGCTACAAGCCCTGCACGGTCACCGATTTCGACCTGCCAAAGTCGGTCGGCCTACGCCAGACAATTGCCGATACGCTGGGCATCGGCGGCATCATGCGCGGCCTGCGCACCGTGCCGCATCTGTGGAAGCTGGCGGACGACATGCGCGCGGTCTGCCCCGATGCGATCATGCTGCAATACGTCAACCCGATGGCGATCAACACCTGGGCGCTGGGGGCGAAGTATCCCGACATCAAACAGGTCGGCCTCTGCCATTCCGTGCAAGGCACGGCGGAAGAACTGGCGCGCGATCTGGAGATTCCGGTCAGTGACCTGCGCTATCGCGCCGCTGGCATCAACCACATGGCGTTTTACCTGAACTTCGAGGCGCGGAATGCCGATGGGTCGTATCGCGACCTGTATCCCGCGCTGCATGATGGCTATGCCAAGGGCGTGATCCCGAAGCCCAGCCACTGGAACGCCCGTTGCCCGAACAAGGTGCGCTATGAGGTGATGACCCATCTGGGCCATTTCGTCACGGAATCGAGCGAGCATTTCGCCGAATATGTGCCGTGGTTCATCAAGTCGGATCGCCCCGACCTGATATCCGAGTTCGGCATTCCCTTGGACGAATACCCGGTGCGGTGTGAGGAGCAGATCGCCCGCTGGGCTGCGCAGGCGGAAGAATACCGCAAGGCCGACAAGATCGTGGTCAAGCCCACGCATGAATATGCGGCGACGATCATGAACTCGGTCGTGACGGGCACGCCTTCGGTGATCTATGGCAACGTGCCGAACCGGGGGTTCATTCCACAGCTTCCGGCAGGGGCTGCCGTGGAAGTGCCGACGCTGGTCGATGCCAACGGCCTGCAGCCGACGACGGTGAACGACATCCCGCCGCAACTGATTGCGCTCATGCGGACCAACGTCAACGTGCAGGAACTGACCGTCGCCGCGCTGATGAACGAAGACCGCGAGCACGTGTATCACGCCGCCATGCTTGACCCGCACACCGCCGCCGAACTGGACCTGCGCCAGATCCGCAAACTGGTCGATGATCTGATTGCCGCCCATGGCGACTGGATGCCCGACTGGCTAAGATCGCGCAAAGCGGCGTGAGGGGCAGATGGCAGCGATCTTTGACGATCTGAAGGGTCAGTCGATCTTCATCACCGGCGGTGGGTCCGGCATTGGTGCCGCGTTGACCGAGGCGTTCCTGCGGCAGGGGGCCAAGGTCGCCTTCTGCCAACGGTCGGATGCAACGCCGTTCTGCGACGCAATGGAGAAGTCGACGGGGAACCGGCCCCTGTTCCTGCCCTGCGACATCTCGGTGACCGACCAGTTGCAACTGACGCTGTCGACGGCGGCCAAGGTGCATGGGCCCATCACGGTGCTGGTGAACAACGCCGCCAATGACAAACGCCACGATACCCTGACCACCGATGAGGCGCTGTGGGATTGGTCGATGGCGGTGAACCTGAAGTCCTATTTCTTCGCCTGCCAGTCGGTTCTGCCGGGAATGAAGGCGGCGGGGGGCGGGTCGATCATCAACTTCTCCTCCATCAGTTTCATGATGGCGGATGCGGGGTACGCCAGCTACATCACCGCCAATGCCGGGATTGTCGGGATGACCCGCACCTTGGCGCGCGAGTTCGGGCCGGATCGCATTCGGGTCAACGCCGTGGCCCCCGGCTGGGTGATGACCGACAAGCAAAAAGACATGTGGGTGACGCCGGAAGGGTTAGCCCGGCATCTGGAACGGCAATGCATCCCCGACCCGATCCAGCCCGAAGACATGACCGGGGTCGTGCTGTTCCTCGCCTCGCAGGGGTCGCGGATGATGACCTCGCAGACGCTGATCCTGGACGGGGGTTATATCTCGGGATGAGTGCTGCCCTGATCACCCCTGACTGGATTGCCGTTGACTGGGGCACCACGAACCTGCGCGCCTGGGCGATGGGGGCGGATGGTCGCGTGCTGGCGCATGCCGAGTCGGATGACGGCATGGGCAAGCTTGCCCGCGAAGGGTACGAACCCGCGCTTTTGCGACTGATCGGGGGCTGGCTGGAAGGTCGCCCGCCGGTGATCGCCTGCGGGATGGTCGGCAGCCGTCAGGGCTGGTGCGAGGCGCCTTATCGCGCGGTGCCGTGTCTGGCGCTGGACACGCTGCGCACCGTCACCGCGCCCACCAGTGACCCGCGCCTGTCGGTCAGCATCATTCCGGGGCTGAAGCAGGCCCAACCCGCCGACGTCATGCGCGGCGAGGAAACCCAGATCGCCGGAGCTTTGCGGCTGATGCCGAATTATGACGGCGTCTTCTGCCTGCCCGGCACCCATTCGAAATGGGTCCATGTCAGCGCCGGTGAAGTGGTCAGCTTCCAGACCTTCATGACCGGCGAGTTGTTCGCACTTCTGTCCGAAGCATCCGTCCTGCGGCACGGGATGCAGGGCGAGGGCTGGGATGATGCCGCCTTCGAAACCGCCGTCTCTGACGCGATCAGCCGCCCCGAACGCATCGCCGCGCGGCTGTTCGCCCTGCGGGCCGAGGGGTTGATTGCCGGGCTGACCCCCGCTGCCGCCCGTGCGCGGCTGTCGGGGCTTTTGATCGGCACGGAACTTGCCGGGGCCAAGCCCTATTGGCTGGGCCAGCGCGTCACCCTGATCGGAGCGGAAAAGCTGTCTGCCGCCTATGCCAGCGCGCTTGCCTTGCAAGGGATCAAGGCTGAACGTCTTCCTGCCACCGAATGCACGCTGGCGGGGCTAGCACTCCTTTCCCCCCAGACCCTGGCTGCCCAATGAAACATCGCAACCTGATCGCCATCCTGCGCGGGATCACCCCGGCCGAGGCGGCACCCGCTGCTTTGGCATTGGTCAAGGCCGGGATCACAAGGATCGAAGTCCCGCTGAATTCACCTGATCCCTTTGCCTCGATCGCCGCCATGGTTGGTGCGACGAAGGGGGCCGAGATCGGCGCTGGCACCGTGCTGACGGTCGAGGATGTGGCTGCGGTCAAGGCTGCAGGCGGAACGCTGGTCGTGTCGCCCAACGCCGACCCCGAGGTGATCCGTGCCACCCGTGCCGCAGGCATGGCAAGCTGGCCGGGGGTGATGACGCCGACCGAATGCTTTGCCGCGATCAAGGCCGGGGCGACGGGGTTGAAGCTTTTCCCCGGCAGCCTGATCGGGCCAGAGGGGTTGAAGGCGATCCGCGCCGTGTTGCCGAAAGACCTGCCGGTCTATGCCGTGGGCGGGGCGGGACCGGCGAACTTTGCCGACTGGGCCAAGGCCGGGGCGAATGGCTTTGGCATTGGCACCGCGCTTTACACCCCCGGCCTTACCGCCCAAGACATCCACACTCGCGCGGTCCATATCGTCGCGGCCTATGACGCGGTCTTTGCATGATCTTCGACAATCGTCCCTGTGAGCTGGGCGAAGGCCCGCTTTGGCATCCGCAACGCGGCCAGTTGTTCTGGTTCGACATTGTCGGCCAGCGGATGTTGTCAGTTGAAAAGGGCGAACAGCGGCAATGGCGGTTCCCCGAGATGGTATCCGCCGCAGGCTGGGTCGACCGCGACATGCTGTTGATTGCCGGGGAACGCGACCTGTTCCTGTTCGACGTGGAGACTGAGGAAATCCAGACGCTGGTCGAACTGGAATCCGACAACCGCACGACCCGGTCGAACGATGGCCGCGCCGATCCGTTTGGTGGGTTCTGGATCGGCACGATGGGCAAGAAGGCCGAACCCGGCGCGGGGGCGATCTATCGCTACCACCGGGGCGAGTTGCGCAAGCTTTACCCCGGCATCACCATTTCGAACGCCATTTGCTTCGCCCCCGACGGCAAGACCGCGCATTTCACCGATACGGTGACCAAGCGGGTGATGCGTGTGGCATTGGACGCTGACGGCTGGCCGAGGGGCGAGCCGGAGGTCTTTCTGGACCTTGGCCACGATCCCTCTGGCCCCGATGGCGCGGTGGTGGATGCCGATGGTCTTTTGTGGCTGGCGCAATGGGGCGCGTCCCGCGTGTCGGCCTTTGCGCCGAATGGCAGCCTTGTCCGGCATGTGGGGTTTGACGCCCCGCATACCTCATGCCCCGCCTTTGGCGGCAATGATCTGACGACGCTGTTCTGTACGTCCGCCCTGCAGGACATGGACGCCGCCGCCCGCGCGGCCCATCCGCAGGCGGGGATGACCTTCCGCGCCGAGGGCGTGGCCAAGGGGCAACGCGAACACAGGGTGATGCCATGAAACGCGCAGGTCTTATGCGGTCTCTGGGGGTCTGCTATTACCCCGAACACTGGGACGAAGCCCAATGGGCCGAAGACGCCGCCCGGATGGCGGCCCTTGGCCTGACCTGGGTCAGGATCGGCGAATTCGCCTGGAGCCGGATGGAGCCGGAACCGAGCCGGATGGACTGGGGTTGGCTGGACCGGGCGATTGACACGCTGGGTCGCGCAGGGCTGAAGGTCGTCCTTGGCACCCCGACGGCGACCCCGCCGCGCTGGATGATCGACCGGCATCCCGACATGCTGGCGGTGGACAAGGAAGGCCGGACACGGGGCTTCGGCTCGCGCCGCCATTACTGCTTTTCGCATCAGGGCTATCGCGCCGAATGCGCGCGGATCGTCGGTTTG
The DNA here is from genome assembly GCA_963205235.1 of Pseudomonadota bacterium. Classification (GTDB taxonomy): domain Bacteria; phylum Pseudomonadota; class Alphaproteobacteria; order Rhodobacterales; family Rhodobacteraceae; genus Tabrizicola. Next base: position 11,581 of record CAUJIP010000086.1, read on the forward strand.
ATGGCGGAGCGCTATGGTCGGAACCCCCATGTCGCCGCCTGGCAGACCGACAACGAATATGCCTGCCATGACACGGTGCTGTCCTATTCACCGGCGGCAAAGGCAGGGTTTCAGGACTGGCTGGCGCAGAAATACCAGTCGCCAGATGCCCTGAACCGCGCTTGGGGCACGGTGTTCTGGTCTATGGAATACCGCGATTTTGCCGAGGTCGGCCTGCCGAACCTGACCGTCACCGAACCCGCCCCCGCCCATGTGATGGATTTCCGCCGCTATTCCAGCGATCAGGTGGCGGCCTTCAACCGCCTGCAGGTCGAGATCATCCGCAAGCATTCGCCCGCCCCGATCTCGCACAACTACATGGGCGCGATCACCGATTTTGACCATTTCGACGTCGGCACTGATCTGGAGATTGCCGCCTGGGACAGCTATCCGCTGGGCTTTCTGTCCGACCGCATTCCTGCGGATGCCGAACACAAGCGCCGCTTTGTCCGGCAGGGCGACCCGGATTTCCAGGCCTTCCACCATGACCTTTACCGTGCTGTCGGAAGGGGCCGCTGGTGGATCATGGAACAGCAACCGGGTCCGGTGAACTGGGCGCCCTACAACCCCGATCCCCTGCCGGGAATGGCGCGGCTTTGGGCTTGGGAGGCGTTCGCCCATGGGGCCGAAGCCGTCTGCTATTTCCGCTGGCGCCAGGCGCCTTTCGCGCAGGAACAGATGCATGCGGGCCTTCTGCGCCCTGACAGCGCTCCGGCGCAGGCTTTCGACGAGGCGGGGCAGGTGGCGAAGGAACTGGCCGCGATGCCCGATGTCGGCACCGCCCGCGCCGACGTGGCGCTGGTCTTCGACTATGCCTCAGCCTGGGCCTGGGAGACGCAGCCGCAGGGCCGCAGCTTCAGCTATTTCTGGCTGGTGTTCCATGTCTACAAGGGCCTGCGTCGGCTGGGCCTGAACGTCGACATCCTGCCGCCCGATACCTCCGATCTGTCGGGTTATCGGTTGGTGCTGGCACCGGGGCTGTTCACCCTGTCCGAGCCTTTGAAATCGGCATTGGCGGGCTTCAAGGGCACAGCGGTGCTTGGTCCCCGCACCAACTCCAAGACCCCGGATTTCGCGATCCCGGTGCCCCTGCCGCCCGCCCTGCCGGGGCTGGATGCACGGGTGATCCGGGTCGAAAGCCTGCCACCCGACGTGCCGGTGCCGCTGGCGATGGGCGGTGCGCTGATCAACTGGCGCGAAAAGCTGGAAGGCGGGGCGACGGTGGTTGAGGCAAGCGAGGATGGCTGGCCTGCGGTCGTGTCGGCGGGCAAGACGCACTATCTGGCGGGCTGGCCCGATGATCAGGCGCTGGGCCGCATCCTGCAACGCGCCTGTGCGACCGAGGGGATCGAGACCGACCCCCTTCCCGAAGGCCTCCGCCGCCGCGACACGGGCACGCACCGGTTCCTGTTCAACTACAACGCCGTGCCTGTCGAATGGGGCGGCGTAACGATCCCTCCCGCCGGGGTGCATTGGACCGCAACGTAGCGTGGGCAATATTGCCCACGCCGCGCGGGCCAGCCAATTCTTAACAATCCCCTAACGTCCACAGGCAAGCATCTGCTTTTGCTCGGGTTTCAGATTTTGTCCACCGTGGACACCTTCCCCTAAACCACCAGCTTTCCCGTGACCGACAGGAAAACCGCAGCATGGGGGGCAAGGGTGACCTTTTCCCCCTTCACGGCAGCTCCCACCGAAGGACCGACCGGCGCCCCGGCCCCCGCGACCCGGAGCTCATGGGCGGCGGCGGACAGGTTGAACAGACACAGGATCGCCCCCTCTCCCTCGCCCCTCTGGAACGCCAGCAGGGGGTCGGGCAGGTCCAGGAACCGGGTCCGCCCAAGCCGCAGCGCAGGGCTGGCTTTCCGGAACGCCAGCATCGCCCGGTAATGTTCCAGGACCGACCCGTCCCGGCCAAGCTGCCCCGCCACATGCCGTGCGGCTTGCGGCGGCTTGACCGGCAGCCAGGGGTTGCCCGTCGTGAAACCCCCGTTCGGGCTGGCATCCCAGACCATCGGCGTCCGTGTGTTGTCGCGGCCCACCGGCTCCGGCCAGAAGGCGATGCCCTGCGGATCGGTCAGTTCCTCCAGCGCGAGGTCGGTATCCGTCTGGCCCAGTTCCTCGCCCTCCCACAGGCAGATCGAGCCTTCGAGCGACAGCAGGAGGGATGCCGCCTGCTTTGCCAGCGCATCGCTGTCCTCACCCGGCTTGGTCCAGCGGGTCACATGGCGGGGAACGTCGTGGTTTGAGAGCGCCCACATCGGCCAGCTCTTGGGGGCTCCGGCAAAGAAGCCTTCGATCCGGTCCCGGAAGACGGTGGGCGCGTAGTCCCAGCCCATCAGTTCAAAGCTGTAGCATTGATGCAGCCGCCCCGGCGCGGTGTAGTCGCCCATCAGCTGGATCGCGAAATGGCCGTCCCCGACCTCGCCCACCGAGGTCGCGCCGTATTCGTCCAGCAACACGCGGATGCGGGCCAGCCAATCCAGATTCTCGGGCTGGTTCTTGTCATGCAGGTGCAGTTGCATCCCATAGGGGTTGCCCTCGGCCACGTCTTTCGGGCGCTGGTCGGCGGGGTTGTTGCGAAACTTTGGGTCGTGGAAATAGTAGTTCACTGTGTCAAAGCGGAACCCGTCCACCCCCCGGTCCAGCCAGAAGCGCATGCAGTCCAGCGCCCAGTCCTGAACATCGGGGTTGTGAAAGTTCAGGTCGGGTTGGCTGGCCAGGAAATTGTGCAGGTAATACTGCTTTCTGCGCGCATCCCAGGCCCAGGCCGACCCTCCAAAGACCGAAAGCCAGTTTGACGGCGGCGACCCGTCGGGCAGGGGGTCGGCCCAGACATACCAATCGGCCTTGGGGTTTACCCGGCTGGCCCGGCTTTCGGCAAAGGCGGGGTGCTGGTCGGAGGTGTGGCTGAGAACCTGGTCGATGATCACCTTCAGCCCCAGGTCATGCGCCCGGGCGATCAGCGCGTCGAAATCGGCCAGCGTGCCGAAGACCGGGTCGACGTCGCAATAATCGCTGACATCATAGCCCATGTCCTTCATCGGGCTTTTGAAGAAGGGCGAAAGCCAGATCGCATCCACCCCAAGCCTGGCCAGATAGGGAAGGCGGCGGGTGATGCCGGGCAGATCGCCCACCCCGTCGCCATCAGAATCCTGGAACGACCGGGGATAGACCTGATAGGTCACTGCACCGCGCCACCAGTCGGACATCTGGGCCTCCATCCTGCCTGGATCGCCCATAGCCTGTCGATTGCGCTAACAGAAGACCAAAACCGCCGTACTTGCGCTTGTATGGGCGGCAAAACAGCCTGTAACCGTCACAATCCTGCCGTTGACGCCGCTTTGGGGCTGACGCAGTGTCGCGGCCTGACATGGAGGCCAGAATGTCCGGTTCCCCCGCCCAATCCCCTGCCCAACCCCCCGCTGCAAGCCCGCTGATCACCCCGATCCTGATTGCGGGCTGCGCGGTCCTGATGATCTCTTTCGCGATCCGCGCCAGTTTCGGGGTCTTCCAGATCCCTGTCGCGGCCGAATTCGGCTGGGCGCGGGCGGAGTTTTCGCTGGCCATCGCGATCCAGAACCTGGCCTGGGGCATCGGACAGCCGTTGTTTGGCGCGCTGGCCGAGAAATTCGGCGACCGCAAGGCGATCATCATCGGGGCGCTGATGTATTCGGCGGGACTGGTGCTGACGGCCTGGTCCGTCACGCCGGGCCAGCAGCAGACGGTGGCGATCATGGTCGGCTTTGGCATTGCAGGCACCGGGTTCGGGGTCGTGCTGGCCATTGTCGGGCGGGCGGCGAGCCCCGAGAACCGGTCTATGGCCCTGGGGATCGCCACGGCCGCGGGGTCTGCCGGTCAGGTGATCGGCGCGCCGACAGCCGAGTTCCTGCTGCAAAGCTATCATTGGCAGACGGTGTTCGTGATCTTTGCCGCGATCATCCTGACGACGCTATTTGCGCTTCCGTTCCTGCGCAGCCCGCGCCTTGCGACAAGGCAAGAGCTGGAAGAAAGCATGGGAACCGTGCTGATCCGCGCCTTCAAGGACCCGAGCTATACGCTGATTTTCCTTGGGTTTTTCTCTTGCGGCTATCAACTGGCCTTCATCACCGCCCATTTCCCGGCCTTCGTGACCGAGCTGTGTTCGCCCATCGACGCGGGGTCGATGCTGGCGGGGATCGGGATCACTTCGACCTCAAGCCTGGGCGCGCTGTCGATTGCCGTCATCGGGCTGTTCAACATCATGGGCACGCTGACGGCAGGATATCTGGGCAAGCGTTACACGAAGAAATACCTGCTGTTCGGGATCTATACCGGGCGCACCATCGCGGCGGCGGTGTTCATCCTGATGCCGATCAGCCCGATGTCGGTCCTGATCTTCTCGGCGGTGATGGGGTCGCTGTGGCTCGCGACTGTGCCGCTGACCTCGGGTCTTGTCGCCCATATCTACGGCATCCGGTATATGGGCACGCTGTATGGTGTGGTGTTCCTTAGCCACCAGATCGGCGGGTTCCTGGGCGTCTGGTTGGGCGGGCGGATGTATGACCTGAACGGCGATTATACCTTGGTCTGGTGGATCGGGGTTGGCGTCGGCGCGTTTTCGGCGCTGGTGCATCTGCCGATCCGCGAACGGTCGATGCAGGTGCAGGCGGCGTAAGGGCGGTCACGCCTGTGCCAGCGCCTGCGCCGCAAGGCCGGGACGCGGGTGACCTGAGAAACCCTGGCGAAAGCGGCGGACAAGGTCGAGATAGGCCGGGCCGACCTGACTGGATTTGGCGAGCGCTTCGCCGGTGCCGAGGTGGTCAGAAGCAGGCCACCGCCTGAAGCGACAAAGCGCAGGCCACGCTGATTGAGGGCAGTCTGTAATAGCGCCCAGCTTTCAGAAACGGAGAGCGCTTCTGCGACGAGGAGACGAAGTCGAACGAGGAGCTGCTCGTCGATGACTTCGTCAGTCCTCGCCTTCTGACTGTCCGCGCGTTTGACTTCCAGACGCACGAGGTTGCGCAGAACTGCGCCGGGGGTTTCATCCCGCGACCGGCAAAGCGCGGCGAACCGCGTCCAGAGGGCATCTTCGCAATGAAAAAGGGTCTCGGCCATGGACCGAGACCCTTGCAGGGATTGGTTAAGAAACCCTTAGCCCTTCTTCAGGACCTTCGACCCCAGCAATTCCGCGATCTGCACCGCGTTCAGGGCCGCGCCCTTGCGCAGGTTGTCGGAGACGCACCACAGGTTCAGCCCATTCTCGATGGTCGAATCCTGCCGGACGCGGCTGACATAGGTCGCGAACTCACCCACGCATTCGATCGGGGTGATGTAGCCACCGGGTTCCCGCTTATCCACCAGCATGACGCCGGGGGCTTCGCGCAGGATGTCCTGGGCTTCCTGCCAATCGAGGAACTCTTCCGTCTCGATGTTGATCGCCTCGGAGTGTCCTACGAAGACCGGAACCCGCACGCAGGTCGCGGTGACCTTGATCTTCGGGTCGAGGATCTTTTTCGTCTCGGCCACCATCTTCCATTCTTCCTTGGTCTCGCCCGAGTCCAGGAAGACGTCGATATGCGGGATCACGTTGAAGGCGATCTGCTTGGAGAACTTCGACGGTGGCACATTGTCGGTCGGGTTGTAGATCGCCTTGGTCTGGTTCCAAAGCTCGTCCATGCCTTCCTTGCCAGCGCCGGACACGGACTGGTAGGTCGAGACGACAACCCGCGTGATCTTGGCCCGGTCATGCAGCGGCTTCAGCGCGACGACCATCTGCGCGGTCGAGCAGTTCGGATTCGCGATGATGTTCTTCTTCGCGTAGCCGTGAATCGCCTCGGCGTTCACCTCGGGCACGATCAAGGGGACATCGGGGTCGTAGCGATACAGCGACGAGTTGTCGATCACCACGCAGCCCGCAGCCGCAGCCTTGGGGGCATAGATCTTGGTCGCCTCGGACCCCACGGCGAACAGGGCGATGTCCCAGCCGGTGAAGTCGAACGTATCCAGGTCTTTGGTTTTCAAAGTTCGGTCGCCAAAGCTGACTTCGGTGCCGAGAGATTTTCGCGACGCCAGCGCGACGATCTCATCGACCGGGAACTCGCGCTCGGCGAGGATGTTCAGCATTTCGCGGCCCACGTTACCCGTGGCACCCGCGACGACGACCTTATAGCCCATCGGGGTTCTCCTGTTCGTCCCCGCCCTTCGGGGACCGAGCGGCTGTTAGCGCATG
>CAUJIP010000087.1 GCA_963205235.1 Pseudomonadota bacterium
GCAGGGTCCGCACCCGCGTCGCTTGCGGCAACGACAGCCGTCGATTCGGGCTTTGCCGGATCGCAAGGCAAGGTCAGCGACGCGCCGATCAGGATCAGATCCGCCTTCGACCCGATAAGCTCTCGGTTGGCGTCAAAGATCACCCGGTAAAGATCGGGATCGCCATAGGCCTTGCGCGCGATGCTGCGAAGATTGTCCCCCTGGACAACAACATAGGTCGAGCACGCCTCTTGCGCCTGCGCAGACACGCTTCCAAGCAACACGGCGGTGGTGCAGCCGATACAAAGAGCCTTTGCCGAGGTCATCATTACTTTAGCTCCTATGTTCAGGCGACGGGGGGCGTGTTGCCGGCCCCGGCCATGCCTTATGATTCGTTTGCCACGGATGGCACAGATTGCAAGATCAAAGCCCGGACCGCGCGTTCAAACCCTCGCGTGCCGTCTGGCGGGCGACGGCACATTCAAGCAGCTCGACAAGCGACTGAAGGGCATCAATCGGGTCGGGCAGCCCTGCTGTGGCGCCTGCCCGACTGTCAAACCGCCAGGAACGCGGGTCGAGGGCATCCTCGGAAGGGCCGGTCGTAGGTGTCCTTCTTAGCACGTCTGCTGCCTCATCCTCAGGGTTGGACGGCAAGTTGCATCGCTGCAGTGGTCAGCTTGTTGTCACGGATGATCGCGAATGTCGTCAAGCCCGTCCCGGCTTCGACAAGTTGTGCGATTGCCGTCTCGAGCGCGTCGGCCTGATCAATGGCCAGTCCGGTCGTCTTGTCCCGGAACAGGATATCTCCCTGACGCAATTCGGTCTTTTCGGGCATGGTGACGCCAGTGACAATGGTCTGCCACTTGCCGTCAACAACTGTGACGCGAAGGTTCACCCCATTCGCAAGGCTCACCAGACGCTCAATGCTGACGGTCAGCAGGCCGGTTTCGCGGTCAAGCGAGGACCCGGCATATTCCACCACAACGCGCGCCTTGCCGTCGGGGTCGACCTGCATCGAGTTCAGAACAGCAGCCGTCACCCCACCACTTTGCTGGATGTCCTTGCCGTTTACCGTGTAAAGAAGCAGGCCCGGAGCCAGCCAGTCGCCGACTTCGGCAAGTTCGGTGGTCGGCAGGATCCGCGACACCACGGCAAGACGGACGCCACCAACAATGCGGTTTTCCTCGATGAACGGAATCGTGGCGTCCCAGGCGGCAAAGCCGATCTGATTGGGTAAAAGAGTACCGACGGGCGCGGCAATACCGGATGCGGGCTCGGCGGCATCCGCGGCGGGTTCGGCGCTTGCAGTTTCGGTCGCGGGTTCGGGTTGCGGCTCGGGCTCTGCCACGGTGGCCGGTTGCGACGATGTCTCGGCAACCGCAGCCTCGGGTTCAGCAGTGGTCGCGGTTGTGGCCTCTGTCGTCGTCGATGCGGTCGACGCCGAGGTTGTCGCTGCGGGTTCGGTGGTCGCGGTGGTTTCCGCTGCGGTTTCCGTTGCAGGGGCCGCGCCATCGATGACGGTCGTCGTGGGCTCGTCCTTGCCCATCATCATGTAGCCGCCACCCAAGGCGGCAATCAGCAGCACAACGCCGACGGCGATCATCGGCATGCCGCTGCGTCCAGCCGGTGCCGAAGTAGCCGCCGCCGTCGTTGTCATCTTCTGGATGAAATCGGGCGGGTTGCCAAAGCTGGGGGCAGGCTGGGGGGAGGCGTCAAAGTCATCATCCTCCGGCAGGTCGTCGAATGTAGCCATCTGCGCTTCGCCGGCATCAGTCTCGACAGCCATGGCTGCGGGTTTGGCAACCGGTTCGGGTTGGCTGATCGCTTTGGCCGCCGGAGCCACAGCCGGTTCGGCCAGCAAGGCCCGAACAGCGCTTTCAACGCCATCGCCGCCAACAGCAGCAACCGGCGTTGACTGGAACATCCCCAACCATTCCCGCGCGCTTTGCACGCGCTGGCCGGGCAGGGTGTTCATCGCCTTGTCGATCGCCTTGAGGAAGCCTGTGGGATACCCCGGGAAACGACCATCCAGCGGCACATAGGGGTCGGGCCGACCTTCCGCCAACGCGGCAAGCCGCGCCTGCCCGTTCGTCGGCGCATTGCCCGAGATCAGGTGATAAAGCGTGGCACCCAGGGCATAAAGGTCGCTCCACGGTCCTTGTTCGGACCCGGCGATATAGAATTCCTGCGGGGAATAGCCGTCCTTGACGACGCGCAGGGCGGACATCGCACGGTTCTTCTGGCTGGCTTCGTCACGGGCGGCACCGAAGTCGATCAGGATCGGTTCGCGATTCTTGTCGATCAGCACGTTGTCGGGCGAGATGTCACGGTGCAGCATGTCGTGGTCGTGGATGAAACCCACGGCCGCCAGCAGCTTTTCGGTGATGACAACGATTTCCTGAGCGGTCGGTTGCGGGCCCTTGCCCTCGATCACTTCCTGCAGGTCAAGCCCGTCGATGAAGTCGATCGCCATATAGGCGGTGAAGTTGTCTTCGAAGACCTGGTGCACGGCCACGATGTTGGGATGCACGATCTTGGCCAGATTGCGCGCTTCGCGCACGAAAAGCTGGACGACCGAACGCAGTTCGGCAGTGTGCGCCCGCGACCGCGCCGCCACGACGGTCTTCGACCGACGGCAGAACGAGCTGGGGAAGCACTCCTTGATGACCACATTGCGATCAAGGCTGTCCTTGGCCAGGTAGGTGATGCCAAAGCCGCCGCTGTTCAGATAACGGACGATGGTATACTGGCCGCGCAAAAGCTTGGTGCCGGGCGCAAGCTCGTCGACGATATCATCCAGATTGTCGGCCTGAGCCTCGACAGCCTTCTGTTGCGCCATCACGCTCTTCCTTCTCGTCCGTACCCTGCGCCCTGTGACATGCCTGCCTTGGTCGCCTTGAAGCAGAAAACCGAAATTGCATCACATAACCGCGCATCGTCCACATGCGCGCACCAATCCACTGTATCATGGTTGGTTGTGGATGACGGCGAAAATGGGGCGGATGGATGGAATCTTGAAGGATCAGAGTTGTGCTGTCGGTGTCGGTGACGGGCTGGGAAGACGCATGAATGGGGGGCGGGCCAAGGATGGATCGACCGGTTGAAAGCCATTTACTTACTTGTCAATCAAGGCGTTGGCCGAAAGTTGTCTTGACCGGGATCTGCATCCCGTCCCCGGCCCGGGGGCCTAGGGGTTTCGCCTTCGAATTGTGGCAGGCCGCCCGGAAAGGTGAAGGGTCGCATCCCCGCGCTTTGTTTCCGCAACCAGCTTTCCGCGTGAAATGACCGCAAGTCGGGCCGGACGCAGACGCAGCGCCTCGACCGGGTTTCCGGCATCAAGCACCACCAGATCGGCGCGTTTTCCGACCTGAAGCCCATAGTCGGGAAGGTTCATGATGCTGGCGTTCACCTCGGTCACCATGGTGAAACAGCGCTCCATTTCCGCCGGATGCGTCATCTGCGCGACATGCAGGCCCATGAAGGCCACGTCCAGCATGTCCGCCGTTCCCAAGCTATACCACGGGTCCAGCACGCAATCCTGCCCCCAGCCGACGGGAATGCCCATCGCCTGCATTTCCTTGACCCGCGTCAGGCCGCGCCGTTTGGGATAAGTGTCGTGGCGGCCCTGCAAAGTGATGTTGATCAGCGGGTTCGGGATCGCCGTCATGCCGCTTTCGGCGATCAGCGGCAGAAGCTTGGACACATAGTAGTTGTCCATCGAATGCATCGAGGTCAGGTGACTGCCTGCTGCCCGCCCGCCCAGGCCATGCCGCGTCACCTCACGTGCCATGGTTTCGACGTGCCGGCTCATCGGGTCATCGGTTTCGTCGCAATGCACGTCCCACATCAGGCCCCGCTCCGCCGCGATGCGGCCAAGGTCGCGGAGCGACTCGGCCCCCTCCTCCATCGTGCGTTCGAAATGGGGAATGCCACCTACGACATCGACGCCCATATCCAGCGCGCGGATCAGGTTTTCCCGGCCAGTTTTCGTGCGGTAAAGTCCGTCCTGTGGAAAGGCCACCAGTTGCAGGTCCAGATAGGGGGCAACGCGGCGCTTGACCTCCAGCATCGCCTCGACCCCGCGCAGATGGTCGGGCGTGGTGTCAACATGGGTGCGGATCGCCAGAAGCCCCATGCTGACCGCCCAGTCGCAATAGGTCACCGCCCGGTCGACCATCTCGTCCACCGTAGCCAGATCGCGCAACTCTCCCCAAAGCGCGATGCCCTCCAAAAGCGTGCCCGAGGCATTCACCCGTGGCAGGCCATAGGACAGGGTCGCATCCATGTGGAAATGCGGGTCGACAAACGGGGGCGCGACAAGGTCGCCCGTCGCGTCGATCACGCGGCCCGCTTCGGCCTCCAACGTCCCCACCGCGACAATGCGATCCCCGGTGATGCCTATATCGGCTTGGGTGCCATCGGGAAGCGTGCCACCCTTGACCAAAAGATCGAACATCTCAGCGTTCCCCCTTGTTGTAGGGCGTCATCAGGGCTGCAGGCACCTCGGCCCGGCGCGACATCAGAATAAGAGCAAGGATTGAAAGCAGATAGGGCGCGGCCAGGAAAAGCTGATACGGCAAATGCGTGCCAATTGGCGTCTGTTGCAGACGGATCTGCAAGGCGTCGAACCCGGCGAACAAAAGCGCGCCAAGGACCGCCTTTCCCGGTTTCCATGCCCCGAAGACCACCAACGCCACACAGATCCAGCCGCGACCGTTGACCATCTCGAAGAAGAAACTTGAGAAGGCGGACAGCGTCAGGAACGCCCCGCCCACTGCCATCAGGCCCGACCCGACAATCACCGCCCCCATGCGCAGACCGGTGACCGACAGACCCTGCGCCTCGACTGCCGCCGGGTTTTCCCCCACGGCGCGGACTGCCAGCCCAAGCGGCGTGCGGAAAAGCACCCAGGCCGTCAGTCCCGCAACGGCAAAAGCCGCCCAAGTCAGCGCCGTCTGTTGAAAGATCGCCTCGCCCAGCCAGGGCAGGTCGGACAGGACCGGGATGTCCAGCGGCTGGAACGGTTCGATCTTAGGCGGGCTGGTCACCTCGGGCAGCATCAGACGATAGGTGAACGAGGCCGACGACGTGGCAAGCAGCGTGACGCCAAGGCCAACCACATGCTGCGACAGGCCAAAGGGCACCGTCAGGATCGATTGCAGCAGTCCAAACAGCATGCCAGCGCACATCGCCGTCGCGACCCCGCCCCAAAGCGGCAGGCCTTGATAGACACCCATCCAGCCCGCAAAGGCGCCGATGACCATGATGCCCTCGATGCCCAGATTAAGCACCCCGGCCCGTTCGCAGATCAGTTCCCCCATCGTCGCAAAGATCAGCGGCGACGCGATGCGGATCACGGCGGCCCAGAAACTGGCGGAAATCAGGATGTCGATGATTTCGGTCATCCGCGCACCACCCGGACCCGTGTCAGAAGGATCGCCAGCACCATGAACAGCAGCGCCGTCGCCATCAGCATGTCGGCGATATAGGTCGGCACCCCGGCAGTGCGGCTCATCGCGTCACTGCCAACGAAGATACCCGCGACAAAGATTGCTGACAGGATGACCCCCAGCGGGTTCAGCAGGGCCAACATGGCGACGATGATGCCCGTATAGCCGAAACCGGGCGACAGGTCTGACGACAGATGGCCCTTCAGCCCGGCAACCTCGGACCAGCCTGCCAACGCGGCAAGCCCGCCGGACAGAAGTGCTGTCTTGATCAGGACCGCGTTCACCGGCATTCCGGCAAAGCGCGCGGCTTCTGGGTTCTGGCCCACCGCGCGAATTTCAAAACCAAGCGTTGTGCGGGTCTGGATGACCCAGATGACGACGGCCGAGATCAAGGAAAGCGCAAACCCCCAATGTAGCCGCAACCCGTCGATGATCCGGGGCAGCCGCGCCTCGGGGATCAGGGCGGGGGATTTCGGCCAGCCCATGCCCATCGGGTCTTTCATCGGTCCTTCCAGAAGATAGCTGACGAACAGCAGCATGATGAAGTTCAAAAGCAGGGTGGTGACGACCTCATCCACCCCCAGCCGGGTTTTCAGGATGACCGGGCCAAGCAACAACACGGCCCCGGCAATCATCGCGGCAAGCGCAGACAGCGGCAGGACCAGCGGGCTTGGGATTGCCCCGGTGCCAAGCACCACGGCGACAATTGCGCCCGCGTAAAGCTGCGCCTCGGCACCGATGTTCCAAAGCTTGGCCCGAAAGGCGACGGCGACGGCAAGGCCGGTGAAGATCAGCGGCGTTGCCCGGTTCAGTGTCTCAAGCACGGCAAGTTTCGACCCCAGCGCGCCGGTCGCGATCTGGCCAAGTGTGTCCAGCGGATTGGCGCCGGCGATCAGCGCCAAAAGCATCGCCACCGCCAGCGTTGCCACCAGCGCCAGCGCGGGCAGGCCAAGCCGACGCGCAGTCGAGGGGTTGGCAATCGGCTCAAGCCGCATTCGGGGCCTCGCTTTGGTCATGGGCGAAATTTTGGCCCGCCATCCAAAGGCCCAGCTCTGCCGCTGTCATCGTGCCTCGGCCAAAACCGGGCGACAGCCGACCTTGAGATATCACATGAATAACGTCCGACAAGCCCATGATTTCATCAAGGTCTTCGGAAATCAAAAGTACCGCTGCCCCACGGTCTCGCGCGGCCAAAAGCTGGCTTTGGACATAGGCGATTGCACCCACATCCAGCCCCCGAACGGGTTGGTTCGCCAGAATGATCTCGGGTCCATCCGAGCTTGAGCCCCCCGACATGGCCCGGCCAAGGATCAACTTTTGCATGTTGCCCCCCGACAAAAGACGAATGCGGACACCTGGGCCGGGGCAGCGCACGTCATATCCGGCGATGATCTCTTCGGCAAAACTCTTGGCCGCCCGCCAGTTCATCCACCCCCTGCGCGAGAAGCGTCGGCTGCGATACGCCTCCAGCACGGCATTCTCGGTCAGGTCGAAATCGGCAATCGTGCCCTGATGGTGCCGGTCCTCGGGGATACGCGCCACGCCTTTGGCCAAGGCCAGCCGGGGCGACCAGGTATCAATCGGCACGTCGTTCAGCGACAGCCTGCCACTGGATGGCAGGGCCAGCCCGGCAACCAGTTCGGCCAGCGCGGCCTGACCGTTGCCCGAAACTCCAGCCAGCCCGGTAATCTGGCCCGCGTGCAAGGCAAGCGTGACCGCCTTCAACCCCGGCGTGGCCCCCCGATCAGGGGTAAAGACCTGATCAAATCGCATCCTGACAGCCCCCGGCGCGCGCGGTTCGGCGCGGGGCAAGGACAACTCGCCCCCGACCATCAGCGTCGCCAACTGGCCCTTGTCGGTAGTATGGGTATCGACTGTGCCGACAACCCGCCCATGCCGCAGCACGATGCAGCGGTCGGCAATCGCCATCACCTCATGCAGTTTGTGGCTGATGAAGATCACCGACAGACCAAGTGCCGTGGCCTTGCGCAGCGTCGCAAACAGCGCATCCGCCTCTTGCGGGGTCAGGACGGCAGTCGGTTCGTCCAGGATCAGGATGCGCGCATCGCGATACAGCGCCTTAAGGATCTCGACCCGCTGGCGTTCGCCGACCGACAGCTTTCCGACCTTGGCATCTGGGTGGACCGCCAGCCCGAAATCGACCGACAATTTCGCCACCTTTGCCCGCGCTGCAGCCCGACCCAGCCCCCGCGACCACAGGCTTTCGGTGCCAAGGGCGATGTTGTCCAGAACCGTCAGGTTCCCGGCAAGGGTGAAATGCTGATGCACCATCCCGACCCCCGCCGCCAGCGCAGCGCGAGGGTTGCCGGGGGGAAGCGACTGGCCAAAAACCTGCACTTCTCCTGCATCGGCCACATAGTGACCGAACAGGATATTCATCAGCGTCGTCTTGCCCGCGCCATTTTCGCCAAGCAACGCAATGACTTCGCCCTTCTTAAGGTCAAGCGACACCGCGTCGTTGGCCAAGAGCGCCCCGAAGCGCTTCGAAATGCGGTCGAGGCGAAGAACGATCTCCGCCTCGGGCTTTGGCGCGGTCACGACGATTTCGGCTCGCTGTCGTCGATGGCCACGCTAAAGCTGCCATCCTTGATCGCGGCCTCTTTCGCGGCGACCATGGCCACGACATCCGCCGGAACCTTGCCGTCAAAGGTGCCAAGCGGTGCCAGCGAACAGCCCCCCGCGTTCATGTGCGAATAGGGGCCATAGTTGTCGGCCTTGAACGACCCCGCCGCCACGGCGGCGACAGCGGCGTTCAACGTCGGCTCGAAATGCCACAGCGCCGAAGTCACCACCGTTTCGGGGTAATCGCCCTGCGTATCGATCACGTTGCCAATCGCCAGCACGCCGCGTTCCTTTGCGGCATCGCTGACCCCGAAGCGTTCTGCGTACAAAAGGTCCGCGCCGCCGTCGATCATGGCGAATGCGGTTTCCTTTGCCTTCGGCGGGTCGAACCACGACCCGATAAAGCTGACCTGGAAGGTAGCGTCCGGCTTGACCTCGCGCACACCGGCCATGAAGGCGTTCATCAGGCGGTTGACCTCGGGGATCGGAAAGCCGCCGACCATGCCGATGTTGCCCTTGGTCATGCCGCCCGCAACGATGCCCGACAGATAGGCCGCGTCCTGGATATAGTTGTCAAAGACCGCAAGGTTGGGGTTCGCCGCCTCGTCCGGCAGGAAGCTTGACCCCAGAAGGAAAGCCACGTCCGGATATTCGGCGCAGACTTCACGTGCCTCGGCCTCCGCCCCGAAAATCTCGCCTACGATCAGCTTGACGCCCGCTTCGCAATATTCGCGCATGACGCGGGGATAGTCGGTGTTCGCGACGTTTTCGGTATAGGTATAGTCCACCGTACCCGCCGCTTTCAGCGCATCGGCAGCAATGTGGATGCGGCTGACCCACTGCTGTTCGACCGGCACCGTGTAGATGCCCGCCACCTTGATCGGCTCTTGCGCCAGCGCCACGCGCGGCAGGTTCGCCGCCACAAGTGCACCCGCGCCGCCAAGCAAGAGCCCGCGCCGCGAAACCTGGAATGTATTTCTAAACATTGTCTGGCCGTCCCTTGTTGAATGTTGGTTGATTTTTACCAGACAGTAAAAAGTCATTCCCGATTCGCCGCAAGCGGCGTTTCAGCCATTATCCATGGCTGGACCGGATTGCAGGGTTGTTTGTTAAGGGGGCTTGTGGTCTGTTTTCCACAGTGTTGCCAGCGGCAGGGGAAATGAATGAGAAACCTCGTCTTCGGAATTCTGGTCGCGTCGACCGCCATTCTGGGTTTCGTCGCCTATCAGAGCGGCCAGAAATATGCCGCCGCCAGCGAAGAACTTGCCGCCGCGCAAGAAGATGTCGCTGCCAAGTCGGCCGCCCTGACCGCGCTTGAGGCTGAAAAGGCCGCGCTGACGGACCAGGTGACAGCTTTGCAGACACAAGTGGCCGACCTGACCAAGGCGGCGTCTGATGCGGCTGCGGCTCTGGGTGCCGCGACGGCACCAGCGGCCGAACCTGCCGCCACCGAGGCCACCGCGGCCGAGCCTGCCGCCGAAGGCGAGGCGACGACCTCGCCCTGACGGTTCAAGGCCCGGTTCGAACGGGGCCCCTAACGCGGCATCAGGTCCAGAAAGACCACATGCCGATAGGTCTGGCCGGGGTCCAGCCGGGCCGAAGGGAACTGCGGCTGGTTCGGTGAATCGGGAAATTTCTGCGTTTCCAGCGCGATGCCCGGAAACTTGTGATACCTGACCCCGCCCTTGCCCGGCTGCGAGCCGTTGAAATGCGCGCCGGTATAGACCTGCAATCCAACCTCGTTGGTCCAAAGCCGCAGCGCCCGGCCTGAAGCCGGATCGCGCAACTCAGCGGCGCGGCGCAGAATCTCGCCCTGAATGGCCTCCAGCGGGGAAGACAGGCAGAAGTTGTGATCCAGCCCCTCAGGCCCCGGCAACTGCTCGCCGATCCGGCGCGGGGTTTGATAGTCGAAGGCCGTGGCCGCGACAGACCGGATTTCCCCGGTCGGGATCTTGTCGGCCTTCACGGGCGTGTAATGCGCGGCAAGGACGCGAAGCTCATGCCCCAGCACGGACCCCGCACCCTGACCGGACAGGTTGAAGTAGGCGTGGTTTGCCAGATTGACCACGGTCGTCGCGTCGGTCGTCGCCTGCATTTCGATGCTCAGCCCGTGTTCCAGCCGATAGGTGACCCGCGCCAGAACCGTGCCGGGAAAGCCCATCTCGCCCGCCGGTGACGTCGCTGTCAGCGTGACATGGCCCGCTGATGCATCCTCGATCCGCCAATGTTTCAGGTCGAACCCTTTGCTGCCCCCATGCAACTGGTTCGCGCCTTCGTTTCGGTCAAGGTCCACCTCGCGCCCGTCCAGCACGAAGCGTCCCCCGGCGATCCGGTTGGCAAAACGCCCGCAGGTCGTGCCCAGATAACGGCCATGCGCCTGCCAGTCTGCCAGACTGTCCTGACCAAGGACGATGTCGGCCAACTGGCCCTTGGCATCGGGCACCCAAAGTTCGGCCAGCCGCGCGCCAAAGGTCAGGACCTTGGCGCTTGTGCCATTCCGGCCGGTCAGCGTGACGGCCTGAACTTCGTCGGCTCCGATCCGTCCAAGGCTTTCGATCATGGTCGGCACCCCCGCATCGGGCATTGCCCAAAGGTTGAGATTTGGTAAATGTCCACAGCCAAGCCCTTGATATCGCTTGGGCCAAAACACTGTCCAGCGTGGACAGTCAGAACTCGAACGC
Organism: Pseudomonadota bacterium; assembly: GCA_963205235.1. Taxonomy (GTDB): domain Bacteria; phylum Pseudomonadota; class Alphaproteobacteria; order Rhodobacterales; family Rhodobacteraceae; genus Tabrizicola. The sequence continues at coordinate 10,694 of CAUJIP010000087.1, forward strand.
CTCGACCGTGACCCGCCGTCCCAGGGTCATCGCGTCGGCGACATGGACCATCGGCGCCAGGTCGACCTCGCTTTCCCCGGCCCGGACCAGATCGGCCATCCGGGCATAAAGGGCGGGATATTCCCCCATGATCGAGTTCTCTCCGGCTGCTGGCCGCCCGTCGATCTCCAGCACGTTGCCCCCTGTCCGCAGGGCCAGCCTGCCTTGCGGAGTCTCGATCTCGATGTCCCAGGTCTGGGGCCCCTCCTGCCGCCAGTCGAAGTCGGCGGTGACACTCCCGGTGAAATTCAGCCGGGCCGCACTCGGGGTCTGCCGGTTCGCCGGGAAGTCCAGTTCAGCCCCGGTCAGGTGGACGGGCGCGGGCAGGATTTCAGTCAGGATCGACAGGGCGTTGCTGCCGGGGTCGAACACCCCCATCCCGCCGGGTTCGAACACCCAGTCCTGACCGGGATGCCATTTCCGCACATCCTCACGCCAGGTGATATGGGCGCGGGTGACGGTCTTGTCCGCAAGCCAGGCCTTGGCCGGCGCGACCGCATGGGCCATCCGGCTGTGCCAGGTGGTATAGAGGGACAGGCCCTTTTCACGGGCCAGCGCCTGAAGGGCATGAACCTCGGCCAACGTCGCACCGGGGGGCTTTTCCAGCATGACATGCTTGCCCGCCTGCAAGGCAGCCCAAGCATAGGCAAAGCGGGGCACTGGGGGCAGGGCCAGCGAGATCACTTCCACTTCGGGGCGGGCATCGAGCATCGCTTCAAGGGTGGTGAAACCCTCCACCCCCGAAACCTGACCCTTCCGGCTGACCGTCGCGACCAGATCCCAGTCCGAGCTGGCGTTGATCGCCGGGACATGCTGGTCGACGGCAATCTTGCCGATCCCGACAAGGGCGATCTTGCGGGCGGCGACCTTGCGGGCCATCAGTGGCTTTCCCGCGCGACGGCGTTGCCCCGGCAACCGACAAGGAAGTCCATGTCCGCGCCTTTGTCCGCACCCTGAACGTGGTCGTGGTAAAGTTTGGCATAGCCCGACGCAGGCGGTTCCACGGCGGGTTTCCATGCCGCCAGCCGCGCCGCCAGTTCCTCATCGGAAATGTCCAGATGCAGGCGGCGGTTGGCGACGTCCAGCTCGATGAAATCCCCCGACCGAACCACCGCCAGCGGGCCGCCCCGCGCAGCCTCGGGCGAGGTGTGCAGGACCACGGTGCCATAGGCGGTGCCAGACATTCGCGCGTCGGAAATGCGGACCATGTCGGTGATCCCCTTCCGCAGCACCTTGGGGGGAAGGCCCATGTTGCCGACCTCGGCCATCCCCGGGTAGCCACGCGGGCCGCAGTTCTTCAGGACCATGACGCAAGTCTCATCGATATCCAGGCCCTCGTCCTCGATCCGGGCCTTGTAGTCGTCGATGTCCTCGAACACGACGGCGCGGCCCCGGTGCTGCATCAGCGCGGGTGTGGCGGCCGACGGTTTCAGGACTGCACCATCTGGCGCAAGGTTGCCCTTCACCACGACAACCCCGCCCGACTGGGTCAGCGCCTTTTCGGTCGGCAGGATCACGTCGTCGTTGTTGTTGCGAACGTCCTTCACCTCGTCCCAGATGCCGCCGCCCGAGACGGTCAGCGCCTCACGGTTCAGAAGACCCGCTTCGCCCAACCGCTTGATCACGGCGGGAAGACCCCCGGCATAGAAGAATTCTTCCATCAGGTATTTGCCCGAAGGCATCAGGTTGACGATGGTCGGGACATTGCGGCCCCAGTCGTCCCAGTCGTTCAGGGTCAGGTCGATCCCGCAGCGTCCGGCAATCGCCAGAAGGTGGATCACGGCATTGGTCGACCCGCCAATCGCCGCATTGGTGCGGATCGCGTTCTGGAACGCCTCGCGCGTCAGGATGTCGGACGGCTTCAGGTCGTCCTTCACCATCTGCACGATGCGCCGCCCGGTCAGGTGCGCCATCACCCGGCGACGGCTGTCCACCGCCGGGATCGCGGCGTTGCCGGAGAGGGTCATCCCCAGCGCTTCGACCATGCTTGCCATGGTGCTGGCGGTGCCCATCGTGTTGCACGACCCCGGCGAGCGGCTCATCGACGCCTCGGCCTCGACGAATTCCTCGGCGGTCATTTCGCCTGCCTTCACAGCCTCGGAGAACTTCCAGAGGTGCGTGCCCGACCCGACCCGTTCGCCCCTGAAATAGCCGTTCAGCATCGGCCCGCCACTGACCATGATCGTCGGCAAGTCGACGGATGCCGCGCCCATCAGAAGCGAGGGCGTGGTCTTGTCGCAGCCGACAAGGCAGACGACCCCGTCCATCTGCTGGCCGCGAATGGTTTCCTCGATCGCCATGGCGGCAAGGTTCCGAAACATCATCGCCGTCGGGCGGAAGCCGGATTCCGAAACGCTGAACACGGGCACGATGACCGGCAGCCCGCCTGCCTCATAGACGCCATGCTTCACCCGCTCGGCCAAGTCGTTCAGATGGGCGTTGCAAGGGTTCAACTCGCTGAAAGTATTCAGAATCCCGATCACCGGACGACCGTCGAACAGGTCGGCGGGCAGGCCCTGGTTCTTCATCCAGGACCGGTGATAGATCGCGTCCTTCGAGGTCCCGGCGAACCATTCCTGCGACCGCAGCTTCCGGGGCCATTTTGCGGGCTTGAACGTCATTCGGGGGTCCTTTCCTGGGCAGCCGGGCCGGATGGGCCTTGGCTGTGAACGCTAACGGGGCTTGCCTGTCGGGGTGTAGACCGAAGCGGCAACGCTGTCAAAAGCCAGAAGGGATTTCAGTCCAGAAGTCGCGCCAGAAACCCGGCGAGATCATCGGTGTGATGCTGGATATGCGGCGCAGGATCGGCGCTTGGCGCGACATGGATCGTGCGCATGCCAAGCGCATGGGGAACCTTCAGGTTGCGGGCGTCATCTTCGAACATCGCCGCATGGGCCGGGTCCAGCCCGTCGCGGTCAAAGACGGCCGCAAAGGCGCGTGCCTCGGGCTTTGGGTGGAAGTTGGCGTCTTCGACCCCATAGACCGCATCGAACAAACCGCCAAGGCCCCGAGCTTCCACGACTTTTTCGGCATAGGGCACGCAAGCGTTGGTATAAATGATCTTGCGGCCGGGCAGGCGGGCAATGACCTTTGCCAAAGCCGGATCGGGGGCCAGGACGGAAAAGTCGATCTCGTGCACTTCGGTCAGATAGGGGCCGGGGTCGACGCCATGTTCGGCCATCAACCCGGCCAGCGTGGTGCCATAGGTCTGCCAGTAATGCGCGCGCAGATGGTCGGCCCGCGCCCGGTCCACCTGCAAGGCGCGCATGACCCAGTCGGTCATCTTGACCTCGATCTGGTCAAAAAGGCGCATGTGCGGCGGGTAAAGCGTGTTGTCGAGGTCGAAGACCCAAGTCTGGACAGTAGCGAAATGCGTGCGTGGCATGGTCCGGGTCTAGCGCCCGCCTGCGACCTTGGGAAGGGTTGATTGCGGGGGGGCGGGCGGCTAGGGTCTGGCTCCTTGGGTTTGAAGGGCCATTCCGTGCAGAAAGACGCCTATACGTTGATCCTCGAAGCCATCGACGCCGGGGTCTACAAACCCGGCGACCGGCTGGTCGAAAGCGAACTGGCTGATCGCCTGGGCGTATCGCGAACCCCCGTGCGTGAGGCGCTGCAGCGGCTGGAAACCCAGGCGATGCTGACCCGCGACGGGCGCAGCCTGATCGTCGCCACGCTGGACCACAACCAGTTGGCCGAACTTTACGCCGTTCGCAGCGAGCTTGAGGGGCTGGCCGCCCGGCTTGCCGCCCGCCATGCCACGCCCGAGGAAGTGCGCGTGCTGCAAAGCATGGTGGCCGAGGATCGCGCGCTTCTGGGCGGCGACCCCCGCGCGCTGAGCCGCGCCAACAAACGGTTTCACAAGCAGATCCACCTGGCCAGCCACAACCGGTTTCTGGTCCAGCAGCTTGACCTTGTGCATCGGTCGATGGCGCTGATGGCCAATACCTCTTTCGCGGCCGAGGGCCGGGACGAGGTTGCGCTGGCCGAACACGACCAGATCGTTTCCGCAATAGCCACGGGGGACGGCGAGGCGGCCGATCAGGCCCTGCGGACCCATATCAGCCGAGCATTCGAAACCCGGCTTCGGGTCGAGGCTGGCGAGCTCAGACTGCGATAGCTTTTGGACAGGTCGCCGAACGTGGCGATTTTCACAGCGGTTTCCGCATGGATTGGCGGCATCGAAACGGGTCAGCGTTTTTCGGCGAGATGGTCGAAAATGCCGTGCCGGGTCTTGTCCCAGAAAAACGGCTTCGTTGCGATCTCGAAAACCGCCTTGTAGGCCGCAAGGCAGGCCAGCGAGAAATAGATGCTCATCGTCGCCACCCACCACAGGCTCAGCCGATGGCGCGTGCGGGTCAGGCCGATCATCCCGATGGCGATATTCACAAGCTCGCAGATTGCGAAAGTTCCAGTCATCACCAACCCCGCTGGGCCCGGCATCGCGGCGTAAAGCGGATGGTGAAAGCCGAACGGCACGATCAGGAACGACAGCAACAGCGGTGCCACCAGAAACTGCATGCTGGTGCCGATGAACATGACCTGAAAGCCCAGAAAGGCTCGGGGGCCAAGTTGACGATACAGCAGACCGGGGCGGCGCATGTGGACGGCCCAAGTCATCAGATAGCCCTTGATCCAGCGCGACCGCTGCTTGATCCAGGGCAGCGGACGGCAATTCGCCTCTTCCTCGGTCGTGGTGGCGATCATCTCGGTGCGAAAGCCATGCCGGGCCAGACGAATGCCAAGATCGGCATCCTCGGTGACGTTATAGGCATCCCAGCCGCCAATCCGCTCAAGCACGTCGCGACGCAGGAAAAGGGTCGTCCCACCCAAGGGCACGGCCAAGCCTAGCCGGGCGATCCCCGGCAGGATCAGGCGGAACCAGCCGGCATATTCGACTGTGAAACAGCGGCTAAGCCAGTTGGTGCGTGGGTTGTAGTAATCCAGAATCCCCTGCAGGCAGGCCACTTCCGGGGCCGAGGCGCGGAACTGCGCGGCCACTTGCAGCAACTGTCGCGGATCGGGCGCATCTTCGGCGTCATAGATGCCGATCAGACTTCCCCGGCAGAACTCCAGCGCGTGGTTCAAGGCGCGCGGCTTGGTCCGGACCGCCCCTTCCGGAACCACGACCACCCGCATCCAGGCCGGAAGCTCGGCCTTGGCAAGGGCATCTCGGGTCACTCTGTCTTCGGTTTCCACAGCCAGAACGACATCCAGCCGATCAACGGGATAGTCCAGCCGGGCAAGTCGCTTGACCAATCGCGCGGCAATATCGGCCTCGCGATAAAGTGCTACGATGATCGAAAAGACCGGCAGGCTGTCATCGTTCACGGCGCACGGGGCGGGGCGCATCGGTGACCGGAAGGCGGCGCGGATCGCAAGAAGCTTCAGCCCGACGATCAGGATCAGGGAAGAAAGCGAAAGCCCAAGCACCAGGAAGCCGACCGTCACCGGGGCCACAGCCACCGCGATGAGAGCCGCGACAAGCACCGTCATCGCCTTGGGTGCCTGATGCAGCCTGACCCAGCCTCGGCAGCTTTCCGGCGCTGGAACCCGGGTTTCGGCCTGACGGGCAATCTCCCGGCCCTGCCGGGCGTGGATCGCCTTTATGATGTCGTGCTCGGGGGCAAGGGCTGTGACGACCGGACCAAGGATTGCTTCAACCATCGGTCGGATATCGGAAAACTCTTCCGGTCGGGAAAGGACGATGACCGTCACGTCCCCCGCACGGCGTAACGGAACAAATCCATGTTTCAGGCAGGTCATCGGGCCGATTGCCGCAACCAGACGCGGGTCTGGCAAATCGGCCCCCAGATCGATCGTGTTGATGCCCCAGCTTCGCGCTGTCACATCAAGCAGGTCGCGTTCCCGGATCAGACCGCGTGCGCGTAGCGTGTCGACAAGCCGCCCAGCCTCGCGCCGGGGGCGTGCCAGTGCCTGAACCAGATCGTCCGAGCTGACAAGGCCCCGGCACAGAAGCTCGGCCCCGATCGAGCGTCGCCGCGGCCCGCGCGAGGCGGCAGGAACCGGGGCGATGCCCGGATCGGCAAATATGTGACGTTCGGCCCGCGCCATGCGCATCCCCGGCTAATGCCAAGGCCTCAGCATGCGCGCGCTGGGTTAACGGGGCGTTAATCCCGTTTCAGGCGGCGCGGCGGGCCTTCATCGCCTGAGCAAAGCGTTCAAAGAGGTAAAAGCTGTCCTGCGGGCCGGGCGACGCTTCGGGGTGATATTGCACGGAATAGACCGGCTTCCCGTCAACCGCGATCCCGCAATTGGTCCCGTCGAACAGGCTGACATGGGTCTCGGACACCCCTTTGGGCAGGGTGTCGGCATCGACCGTGAAGCCGTGGTTCATCGAGGTGATCTCGACCTTGCCAGTCGTCAGGTCCTTGACCGGATGGTTCGCGCCATGATGGCCGTGGTTCATCTTGCGGGTCTTGGCACCCAAAGCCAGCGCGAGCATCTGGTGGCCGAGGCAGATGCCGAACAAGGGCAGGTCCTTGGCCAGAACACCCTGGATCATCGGCACGGCATAGCCGCCCGTCGCCGCCGGGTCGCCCGGACCGTTCGACAGGAACACGCCTTCGGGGTTCAGGGCCAGCACATCCGCCGCAGTGGCGGTGGCGGGCAGGACGGTAACTTCGCAGCCAACCGAAGCAAGGCAGCGCAGGATATTGCGCTTGGCACCATAATCGATGGCGACGACGCGGAACCCGGCACCCTCGCGCCGGGTATATCCCTCGGGCCAGGCCCACCGCTTTTCGTCCCAGCGATAGCTTTGCGCGCAGGTCACGTCCTTCGCCAGATCAAGCCCGACCAGGCCCTTCCAGGCCCGCGCTTTTGCCACCAGCTTCTCGATGTCGAACTTGCCCTCCGGGTCATGCGCCAGCGTCACATGCGGCGCACCCTGCTGGCGGATGGCACGGGTCAGACGGCGGGTGTCGATGCCGCCAATGCCGATCCGACCGATCTTCGTAAGCCACTGGGTCAACTCTCCGGTCGAGCGCCAGTTCGACGGTTCGGTCGGGTCCCACTTGACCACCATCCCGGCGGCGGCGGGGGTGCCGGTTTCATCATCCTCGGGCGTGATGCCGGTATTGCCGATATGGGGGAAGGTGAAGGTCACGACCTGACCCGCATAGCTTGGGTCGGTCATGATTTCCTGGTAGCCGGTCATTGCGGTGTTGAAGACCAGTTCGGCGACCGTCTCGCCCGTGGCTCCGAAGCCATGGCCGTAAAAGATCGTCCCATCGGCAAGTGCGAGGCAGGCGGTAGGCTTCTGCGGCGCAGGCATGGGCGACTCTCCTTTGGGTAAATTGCGCGGAACCTAAGGGCAGGGGGGGCAAGGGTCAACCCCGGATGCAAAAAGGATTATATCGGAAAATCAATGATTTGTGGAAATTGGGTGTGGTTGCGGTCGGACAAGGTTCAGAGTATTGTCCGAAACCGGGGAAACGACCGGGAAATCCGAACCATGCTGCTGCGCGACCGCCTGCAAACAGCCTTGAAAGAGGCGATGAAAGCCAAGGCGGTGGACCGACTGTCCACGCTTCGCCTGATCAACGCCGCGATCAAGGACCGCGAGATTGCCGTCCGGGGTGAGGCGGATGCCGGTGAAGTCGGCGAGGCCGAGATCCTGCAGATCATGGGGAAGATGGTCAAGCAGCGCCAGGAATCGGCCCGCGCCTATGAAGAGGGCGGACGGCTGGAACTGGCGGAAAAGGAACTGGCGGAAATCGGCGTCATCCAGGAATTCCTGCCGCGCCAGATGGATCAGGCAGAGGTTGCGGCGGCGGTCGACGCGGCTGTGGCCGAGACGGGCGCAGCAAGCATCCGTGACGTCGGCAAGGTTATGGCGGCGCTGAAGGCGCGCTACACTGGCCAGATGGATTTCGGCGCGGTCGGAGCGCTGGTCAAAGGGCGGCTGGGGTAGGGCGTCTGCCGCTACCGCGCTTTCCCAAGCAGGATCGCAATCACAAGCCAGAACCCGGCGCGGACTGTCATTGCCGCGACCGTGCGGATTTCATACGGGGTGCCGCCAAGCACCGCCCAGAGGAAGGCCGCAAAGACCGCCAGCGTCGAAAGGGCGATTAGCCAGGCAATCGTCCGCGCGGCGGGATGGTTCAGCCACATCGCCACCGCCCCGATCAGATAGGCGAATCCTGCCGAGAAGTTGAAGACAAGCACGAAGGGCACGGCATTCCCGGCAGCGTCCTGTGCCGCCTTCGGGCCAAAAAGCGCAAGTCCTCCGGACAAAAGGGTCAATGCGCCAAAAATGCCGGCGGCAATGGCTGCGGGGCGAATCCAGCGGGAAGCGGTCTGCGTCATGTCGGGCCTCCGGTTCTGTTCGGCAGTCTGTGCCGAAACGGGTCCAGGGTCCTTGATTGTGGTCAAGTCAGCGCCGCGCGCGCAGTCGGTCAGCCAGCTCTCCGCGAAGGGCCACCCGCTCTCCCTCTGACAGGAAGGCGCCAAGTTCCACCTCGCGTCCCTCGGCCTTGAGCGTCAGGTAGTTCGGCACCGGGCCGCCGGTCTCATGCAGGGTGATGCGCAGCCAATAGGGATTGGCCTCCCAATCCTGACGGCGGCCCTTGGGGCCGTGGCGGACAAGGGTGATGCGGTCCTCGGAAATCCGCAAATCCTCGACGATGTCCCGGTCGCGACCGTTCTTGCGCAGCGCGAACCAGATGGCCCAGACCGTCCCAAGAAGAAAGGGCAGCATGGCCCAAAGCACCGGGCTGCCGATGACCGCGACCAGAGGCACGGCGATCAGGGCGGCGGTCAGCCCGACGAACCAGACAAAGCCACGTTGGGTCAGTGACCGATGCGGCCAAAGATGCAGACGCTCGGTCGCGCCGTCGGGGGGAAGCCATTCATAGGGCATTGCGAAGGGTCCGAAGCCTCTCTTTTGCCGCAAGGTCGGCACCATATCCCACCTTACCCAATGCAAAAGGCCCCGAGGTTTCCCCCGGGGCCTTTGTCAGTCAGTGATGCGATCAGTGCGCGTGGCCCTTGTCCCAGTCGGACTGCTTCGGCAGCTGCTCGAACGTGTGCTCGGGCGGCGGGCAGGGCAGGGTCCATTCCAGGGTGTCGGCGAACTCGTTCCAGTAGTTGTTCTCGGTGATCCGGCGGCCCCAGAGAAGCGTGTAGAACACGATCCCGATGAAGAACACGAAGGACGCGAAGGACAGGAACGCACCCATGGTCGAGAACCAGTTCCAGTAGGCGAACGCTTCCGGATAGTCGATGTAACGGCGCGGCATGCCCTGCTGACCCAAGAAGTGCTGGGGGAAGAAGGTCAGGTTCGAACCGATGAACATCGCGAAGAAGTGCAGCTTGCCCGCCCATTCCGGGTACTGGCGGCCCGACATCTTGCCCATCCAGAAGTAGATCCCGGCGAAGATCCCGAACACGGCACCCAGGCTCATCACATAGTGGAAGTGGGCAACGACGTAGTAGGTGTCGTGATAGGCCCGGTCGACCGGGGCCTGGCTCAGGACGATCCCGGTCACGCCACCGACGGTGAACAGGAACAGGAAGCCAAGCGCCCAAAGCATCGGGGTCTTGAACTCGATCGAGCCGCCCCAGATCGTGGCGATCCAGGAAAACACCTTCACGCCCGTCGGAACCGCGATGACCATGGTTGCCAGCATGAAGTAGGACTGCTGCGTCAGGCTCATCCCGGCGGTGTACATGTGGTGCGCCCAGACGACGAAGCCCAGAACACCGATTGCCACCATGGCATAGACCATCGGCAGATAGCCGAAGATCGGTTTTTTCGAGAAGGTCGCGATGACCTGAGAGATGATCCCGAAGGCCGGGATGACGATGATGTAGACTTCCGGGTGGCCGAAGAACCACAGGATGTGCTGGTAAAGCACCGGGTCACCGCCGCCCGAGGGCGTGAAGAAGGTGGTCCCGAAGTTGCGGTCGGTCAGCAGCATGGTGATCGCACCCGCCAGAACCGGCAGCGCCAGCAGGATCAGCCAGGCGGTCACGAAGATCGACCAGCCAAACAGCGGCACCTTGTGCATGGTCATGCCGGGGGCGCGCATGTTCAGGAAGGTGGTGATCATGTTGATCGCGCCCAGGATCGACGAGGCACCCGACAGGTGAACCGCGAAGATCGCGAGGTCCATGGCATAGCCGCCCTCGGCCGTGGTGGTCAGCGGCGGGTAAAGCACCCAGCCAACGCCCGCCCCGGTGCCCAGATCGCCACCACCGCCCGGTGCCAGCATCGAGGCGACACCCAGCGAGGTCCCGGCGACGTAAAGCCAGAACGACAGGTTGTTCATTCGCGGGAAGGCCATGTCCGGCGCGCCGATCTGCAGCGGCATGAAATAGTTGCCGAAACCGCCGAACAGCGCCGGGATGACGACGAAGAACATCATCAGGACGCCGTGATAGGTGATCATCACGTTCCACAAATGCCCGTTCGGCGTACAGGTCGCCGTGGCATCGGCCACGAAGCGCGCGCCTTCCTGGCACATGTACTGCACGCCCGGATGCATCAGCTCAAGCCGCATGTAGACGGTGAACAGGACCGAGATCAGGCCGACGGCACCGCCGACGAACAGGTAAAGGATCCCGATGTCCTTGTGGTT
>CAUJIP010000088.1 GCA_963205235.1 Pseudomonadota bacterium
CGGATTGAGGGCGAGGCCCCCACCCGGACGCTTTTGGATTGGCTGCGGGCCAATCGGGGGCTGACTGGCACCAAAGAGGGCTGCAACGAGGGCGACTGCGGGGCCTGCACGGTGATGGTGACGGATGAGGCGGGCTCGCGCGGCTTGAACGCCTGCATCCTGTTTCTGCCGCAGTTGCACGGCAAGGCGGTGCGGACGGTCGAGGGGATTTCCGGTCCCAAGGGCGAGATGCATCCGGTGCAAGAGGCGATGGTTACCCACCACGGCAGCCAGTGCGGGTTCTGCACGCCGGGCTTTGTCGTCAGCATGGCGGTGGCGCATCTGAACGGGGCCAAGGATCACGACGACCAGTTGGCGGGGAACCTGTGTCGCTGCACTGGCTATGCCCCGATCATCCGGGCGGCCGAGGCGGCGGAAAGCGCGCCGGTGCCGGACTGGATGCATGCCGACCGCGTGGCCGTTGCGGGTTTTGCGGCGGGGGAGGCCGGGGCATTCCGCCCCGCCGATTCTGATGCGCTGGCGGATTGGTATCTGCAGAACCCCGATGCCGTTCTGATCGCCGGGGCGACGGATGTCGGGCTTTGGGTGACCAAGCAGCTCCGCGACCTGAAGCCGGTCGCGTTCCTGAGCGGGGTCAAGGACCTGCAGGGGATCGAGGCGCGCGGCGGCAGTCTGCATGTCGGCGCCTGCGTCACGATCACCGACCTGCGCGATGCGGTGGCGGATCGGTTGCCGTCGCTTGCCGAAATGCTACGGCGCTATTCCAGCACGCAGGTCAGGAACGCGGCAACAATTGGCGGGAACATCGCCAACGGCTCGCCCATCGGGGATGGGCCACCGGCGCTGATCGCTTTGGGCGCGACCCTGCACCTGCGGCGGGGCGACGAGATGCGGTCGATGGCGCTGGAGGATTTCTTCATCGAATACCGCAAGCAAGACCGCAAACCGGGCGAGTTCGTCGCGGGGATATCCTTCCCCGAGTATGCGCCCGCCCTGCGCTGCTATAAGATCTCCAAGCGCTTCGATCAGGACATTTCGGCGGTCTGCGGCTGTTTCAACGTGACAGTTGCGGATGGCCGCGTGACGGCGGCGCGGATCGCTTTTGGCGGCATGGCGGGCATTCCTAAGCGAGCGACGCTGGCCGAGGCCGCGTTGGTCGGCAAACCGTGGTCGCAAGACACGGTCGAGGCGGCAGCGGCGGCGATGGCGGGGGATTTCACGCCCATGTCCGACATGCGGGCAACGGCAGGGTATCGGATGCTGACGGCGCAAAACCTGATGCGGCGGTATTTCCACGACATCAACGGCGTGCCGGTTTCGGTGCTGGAGGTCGAGGCATGAGCGCCGGTCTTTCCCTGCCCCATGACGCCTCACCCCTGCAGGTGACCGGTGAGGCGCGGTATATCGACGACCTGCCGATGCCGTCGAATGCGCTGCATCTGGCCTTTGGGCTGTCGACGGTCGCGCATGGTGAAATCACCGGGATCGACCTGTCCGCCGTGCGCGCCGCGCCGGGGGTGGTGATGGTGCTGTCGGCGGAAGACCTGCCCGACATGCCCGATTGCAGCCCTTCGGCGCATGACGAGCCTTTGCTGGCTGTGGGCAAGGTCCACTACGTCGGCCAGCCGGTGTTTCTGGTGGTGGCCGAAAGCCATCTGGCGGCGCGCAAGGCGGCGAAGCTGGGGAAGGTCAGCTATCGCGAACTGCCCGCGCTGTTGACGGTTGACGATGCCTTGGCCGCGAACAGCCGTTTCGAGCAAGGGCCGGTGATCTGGGCCAAGGGTGATGCCTCTGGCGCAATTGCCAAGGCGCCGCGCGTGATCGAGGGGAGTTTCGAGGTCGGCGGGCAAGAGCATTTCTACCTGGAAGGTCAGGTTGCCGCGGCGGTCCCGCTGGAAGGCGGGGATTTCCATGTGATGTCCTCGACCCAGCATCCGACCGAGGTGCAGCACAAGGTCGCCCATGCGCTGCATCTGCCGATGTCTGCGGTGCGGGTCGAAGTGCGCCGGATGGGTGGCGGCTTTGGCGGCAAGGAATCGCAGGGCAACGCCTTGGCCATCGCCTGCGCAGTGGCGGCGCGGGCCTTGGGGCGGCCCTGCCGGATGCGCTATGACCGCGACGATGACATGATGATCACCGGCAAGCGGCATGACCTGCGCATCCGCTATCGCGCGGGGATCGACGATCAGGGTCGCGTGCTGGGGATCGAGTTCCAGCACCTGTTCCGCTGCGGCTGGTCGCAGGACCTGTCCTTGCCGGTCGCTGACCGGGCGATGCTGCATGCCGACAACTGCTATCACCTGCCCGACATCCGCATTGAATCGCACCGGCTGAAGACCAACACCCAAAGCGCCACTGCCTATCGCGGCTTTGGTGGCCCGCAGGGAATCGTGGGGATCGAGCGGGTGATGGACCACGCGGCCTTTGAAGTGGGCAAGGACCCGTCCGAGGTGCGGAAGGCCAACTTTTATCGCGAGATGGAGGGTGCGGGTGCCTCCGGCGGGGATATTTCGGCAAAGATGAAAGCGCAGACGACGCCCTATCACATGCCGGTGGAGGATTTCATCGGCCATGGGCTGGTGGCCGAGTTGGAGAAGACCAGCGGCTATGCGGCGCGGCGGGCCGAGATTGCGGCGTGGAATGCCAAGTCTCCGATCCTGAAGCGCGGGATTTCGCTGGTGCCGGTGAAGTTCGGGATTTCGTTTACGCTGACTTGGCTCAACCAGGCGGGCGCCTTGGTGCATGTGTATCAGGATGGGTCGATCGCGCTGAACCATGGTGGGACGGAGATGGGGCAGGGCCTGTTCCAGAAGGTCGCGCAGGTGACGGCGGGGGTGTTCGGGGTTGATACCGCGCGGGTCAAGATCACCGCGACGGATACGGCGAAGGTGCCGAACACCAGCGCGACGGCGGCAAGTTCGGGGGCCGACCTGAACGGGATGGCGGCGCGGGCGGCGGCGGAAACGATCCGCGCAAGGCTGGCGGATTTCATTGCCGAGAAGCATCAGGTCAAGCCCGAGACGGTGAAGTTCGTCGACAGCACGGTGCGTGTGGCCGGCGAGGTCTATCCCTTCGAAAAGGTCGTCGCTTGGGCCTATCAGGCGCGGGTCTCGCTGTCCTCGACCGGCTATTACGCAACGCCCAAGATCATCTGGGACCGGGTCAAGGGTCAGGGGCGGCCGTTCTATTACTTCGCTTATGGCGCGGCGGTGACCGAGGTGGTGATCGACCGGCTGACCGGGGAAAACCGCATCCTGCGGGTGGATATCCTGCATGACACGGGCACCTCGTTGAACCCGGCTTTGGATATCGGGCAGGTCGAGGGGGCCTATGTGCAGGGCGCGGGCTGGCTGACGACCGAGGAACTGGTGTGGGACGGGAAGGGGCGGTTGGCAACGCATGCCCCCAGCACCTACAAGATCCCGGCCTGTTCTGACCGGCCTCGGGTGTTCAACGTGGCCCTATGGGGCAAGCCGAACCGGGAGGATTCGGTCGGGAAATCGAAGGCGGTTGGGGAACCTCCATTCAATCTTGGCATCTCGGCGTTTCTGGCGCTGTCGGATGCGGTGGCGGCTTGTGGCGATGGCACGGTCTATCCGGCGCTGGATGCCCCGGCCACGGCGGAACGGGTGCTGATGGCGGTAAGGAGGGTTGAAGATGTTTGACCTTGCCGCCCTTGGTCAGGCCATCAAGGCCCATGGCCCGGTTGCCCGGGTGGTGATCGCGGCGCATGACGGGTCGTCCCCGCGTGAGGTGGGGGCGTCGATGCTGGTCTGGGAAAGCGGGCAGTCCGGGACGGTTGGCGGCGGCGCGCTGGAGTTCGAGGCGGCGGCAAAGGCGCGGGCGATGCTGGCAGGGGCCGAGCGGGCGGTTGACCGCGTGGCGCTGGGTCCGGCCTTGGGCCAGTGCTGCGGCGGGGCGGTGACGCTTTGGACCGAGGTTTATGAGTCGGTGCCTGAGGCTGAGGCTGGCGTGATTGCACGCGGGCCGGGCGAGATGCCTTTGGCAGTCAAGCGGGTTCTGGCTGCAGCGCGCGCGCAGGGTCTGCGGCCTGCGCCGGGTCTGGTTCAGGGTTGGCTGGTGGAACCCGTGGCCGAGGCGGACCGGCAGGTCTGGGTCTGGGGGGCGGGGCATGTGGGGCGCGCGTTGGTCGCAGTACTGGCCCCCTTGCCGGGGATCGCGGTGACCTGGGTCGATGTTGCGGCTGAGCGGTTTCCGGATGTGGTGCCAGAGGGCGTGACCATCGTCCCGGCCAACGACCCGGCACTGGTCGCGGATCATGCGCCCGAAGGGGCGGAGCATCTGATCCTGACCTATTCCCACGCGCTGGACCTGGAATTGTGCCATCGGCTTTTGAACCGGGGCTTCAAGGCCTGCGGGTTGATCGGAAGTGCCACCAAATGGGCGCGGTTCCGGCCGCGGCTGGGGGCGTTGGGCCATGACGCTGCCGCTATCGGGCGTATCCGTTGCCCGATTGGCGACCCGGCCTTGGGCAAGCATCCGCAGGCGATTGCGGTGGGTGTGGTGGCGGAACTGTTGAAAGCGCCCCAAGTGGCGGCAAGGGAGATGCGGGCATGACCACACGGCCAGAGCTTTTGCGCGTCGAGGGGATCACCAAGGCCTATCCGGGCGTGGTGGCGAACTCGGACGTGACCTTTGCCATCGGCGAGGGAGAGATTCACGCACTGCTGGGTGAAAACGGCGCGGGCAAGTCGACCATGGTCAAGATGATCTATGGTCTGGTGCGCCCCGATCAGGGCCAGATGACCCTGCGCGGTGCGGCTTATACCCCATCAAAACCCGCCGAGGCGCGGCGGCTGGGCGTGGCGATGGTGTTCCAGCACTTCAGCCTGTTTGAGGCGCTGAACGTGGCCGAGAACGTAGCCTTGGGCATGGAAAACCCACCGCCGATGCGGGAACTGGCGGCGCGTATCCGGGCGGTGTCCGAGGAATACGGTCTGCCGCTGGACCCCAGCCGGATGGTCGGCGACCTGTCGGCGGGCGAACGCCAGCGGGTCGAGATCATCCGCTGTCTGTTGCAGGACCCCAAGCTTCTGATCATGGACGAACCGACCAGCGTTCTGACCCCGCAAGAGGTGGAAATCCTGTTCCGCACCCTGCGGCAGTTGTCGGCAGAGGGGACGGCGATCCTGTATATCAGCCACAAGCTGGAAGAGATCAAAACCCTCTGCGACGAGGCGACGATCCTGCGCAGGGGCAAGGTGGTGGCGACCTGCACCCCGCGTGAAAGGACCGCACGCGAGATGGCGGAACTGATGGTTGGTCAGGCGCTGAAGACCCCGGAGCGCCGGATTGGCGAAAAGGGAGAGGTGGCGCTTGGGGTCAGCGACCTGTCGGTTGCCTCACCCATTCCGTTCGGCACCTCGCTGAAGGGCATCAGTTTTACTGTGGCCAAGGGTGAAGTTCTGGGGATTGCCGGGGTGGCTGGCAATGGGCAGGAGGAGCTGTTACTGGCCCTGTCTGGTGAACTGCGCTCGGGCCCCGACAAGGTGCGGATCGCTGGCCATGCGGCGGGTGATCTGGGGCCGGTGGAACGGCGGAAGGCCGGGTTGGTGGCCGCGCCCGAAGACCGCTATGGCCATGCGGCCGCCCCGGACATGAGCCTTGTCGAGAATGCCTTCCTGACGGCGGGGGTACGCAAGGGGCTGACGAAGAATGGCTTTGTCGACTGGCCGGGCACCCGCAAGTTCGCCGAGGAAATCATCGCCGCCTATGACGTGCGCACGCCGGGACCGGATGTCGCGGCGCGGGCGTTGTCGGGCGGGAACTTGCAGAAATTCCTGATGGGACGCGAATTGATGCAGGGCGCAAGCGTCATCGTCATCAACCAGCCGACCTGGGGCGTGGACGCGGCGGCGGCAGCGCAGATTCGCCAGTCGATCCTGGACCGGGCGGGCGAAGGGGCTGCGGTCGTGGTGATCAGTCAGGACCTGGATGAATTGCTTGAGGTCTCGGACAGTTTTGCCGTCTTGAACGGTGGTCGGCTGACCAAGCCGAGGCCTGCCGAGGGCCTGACGATGGACGAGATCGGCCTGATGATGGGCGGGGCGCATGGCATGGAGGTCGCGCATCATGTTGAGGCTTGAGAAACGCCCGACGCCAAGCCGGTTCTGGCTATATGCCACGCCGCCGGTCGCAGTGGTCCTGACGATGATCGTCGGCGGTATCCTGTTTGCGATGATGGGCAAGAACCCGTTCGAGGTGATCCGCACGATCTTCTGGGACCCGGTCTTCGGCGAATTCGCCTTTTACCTGCGCGGCCAGCTTCTGGTGAAAGCGGGGCCGCTGATCCTGATCGCCATTGGCCTTGCGCTGGGGTTCCGGGCGGGGATCTGGAACATCGGGGCCGAGGGCCAGTACATCATGGGCGCCATCTGCGGTGCGGCGGTGGGGCTGGCGGTGTTTCCGACGGAAAACCGGTTGATCTTTCCGGTGATGGTCGTGGCCGGGGCTTTTGGCGGCTGGGCTTGGGCGATGATCCCGGCGATCCTTAAGACGCGGTTCAACACGAATGAAATCCTTGTCAGCCTGATGCTGGTCTATGTTGCCGAGACGATCCTGGCCAAAGCCTCGACCGGGTTCCTGAAAAACCCCGAGGGGATGGGTTTCCCCGGCAGCCGGAACTTCTCAAGCTTTCCGGCGGCGCAGAACAGCTATATTTATGAGCCGCTTGGCCTGCATTGGGGCGGCGTTGCGGCGCTGGTAACCGGCGTGCTGGCCTATATCCTGCTGACGCGGCATCAGGCGGGCTTCCAGATCCGGCTGGCAGGACAGGCCCCACGGGCGGCGCGGTTCCATGGCGTCAGCCCCGCGCGGCTGGTGGTGATGTGCATGGGGATTTCGGGCGCACTGGCAGGGCTTGCCGGCATGTTCGAGGTGACCGGTCCGGCAGGCCAGATCAGCATCGACTTCAATTCGGGCTACGGCTTTACCGCGATCATCGTGGCCTTCCTTGGCCGCCTGAACCCCTTGGGCATCGTGCTGGCCGGGTTCCTGATGGCGCTGACCTATGTGGGGGGCGAGATGGCCTCCACCAACCTGGGCCTGCCGGATGCGGCGATCCAGGTGTTCCAGGGGATGCTGCTGTTCTTCCTTCTGGCTGTCGACGTTCTGACCAACTACCGGTTCCGGCTTTCGATGGGGGCCAAGGCATGAGGCCCGAGGACAACGCGGCCTATATGGCGGCTTCGGCGTTGGCCTTCCCGGGGATGCTGCTGGGCTACTATGTTCCCGCCCTGGGCGCGATCTTGCTGGGTTGCCTGCTGCTTGCCGTCCTGGCTAGGCATTTGGGCAGTCGTGGCGGGGCCGGGGTGGGTCAGGCGCTGCGGCCTTTCGTTGCATTTGGGCAGTGGCTTGCCCGGAAAGACGACCACAGCTGGGTAAGACGTGCGCCGTTCATCGGCCTTGTCGCGGGGTGGCTTATGCACTGGATCATTGACGGCCTGATGGCCACGGGGAGGTCTTGATGGATATTGGTGGCATCAATCCGGTCATCCTGATTGCAACGCTCATGGCTTCCGCCGTGCCGATCCTTATGGCGGCGCTGGGCGAGACGGTGGTGGAACGCTCCGGCGTCCTCAACCTGGGCGTCGAAGGCATGATGGTCGTCGGCGCGCAGGGTGGGTTCGTGATTGCGGTCGCGACGGGCAGCCCGGTCCTTGGTTTTATCGGCGGGGCGGTGGCGGGGTCGATCCTCAGCCTGATCTTCGCGCTTTTAACCCAGGTCTTTCTGGCCAATCAGGTGGCAACGGGGCTGGCGCTGACGCTGTTCGGGCTTGGCGTCTCCAGCCTTGGCGGGCAGGGTTATAACGGGGTCAAGCCGCCGCCGACCGGCCAGCTTCTGCCCGATTTCCTGGCTGATGTTCCGGTTGTTGGCCCGATCCTATTCGGCCATGACTGGATGGTCTATTTCAGCATCGCAATGACGGCGGTTCTTTGGTGGGTGCTGAAGACAACCCGGATGGGCCTGATCATCCGCGCCGTCGGCGAAAGCCACGAGGCCGCGCATGCGCTGGGTTACAAGGTCAACCGAATCCGTCTGATGTGCATCGCGTTTGGCGGGGCCATGGCCGGGATGGGTGGGGCCTACATCAGCCTGGTGCGCGTGCCGCAATGGGTGGACGGGATCACGGCGGGAGCGGGCTGGATCGCGCTGGCCATCGTGGTCTTTGCCAGCTGGAAGCCGTGGCGTGTGTTGATCGGCGCCTATCTTTTCGGCGGCATCACTGTGCTGCAGCTGAACCTGCAGGTCGCAGGGTCGGCGATTCCGGTCGAATACTTGTCCATGGCTCCTTATCTGATAACCATCGTCGTGCTGGTCATCATGTCGGCGGGCAAACGGGGCAAGGCCAACGGGGCGCCGGCCGCGTTGGGACAGAATTTCCACGCCTCGCGCTGAGGCCAAATCCATGGGCTGGGACAGGCCCGACACCTAAGGGGAGATACCGAATGAAACGTAGAAATCTGCTTGCGACCGCAGCCATGGGCCTTGGCCTTGTGCTGGGCGGTGGCGCATTTGCGCAAGGCATGGACCATGTGAAGGCCTGCTTCGTCTATGTCGGCCCGATCGGCGACGGCGGCTGGACCTTCCAGCACAACGAAGGCGCGAACGCGGTCAAGGAAGCCTTTGGTGACAAGGTCGAGATCCAGTATCAGGAAAGCGTGCCGGAAGGTGCCGACGCCGAGCGCGTGCTGACCCAGATGGCCTTGGGCGGCTGCAACATCATCTTCACCACCTCGTTCGGCTACATGGACGCGACCAATGCCGTCGCCGCCAAGTTCCCCGATGTGAAGTTTGAACATGCCACCGGCTTCAAGCGCGACAGCGCCAACGTTTCGACCTATAACGCGCGCTTCTATGAAGGCCGCGCCGTCCAGGGTCTGATCGCCGGCCGGATGACCAAGTCGAACAAGATCGGCTACATCGGGTCGTTCCCGATCCCCGAAGTGATCATGGGGATCAACAGCTATTACCTGAACGCCAAGAAGGTGAACCCGGATGTCGAGCTGAGCGTCGTCTGGGCCTTCACCTGGTTCGACCCGGCGAAGGAAGCCGATGCCGCCAAGGCGCTGATCGACCAGGGCGTCGACGTGATCGCGTCGCACACAGATTCGACCGCTCCGCTGGCCGAGGCCGCGAAGACCGAAAACGTGATCGGTTTTGGCCAGGCTTCGGACATGGCCGAGTACAAGGACGGGCCGCGCGTTTCGTCGATCATCGACAACTGGGGTCCGTACTATGTCAAGCGCGTGGGTGCCCTTCTGGACGGCACCTATGAACAGGCCGACGCATGGGAAGGCATCGCTGGCGGCGAAGTGCTGATCGGCGAGATCACCGACCGCATTCCGGCAGACGTCAAAGCCGAAGCCGAGGCCCTGCGCGATGCGATTGCGGCGGGAACGGTTCACCCGTTCACCGGCCCGATCAAGAAGCAGGACGGATCGGATTGGCTGGCGGATGGCGCGACTGCGCCGGACGGCGACCTTCTGGGCATGATGTTCTTTGTCGAAGGAATCACCGGCGACATTCCGCAGTGATCGGTTGATCCCAAGTACCAACGGCAGGCCCGGAATTCGGGCCTGCCGACCCATTCCCAAGCCGATTTTCGACGACGTCTGCTCGTAATGCCGTAAACCGTGCTTTTTATTGTCCGCAACCTACGCGAGCATTGACATCGACCTGTTACGAGCAAACTCTAATTCGCAGCGGTCCTTAAATGGTGCCAGCGGCCCCCGGAACGGGTGCCCGCCCTTGTGAAAACTGAAGCCGGATACGGCTTGTCACGCGCAACGGGGGAAATAATGAAACTACGACACTTAAAGGCATTTATCGCTGCGGCGTTTGTTGTGACCGTGGCTGTTCCAGTGGCGGCGCAGGGTCTGGACAAGGTCAAGGCCTGCTTCATTTATCTTGGCCCGATTGCAGATGGCGGATGGACCTATCAGCATCATCGGGGTGCCGAGGCGGCAAAGGCCGGGCTTGGCAACCGGGTCGAGATCGTATGGAAGGAAAACGTCAGCGAGGATGCCAGCGCCGAAGTCGCGATCGAGGAATTCGCCAATTCGGGCTGCGACATCGTCTTCACGACCTCGTTCGGGTTCATGGATGCCACCAATGCCGTGGCCGGGCGTCACCCTGACGTGAAATTCGAACACGCCACCGGCTTCAAGCGCGAATTCCCCAATGTGTCGACCTATAACGCGCGGTTCTATGAAGGCCGCGCGGTGCAGGGCCTGATCGCCGGACGGATGACGCGGACGAACAAGATCGGCTATATCGCCTCTTTCCCGATCCCCGAGGTTCTGGCCGGGATCAACGCCTATTACGCCAATGCGAAAAAGGTGAACCCCGATGTCGAACTTACGGTAATCTGGGCCTTTACCTGGTTCGATCCCGAAACCGAACGACAGGCCGCCAAGGCAATGATCGAGGCCGGTGTCGACGTGATTGCAGCGCATACCGATTCCACCTCGACCCTGGAAGAGGCGGCCAAGACCGGCGGTGCGGTGATCGGCTTTGGCCAGGCCTCGGACATGACCGAATTCAAACCGTCACCGCGCGTGTCGGCCATCATCAACAACTGGGGTCCGTATTATTTTCGCCGGATCAGCGAGCTTTTGAATGGCACGTATCAGCAGGCGGATTCAGAGGAAGGCATCGGTTCGGGCGTCGTGCTGATCGGGCAGATTACCGAAGAGGTGCCGAACTCGGTCAAGGCCGAAGCGGAAGCGCTGCGCGATGCGATTGGCGCGGGCACTACCAGCCCATTCGTCGGCCCGCTGAACAAGCAGGACGGAACTCCCTGGCTTGCCGACGGCGAAGTGGCGCCCATCGGGGATATCCTTGGCATGAACTTCTATCTCGAAGGGATCGAGGGCGAGATTCCCCAGTGACAGGCCAGTCAAGGCCGGGTTGCCTTGGGCCTTGGCCTCGGGCTATTGGAAGGCAAGACGCGGGGGCGCCGGGTTGGGCGCCCCTGGCATTTCAAGGGGGCTGAAATGGATGCGGATTTCCTGATCATCGGCGGCGGGATCGCCGGTATCTCGGCGGCGGCGCGGCTGTCGGAACTGGGGTCGGTCCTGCTTCTGTAAACCGAGGCTGCCTTTGCCCATCACGCCTCGGGCCGGTCGGCGGCGCTGTTCGAACCGCATTACGGCGCACCTGCCGTCGTGGGTCTGTCGATGGCCTCCGAACCCGAATTCCGCGCCCTGCCCAACGTCCTGTCTTTCC
>CAUJIP010000089.1 GCA_963205235.1 Pseudomonadota bacterium
GCGGGTCGAAGGCGACATCATCCACAAGACCATCGCCATCGAATCCGGTGCGCATTTCGAAGGCTCGGTGCAGCGTCAGGATGACCCGCTGTCCACCGGTCGCCCGGCCCCCGGCGCGATGCGGCTGGAAACCCCGGCACCTGCTGCCGAGGCCAAGTCGGAAGCCTGATCACCGCACAAGTTGAGCAGCAAACGGGCATCGGGGCCAACCCGGTGCCCGTTTTGCATTTCGCAGCCAATGGTCAGGTGATCGCGCGGCGGTAAAGGTGCCAGCTTGCATGACCGAACAGCGGCAGCACGATGAACAACCCCAGAAATCCGGGGATCATCGCCACAAACAGGCAGACCGCGATCAAAAGTCCCCAGGTCAGCATCACGCGCGGGTTTTCCTTCACCAACTCGAAGCTGGTCAGCATCGCGGTGACAAAGTCGACTTCGCGGTCCAGAAGCATCGGTAGGCTGACAACTGTCAGGCAGAACAGAAGCGTGGCGAAACCGGCCCCGACAAGCGTGCCAAAGCCCAGCATCATCAGCCCCTCGGGTGACAAGAATACCTGAAGCGAGGACGAGACATTGGTCATCGTCGCATTGCCAAGGAACAGGGCAAAGATCATGTGCGACAGGAAGTTCCAGAACAGGAAATAGACCACGATCACCGCAGCGATGGCCGGGATCTGCCGATCCTTCTGCCGGAAGATCACCCCGAATATCTGGCCAGCCAGCAGCGGTTCGCCCGCCTCCAGCCTGCGCGAGATTTCATAAAAGCCGCAGGCGATGAACGGCCCAAGGATCGGAAAACCTGCGGAGGCGGGCAACGTCCACCACACTTGCCCCTTGGCTGCCATCGCCCAGACGATCAGCCAGCCGCCCAACACATAGACCGCTGAAAAGACCAGCCCCAACAACGGCGCGCGGCGAAAGTCGCGCCAACCGGCGGCAAGGCTTTCCTTAAGGTCGGAACCTTCGACCAGGTTTACTTCCGGGGCGGCGGGCGCAGATGTATCGGTCATGCTACATAGGTTAAGCGTCGCAGACCCACTCCGGCAAGCCCGTTTCAGTCGACGTCCTGAATCTCGCCGCGCTTCTTGCCGCTGGCATTCAGCGCAAGCGTCGCCGACATGAACCCGTCCAGATCACCGTCCAGCGTGCCGCCAGTGTCGCTGGTCTCGTACCCGGTGCGAAGGTCCTTCACCATCTGATAGGGTTGCAGCACATAGGACCGGATCTGGTTGCCCCAGCCCGCATCACCCTTGCTTTCATGCGCTTCGTTGATCGACGCAGTCCGGCGGTCCAGTTCCTGCTGGTAAAGCCGCGACTTCAGCGCCTTCATGGCGATATCACGGTTCTGGTGCTGCGATTTCAAGCTGGAGGTCACCACGATGCCCGACGGGAAGTGCGTGATCCGCACCGCCGAGTCGGTCTTGTTGACGTGCTGGCCGCCGGCACCGGACGAACGGAACGTGTCGATCCGGATATCCTTGTCCTGCACCTCGATTTCAATGTTGTCATCGACCACCGGATAGACCCAGACCGAACAGAAGCTCGTGTGCCGCCGCGCCGCGCTGTCATAGGGGCTGATCCGCACCAGCCGGTGAACCCCAGCTTCGGTTTTCAGCCAGCCATAGGCATTCTTGCCGCTGATCTTGTAACTGGCCGACTTGATCCCCGCGCCGTCGCCTTCGCTTTCCGACTGCAATTCCACGGTAAAGCCGCGCTTTTCTGCCCAACGGACATACATCCGCGCCAGCATGGACGCCCAGTCGCAGCTTTCCGTCCCACCCGCGCCGGCGTTGATTTCAAGGAAGGTGTCGTTGCCATCGGCTTCACCGTCCAGCAGTGCCTCAAGCTCTTTCTCCGCGGCAAGCTTGACCAGGTCGGCCAGTGCCTTTTCGGCCTCGGTGACGATCTCGGCATCACCTTCCATCTCGCCCAGCTCGATCAGCTCGACATTGTCTTTCAACCCGCTGGAAATCTGCTTGTAGCCGGTTACGGCATCCAGCAGCGCCTGCCGGTCGCGCATCAGCTTTTGCGCCTTGGCCGGATCGTTCCACAGATCGGGGGCCTCGATCATGGCGTCGAATTCCTCCAGCCGGTGGGGAGCGGTTTCCCAGTCCATCCGCTGGGCCAGAAGCTTCAGCGTCTTCTCGATCGCTTCGACATTGGCTTGGGTTTCGGCGCGCATCTTCTCGGTCCTGACTTTGATCTCGCGGGCGGTCATACGGAATTGGCCGCGCCCCGGCAAGGGTGCGGCAACGGCAAAGGAAAGCTCAGTAAAGCCCGCCCGAGGAAACCGTGCCGAAATCGGCGTTATCGGGGACAACGACGGTTTCGCCATCCGCATTGATCACGGTGGTGCCTTCGTCCGTGTCGCTTTCACCATAGGCGAAAAGCGGCAGGTTCGACCCCATCGCAAAGCCGCCATCGACCATGGCCCCCAGACCAAAGATCGGCTGCTCGCCATTGCGGAAGTACTCGGCCACGACAAAATCGCCGGTCGCATCGTCGGGCAACTGCTGACCTGTAAAGCGGTCGATCTTCAGGAAATATCCACCCGGCGGCACGGCGAACTTGGCTCCGCCGAATTTCTTGATCGCGACATTCATGAAGTCTTCGAAGACCGGCCCGCAGAAATGCCCGCCCGAAGCCCCTGGCATGGTGCGCGGCTGGTCATAGCCGATGTAACACCCTGCCACGATGTTCGAGGTATAGCCAATGAACCAGACGTCTTTCGCGTCGTTCGTCGTTCCGGTCTTGCCCGCAACCGGAACCGGCAGGTTGATCCCCGCCGCCGTGCCACGGGTGACCACGCCTTCCAGCATCGAGGTCAGCTGATAGGCGGTGATCGGGTCCATCACCTGTTCGCGGTGCGAGGTGATGTCGACCCCTTCGCCCGGTGCCAGTTCTGGCGCACCGCAGTTTTCGCAGATCCGCTGGTCATGCAGATAGACCGTGCGGCCAAAGCGGTCCTGCACACGGTCAACCAGCGTCGGTTCAACCCGCTCGCCGCCATTGGCGAACATCGCATAGGCAGCGACCATCTTGAACAAGGTGGTCTCCTGCGCACCAAGCGCATTGGCCAGATAAGGCCCCAGCCGGTCATAGACACCAAAGCGTTCGGCATAACCCGCCACCGTCTCCATCCCGATTTCCTGCGCGATCCGCACAGTCATCAGGTTCCGGCTCTGCTCGATCCCGGTGCGCAGGGGCGTCGGGCCATAGAACTTGCCCGAGGCATTCTTCGGCGTCCAAAGACCCTGCGCCGTGTCCACTTCGATCGGGGCATCGATGACGATGGTTGCCGGAGTAAAGCCGGAATCCAGCGCCGCTGCATAGACAAACGGCTTGAAGCTTGACCCCGGCTGCCGCGTTGCCTGCGTTGCCCGGTTGAAGACCGAATATTGATAGCTGAAGCCACCCTGCATCGCCAGAACGCGCCCGGTGTTCACGTCCATCGCCATGAAGGCGCCCTGCACTTCCGGCACCTGCCGCAAGGACCAGCGCTTGAAGGTGCCGTCCTCGTTGGTGACGGCGCGCACCAGAACCACATCGCCGACCGAAACCAGATCGCCCGCAACCTTGGCCTTGCGGCCCAACTCGCCATCCGGCAACTGCTTGCGCGCCCAGGTCACATCCTCGGCGGGGATGAAATGGCCATCCTCATCTTCCGCCACGCCTTCAATGCCGATGCGGGCGTCACTCTCGCCAACTTCCAGCACTACGGCAGGGAACCAGGTGGCGATATCACGGGGCACCTCAAGTGCAGCCAGCGCCGCGCGCCAGCTTTCCTCGGAGCCCAGAACCTCGGCCGGCAGCGTCAGGCCGGTGCCGCGCCAGACACCCTGATCGCGGTCATATTTCTCCAACCCCTTGCGAAGCGCGGCGGCGGCGGCCTCTTGCAGCTCGGCGTCGACGGTGGCGCGGATCGTCAGACCACCCGAAAAGAATTCGTCCTCGCCAAAGGTGCCCGACAGCTGACGGCGGATTTCGTCGGTAAAGTAGTCCCGCGGCGGCAAGGATTCGCGGAACGCTTCATAATCGCCGTTCTGCACGGTCAAAAGCGGCTCGGCGATGGCGGATTCAAGTGTGGCCTGATCGATATAGCCGTTGTCGTGCATTTCCTTCAGCACATAGTTCCGGCGGTCGATCGCATCGTCATGGTCGCGCACCGGGTGCAAAGTGCCCGGACGCTGCGCCAAAGCGGCAAGATAGGCCACTTCGGCCGCCGAAAGCTCGCTCAGCGGCTTGTTGTAATAGGTCTGCGCGGCAGCGGCGACGCCATACGAGTTCTGGCCAAGGAAGATTTCGTTCAGATAAAGCTCAAGGATCTTTTCCTTGCTCATCGCCTTTTCGACCCGAGACGCAAGGATCAGTTCCTTGATCTTGCGTTCGGCGGTGCGGTCCGATGACAGAAGGAAGTTCTTCATCACCTGCTGAGTAATCGTCGAGGCCCCTCGCATCTTCTTGCCACCCGATTTCACCGCCTCGATCACGGCGGCAACCATGCCGCGGGTGTCATAGCCGTGATGGGTGTAAAAGTTCTTGTCCTCGGCGCTGATGAAGGCCTGCTTCACCAGATCGGGAATATCCTCGGCCGGGACATAAAGCCGTCGTTCCTGCGCGAATTCATCGATGATCCGGCCTTCGCTGGAATAGATCCGGCTGATCGTTGCGGGGCTGTATTGCGCAAGGCTTTCATGGCTGGGCAGATCGCGGGAATACATGACCAGAATGCCACCCACGACAAGGGCAGCAAAGAACATGCCCATCGTCAAGGTGGTGAAGATCCCGCCCAGAACATTGCCGATGAATCTGAGCACCCGTCGCCCCCTTGCCTGCGAACCTCTCCCTATACCAGACGCGGCGCGGCGTCAAAAGCTTGGCCGATCACGATTTTCAGGGGCGGCGGGATTTCGCAGGAAACGTTAAGGCGCGGCAAGGGTCCGCAGCGCATCCTCGTCTTCGGCCCAGCTCAGCACGGCAACCCGGACCGCCTCGGCCATTTTCGCCCGCCATTCGGGATCGCTCAGCCGCTTATGGTCGCGCTCTGATGACAGAAATCCAAGTTCCAGCAGCACCGACGGAATATCAGGCGACTTCAGCACCGAAAATCCGGCGGTCTGGTGCGGCTTGCGGTGCATGCGGATTTCGGCCGCCTTGATCGCCGCGACAATCGCCTTGGCCAGCCGTTCGGTGCGCGGCTGCGTCTCGGTGCGGGCCATGTCCATCAGCACATCGGCCACCACATCATCCTGTTCCGACAGATCGACCCCGGCCAGAAGATCGTTGCGGTCGTGCCTTTCGGCCAGCGCCGCCGAGGCCGCATCGGTCGCCTCATCGGCCAAGGTATAGACGGTGGCCCCCTGCGCCTCGCCTTCGGCAAGGGCATCCGCATGCAGGGACAGGAAAAGATCGGCTTCTGCCGTTCGTGCAATCGAGGTGCGGGTCTCAAGCGGCACGAAGATATCCTCCTCGCGCGTCAGAACCACGGCAAAACGTCCGTCCCGCAGCAGGACTTCCTTCAGCTCGCGCGCAAAGGTCAGCATCAGTTCGGCTTCGCTGGTCCCATCACGCTCGGCCCCCGGGTCGATGCCGCCGTGGCCAGGGTCAAGTACGATGACAAGCGGCCCGCCCCCCTCGGCAAGCGGGGCCATCATCTCGGCCTGATCCGGCACCGCCCATTCCGGCAGGTCCGGCTTCCCTGCCGCCGTCGCGAAAGTGTCCGGATCGGTCGGGACCAGTGTGATGTGGATCTTCGCGCGCTCGGCCTCGGTCGTCATCTCGGCGCTGATCAGGGTCTGGGGACCGGAAAGTTCGATCACCAGACGCGACCAGCCTGCCCGAAAGCCGCCCGCCCGCAGCGCCAGCACCGGCCCCGGAACCGCCAGCCGCTGCACGCCAGTCCAGTCCACCTCGCGCGTGTCCAGAATCAGTCGGGGCGGCGCCGACAGAAACCGCACCCGCCAGGGAATCGGCTGGCTTAGATCGAAGGTCAGGTTCAGCCCGCCATCCGCGCTTTCGGCAAGGACCGATCCGCCGATATCCAGCCGCGCAAGGGCCGAAAGGTCCTCGGCAGATGCAGACATGGCAAAGCTCAGCCCGATGACAAACGTCAGTCGGAACCAGATCGCGGCAAGGTTGTGGACCAAACTCATGTCCGCCTTATCCGTGCTTGTCCCGGAAAAGGCAATTCCGGCGCGTCACACCCTCCCGATCACGAAACGGCGAGTCCCTTGATCTTCCGCCCCCTCAGGCCCTATCCTTTTTGCGCCGCCGCTTCTTGCGTCCGGCCCGCCCCGCCGGACCCTTGAAGGAGCACTAATGACCCGTCTTGCCCTTGGCCTGATCCTTGGCCTTGCCGCCTTGCCTGCTTTGGCAGAAGACATGACAGAAGCCGAGCGTGAGGCCCTGCGTGCCGAAATCCGCGCCTATCTTCTGGAAAACCCGGAAGTTCTGGTCGAGGCGATGAGCGTCCTGCAGGAACGCGAAGACATCGCCGCGCTGGAACGCGACAAGATGCTGGTCGTGTCGCAGTCGGATGCGCTGTTCGTCAATGAAAACGACTGGGTCGGTGGAAACCCTGACGGCGATATCACGGTGGTCGAATTCATGGACTACCGCTGTGGGTATTGCCGCAAGGCCTATGACGAGGTCGAGGCTTTGGTGAACACCGACGGCAACATCCGCTTTGTCGTCAAGGAATTCCCGATTTTGGGCGATGCGTCGCTGCTGTCGTCGCAATTCGCGATCTCGGTCCTGCAACTGCATGGCGGTGAGGCGTACAAATCCGTCCATGACGGGCTGATCACCCTGCGCGGCGAACCGACGCCGGAAACCCTCTCGCGTCTTGCAACCGATCTTGGCCTTGATCCCAAGCCGATCATCGACCGGATGGCCAGCCCCGAGGTCATGGCAGTGATTCAGGCAAACCATGATCTTGCCGAAACGATGGACGTCACCGGCACCCCGGCCTTCATCACGCTTGCGGGCATCATGCGCGGCTATGCCCCGCTTGAAACGATGCAGGAGTTCGTCGCCGAAGCGCGGGCCAAGTAACAGCCCGCCCTTCCGGCGCTTTCAGCCGATCTCGTCCCGACGCCGGTCGGTCAGCCCGTCATGGTCGCCAAGCCTGCGTTCCGGGGCATCGTCCCACCAGTCGCTGCGCAGGGCCTTCCGTTCCGGGTTGACCGGATAGACGATGCGGTTCTCGGCAATGTCGGCATTGCCGATGACCAGCAGCGTGACCTCTTCCCCGGTATTGTTAAGGAACGAATGCGCCATGCCGGTCCCGGCAGGAAACCCCACAGAATCGCCGGGGCCAAGCCGATGCAGCACTCCATCCAGCCAGACATCCGGAGTACCCGAAATGACAAAGGCAAACTCCTCCTCATGGCTTTCCGCATGGGGCAACGAGGTCCGGCGCCCCGGCAACAGCCGCATGTGATGGATGCCGATGGTCTTCAGCCCAAGCGTCCGACTCAGCGCCGCACCAAAGCTCATCGGCTCGGTCGTGCCCTGAAAACAGCCGGGATCGGCGTTTTCGACCGCCTGCCAATGCAGGATGGCTGGATGGCGCGCGGTCATTCCGCAGCCTTGGCCGCAGCCGCGTCAATCTCGGCGGCCTTCTGTTCCACCAACCCGACGATGTGGTCGATCATCCGGTCATTGCCCAGAGTATGGTCCTGCTTGCCCGCCAGATAGACCATGCCCTTGCCCGCGCC
The DNA here is from genome assembly GCA_963205235.1 of Pseudomonadota bacterium. Lineage (GTDB taxonomy): Bacteria > Pseudomonadota > Alphaproteobacteria > Rhodobacterales > Rhodobacteraceae > Tabrizicola. Next base: position 7,719 of record CAUJIP010000089.1, read on the forward strand.
GCCGCCGGTAAACCCGATGTCGGTCATCAACGCCTCACCCGGCCCGTTCACCACGCAGCCGATGATCGACAGGCTAAGCGGCGTGGTGATATGCGCCAGCCGCTCCTCCAGCGTTGATACGGTCTTGATCACGTCAAACCCCTGCCGCGCGCAACTGGGGCAAGAGATGATCGTCACCCCCCGATGCCGCAAACCCAGTGATTTCAGGATTTCAAAGCCGACCTTCACCTCTTCCACCGGGTCCGCCGACAAGGACACCCGGATCGTGTCGCCAATGCCGAACCACAACAGGCTCCCCAACCCGATGGCCGATTTCACCGTGCCGGAGACCAGCCCTCCGGCCTCGGTGATCCCCAGATGGATCGGCGCGTCGGTCACCGTGGCCAGCTGCTGATAGGCCGCTGCCGCCATGAACACATCCGACGCCTTCACCGAAATCTTGAATTCGTGAAAGTCGTTGTCCTGCAACAACTTGATATGGTCGAGACCCGATTCCACCATCGCATCCGGGCAAGGCTCGCCATATTTGTCCAGAAGGTGCTTTTCCAGCGACCCCGCATTCACCCCGATCCGGATGCTGCAGCCATGGTCCTTGGCCGCCTTCACCACCTCGGCCACGCGCTTGGCGTCACCAATATTGCCCGGATTGATCCGCAGACAGGCCGCACCGGCCTCAGCCGCCTCGATCGCGCGCTTATAATGGAAATGGATGTCCGCGACGATCGGCACGGGCGACTCCCGCACGATCTCGCGCAGCGCCCTTGTGCTTGCCTCATCCGGGGTCGACACCCGCACGATATCGGCCCCCGCCACAGCGGCCCGCTGCACCTGTTCGATGGTCGCCGCCACGTCCGAGGTGATCGTGTTCGTCATCGTCTGCACCGAAATCGGCGCGTCGCCCCCGACCAGCACTTTGCCCACGCGGATCTGACGGCTTTTCCGCCGGTCAATGTTGCGCCAGGGTCGAATGGGATTATGGGTCATGTTCTGCCTATCGGGTTTTGCCAGACCATAGCGAAAGCCCGTTCAGCGGCAATGCGGTTCAACGGGAAAGCGGCTGGTCGTCGTAACACGCCTCAGGGGCAAAGCGTCACGGCCTGCGATGCATCGGCGACATCAACGCCGGTGGCATCCACGCCACCCAGATCGGCCAGCGCATAGGTTTCCATCAGCAAGGATGGGTCCAGCGACAGGTTCTTCACAACCTGCGCGCCGGGGGCGGCAGGTCCATAGGTCGTCCCGTTCACCAGGAAATAGATCGACCCGGAATTGCCCGACCGCAACTGCGCCGTCTCTTCCAGTGCGGGAACGGCATAACGTTCACCGGCATCCAGAATCTTTTCGAACAACACCGTGCCGTCAGCCGAAGACACCTGCACCCAGGCCGGACAGACCGCCAGGATCTCGACCCCTTCCGCAGCAGCGGCGATGACCTGAACATCCTCGCCCAATGCTTCGTCAATGGCGGCGTCGATGGCGTCATCCCCCGCCCCGGCCAACACACCGGCTTCATTGGGGTCAATCGCAGCAATCGGGCCATCGCGCGCTGTCAGAACCGGCACGTCCAGCGCCTGCGGACGGTAAAGCCGATCCAGCGCGCCATTGGTTCCGCCGGTATCGACGCTGGCAAGCTCTTCCTGCCCCGCCTCAACCGCCATAACCGCTTTCGGTGCATCCGCGGCGGGTTGCAGCGGGTCAATCTCGGCAAGGACGTTCGGGGCTTCTTCGACCGGGGCAAGCTGCACGCGCTGCACTTCCTGCAGCACTGACCAGCCACCATAGCCGATGGCGACAATCAGCGTGACCAGCACGGCAATCGACCCAAGCGCACCGGGTTCAACCCGCGACCAGATCGCTTCGGCGCGGGGGATAAAGCTGGCATGAGGATTGGCCAGGGGTTCGGCGTAATCAGGCCGGACCCGTGCCGGGGTTGACGCGGCAGCGGCGGAAAGCCCATGCGACACCGTATAACCCGCTTCGGCACAAAAGCGTTCGAACGCCCATTCCGGATCCATGCCCAGATAGCGCGCATAGGACCGCAGATAGCCTGCGACAAAGCCGGGGGTTTCAAAGGCGGAAATATCGGCGTTCTCGATCGCGGCGATATAGGTCGCCTTGATCTTCAACTCGCGGTGGACGTCAAGCAGCGACTTCCCAAGCGTGGCGCGTTCGCCCCGCATGAGATCGCCAAGCCGCAACTCAAAGTCGTCAAAGCCTTTTGGCTTGTCCGCTTCGGTTGTCGAAGGCTTTGACCTCCAACCGATCATCCGCGTGCTGTCCCCTTCGATACGCCTGTGGGCACGGTCGTCTTCCCCAACGACTCGGGCCTTCTTCCTATTGACCGCAACTTACCACAGCACAAGGGGTTTTCCACCGCCCAAACCGGCTTAGGCGACGGCCTCAGCACGATTCAGCGCACAGTGGTTCCAAAGCACGTCCATCGCCTTGACCAGCTGGTCGATTTCCTCGGCGGCATGGACCGGCGAAGGTGTGAAGCGCAACCGTTCCGTCCCGCGCGGAACCGTCGGGAAATTGATCGGCTGGACATAGATTCCGTGATCTTCCAGCAGAAGATCGGACAGCATCTTGCAATGCACCGGGTTGCCGACATGGACCGGAACGATATGGCTGCCATGGTCGATGATCGGCAGGCCAAGCGCCTTGAGCCGCATCTTCAGGATCTTCGCCTGCGTCTGATGTTTCGCGCGCAACGTGCTGTCGGTCTTCAGAAACCGAACCGATGCCGCAGCCCCGGCAGCCACCGCTGGCGGCAGCGAGGTGGTGAAGATGAACCCCGGCGCATAAGACCGGATTGCATCCACCATCTTGGCCGAAGCCGCGATATAGCCGCCGAAAACGCCATAGGCCTTGGCCAGCGTCCCGTTGATGATATCGACCCGGTGCATCACGCCGTCACGTTCGGCAATCCCCGCCCCGCGCGGGCCATACATGCCGACGGCATGCACTTCATCCAGATAGGTCAACGCGCCGAACTCCGCCGCCACATCGCAGATCGCGCCGATAGGCCCGAAATCGCCATCCATCGAATAGATCGATTCGAAGGCAATCAGCTTCGGCGCCGCCGGATCGTCCTTGGCCAGAAGCTCGCGCAGATGGGCCACGTCATTGTGGCGGAAAATCCGCTTTTCCCCACCACCGCGCCGCACACCCTCGATCATCGAGGCATGGTTCAGCGCGTCGGAATAGATGATCAGCCCCGGAAAGATGGTCCGCAGCGTCGAAAGCGTCGCGTCATTGGCAATGTAGGCACTGGTGAAGACCAGCGCCGCTTCCTTGCCATGCAAGTCTGCCAGTTCGGCCTCCAAGGCCTTGTGCCAGCGCGTCGTGCCGCTGATGTTGCGCGTGCCGCCCGACCCAGCCCCAGCCTCGTCCAGCGCCTGATGCATTGCAGCCAGAACAACCGGGTGCTGCCCCATGCCCAGATAGTCGTTGCCGCACCAGACGGTGATATCCTTCTGGCTGCCATCGGGTCTGGTCCAGACCGCATGCGGGAAGCGCCCCTGATCTCGTGCGATGTCGATGAAGGTGCGATAGCGCCCCTCGTCGTGCAACCGTTGCAGGCTAGCGTCCAGTGTTGCTTCGTAGTCCATGGTCACCTCGGGTTCCATTTGCGCCGACCCTCTCAGGTTCCGCTAGCCAAGGCCTTGATTTCGGTCAACCCGGCAAAAGTTCCAAGAAGACGAATTGTCGCCCCCCAACTGCTGCCGTCGCGTTTCAGCTTACGTGACACCGCGCGCTATGGACAGTCCGAACCCGCCTGATAGGCTGTCCTCCTCTCATATTCACGGAGACCGAGATGTCCCTTGACGCCGTCCTTGCCCGGATCGACGAAACCCTGCCCGAAGCCCTTGACCGGCTGATGGACCTTCTGCGCATTCCCTCGATCTCGACCGACCCCGCCTACAAGCCGGATTGCGCCCGCGCTGCCGACTGGCTGGTTGCCGATCTTGCGACGCTGGGCTTTCAGGCGCGCGCCGCCCAGACGCCGGGTCATCCGATGGTCGTCGGTCATGGCGGAACCGGCAACCGCCACATCCTGTTCTACGGCCACTATGACGTGCAACCCGTCGATCCGCTGGACCTTTGGGACCGCCCCCCGTTCGAACCCGAACTGCAGGACACGCCCAAGGGCAAGGTCATCCGCGCGCGGGGTGCCTCTGACGACAAGGGCCAGCTGATGACCTTCATCGAGGCCTGCCGCGCATGGAAACACGTCCACGGCACCCTGCCCGGTAAGTTGACCATCTTCCTTGAGGGCGAAGAGGAATCCGGTTCCCCCTCCCTCGTCCCCTTCTTGGAGGCGAACAAGGCCGAACTCTCTTGCGACCTTGCCCTGATCTGCGACACCGGCCTTTTCGAAGGTGCCCAGCCCGCCATCACCACCATGCTGCGCGGTCTGGCCAAGGCCGAGTTCACCATCCGCGCCGCCTCACGCGACCTGCATTCCGGCATGTACGGCGGACTTGCGCAGAACCCATTGCACCTGATGTCGCGCCTGCTGGCCGGTCTTCATGATGCACAGGGCCGCGTGCAGGTGCCGGGCTTCTACGACGATGTCGCCGAACTTCCCGACACGCTTCGCCAACAATGGCAGGCCCTGTCCTTCGACCACGCCCGCTATCTGGGCGATGTCGGCCTGTCCGTCCCCGCCGGGGAACAGGATCGCACACCGCTTGAGAAGATCTGGTCCCGCCCGACCGCCGAGGTCAACGGCATGTGGGGCGGCTATAACGGTGCGGGCTTCAAGACCGTCCTTCCGGCCGAGGCTCATGCCAAGGTGTCCTTCCGGCTTGTCTCGCAACAGGACCCCGAAAAGATCATCGCCTCGTTCAAGAAATGGGCCACCGCCCAGATGCCCGCCGATTGCGAAATCGTCTGGGAAGGCGGCAGCGACGGCGCCCCGGCATCGGTGATGGAAATTACCGACCCCGCGTTCGAAGCCTCGCGTCAGGCGCTGACCGACGAATGGGGCCGCACCGCCGCCTTTGTCGGCGCGGGCGGGTCGATCCCGGTTGCCGGATATTTCAAACAGATCCTTGGCATGGACGCGATGCTGATCGGCTTTGGCAAGGATGACGACCAGATCCACTCCCCGAACGAAAAGTACGATCTGGAAAGCTTCCACAAGGGCATCCGCTCCTGGGCCCGCATCCTGGCGCGCATCGCATGAACATCGAGATTCGCCCCGCGAAAGCCGCCGACCGCGCCGATTTCCTGTCGATGTTCCAGGACTTTATCGACGTTTACAACTACACGCTGCGCGACGGCGTCGCCGATTTCACCTGGCACCGGTTGATGGACCCGTCCTGCCGCCTGCATGCCCGGCTGGCTGTCGTGGGCGGCAAGCCGGTGGGCTTTGCCATCCACCAGCATCACCCCTCGACCTGGGTGATGGGCGATGACTGCTATCTTGAGGACCTTTACGTCGCACCTGGGTTCCGCGGTCACGGTGTCGGCTCGGCCCTGATCGAGGATCTGATCGAATACGCCCGCGCGCATGGCTATCAGCGCCTGTACTGGCTGACCGAGATGGACAACACCACCGCGCGCAAGCTTTATGACCGCTACGCCACCAATGACGGCCACATCCGATACAGGATGAAGCTTTAGGCCGCCTGCGCCAGCATCTCATCCGGCTGGCGGGGATGGCCGCGAAACGTCAGCATGATCGCCCCCGCCGCCACCCCCAGCCCCATGCAGGTCAGGTAAAGCCCGCCATATTGCCCGGTCAGATCAAAGATCATCCCGCCCAGCACCGGGCCTGTGGCCATGCCAAGCCCACCCGCCAGCCCCAGCCCACCCATGATCGTGCCCAGCATCCGCATCGGGAAATTCTCGCGCACCAGCACCGAATAAAGCGGCATGATCCCGCCATAGACAAAGCCGAAGATCACCGCGATTGCGTAGAACTGCCACAGGTCGCGCGCGAAGAAATAGCCCGCCACAGCAATGGCTTGCGCGAAAAGCCCCGTCGCCAGCACCCGTTTCGCGCCAAAGCGGTCACCCATCAGTCCAAAGCCGATCCGTCCCCCCATCCCGGCGATGCCCTCGACCGAATAGATGGTCACGGCGGCAATCGCGGATATCCCGCAAAGCTCGGCATAGCTGACCGTGTGGAAGATCGGGCCGGAATGCGTGGCGCAGCAGAAGAAATTGACGGCGAGCAGGATCAGGAACGGCGGCGACAGCAGTGCCTTTGACACCGCCATATCCTCGGGCGGGGAATCGCTCCCGGCAGGGGCGGCATAAGCCGCAGCCGGGGGACGGCGCAGCGTCAGCGACAGGGGCAACGTCACCCCCGCCACCACCAGCGCCAGAATCCCCATCACCGCGCGCCAGTCGTGCCCTTCCTGCAATTGCGCAACCAGGGGCGACATCGTCACCGGCGCAAGCCCCATCCCGGCCGAGACCAGCGATACCGCCAACCCGCGCCTTGTCTGGAACCAGCCGGTCACGTTGGCCATCACCGGGGCAAAGAACGCCGCCACCGATCCGCCCGCCCCAAGGCCAAACACAAGTTGGAACACGATAAGGGAAGGTGCCAGCGACGCGCCCCAAAGGCTGGCCGAAAACAGGATCGCCCCCGCCAGCACCACCGGGCGCGGACCGAACCGGTCGGACAAGGCCCCCCAGACCATGCCGCAGCCCGCCATCGCCAGAAAGGCCAGTGTCATCGCCGCCGAAATCCCGGTGCGCGACCAGCCCGTGCCTTCCGCCATGTCGTTCAACAGGACCGGCAGCGCGAACAAGGCCCCCATCGCAGCGCAGCCCATCAGCCCGCCTGCGACAACGATCACCCAGCGATAGGAAGGTTCTGCCATGATTCCCTACCCTTTCCGGGCGGCAGTCTAGCCTGAGATGCGCCGCAACAGCTTGGCAATCAGCACGACAAAGGGCGCCGCATGCAGCGCAAGGTCAAAGATGTCGATGGGCCGGACCAGATTGCCCGCAACCAGCATCTTCAGCTTTTCCCAGATATGCGGCTCGGGGACAAAGGGGGCAAGGCCCAGCGTCAGGCAAGCCAGGACCACAAGGGGCAGCGATATCTGATCAAGATAGGACATGACATTCCTCGGCACAGCCAGCGGCAGTCGCCTGTCTTGACTGCAATAAGGGAAAGTGGCGCGGTGGACGGGGCTCGAACCCGCGACCCCCGGCGTGACAGGCCGGTACTCTAACCAACTGAGCTACCACCGCGCGATGTCGGGTCAGATAGACGCTCGCACCGGGGGCGTCAAGCAGGAAACGGCATGACGGGGACCAGCAGTTTGCCGAGGCATTCGGCAGGCACGTCTCCCGCCAAAGTTCGCCCCAATCGCCCGCTTGAACGCGCCGGAATGGCGATTCGCCCAACATGGTAAACACATGCACGGGCCCCCCGGCTGGAAGACAAAAGCAAGACAAAAGCAAGACGTTTGGAAGACGCAAGAATCGCCGCTAACCTCTTGAACTAACGCAGCGTTCTTTATTCCCTCGCCAAAGCCCCAAAAATCGGGACCGAAGGTGTCACTATCGGGATTCTGGGGAAGACTGGCGCGGTGGACGGGGCTCGAACCCGCGACCCCCGGCGTGACAGGCCGGTACTCTAACCAACTGAGCTACCACCGCGCGTAAGCGGCGGGATAGACGCATCCACGGGGGCCGTCAATGGGGTGTCAGGGGTTTTTCAGCGCTCTGGGGCGGGTATCCATTCCCCCTCGTCCCCCGGTGGCAATCTGAACCGCCCATGCTGCCAGTCCCCGGCCCGCCAGGCCTCACGCGCGGCATCAAGCCGGTCACGGGACGAGGCGACGAAATTCCACCAGATATACCGGGGGCCATCCATCGTCGCCCCACCCAGCACCATCAACCGCGCGCCTCGCGTACCGGCCTTGACCGAGATCCGGTCGCCGGGCCGGAACACCAGCATCCGCCCGGCCTCATAGGTCTCACCGGCACAAATCACTGATCCGTCAAGCACATAGACCCCGCGGTCTTCGTGGTCATCCGGCAGTGGCAGGCTGGCGCCGGAGTCAAGGCGGGCGTCGGCATAGAAGACCTCGGACGGCATCTGAAGCGGCACCTTCTCGCCCCAGGCGTTCCCCAGGATCAGCTTCACCGTCTTTCCCTCACCCTCAAGCTCGGGCAGTTTCGTCGACGGAAGGTGAACAAAATCAGCCGTGTCGTCCTCGCGGTCGCGCGGCAAGGCCAGCCAGGTCTGCAAGCCGAACAGCGTCATCGGTGCCTGCCGCGCAGTGCCATCGGTCCGTTCCGAATGGGTGATCCCCTGCCCCGCCATCATCCAGTTGACGGCCCCCGGTTCGATCCAGGCGTCAGTGCCAAGACTGTCACGGTGATGAATCCGGCCCTTCAGGACATAGGTGACCGTTCCCAGCCCGATATGGGGATGCGGGCGGACGTCCATGCCCTGTCCGGTCAGGAATTCAGCCGGGCCGAACTGGTCAAAAAAGATGAACGGCCCAACCATCTGCCGCGCCGCCGAAGGCAAAGCCCGCCGCACTTCAAACCCGCCGATATCACGAGCGCGCGGGATGATAACCGTTTCGATAGCATCGACTGCATCGCCGATCGGGATCGAGGGGTCGAGGATCGGGTTCCAGCTCATGGTGGTCTCCTTCACCCGAAAAAATAGGCTATCCTGCACCAAAGGCTACAGCGATCTGCGCAAAGACATTGTGCGCCAAAAGGTGACTGCGAGGTGGGGTCGGATCGGGCATGGTGGGCGGTGAGGGACTCGAACCCCCGACATTCTCGGTGTAAACGAGACGCTCTACCAACTGAGCTAACCGCCCGGTGCCGTCCGGGGCAATAGGCGCGGTCTAGCGATGGGCGGCCGGGATTGCAAGCTGGCTTTGGGCAAAAGCCTACCGCAGAACCTGCTCCACTTTATCCCGGATGCAGTAGACAACCCCCTGATCGCATGGCAGTTTCGCTATTTCCGGCATCGACAAGCCCAGAAGCTGGCCGCGCAAATGGCAAGCGGTGATGCCATGTGTCACCAGAATCGCCGGGCCGGTGATTTCGGCCAAAAGGGTTGCAACGCGGGCGGCAACGGCGGCGTGACCTTCGCCCTCGGGCGCAAGGTCCATCCACCAGAAGGCATCGTCTTCATCCAAACCCTGCTCCTTGGCGATCTCGTCATGGCCAAGACCTTCCCATTGACCAAGCGTGATTTCGCGCAGGCGTTCGTCAGTCCTGACCACCGCATTCAGATGGCCAAGGGCGACGCCCGCTGTCCGTACCGCCCTTGGTTGGGGGCTGCACAAAAGCAGATGCTGCCGCGATGCACCGATATGGGCCTGGAGAAGACGCCCCTGCGCTTCGGCCTGCTGCACGCCAAGCGAGGTCAGGGGCGAATCCATTGCGCCCTGGAACCGGCGCGCCAGGTTCCATTCGGTCTGGCCGTGACGCAGGATCAGGATTTCCGACATGGTCTATCAGGGTCCAGACTAAGGCCACGCGGCGCAGGGTCACCACCAGCCGATCTGGAACCGACGATCTCGGGGAAAACGAGACACGCGATCAATCAAACCAGCCTTTCCGCCGACCCTGCCCTTCGGCAATCGGGCTGGCAAGAGCTGGCATTCAAGATTGCGCCGCCGGTCAGGTTTCGGCATCCTTCGCCGCGACGCATCACGAGGGTGACATGGCCGCAGAGAGCGAGGCAAGCTGGGCGCTGGTCTGGGAACAGCTGAAGGTCCTGTTCGGGGTCTATGCCGAAGGCCTTGGCCCGTCGATGTCACCGCTGAATGTCCTGGCGACACTGGCGCTTTGCCTTGTCCTGTGGCTGGTCTGGAAACCGTCAAAAGGCTTTCTGGCCTGGGTCTTTCCGGCAAAGGTCTATCGGACCCGGTCATTTCTGCTGGATCTCTGGCTGTTCTTGCTGAACTGGTTTGTCGGACTGTTCACCGCGCTCAACTATGCCGCCATTGCGACAGTCACGGCCTATGCCTTGTGGGGCGCGCTTGGCCTTCCGGCCCCGCCACCCGAGGCGCGCAATCCGGTGCTTTCGGCGCTGGTGATCTTTCTTTCCGGTGACATGGCCCTTTACTGGTTCCACCGGCTGCATCACGGCAGGCCGACCCTATGGGCCTTTCATGCGCTGCATCATTCGGCCGAGGAGATGTCGCCGGTCACCGCCTATCGCCATCATCCGATCTATCACATCCTGACCGGGCTTTTCGTGTCGGTCGCCGTGGGCCTGTGTCAGGGTCTGGCGATGGTGGCCCTCATCGGCAGGCTGGATGTGGCAGTGCTGGCCGGGACGAACCTGTTTTCGGCGCTGTTGAACCTTGCGACCAACAACCTCAAGCACAGCCATATCCGGCTTCGGTTTCCCGGCTGGCTGGAGCATGTGCTGATCTCGCCCGCGCAGCATCAGGTGCATCATTCGATCGACCCGAAGCATTTCAACCGCAACTACGGCGACTCGCTGGCGATCTGGGACTGGATGTTCGGAACGCTATACATCTCGCAACCCGACGAAGAGATCCGCTTTGGTCTGGGCGACGCGACAGGTGCGCCCCTGCCGCAGCGGCATCCGAACCTTCGCACCGCATTGGCCGAGCCGATGGGGCGGGCAAGGTCTATCCTGCTGCGCCGGGACGGACGTCCGAAGAAAGGGCTTTGACCTTGCTGGAAAGATGGTAGTTCTTCGATATCTTTGACCAATTGGGACCGTGAAATGAAAAAACTGATTGCACTGACCGCCGCCCTGGGACTTGGCGCCTCGGCACTTTACGCCGGTGGTCCGGTCGTTGTTGAGGACATCGTGGTCGAGGAAGCGGCACCAAGCTCTTCAGGTTGGGTGCTGCCGCTCATCGTCGCCGTGATCGGCATTGCCATTCTGACAAGCAAGGACGATTCGCAGGGTCAGACCTGGTAGGGGCTGGCTTTGCCTGCAGCACGGCTGGCAAGCCATGCTGCCCCCAAGAATCAGACAAGGCGCGGTGATGAACCGCGCCTTGTTTGCATTGATGGTGGGCGATAACGGATTTGAACCGCTGACATCTTCGATGTGAACGAAGCGCTCTACCGCTGAGCTAATCGCCCGAAACTGAATTCGGTGCAGCGGCTTTTAGCTATCCTCATCTTCGTCCGCAAGAGCCAATCCTGCAGCTTTCGGCCCATCAGCCAGACGAAGCTTCAAGGTCAGCACCGTCCCGTTGTTCTTGGCCATGCGCAGCTTGCCAAGGGGCGGGACATTCAGGTCCTTGCCGGTCGCCAAAGCCTTGCCGATCGCCTCAAGTGTGGCTTCGACGATCTGGCGAACTTCGGGCTTCTTGCCACCCGTCGTCGCCGCCACCGTATCGATCAGATCCTTGATCCTCAGCCCCTGCTGCGGTGTCGCTGATCCGCCGGTCTTGACCAGCTTCAATTCAGGCCTGCTGTCTTCATCGCGCATGAGCCGCGCGACCTTTGCGTCGTTGCGTGCCTTCTTCTTTTCGTCGTCGGACATGTTTGCGACCAGGATCCCTGCTGTAACCTTACCCGTCGTGACGATAGCCGGGTCGGGACCTGACGACCAGTGGCTTTGGCATCCGGGTTGGAGGACTTGCGCCAAGTGGATCACAGGCATAGCGTTTGCCTGCAACTCCATGAAAGGAAGTCGCATGCGCAAGGTATTTCTGATGTCGACGGCGCTGACGCTTGGGGCGCTGAATCCGGTGCTTGCCGGGGGGCCGGTTGTCGTGGTCGAAGACACGGCACCAGTGGTCGAGGAAAAGGCCAGCTCATCCGGTGGGATGCTCATCCCCCTGCTTTTGCTGGCGGCGGTTGTCGCAGTGGTGGTGTCAAACGATGATGAACCTCTTCCCGCACCCAGCGATATCCGACTGAAAGAGGATATCCAGCGGGTTGGCACCAACCACCTTGGCCTTGGCGTCTATCGCTATCGCTACAAGGGGTTCGAGGGCGTCTATGAAGGTGTCATGGCGCAAGAGGTCGAGGTGATGCACCCCAGCGCGGTCAAGCCTCTGCCGATGGGCTTCAAGGCGGTGGATTACGACCGGCTGGGTCTGGAACTGCGCCGGGTCGCCTAAGCCAGTCCCCACGAAGCAAGCATGGGCGCGCGGGACTTCCCCGGGCGCCCATTTCCGTTCGCTGGATCGGCGGCCCAGGTCGTGACTGAAGTATCAGGGCGCCGTGCCGCCCGCCGCGCCGGTGCCACCATCTCCTCCGTCACCACCAACGCCACCAATTCCCCCCGTGCCACCGGTTCCGCCCGTGCCGCCAGCACCGCCAGTACCGCCCGCCGCGCCTGTACCACCGTCACCAACGGACCCACCGTCTCCACCGTCACCACCGGTTCCGCCCGTGCCGCCGTCACCACCCGTGCCACCGTCACCACCGGTCCCGTCCGTGTCGCCGGGAGTTGGCTTGCGTTCGCCTTCGGATCTGGCGTTGGCCTGCGTCAATGCGGCCGGTGCGCAAGCCGAATCCGATCCGCCCCCATCGGATCCAGCCGAGCAGAGGGAAGACGTGGTGCCATTTTCTGACCAAAGGGCCGCGAGTGAGGGATTTGTCGACCCCAGGGCCAAGCCCAGTGCGACGGCGGACACAGAGGATTTGAACGAAATTCTGGCCATAATTAACCCGGTTGCAATAATGAACTAACGAAGCCTAGCACTTCAAAATGCACTGCACTAGACAATCGCCTTGCCACAGCGGGTTGGAAGGCCGGGGCGCGCGGTCTAGGCGCGCCCCGGCGTGTCGATCAATGCGCCGTCTGAGCTGGAGCCGGGTTGGCCAATGCCCGTGCGGCGGCTGCAGCTTCTTCCGCCACCTCGTCCCATTCGACCGGCTCGGGCTGGCGCACCAGCGCCTGAGCGAGAACTTCGCGGACATGGGTCACGGGAATGATCTTCAGCCCCTGTTTCACATTGTCCGGGATCTCGGCCAGGTCTTTCTCATTCTCTTCGGGAATGAAGACCGTCTTGATCCCGCCGCGCAGGGCGGCCAGCAGCTTTTCCTTCAAGCCGCCGATGGGCATCGCATTGCCGCGCAACGAAACCTCGCCGGTCATGGCGATATCCTTCCTGACCGGAATGCCCGTCAGGACCGAGACGATGGAGGTGACCATCGCCAAGCCAGCCGAAGGCCCATCCTTGGGCGTCGCGCCATCGGGAACGTGGACGTGAATATCCATCGTCTCGAACTTCGGCGGCTTCACCCCGATCTGCGGGCTGATCGACCGGACGTAAGAGGCAGCGGCGTCGATGGATTCCTTCATCACGTCGCCCAGTTTCCCGGTCGTCTTCATCCGGCCCTTGCCCGGCAGTTTCAGCGCCTCGATGTGCAGAAGGTCGCCGCCGACAGAGGTCCAGGCAAGCCCGGTGACCACGCCGACCTGATCTTCCTTCTCGGCCAGACCATAGCGGTGTTTCTGGACGCCCAGATATTCCTCGACCTTGGCCGGATCGACGGCCACGGACTTGGTCTTGCCCTTCAGGATGTCGGTGACGGCCTTGCGGGCCAGCTTGGCAATCTCGCGCTCCAGGTTCCGCACCCCGGCTTCGCGGGTATAGTAGCGGATGACATGGTTCAGCGCGTCGTCGCTGACGCTGAATTCGCCCTTCTTCAAACCGTTGGCCTTGATCTGCTTGTCCAGAAGATGCTGGCGCGCAATCTCGCGCTTTTCATCCTCGGTGTAGCCCGCCAGCGGAATGATCTCCATCCGGTCCATCAGCGGGCCCGGCATGTTGTAGCTGTTGGCTGTGGTGATGAACATGACGTTCGACAGGTCGTATTCCACCTCAAGATAGTGGTCGATGAAGGTGTTGTTCTGTTCGGGGTCCAGCACCTCCAACAGCGCCGACGCCGGGTCACCCCGGAAGTCCTGACCCATCTTGTCGATTTCATCCAGAAGGATCAGCGGGTTGGTGGTTTTCGCCTTTTTCAGCGACTGGATGATCTTGCCGGGCATCGACCCGATATAGGTCCGCCGGTGACCCCGGATTTCCGATTCATCGCGCACGCCACCAAGGCTGATGCGGATGAATTCGCGCCCCGTCGCTTTCGCAACGCTGCGCCCCAGCGAGGTCTTGCCGACGCCCGGAGGGCCGACGAGGCACAGGATCGGCCCCTTCAGCTTGGTCGAGCGCGCCTGCACCGCCAGATACTCGACGATCCGCTCCTTGACCTTTTCCAGCGCATAGTGATCGGCATCCAGCACCTTCTGCGCGGCGGGCAGGTCTTTCTTGACGCGGGATTTCACGCCCCACAGCACGCCCAGAAGCCAGTCAAGGTAATTGCGGACGACAGTCGCCTCGGCCGACATCGGGGACATCGTCTTCAGCTTCTTCAGCTCGGCATCCGCCTTTTCGCGCGCCTCTTTCGAAAGCTGGGTCTTGGCAATGCGGGCCTCAAGCTCGGCCACTTCGTTCTGGCCTTCCTCGCCGTCGCCAAGTTCCTTCTGAATGGCCTTCATCTGCTCGTTCAGATAGTATTCGCGCTGGGTCTTCTCCATCTGGGTTTTCACCCGGGACTTGATCTTCTTTTCGACCTGCAGGACCGAAAGTTCGCCCTGCATGTGGCCATAGACCTTTTCCAGCCGCTCGGCGACGTCCAAGGTTTCCAGGATCGCCTGCTTTTGCGCCACGTCAACGCCCAGGTGTCCGGCGACAAGGTCCGCCAGCCGCGCGGGTTCGCGGGTGTCGGCAACAGCGGCAAGCGCTTCTTCGGGGATGTTCTTCTTGACCTTGGTGTAGCGTTCGAATTCTTCGCTGACCGCACGCACCATCGCCTCGACCGAGGTCTGGTCGCCATCGGCTTCTTCAAGCAGATCGGCAGTGGCTTCGAAGAAGGACGGGTTTTCGATGAACCCGGTGATCTTGACGCGGGCCTTGCCCTCGACCAGCACCTTCACGGTGCCGTCGGGCAGTTTCAAAAGCTGCAGGACATTCGCAAGGACGCCCACGCGGAAAATGCCCTCGGCATCCGGGTCATCCGCCGTCGGGTCCTTTTGCGAGGACAGAAGAATCTGCTTGTCGTCCTGCATCACCTCTTCCAGCGCGCGGACCGATTTTTCCCGGCCGACGAACAGGGGAACGATCATGTGGGGAAACACCACGATGTCGCGCAGGGGCAGGACGGGATAGCTTTGGCTGCTCATATGTCTACCTTCGTTCGCGGCAGCGATCCGGGGTCCCGACCATCGGCAACCCTGCCCGCTCCGCCTTCAGAATTGTTAACTTGTGGTGCCCGAACCGGGGATTCAAGTTCTGCATTGGTTCGGCAGAATGAACCTTGGTGTGTGCGGGTGCAAGGTGGGAAAAGCGTGGCCATGCCGAGGGTGGCGGGCTAGATCGGGTCAATATCCCCCTCTGCCCGCATGGCATGGAAATCGGCCACGAAACCCGCCAGACGTCCCCCGGCAATCGCATCCCGAAGCCCCTGCATCAGCACCTGATAGTAGTGCAGGTTGTGCCAGGTGAGGAGCATGCTTCCGATGATCTCGTCGGCCTTCACCACATGGTGCAGGTAGGCGCGAGAGTAGTTTTGGCAGGCGGGGCACTGACAGCCGTCTTCCAGCGGGCGAGGGTCGTCCTTGTGCCGCGCATTGCGCAGGTTCACCTGTCCCCGCGCCGTCCAGGCTTGGCCGGTGCGGCCTGACCGCGACGGCAGCACGCAATCCATCATGTCGATGCCACGTTGCACTGCACCGACGATATCGTCGGGCTTGCCAACCCCCATCAGGTAGCGCGGTTTTTCGGCGGGCAGGAACCCCGGCGCGTAGTCAAGGACGGAAAACATCGCCTCTTGCCCCTCGCCCACCGCAAGGCCGCCGACGGCATAGCCGTCAAAGCCGATGTCCTGCAAAGCCTTGGCGGATTCCTCGCGCAACTCGCGGGTCACTCCGCCCTGCATGATGCCGAACAGCGCATGGCCGGGGCGGTCGCCGAAGGCATCGCGCGACCGCTGCGCCCACCGCATCGACAGGCGCATGGATTTTGCCACTTCCGTCTCGGTCGCGGGCAGGGCCGGGCATTCGTCAAAGCACATCACGATGTCCGAGCCGAGAAGCTTCTGGATCTCCATGCTGCGTTCGGGGGTCAGCATGTGCTTTGAGCCGTCAAGATGCGAAGAAAAGCGGACGCCTTCTTCGGTCAGCTTGCGCAGGGGGCCCAGCGACATGACCTGAAACCCGCCGGAGTCGGTCAGGATCGGGCGGTCCCAGTTCATGAACTTGTGCAGTCCGCCAAGCGCTGCAATCCGCTCGGCTGTCGGGCGCAGCATCAGGTGATAGGTGTTGCCCAGAAGGATATCAGCCCCGGTCGCGCGTACGCTTTCGGGCAGCATCGCCTTGACGGTCGCTGCCGTGCCGACCGGCATGAACGCCGGTGTGCGAATTTCGCCACGCGGGGTCTTGATCGCGCCGGTCCGGGCCGCGCCATCGGTCGCTGTAACCTTGAAGCTGAAATTCGTTGCCATCGGGCGTCCTGTCACCTGTCCGCCGCATCCTTTGCGGCAAATCCGGGAAAAAGCCAAGCGTCAGACCTTGGCGCAATGGTTTCTGCTTGACGTTCGGGGAAGTCGCACTATTTGCGTGAATGAACATTCATTCTCATCTAACCGAGTCGTCATGCCCCCCGCCGTCACCCCTGAACTGCGCAGCCATGAAATACTGGCCTCGATCCGGCAGGCCTTTGCCGAAAAGGGCTTTGACGGTGCGTCGATGCAGGATCTGGCGCGCGCCGCAGGGATGAGCGTTGGCAACTTCTATCGCTATTTCCCATCGAAAGCCGCCATCGTGCAGGCGATGTGCGGGTTGGACATGGCCGGAATCCAGCAGGAATTCGCCGATGTGCAGACGTCGGACGCCCCCCTGCAATGCCTGCGCGACCGGATCATCGGCCATTTCGGCGATGCGGCGCTGAAGGACGGCCAGCTTTGGGCCGAAATCACCGCCGCCTCGATCCGCAAGCCGGAAATCGGCGTGGTGGCCCGGCAGATGGAGGAAGATATCACCACCTTCATTGCCACGATCTTTGCCCGCATCACGAACCGCAGCGTCGAAGACGCCCGCAGTCGGTATGAGGGCGAATGCCAGATCCTGATCCTTCTGGTGAAGGGAATGGCGACACGGACCGCGCAGTTCGGCCCGGCGACCCCGGCACTTGCCGCCGAAGTGATGCGGGTGGTGGACGGCATACTGAACCGAATTTCCAACGACATAGCAAAAGGCTAAGCCAGAATGCGCCCGATCCTTTCCATTGGACTTGTTGCCCTGATTGCCTTTGGGCAAACCTCGGCCCCTGCACTGGCGGACGAAGCCGCCGCAGCCGAGACGGCACCCGCGGCGGCCCCGGTCACTTTGCCCGCGATTACCGTTTTCGCGGTCAAACCCATGACCTTGTCTGACCGGATCATCGCCTCCGGGCTGATCTCTGCGGTCGAAGAGGTGCAGGTCGTCCCGCTGATCGAAGGACAGCCGTTGGACAGCCTGCTGGCCGATGTCGGTGACCGGGTCGAAGCGGGCCAGGTGCTGGCCAAGCTGTCCAACTCGACGCTTGAACTGCAGAAGACCGAGGCGCTGGCGGCGCTGGCCTCGGCCCGAGCCGCAATCGCGCAGGGCGAGGCGCAACTGGTCGAAGCCAAAGCCAGTGCCGCCGAAGCGGAACGGGTGATCACCCGCACGACGGTTCTGAAAGATAATGGCACTGCCCCGCAAGCAACCTGGGATGCCGCGAATGCTGCCAAGATCGCGGCGGATGCACGTGTTCTGGTGGCGTCCCAGGGCCTTGAATCCGCAAAGGCCCAACTTGCCCTTGCCGAAGCCCGGCTGGAGACGGCCGACCTTTACCTTGCCCGAACCGAAGTGAAAGCGCCGGTCGCCGGTGTGATCGTCGCCCGGAATGCCAAGCTTGGCGCAGTGGCCACAGCGGCGGGTCAGCCGATGTTCGTCATCATCCGCGACGGTGCACTTGAACTTCGCGCCGACGTGGCCGAGGCCGATGTGCTGCGGCTTGCTCCGGGCATGACCGCAACGCTGCGTGGCGTTGGCATGACCGACAGCATCGCCGGGTCAGTCCATCTGGTCGAGCCGTCGATCGATCCCCTGACCCGGCTTGGGCAGGCGCGGATCAGCGTCGATGCCTCGGGCGGCCTTCGCAAGGGAATGTTCGCCGAAGCCGAGGTTCTGGTCGCCAAACGCGACGGACTTGCCGTTCCGATCACGGCTGTAGGGTCCACTGACGGGGGTCCGACAGTGATGCGGGTCCGTGACGGGGTGGTCGAGGTGGCGCCGGTATCGCTTGGCATCCGTGACGGCGCGATGGTCGAGATCACCGAAGGTCTGGCAGAAGGCGATCTAGTCGTCGCCAAGGCCGGGGCCTTCGTGCGCAGCGGGGACCGGGTCAACCCGGTTCCGGCCAGCATGCCCGCGAACTGAGGGGTGGCGCGATGAACTTCTCGGCCTGGTCGATCCGCAATCCCATCCCCCCCCTGCTGGCGTTCTTCCTGCTTGTGCTTCTGGGCTGGCAAAGCTTCAACACCCTGCCCATCACCAAGTTCCCGAACATCGACGTGCCGATTGCCGCCGTGACGGTTGTCCAGTCCGGCGCGGCCCCGGCGGAAATGGAGACCCAGGTCACCAAGGAAATCGAAGATGCTGTTGCCGGGATCACCGGGGCAAAGCGCATCACCTCGACCGTGACGGACGGGCTTTCGACCACGATCATCGAATTCCGCATGGAGGTGCCGACCGACAAGGCGGTACAGGACACCAAGGATGCCATCGACCGGATCAGGGGCGACCTGCCCGCCGGGATCGAAGCTCCGATCGTGACACGGGTCGATGTTGAAAACGGCGCGATCATGACCTTCCGGGCCACCGCCCCCGGCATGACGCTGGAAGAGCTGAGCTGGTTTGTCGATGACACCGTGATCCGTGCCTTGCAGGGCAAGCCTGGCGTTGGCCGGGTTGACCGCATGGGCGGGGCCGAGCGTGAAATCCGGATCGAACTTGACCCGGTGAAGCTGGACAGTTTCGGCGTGACGGCTCAGGCCGTCAGTGCGCAGCTTTCGGCGACCAATACCAATCTTGGGGCCGGCAAGTTCGAGCTGGGGAGCGGCGAACAGGTGATCCGCACCTTGGGCGACGGCGGCACGGTGGCGACACTTGCCGATACCACCATCGCCTTGCCTTCGGGTCAGTTCGTCAAGCTGTCCGATCTGGGCCAGGTGATCGACGACTTTGAAAAGCCGCGCAGCTTTGCCCGTGTCGATGGCGAGGCCGCGGTTGCCTTCCAGATCTTCCGGTCGAAAGGGGCGTCCGAGGTCAGCGTCGCCGAAGTGTCCAATGCGGTGATTGACGACCTGCGCAAGGCCTATCCCGAAGTCACCCTGACCAAGATCGACGACACTGTCTTTTATACCTACGGCAACTACGAATCCGCACTGAACACGCTGATCGAAGGCTCGCTTCTGGCGGTCTTTGTCGTGCTTTTGTTCCTGAAGAACTGGCGCGCGACGCTGATTTCCGCGATTGCCCTGCCCCTGTCGGCAATCCCGACCTTCTACCTGATGGAGCTTCTGGGCTTTTCGCTGAACCTGGTCAGCTTCCTTGCCCTGACGCTGGCCACCGGCATCCTGGTCGATGATGCGATTGTGGAAATCGAGAATATCGCCCGGCATATCCGGATGGGGAAAACCCCCTATCGGGCTGCAATCGAGGCTGCGGACGAAATCGGCCTTGCCGTCATTGCGACCACCTGCACCATCGTCGCGGTCTTCGTGCCGGTCAGCTTCATGCCTGGGATTCCGGGGCAGTATTTCATCCAGTTCGGCCTGACGGTTGCCGTGGCGGTGCTATTCTCGCTCATGGTCGCGCGTCTGATCACGCCGATGATGGCCGCCTATTTCATGCGGGCGACGGAAATCACCCTGCCCCGCTGGCTGGCGCTTGCACTTCGTTTGACCGTTGCCGGGATCGTCGGGCTTGTGACCTTTGGCTATGGGACGCTTGTAGCGGCAGGTGCGGCGATTGTGGCCTATGGTCTTTGGCCCTATCTCGCGCGGTTCCTGACCCAACCCTTGCAGGACGACCATACCGACGGGGCGATCACCCGTGGCTACATGTGGATTGTCCGGCATACCGCTGGCGGCAAGATCCCGATGATCCACCTTCCGGGACGCTATGCAACGCTGATCGTCGCTGTTCTGGTGGTCTATGGCTCGATACTGGCGATGGTCCAGATCCCCGGCAGCCTTTTCCCGCCCGAGGATGAAAGCAAGATCAGGATTTCGGTCGAGCTTCCGCCCGGTTCCTCGCTTGCCGACACGGCTGTCACGACGGATGCCATGACCGATGCCATCAAGGATATCGACGGGGTCCAGTCGGTCGTGGTCATTGGCGGTGCGACTCCGCTTGGCGAACTTGATATCCGCCGCGCCAGCTTTTCCATCGTGCTTGACCGGTTGGACAATGGGCTTGAACGCAAGCTGATCGATCTTGGCCGTGCCTTGCCGCTGATCGGCAATCTGATCCCAGAAATCCCTTCCGAAGGCCGTCTGCGCCCGCAGGTCGAGATCGAGGCCGAAATCCTGGCCGCGCTGAAAGCGATCCCGGATGTGCGGGCCTACAAACTGCCGGGTGGCGGTGGACCGGGCGCGCGTCCGTTCAGCTTTGACATCCTTTCCGGTAGCGAAGCCGATCTCGCGATTGCGGTCCGCAAGATCGAGGCCGCATTGCAGAACGAACCCACGCTGCAGAACGTCTGGGCCGAGACGGCCCTGCCCCGCCCGGAAATCCTGATCACCCCGCGCGCGGACGAGGCGGCGAGGCTGGGCGTCACCGCCCAACAGATTGCCGCCGCCGTCCGGGTCGCGACGATTGGCGATGTTCCGGCGGCGCTTGCCAAGATCTCGCTTGACGACCGGCTGATCCCGATCAGGGTGCAATTCGCCGAAAGCGCGCGCGACGATCTTGCCCGCATTTCGGCCATGAAGCTGATGACCAAGGCCGGTCCGGTGCCCCTTTCGGCAGTGGCGACCGTCGAACTGGCCGAAGGGCCCTCGGTCGTCAAGCGCCTGAACCGGCTGCGGGTGGCGACGCTTGGCGGCGATATCGCCCCCGGCTTCGTGCTGGATCAGGCCACGGCGCAGTTCAACAAGATCTTGCCGACGCTTGGCTTGCCATCGTCGGTCACGGTCACGCCATCCGGTGACGCTGAAGTGCAGGCGGAACTGCAGACCAGCTTTGGCAATGCCATGGTGATGGGTATCCTCTTGATGATGTTCGTGCTGATCCTTCTGTTCCATTCGATCTTGCAACCCCTGACCATCGTCTTCTCGCTTCTTCTGTCCGTCGGCGGGGTGGCGGCTGCGCTGATCATCACGCAGAATCCCCTGTCGATGCCGGTCTTGATCGGGATCCTGATGTTGATGGGGATCGTCGCGAAGAACGCGATCCTGCTGATCGACTTTGCCATCGAGATGCGGGTGCGCGGCATGGATCGGATCACCGCCGTGATCGAAGCCGGTCACAAACGGGCGCGGCCTATCGTGATGACCTCCATCGCCATGTCGGCGGGGATGCTGCCCTCGGCACTGGGGGTGGGCGAAGGTGGAAATTTCCGGTCACCCATGGCGATTGCCGTGATGGGCGGGATCATCGTCTCAACCGCACTTAGCCTGATAGTGGTGCCGTCGGCCTATCTGGTGATGGACGACGTCTCGCGGTTCTTCAAGTGGATCTTCGGCCACATCTTCGCGGAAAAGGAAGCCGAGCCAGAGTCCCCCCCGGCGGCCGAACTTGCCGGACGGATCGAGGGTTTGCGCGAAAACCTGGCGCTCATCAACGGCAGGCTGGGCGCGATCGAAGGCAAGGTGCAGACCTGAAGCGGACTTCCTGCAATCTTAACCGGATTGCAGGAAACCCCGGACAACGGAGACCTGAGGCTGGCGCGTCTTGCATTTGATCGGCTGGGTCGGATCCGATGCAAGGCACCTTCAGCCTTAAGTCGGAGCTAAGACCCCGGGCCAAAGCTGCTCTGCCTCGGTCCTGGAATAGCGACCAAGCGCCACGTCGCGGGCCAGGCTGGCGGGATCGCGGCGGGCGGGATCGCCATAGCCCCCGCCGCCCGGCGTGCGGACCCGGACCCGGTCGCCCGGCTTCATCGCGATGTCCTGCGCCTTTGACAGATGCTCGGGCACTGTGACCGTACCATCGCGGATCACCTCGACCCGGTTGACCGCCCCATCGCCACCTGCCAGCGCGCCCTGAGGCCCGGTGCGGCCATGGTCCATCACGAAGCTGGCACGCGCCTCGCCGCGCAGCAGCTCGATCTCATAGTCCAGCCCCAGCCCGCCCCGGAATTCCCCCGCCCCGCCCGAGCCTTCGTGAAGCTGATAGTGGCGGTACAAGACGGGATAAGTCTGCTCCATGATCTCGACCGGCGGGGCCTTGGAAATGCCGATGGTCGAACAGCCATTGGCGATGCCATCTCCCCCGGCAAAGCCGCCATACCCGCCGCCGGAAATCTGGTACATCACGAAATCACGGCCCTTTTCCGGGTCGTGCCCGCCCAGGCCGAAATTGCCGCTGGTTCCCGCAGGGGCCGCCGTCACCCGGTCTGGCACGGCCTGCACCATCGCGGCAAAGACCGCCTCGGCAATCCGCTGGCTGACTTCGGCGGCGCAACCCGAAACCGGTCTGGGATATTGGGCATCCAGGAAGGTGCCCCCGATTCCTGTGACCTGCAGCGGTTCAAAGGCCCCGGCAGAAATCGGCACATCGGGGAAGATGTGGCGCATGGCCAGATAGACCGACGACAGCGTCGTCGCCCGGACCGAGTTCATCGGGCCCCGGCAGGGCGGCGAGGATTCCGCAAAGTCGAAGGTCAGGTCATCGCCCTTGCGCGTCACGGTCAAGGCGATCGTCAGCGGGGCATTCACCACCCCGTCACTGTCGATCATCGCTCGCGCGTGGTAGCTGCCTTCCGGCACCAGCCCGATCATCGCCCGCATCTGCCGCGCGGCCAGACGGCGCATGTCGGAAATCGCTTCGGTCACGGTCCCGTCGCCGTAGCGGTCCAGAAGCCCCGCCAGCCGTTCCGCCCCCACCATAAGGGCCGAGGCCTGCGCCTTCACATCCCCGATCCTTTGTTCCGAGACGCGGATGTTCGAGCAGATGATCTGGTAGATTTCCTGATCCAGCACACCCTTCTTGAACAGCTTGACCGGCGGCAGGCGCAGCCCTTCCTGTTCCGCACTGATCGCGCTGGCGCTGAACCCTCCCGGCACCGCACCGCCGGTATCGGGCCAGTGGCCGGTGTTAGACAGCCAGCAGAAAATCTCGCCGCTTCGCCAGACCGGCATGGCAAAGCGGACGTCCATCAAATGGGTGCCGCCAAGATAGGGGTCGTTGACGATGTAGATATCGCCGGGCTCTGGTGCGGCGGTCAGACCCTGACGGATGCGCTCAAGGATCGTGCGGGTGGAAAACTGCATGACGCCAACAAAGACCGGCAGGCCTTTGGACCCTTGGGCGATCAGGCTGCCATCGGTGGCGGAATAGATCCCGTCCGACCTGTCGTCGGCTTCGGCGATCACCGGGGAGAAGGCGGCGCGGGAAAAGGTCAGGTCCATCTCGTCGCAGACCTGCTGCAGGCCCGCCTGGATGACGGCAAGGGTGACGGGGTCGATCATGGGTGGTTCCTCCAGCCGCTCGGCACGGCGCAGTCGCTTGCTTCTCGCTGAGGCAGTTCAGCGATGAGCGCCCGAAGGGGGGCGAAGAGCGGCCCGGTCATGCCCCCACCTCTACGATCAGGTTGCCGTCCGCGTCCGAGGTGACCCGCGCGCCGGGGTCGATAACGATGGTGGTGTCCATCTGTTCGATGATCGCTGGCCCGCGCAGTTCCAACTCCAGCGGCAGGTGGTCGCGCCAGTAGACCGGGGTATCGTGCCAGCCGTCGAACCAGACTTTCCGGGTCGAGACCGGCTGGACCTCGGCCTTACGGTCCGCTGGGTCGATCAGCCGCGACAGGTCCAGCGCCGGGCGTTCGCCGATGACGGAACAGTTCAGGTTCACGAGGTTCGCCCGGATCGTCGGCAGATCGACGCGGAAGCGGGCGTGATAGGCGGCCTCGAACCGGCGCTGCAGATCCTCGCGCGTGGGCCTGGCATGGGGAAGCGTGACCCGCAACAGATGGGTCTGGCCGATGAACTGCATGTCGGCGGAATATTCCGCCCGAACCTCGGTCAGCGCGATCTTCTCCAGCCCGATCAACCGCCGCCCCTCACCCTCTTGCGCGGCCAGAACGCCGTGGACATCGCCCATGTCGACGGCGTCCAACGGGCGGTTCAGCGTGCGCACGAAGTCGTGCCGCAGGTCCGCCACCACGCAGCCAAGCGCATTGGTGATGCCGGGGCGGGCCGGGATCAGAACCTTCGGCACATTCAACTCGCGCGCCAGCGCCACCGCATGCAAAGGCCCCGCCCCGCCAAAGGCAAAGAGGGCAAAGTCGCGCGGGTCGGCGCCCATCGAGATACTGACCATGCGGATCGCACCGGCCATATGGGTATTGGCAATGCGGATGACCGCTTCGGCAGCCTGTTCGACCGACAGCCCAAGGGGCGCGGCGATCTGGTCGGCCATGGCCCGATGTGCCGCGTCGGCCGCTTGGCCAAAGCGGCTGGCAGGCAGACGGCCAAGGATCAGGTTCGCATCCGAAATCGTGACCCGCGTGCCGCCACGGCCATAGCAGACCGGTCCCGGCGTTGATCCGGCACTTTCCGGCCCGACCCGCAGCATGCCCCCGGCATCAATGCGGGCAATCGACCCGCCCCCCGCCCCCACGGTCCGCACATCGACCATCGGCACATGGATCGGCATGGCATACTCGACTTCGATCTCGTTCGAGACCGGGGCGACACCCGCCTTGATCATCGCCACGTCGGTTGAGGTGCCGCCCATGTCATAGGTCAGAAGGTTCGGCATGCCTGCCCGCCGCCCGGTGGCAACCGCGGCCATCACACCCGAGGCCGGGCCCGACATCACCGTCTTGACCGCCTCTTTCGCGACATCCTTGGCGGCGACCATGCCGCCGTTGCCGTTCATCACCAGAAGGTCGCGGGCATAGCCCTTGGCGGCGAGTTCATCAGCCAACCGCGCCACATAGCGCTCCAGCAGGGGCTGGACCGATGCATTCACCGCCGCCGTCACCCCGCGTTCGTATTCGCGGCTTTCCGACAGCAGGGCGTGACCAAGGGTGACATAGCCGTTCGGCCACAGGCTTCGCGCAATCTCGCCCGCGCGAAGTTCATGCGCGGGGTTGGCATAGGCATGCAGGAAATGGATGACCAGACTTTCACAGCCCTGATCCCGCAGCCGGATCACCGCTGACCGCACCGCCTCTTCGTCCAGCACCGTCACCACCCGGCCCTGCGCATCCATCCGCTCGGGCACTTCCAGCCGCAGGTCGCGCGGGATGATCGGGGTGAAAGAGCCATGCATGCCGTAAGCTTGGGGCCGGGTGCGGCGGCCAAGCTCCAGCACATCGCGGAAACCCTGGGTGGTGATCAGGCCGGTCTTTGACAACTGGCGTTCCAGCACGGCATTGGTCGTCGTGGTCGTGCCATGGACGATCAGGTCAATGGCCGAAAGCTCGGCCCCCGCTGCCTGAAACGCATTCAACACCCCGCCCGACTGGTTTGGCAAAGTGGTCGGCACCTTGGCCAGCCGGACTGCGCCCGAGGCGGGATTGAAGATCACCAGATCGGTGAACGTGCCGCCCACATCAACGCCCGCAACAAGACCCGTCATTCACACCCCCACATAGGTTTGGAAAGCAGGGTCATTTGCCGCCAGCCCCGCCCCATCCCGCACCTCTTCCACCCGGCCTGCCCGCATGAAAGCCACGCGGTCGGCCAGCTTTCGCACGGCATCCACCCGTTGTTCGACCAGCACCACCGCGACGCCTTGCGCCTTCAGGGTCAAGATCGCCTCTTGGATCAGCGCGATCATCGACGGCTGCAACCCCTCGGTCGGTTCATCCAGAAGCAGGACCGTGGGCTTCAGACACAGAGCCCGCCCGATCGCCAGCATCTGCTGCTCGCCCCCGGAAAGCGTCTGCGCCGTCTGCGTCAGGCGTTCGCGCAGGCGCGGAAACAGCGTCAGCACCTGGTGCAGGGTGTTTTCGTCATTGCCCTGCACCAACCCGCCAATGGCAAGGTTCTCGGCCACGGTCAGCGGACCGAACAGCCGGCGCCCCTGTGGCACATAGGCAAGGCCCCGTTTCGGCACCTGATGTGCTGGCAGGCCTTGCAGGGTCAGGCCATTCACTTGGATCGTCCCCGCCGTCGTCGGCAAAAGCCCCATCAGGCATTTCAGGAAGGTCGATTTTCCCACGCCATTACGGCCCATCAGACAGGTGATCTGTCCAGCCTCGGCCCGGAAATCGACGCCACGAAGCACGGTGACCGGGCCGTAACCTGCGGTGATGCCCTGAACCTCAAGCGCCAAGATAGGCCTCCTGTACGGCAGGATTGGCGCGGATCGCCTCGGGCGTGCCGGAGGCAAGGACCTGACCGAAGTTCAAGACCGTGATCCGGGTGGCAATGTCCATCACCACGTCCATGTTGTGTTCGATCAACAGAACCGTGGTCTCCGGTACCAGGCTTTGCACCAGGGCCTTGAAACCTTCGATCTCACTGGCGGCAAGACCCTGGGTCGGTTCATCAAGGATCAACAGCCGGGGCTTCAGCGCCAGCCCCATCGCCAGTTCCAGCAGCCGCTGGTGGCCATAGGACAGCGTCTGCGCCTCCTGCTCCTCCAGCCCCACAAGGCCGACACGGGCCAGCGCCGCGCGGGTCTGGGCGGCCAAGCCTTTTGCCCCGCACGACTGGACGGCCAAGGCCACGTTGTCAAAGACCGACAGGCGCGGAAAGATCGAAGTGATCTGGAATGTATAGGCAATGCCCTTTCGCACCCGCAGATGGGCGGGAAGGCGGGTAATATCCTCGCCGTTCAGAAGGATCGCGCCCGACTGCGGCAGGCGACGACCCGAAAGCAGGCTGACAAAGGTTGTCTTGCCTGCACCATTGGGGCCGATCAGGGCATGAATCTCTCCTGCGTTCAGGGTAAAATCGACGCCATCCACGGCGCGAAGCCCCCCGAAATGCAGCGTCAGATCGCGGGTTTCAATCAGGGCAGCCATTTCAGCCCCCGTTCCCGCAAGGTGCCAAGAATGCCCCGTGGCGCGAAAAGCACCAGCACAACCAGTGCCGCGCCGATCAGGAAATAGTCCATCCCCTCCAACACCGGCCAAAGCCGGGCCATTCGCGATGTGACCTCGATCAGACCGAACATCAAAAGCGCTCCAAGGAAGGGGCCAATCGTCGTGCCCGCCCCACCCAGCAGCACATACAGCATCGGCAGGATCGAATACTGGATCGTCGCGAAATTCGCGCCCGCATAACCGAACAGCAGCGCGTAGGCCGCCCCCGCCGCCCCGGCGTAAAGCCCAGACAGGACAAGGGCTGCCAGCTTCACCGCAAAGGGGTTGATCCCCAGCATGCGCGAGCGTTCCTCATTCTCGCGCATCGCAACCATGCTGCGGCCAAAGGACGACCGAACCAGCGCAAGGCTTGCCAAAAGGCCGACGGCGAACAGCACCAGCGCCGCAACAAAGCGGGGGGTGTCGGTCGACAGGTCGAAGCCAAACACCGTCCGGCTGGCAGCGGGAAGATTGAACCCTTCGTCACCACCGGTAATCGTTCCAAAATAAAGCACCGTCAGATAGCCCGCCTGCGCGAACATCAGCGTCACGATCATGAAACTGACCCCTGCCGTGCGCAGCGCCAAAAGACCGACGGCTGCCGCAACCAGTCCCCCCGCTGCCACACCAAGCAGCAGCGCCGGACCTGCCGACAGCCCCCAGAACTGCGCGGAAAGACCAGCGGCGAAGACGCCCGCCGCAAGGAAAAGCGCATGGCCAAGGCTTAGAAGCCCGGTGTAGCCGAACGCCAGATTATAGCCCATGGCAAAGACCGCCAGCACCAGAATCCGCGCAAGCGTCGTGGCCGGATAGGGCGGCAAAACTGCCAGCGCCACGGCCAAGGCAATGATCAGCGCAAGATGCAGGGCCCAGACCTTCACGCTTTCGCTCCGAACAGGCCCTGTGGGCGAAAGACCAGCACCAGTGCCACCAGAAGCGTGGCGATAATCTTTGCCAGTGTGGGTGAGAAGAACATCGAGATCACTCCGTCCGACAGCCCGATGATCAAGGCTGCAACCACCGTGCCACGCAGGCTGCCAAGCCCACCGATGATCACGACGATGAACGACAAAAGCAGCGGATCGCCCCCCATCAGGTAATGCGCCTGCTGGATCGGCACGATCAGCACGCCCGCAAGCGCCGCCAGCGCGGCCCCAAGGGCAAAGGTTCCCATGTAGACGCGGTCCACGTTGATGCCAAAGCTGCGCGCGGTCGTGCGGTCAACCTGTGTCGCCCGCATGATCAGGCCCACTTTGGTTCGGGTCATGAAAACCCAAAGCGCCAGAAGGACCAGGGCAGCGGCGACGATGACGAAAAGCTTGTAACCGGAATAGCCGAACCACGGCAGTTGCAGCCGCAGCTCGAAAGGAGCGGTCACCGGATTGGCGTTCGGACCGTAAAGCGCCAGCACCGCCTGCTGGATCATGTACAAAAGCCCGATGGTCGCGACGATCGTCGCCTCGGGGTCATAGTTCAACCGTTTCAGGATCAACCCGTCCGCCAAAGCGGCCAGCGCAGCGACAAGCAAGGGCGCGATAACCAGCGCGCCCAGAAAAGCGATAGCGGGCTGACCCGGCATAGCCGAAGCCACCGCCCAGGCAAGGACCGCACCCAGCATGAAGAACGCGCCATGCGCCACATTGACGACCCGCATGACGCCGAAAACCAGCGAAAGCCCGGAAGCGGCCAGCGCCAGCACGGCGGCGGTGACAAGGCCCTCCATCAGGGCAAGCAGAAAAAAGGGGCCAAAGGCCATGCCGTAAACTCACAAGCGGTTGGAAAGGTGAGCAGATTGCCCACCCCATGAGAAGAAAGTGAAGGGTGGGCAATCTGCCCACCCCTGTTTGTCAGAAGGACATCGTCGTGTAGTCGACCGCATCCTCATAGGCGCCATCGGCCATGCTGGTCTGATGCACCCGCACCAGTTTGCCACCCTGAACCTGGCTGATGTTCTGCGTGCCAAAAACCTGGTGGGTCTTGCCGTTGAACACCTTCGCCCCCTGCGGACGTTCGATGCCATAAGGCAGGTCAGTCATCGCCTCCATTGCCTCGACGAACTTCTGCCGGTCGGCAATCCCGGCATAGCCCGAAGCCTCCATGCCGGCCTTGATCGCGAACAGCGTCTCCCAGGTGGAAAACATGTGGCTGTAGGTCGCGATATCCGCCGCATCGCTGACGCTTGCGCCGTTGTCGTCCACCCCCACAGCGGCGCGGTAAGCCGCCTCATGCTCGCCCGCATCCGCCGGTTTCACCCGATTGTGCGCCTCCCAGAAATGGGTGCCCTCAAGGAACTCCAGCCCCGGTGTCGCGGTATCTACCGCTTCAAGGCTGTCGATAAAGCCGAACATCTGCGGCTTGGCACCCGAGCCATAGAATTCACCCAGTTCCTTGACAAAGGTCAGGACCGCCGGGCCAACCATAACGTGGTAAAGCACCTCGGTTTCCGCCGGGATCTGGGCGAAATACTTGGTAAAGCTGGTTTCCGTCGGGGGAATGGCGATCTGGGCGATCACCTCGCCACCCTGCGCAGCCATCGCGGCGGTAAAGAAGTCGCGGTGATCATAGCCAAAGGCGAAGTCCGGGAAGATCATCGTGACCTTCTTGCCAAGGTTCGCCGACACCCATGGCGCCATCGACGCGATCTGGCTGCGAACGTCCGTGATCCCCGGCTGCAGCGTCCAGCGGTTCAGCATGCCACTGGCGACGTGATAGCCTTCCGAGCAGACGAGGTAGGGCACCTTCAGCTCACCGGCGCGGGGTGCCGAGCCCATGACCACGTGGGAGAACAGAGTCCCCATCACCAGATCGCAGCCGTCGGACTGGGTGAGCTTGTCCACCACTTCCGAGCCACGCTTGGGGTCGGTCGCGTCGTCCTCGAACAGGATTTCCACAGGCCGCCCAGCAATCCCACCCGCGTCGTTGATAGCCTTCAGCGCGGCTTGCGCGGTGCGTTCGTACCAGCGCCCGTAAGCCGCCCCAATGCCGGTGCGGTGCAGCTGGAAGCCGATCTTGATCGGTGCGCCCTGCGCCGCTACATAGCCTGGCAATGCCGCGCTCAACAGCCCCGCGCCCCCAGCCATGAGAAGGCCGCGGCGGGTGGGATGAAGCAATCCTTTGGTCATGTCCGTCTCTCCACTGTTGCGGCCTTTTGATGGGCCCTGTTGTCATTGAGGGGACCTAAGCCCCGGTTTGTCCAGTCGTTTCACCCGGTCCTGGCGGTAGACAGAAGCCAGAGACCCAATACCGTGTAAGCCACCATCAACACCGTCATCGGCAGATGCGCCACCGGCCGCGCGCCCTGCCCCGCAAGCTTCAGTCCAAGCAGCACGGCCAGCAGATGCGCCCCAAGGATGGCGGCGAACTGCGCGCCATAGATCAGCGGCATCACCCTTGGGTCGGTCAGAAAGCCGAAAGAGACGTAGAAGGGCGGCAGGCCAAGCCAGCTGTCCCCCGTCATCAGCGGATCGTTCAAGGCGGCCAGAGTGTATTGCCCGGCGGTCAGCAGCATCACCAGGTAGTGCGCCGCATGATAGCCCGCCGCGATGGCAAGGAAGGACAGCATCACCGGCCCCGTCGCGAAGCCTCCCCCGATGCGTCGGCCCATGTGGATCGCGCCGAGGATAAGTCCCAGGGTCAGCACCCAGACCGCCAGAAGCCCGCCGGTATTCTGCCACATCACCGCGCTGCGGCCTGTGGGCTCCAGGGGGTTCTCGCCGATCAGGGCCTGCCACCAGAAGGTCTCCATCAGCCCGTCGAAGGTGAGGGCAGCGAGTGCAAGGCTGACGAAGACCACCGTCGACGGCGTCAGTGGCGGCATGGTCAGCACCTGAGTTCCCGGCCAGCCGCGCATCAGGCGGGTGCGGGGGCCAGAGGTCTCATGCCAAAACGGCGCGACCTTGGCGATCAGGGCGAAAAGGACAGTGAGGAACTCGCCATGCTGCAGCCAGTCCTCGCCCTCCAGCACGGCAAGGGCAAAGATCACCGTCCAATAGGCCAGCGCGACCTGGGCCAGGACGGCGGGGTCGTCAGGGTAAAGTGACACCATCTGGAACCAGACGAAGCCCGCATAACCTGCGACAGCGGGCCAGTGGTCAAGGCGGGCAAGACCGATTCC
>CAUJIP010000090.1 GCA_963205235.1 Pseudomonadota bacterium
GGGTCAAAGCGGGATGTTGTCGTGCTTTTTCCAGGGGTTCGACAGCTTTTTCCCCCGGAGAGCGGCAAAGGCACGGGCCACCCGGCGGCGGGTGGAATGCGGCATGATCACCTCGTCG
Source organism: Pseudomonadota bacterium (assembly GCA_963205235.1). GTDB lineage: Bacteria > Pseudomonadota > Alphaproteobacteria > Rhodobacterales > Rhodobacteraceae > Tabrizicola. Next base: position 119 of record CAUJIP010000090.1, read on the forward strand.
ACAAAGCCCTTTTCGGCCGCGACAAAGGGATTGGCAAAGCGGTCCTCATAATCCTTGACCCGCCCGGCGATCTTGTCCTTGTCGCCAAGTTCGCTGCGATAGAGGATCTCGACTGCGCCCTTGGCCCCCATCACCGCGATTTCCGCCGTGGGCCAGGCATAGTTGAAATCGCCGCGCAGGTGCTTGGACGCCATCACGTCATAGGCCCCGCCATAGGCCTTGCGGGTGATCACCGTCACCTTGGGAACCGTCGCCTCGCCATAGGCGAACAGAAGTTTCGCGCCGTGCTTAATCACGCCGCCCAGTTCCTGCGCCACACCCGGCAGGAAACCCGGCACGTCGACCAGCGTCAGGATCGGGATTTCGAACGCATCGCAAAAGCGGACGAACCGCGCGGCCTTGCGGCTGGCGTCGATGTCCAGACACCCGGCCAGAACCATCGGCTGGTTGGCGACGACACCGACCGACTGGCCTTCGATCCTGATGAAGCCGGTGATGATGTTGCCGGCATAGTCACGCTGGATCTCGAAGAAGTCGCCTTCATCCGCGATCTTGGCGATCAGTTCCTTCATGTCGTAGGGCTGGTTCGGGTTGTCTGGGATCAGCGTGTCAAGGCTGGTCTCGATCCGCGCGGGATCATCGAAGAACGGCCGCACCGGCGCCTTTTCGCGGTTCGACTTCGGCAGAAAATCGATCAGGCGGCGGGTTTCGGCCAACGCCTCCAGGTCATTCTCATAGGCCCCATCGGCGACACTGGATTTGCGGGTATGGGTCGAAGCCCCGCCCAGTTCCTCGGCTGTGACCTGTTCATTCGTCACCGTCTTGACCACATCGGGGCCGGTCACGAACATGTAGGACGTGTCCTTTACCATGAAGATGAAGTCGGTCATCGCCGGGGAATAGACCGCCCCGCCCGCGCATGGGCCCATGATCAGGCTGATCTGCGGCACCACGCCCGAGGCCATGATGTTGCGCTGAAACACCTCGGCATAGCCCGCCAGCGAGGCGACGCCCTCCTGAATCCGCGCGCCACCCGAGTCGTTGATGCCAATCACCGGCGCGCCGTTTTGCAGCGCCATGTCCATGATCTTGCAGATCTTCTGCGCGTGGGTTTCCGACAGCGACCCGCCGAAGACGGTGAAGTCTTGGCTGAACACATAGACCTGCCGCCCGTTCACCGTGCCCCAGCCGGTCACGACGCCATCGCCTGCGGGGCGGTCCTGCTCCATCCCGAAATCGGTGCAGCGATGCGCGACGAACATGTCGAATTCCTCGAACGACCCTTCGTCCAAGAGAAGCTCGATCCGTTCGCGCGCCGTCAGCTTGCCCTTGGCGTGCTGCGCCTCGACCCGGCGCGCGCCACCGCCTGCACGGGCCACGGCACGACGCGCCTCAAGCTGAGCAAGAATATCCTTCATCGCGCCCTCCCCGGCTGATGGCCGAGGTCAATCTAGGGCAGCAGCCTTGGCGAGAGAAGCGAGAAACGGCGAATTTGCAAAGAGCTTTGAAATATCAAGCTTCAAATCGCAAAGCTGCTAATTTCTGGCCACCCTGAACAGCTTGGGCTAAAGAAGGCGAAACCCGGAGAGACCCATGTCCAGCCTTCCCACCCCCCTTGTCACCATCGGCCTTCTGCTTGCCTCGAATGTCTTCATGACCTTTGCCTGGTACGGGCATCTGAAGTTCAAATCCGCTGCCCTGATAACGGTGATCCTAATCAGCTGGGGCATCGCCTTCTTCGAATACGTGCTTCAGGTTCCTGCGAATCGGATTGGTCACGGCTATTTCTCGGCGGCCGAGCTGAAAACGATCCAGGAGGTGATCACCCTATCCGTCTTCGCCGTCTTCTCGGTGCTCTATTTGAAGGAGCCCTTGATGTGGAACCACCTTCTGGGGTTCGGCTGCATCGCGGTTGGAGCCTTCTTCATCTTTCACAAATGGGCGTGACCTGATCCGATCCCGCCCGGAAAGACTGGCGCAGCGATGGACAATCCCACGCCGGAAGCGTAGCCCAGCCCGATGCGACACGCAGCCCCCGTATTTCTTGACCGCCGGACCCCCCCGAAGATCGCGACCTTGATCCTTCTGGCCGGGCTTTCGGCGCTGACGATGAACATCTTCCTGCCCTCGCTTCCGGGCATGGCGGATTATTTCGGGGTGTCCTACGGACTGATGCAGCAATCGGTACCGCTGTATCTGGCACTGTCGGCAGCGTTGCAGATCGTGATCGGGCCAATCTCGGATCGCTACGGGCGCAGGGTGGTGCTTATCGGATCGCTGGTCCTGTTCCTGCTGGCCACCGTCGGGACGCTTCTTGCCCCGAATGCGACGATCTTTCTGATTTTCCGGATGGCTCAGGCTGTGATCGCCTCGGGCATGGCATTGTCGCGGGCTGTCGTGCGGGACATGGTCGCGGATGCAGAGGCCGCCAGCATGATCGGTTATGTCACCATGGGGATGAGCCTTGTGCCGATGATCGGCCCGGTGATTGGGGGCATTCTGGACGACGCCTATGGCTGGAAGGCGAGTTTTGCATTGCTTCTGGGCCTTGGGATTCTGGTTCTTGGCCTGGTCTGGGCCGATCTGGGCGAGACGGCCAACCTGCGTCGCACCAGCCTTAAGGATCAGGTCCGGACCTATCCCTCGCTTCTTGGGTCGCGGCGGTTCTGGGGCTATACGCTGTCGGCGGCCTTCGCTTCGGGATGCTTCTTTGCCTATCTTGGTGGCGCGCCTTACGTCGGCGACAAGATCTTCGGGCTAAGTTCCACCCATGTCGGCGCGCTTTTCGCCCTGACGGCCATTGGCTATGCGGCGGGCAACTTCCTTGCCGGGCGGTTTTCGGTGCGGGTGGGGATGAACAGGATGATCCTGCTGGGGACTGTGGTCACGTCTTTCGGCATGGCGCTTCTGGCCTTGCTGACCCTGGCCGGGCTTTCGGGGCCGACCGTGTTTTTCAGCCTGACCATCTTCATGGGCCTTGGCAACGGCATCTGCCTGCCCAACGCCAATGCCGGGATGCTGTCAGTCCGGCCCGAGCTTGCGGGCACCGCATCCGGTCTTGGCGGCGCGATCCTGATTGGCGGCGGGGCCGGGCTTGCCGCGATTGCGGGCGTCCTGATGCACCCCGGCGCGACCGAAATGCCGCTGATCCTGTTGATGCTTGCCTCATCCATCGCGTCGGTCATCGCGATTCTTTTCGTCATTCGCCGCGCCCATCAGATCGGCGCTTGACGGGCGGGGTTTGCAAAGCCGAAAATGGCTTTGCAAATCACGGGGAACGCCATGGCCACCCAGAAACTTTATGCCGGCGTCAAGCTGCGCGAGATACGCGGGCGGCTGGGACTGACGCAGAAGGCATTCGCCGACAAGCTGTCGGTGTCCCTGCCCTATCTGAACCAGATGGAGAACAACCACCGCCCGGTTTCGGCGGCAGTCGTACTGGCGCTGGCGCAGGAGTTCGGGCTGGATGTGACCGAACTGACGGTGGGCGAAAGCGAGCGTCTGGTCACCGACATGCGCGAGGCTTTGGCCGACCCGGTCTTCGCTTCAGCCTCGCCCCCCCTGGCCGATCTGCGGCTGGCGGCGTCCAATGCGCCAGCCCTGGCGCGGGCCTTCCTTGACCTGCATCGGGCCTATCGCCAGACCCATGAAAGACTTGCCTCGCTGGACGAGGCTTTGGGGCGTGAGGACGCCTCGCTGCGGCCAAGCGCCTGGGAGGAAGTCCGCGACTTCTTTCACTATTGCGACAATTATCTGGATGCGGTGGACCGGGCTGCTGAACATTTCGCCACGTCAGGAACCAGCGGAAAACCCATTGAAACGTTGGCACAGGATTTGCTGCGACGGTCAGGCATCAGTTTGCACTATTCGGACAAGGCCCCCTTGCGCCACTATGACCCGGCGGCGCGGCGGCTGGACATCTCGGCGCGGGCGACGGGGCCCTCACAGCGGTTCCAGCTTCTGCATCAGGTGGCGCTGCTGACCCAGAACGACCTGCTGGAAGCGACACTTGATCTGGCCCGGTTCTCGACGCCCGAAGCCCGCGACATCGCCAAGATCGGCCTCGCCAACTATTTCGCTGGCGCAGCGCTTCTGCCCTATCGCGCCTTCCTTGCGGCCGCGCAGGAGGTGCGGCACGATCTGGAGCGGTTGGCCGATATCTTTGGTGCCAGTATCGAACAGGTGGCGCACCGCCTGTCCACCCTGCAGCGCCCCGGGGCCAAAGGAATCCCGTTCTTCTTCGTCCGGGTCGATCAGGCGGGCACGATCACCAAGCGGCATTCCGCGACGCGCCTTCAATTTGCCCGCTTTGGTGGGGCCTGCCCGCTGTGGAACGTCCACCGTGCCTTTGAAACGCCGGGGCAATTCCTGCGTCAGTTGGCCGAAACTCCGGACGGTGTGCGCTATCTGTGTCTGGCGCGCGACGTGTCGAAACCGGCGGGGGCCTTCCTTGCCCCGGTCCGCCGCTATGCCATCGGGCTTGGCTGCGAAGTGCAGCATGCCGGGCAATTGGTCTATTCCGATGGGCTCGACCTTAAGGGAAGGTTCGAGCCCATCGGGATTTCCTGCCGGATCTGTGAGAGGAAGACCTGCCACCAGCGGTCAGTCCCGCCGCTGGAAGGCCGACTGCGGGTCAACCCGAATGCCCGAGATATCCTTCCCTACGAAATCGCGGGTTAAGCGTTGCGCAGAGCGGTGGCGATCTGGTCCTTCAGGCGTGACCGCGTCTTGCGCAGCACTTCTTCCTCGGCTTCGCTTAGCAGGTCCAGACGGGTTTCGGCCCGGTGCACTTTGTCGTTGATCTGATCATAATCCACCAGAAGCTTGGCGAAATGGGCGTCCTTGACCTTAAGGGCGCTGATCTTCTGCGCCTCGGCGGGGAATTCGTCGTGCAGCGTGTGCGGGGTGTTGGACATCGGTCGCTCCTTCTTGACTGTCTTGGCCAGTCTAGAGGGTCCCGCCCGGCCCCGCCTTGACCGGGATCAAGTCATCGCTGTGCCGTCTTCCAGTTCGGATTGATCCATGGCTCAAGGTTCGAGGCCGGAAGCGGTGTACGGCCAAGAATATGGTCCGCGGCCTTTTCCCCGGTCATGATCGACGGGCCGTTGAGGTTGCCGTTGGTGACCTGCGGAAAGATCGACGAATCTGCCACGCGCAGGCCTTCGACGCCAATCACCCGGCATTCCGGATCCACGACAGCCATCGGGTCACTGGCCCGCCCCATCCGCGCCGTGCCGCAGGGGTGATAGGCGCTTTCGACATGCTGGCGCAGGAAATCGTCCAGCTCGGCGTCGGTTTCATGGCCGGGCCCAGGATGGAGTTCCGATTTGAGATAGGGCTTGAACGCCTCTTGTCCGAAAATCTCGCGCGTCAGGCGGATCGACGTGCGGAAATCCTCCCAGTCGCTGGGATGGGACATGTAGTTGAACAGGATCTTCGGCGGAGCCTTGGGATCGGCAGAACGCAAGCTGACCGACCCGCGCGACCTTGACCGCATCGGCCCGACATGCGCCTGAAAACCGTGGCCCGCAGCGACCGCCTTGCCATCATAGCGCACGGCGATCGGCAGGAAGTGATACTGGATATCGGGGTATTCGACCCCGGCCTTGGTGCGGATGAAGGCGCAAGCCTCGAACTGGTTCGACGCGCCCAGACCCTTGCCGGTCAGAAGCCACTGCGCGCCGACCAACGCCTTGCCCCAAAGGTTCCAGTATTTGTAAAGGGTTATCGGCTGGCTGGCCGCAAACTGCATATAGATCTCAAGGTGATCCTGCAGGTTCGCCCCCACACCCTTGCGGTCGGCAATAACGTCGATCCCATGCTCCTTCAGATGCTCGGCAGGTCCGATCCCCGACAGCATCAGAAGCTTGGGCGAGTTGATCGACGAAGCGGCGATGATCACCTCGCGCCCGGCGCGGATGACTTCGATGCCCGCCCGCGTTTCAACCTCGACCCCGACAGCGCGTTTGCCTTCCATCACGATCTTGCGGGCAAAACCGCGCGCGATGTGGACATTGCCGCCCGCCATCGCCGGTTTCAGATAGGCATTGGCCGCCGACCAGCGCCGACCCTTCCAGATCGTCGCCTCCATCGGGCCAAAGCCTTCTTGCGCCTGACCGTTGTAATCGCTGGTCACCGGATAACCGGCCTGTTCCCCCGCCTTGATGAAAGCGTTGAACAAGGGGTTGTCGCGGGGGCCGCGGGTGATGTGCAACGGCCCGTCGGTGCCCCGGAATTCGGGACCCGAGCCGCCGTGCGAATTCTCCATCCGCTTGAAATAGGGCAGCACGTCGGCATAGGACCAGCCATCGGCCCCCATTTCGGCCCAGGTGTCATAGTCGCGGGCATGCCCCCGGACATAGACCATGCCGTTGATGGATGAAGACCCGCCGATCACCTTGCCGCGCGGGGTTGCCAGCACCCGCCCGCCAAGATGCGGCTCGGGTTCGGTGGCAAAACCCCAGTCGTAGATCCCCATGTTCATGGGATAGGACAGCGCGCCCGGCATCTGGATGAATGGCCCGGCATCGCTGCCGCCGTGTTCGATCACTGTGACGCGCTTGCCCGCTTCGGCCAGCCGATAAGCCATGGCGCAACCCGCCGAACCCGCCCCCACAATCACATAGTCCGCGTGCATGTCAGGCTCCCCGTGCCAGTTCTGCTTCTAGATGGCGCAAGGCCAGTTCCGCAGCCGCGGCCCCGTCCGGCGCTCCGGATTTCAGCACCTCGCGCAGGTAAAGCCCGTCGATCATCGCGCCGAGTGATTCGGCGATTGCCCCCGCCCGATCCCCGGCAAGGGGCCGGATTGCCGCGACCAGATTCGACCGCAGACGCCGCTGATAGACCGCCAGCAGCCGCTTTGCTTCGGGCACGCTTTGCGACAGGACCCAGAAATTCAGCCAGGCCCCGACCGCCTCGCGCCGAAAGTTCGTGGGACTGAACGAGGCGCGCAGGATGGCCCGGATCCGCCCCTCCGGTCCTTCGGCAGCGACCAGCGCCCCGCGCACTTCCGCGCCGTAAAGCGTTAGAATATGGCGCATTGCGGCCAGAAACATCTCTTCTTTCGAACCGAAATAGTGATGTGCAAGCGCCGAGGACATGCCCGCACGCTTGGCAATCTGACTGACGGTCACGTCCAGAGACCCGACTCGACCAATCTCGACAATCGTGGCTTTTACCAGAGCTTCCTTGCGGATAGGCTCCATTCCAAGCTTCGGCATCGGTGCGGCCCCAAAAAATACTTGCCAAACCGAATAAGAGCGAAGTTTATTGACTCGTCAATCAACAAAAAACAGGGAGCCACCATGACCCTCCGTTCGACCCTTCTGTCCACCGCCGTCACCTTCGCACTTGCCGGCTCGGCCTTTGCCGAAGGCTGCGACAAGATCGTCTTCTCGGATGTTGGCTGGACCGACATCACCGCCACCACCGCTGCGACCAGCCTTGTGCTGCAAGCGCTTGGCTATGAGACCGAAACCCAGATGCTGGCCGTTCCGGTGACCTATGAGGCGATGGCCGGCGGTGACGTCGATGTGTTCCTGGGCAACTGGATGCCGACGATGGAATCAAACATCGCCCCCTATCTGGAAGCCAAGACCGTCGAATCGCTGCGCCCGAACCTGGAAGGCGCGAAATACACGCTGGCCACCAACGCCAAGGGTGCCGAACTTGGCATCAAGGATTTCGCCGACATCGCCACCCACGCCGCTGACCTGGACAACAAGGTCTTCGGGATCGAGGCCGGGAACGACGGCAACAAGCTGATCCTCGACATGATCGACGGCGATGCCTTCGGGATGAAGACTGCCGGGATCGAACTGGTTGAATCCTCGGAACAGGGGATGCTGGCCGAAGTGACCCGCGCCGACAACGAAGGCAAGGCGATCGTGTTCCTTGGCTGGGAACCCCACCCAATGAACGCCAACTACACGATGACCTACCTGACCGGCGGCGATGACTATTTCGGGCCGAACTTCGGTGGCGCGACCGTCTTCACCAACACCCGTGCGGGCTATGTCGGCGAATGCCCGAACCAGGGCAAGCTGTTGTCGAACCTGTCGTTCTCGCTTGCGATGGAGAACGAAATCATGGGCGCGATCCTGAATGACGGCACCGACCCGGCCGAAGCGGCCAAGACCTGGCTTGCCGCCAACCCGGATGCCTGGAAGCCCTGGCTGGATGGCGTGACCACCAAGGACGGCGGCGATGCCGTCGCGGCCGTGGAAGCTGCGCTGCAGTAAGGATCAGGCCCCGGTCCGCATGGATCGGGGCCTTTTTCCATCCTGATTTACGTCTGAAGCGCAGCGGGGAGGCGGCACGATGGAGGCGGCGGAGTGGCTAAATAAGTGGAACTTAATGTACTGGCTGACAAACTGGAAGATTCCGGTCGGCAAGTATTCGGACCATGTGTTCGACTGGATGAAAGCCCATCTGACAGTGATCTTTGACGGGATTTCCTTCGTCCTGGAATCGCTGATCGGCGGCATCCTTTGGTTGCTGCAGGCCCCTCCGGCCCTTGTCATCGTGGCGCTTTTCGTCGGGATCACCTGGGCCTTGCAGAAGAATTGGAAGGTTTGCCTTGGCATCGGGCTTGGCTGGCTGTTCGTCATCAACCAGGGCTACTGGAAGGAAACCACCGAAAGCCTGACCCTGATCCTGGCCTCCTGCGTGGTTTGCCTTGGGATTGGAATCCCGATCGGCATCGCTGCCGCGCACCGACCCAAGCTTTACGCGGCGATCAGCCCGATCCTTGACCTGATGCAGACCCTGCCGACCTTTGTCTATCTGATCCCGGCCATCGTCTTCTTTGGCACCGGCCTTGTCCCCGGCCTGATCGCCACGGTGATCTTTGTCCTGCCAGCGCCGATCCGCCTGACGCATCTTGGCGTGGCCTCGACGCCGACCGCGCTTCTTGAGGCGGCGACGGCCTTCGGGGCCACGCCCCGGCAACGGCTTTGGAAAGTCGAGCTGCCCTGGGCCGGGCCGCAGATCATGGCGGGGCTGACCCAGACCATCATGCTGTCGCTCTCGATGGTGGTGATCGCTTCGATGGTAGGGGCCAAGGGGCTTGGCAACCCGGTGATGCGGGCGCTGGCCAATGTCGACGCCGCCAAGGGCTTTGAATCCGGCTTTGTGATCGTCGTTGTCGCAATCGCCTTGGACCGCATGTTGAGGGTGGCAAAATGACCCGTTCCGATACCCGCGCCGCCGTTGAATTCGACAATGTTTCCATCGTCTTTGGGGACAAGCCATCAAGCGCCCTGCCCCTGATGGATCAGGGCAAGACCCGGGCCGAAGTCCAGCAGGCAACCGGTCAGGTTCTTGGCGTCCATGACTGCAGCCTGACCGTGGCCGAAGGCGAGATCCTTGTCCTGATGGGCCTGTCCGGATCTGGCAAATCGACCCTGCTACGCGGCGTCAACGCGCTGAACCCGGTGGTGCGGGGCGAAGTGCGGGTCCTGGAAAACGACAAGATGGTCTCGGTCACCAAGGCCAACCCTGAAACGCTTCGCCGCCTTCGTGCCACCCGGATTGCCATGGTTTTCCAGCAGTTCGGCCTTCTGCCGTGGCGGACCGTGCGGGAAAACGTGGGCCTTGGGCTTGAACTTGCCGGCATGTCGCCCGAGGCGCGCAAGCCAAAGGTCGACGCCCAGCTTGAACTCGTGAACCTAAGCCAATGGGCCGAGCGCAAGGTCGGTGACCTTTCCGGCGGGATGCAGCAGCGCGTGGGCCTTGCCCGCGCTTTTGTCACCGACGCGCCGATCCTTCTGATGGACGAGCCGTTCTCGGCCCTCGACCCGCTGATCCGATCCAAGCTGCAGGACGAGCTTCTGGACCTGCAGAAAAAGCTCAAGCGGACCATCATCTTCGTCAGCCACGACCTTGATGAGGCTTTCAAGATCGGCAACCGGATCGCGCTGATGGAGGGCGGCCGGATCGTGCAATGCGGCACCGCGCGCGAGATCATCGCCAACCCGGTTTCGGAATATGTGGCCGACTTCGTGGCGCACATGAACCCGCTTGGCGTTCTGACCGCGCGGGATGTGATGGAACACGGCGAAGCGGGGGCCACGGCACACGCTCTGACTGCGGAAACGCCGGTCAAGGACATCATGGACATGATGGCAAAGGGCGTGACCGAGTTGGTGGTCACCGAAAACGGTCGCAATCTGGGTATGATCCGCACCGCCGGCCTGATTGCCAAGCTGATCAATCCGCGCGGCTAGGCAGACCCAGCGCGCCCGATCAGGCGCGCCGGGTTCGATCAATTCAACGGGTCAGCAGAACCTCGGACCCGCTGTCGACGTCGCGCAGGGTGATCTTGCCCGCCTCCTCGGCGACGACTTCAAGACAGATCGATTCGAAAGGGTCGCCCCCCATCTGGTACAGGTTCAGATGCGGCGTGCCCCGGTCGGGCCCATCGGTGCAACCAGTGCCCAGGCTGATCATATAGCTTGCCGTGTCGATCTCATCCCACTCCAGGCCGATGATCTCGACCGTGGCGCCATCCTTGGCCCAGCTTCCCTGCAGGGCCGCGACCAGCGGTGCCATTTCGTCATCCGGGTTCGGGGCCACGCTGTTCAACGCCAGGTCCACGGTGACATCCCCCATCGAGATCATGTCGCCGGTAAAGCTGACCGGGGACCCCGCAGGCAAGGCGGCCAGGGCATTCATCGCGTCGGGGTCAGAAGGGCCTTCGGACGACGCAAGGAAGATCGCGCCACTGGCATGGATCTCGCAGGCGCTTCCGCCCTCCTCACCCGAAGAGCAGCCGACGAAATAGCCTTCGTCTTCAAGGGGGTCGCCGTGGGTGCCCGGTTCAAAGGCAAAGGCCGGTGCGGTGCACAGGATCAGGGCAGCGGAAAGGAAACGCATGGACATCCTCGGATTTCAAAGCTCGGCTTCAGTCTTGCCGCCCGACTTGGCCCGCGCAACCGATTTCGGTGCAGCCTTCTTTGCCGGGGCTTTCTTGGCGGCGGCCTTCTTTGCCGGTGCGTTCTTTGCTGCCGCGCCTGTGGCCTTCTTGGCCGGTGCCTTCTTCTTGCCGCCCTTGCCCGCCTTTTCGGCGATCAAGACCAGCGCCTCTTCCAGCGTGACCGCCTCGGGAGCCACGTCTTTTGGCAAGGTCGCATTGACCTTTTCCCATTTGACATAGGGCCCATAGCGGCCCGGCATGACCTGCACCTCTCCCCCATCCGGATGGGTGCCCAGAACTTTCAAGGGCTCGGCAGGGGCCGTGGTCCGCCCACCCCGCGCGGCCTTTTGGGCCAGAACCTCGACCGCACGGTTCATGCCGATGGTGAAGACTTCCTCGACATCCGGGATATTCGCATAGACCGAGCCATGCTTGACATAGGGGCCAAAGCGGCCAATCGCGGCCTCGACAAGGACGCCATCTTCGGGGTGCTTGCCGATCTCACGCGGCAGCGACAGCAGTGCCAGCGCGCGTTCAAGCGTCAGACCATCCGGCGTCCAACCCTTGGGCAGGCTGGCGCGGTCGGGTTTGGGCTGGGCTTCAGTCGCCTCGCCGCGCTGAACATAGGGGCCAAAGCGCCCTGCCCGCAGGCTGATTTCAATCCCGTTTTCATCCTGCCCCACAATCCGCCCATCCGAGGCGACGCTTTCCGCGTCCCCGGCTAGCGGGCGGGTGTAACGGCATTCCGGATAGTTGCCGCAGCCAATGAACGCCCCGCCCGAACGCGCCGTCTTCAGATGCAGCCGCCCGTTGCCACAGGTCGGGCAAACGCGAGGGTCACCGCCATCGGCGCGCGGCGGGTAAAGATGCGGGCTAAGGAAATCATCAATCTTCTCAAGTACTTCTCCGATCCGAAGATCGGCAGTTTCGGCAATCGCCGCCGAAAAATCGCGCCAGAACCGGGTCAGCACATCCTTGTAATCGCGGTCGCCAGCCGAGACATCGTCCAACTCGGTTTCAAGGTCGGCGGTGAAATCGTATTCGACATACCGCTTGAAGAAGTTCGACAGGAACGCCGTGACCAACCGCCCCTTATCTTCCGGGAAAAGCCGGTTCTTGTCCTTGCGCACATATTCCCGGTCGACAATCGTGGTCAGGACCGAGGCATAGGTCGACGGCCTGCCGATCCCCAGTTCTTCCATCCGCTTGACCAGTGTCGCTTCGGTATATCGGGGCGGAGGTTGGGTAAAATGCTGGTCAGGGCTGATCGCCCCCTTGTCCAGCTTTTCGCCCTGCATCACCTGAGGCAGGCGACCCTCGTCTTCGTCTTCGTCATCGCGGCCCTGATCGTAGACTTTCAGGTAACCGTCAAACAGCACCACCTGGCCATTCGCGCGGAAAGCGACCTCGCCGTCGGGGCTGGCCACATCGACGGCGGTCCGTTCCAGCCGCGCGGCGGCCATCTGACTGGCGATGGTGCGTTTCCAGATCAGTTCGTAAAGCTTGCGCTGGTCGTCCTCGACCCGGATCTTGTCGGGGCCAAGCCCCATGTCGGTTGGCCGGATGCATTCGTGCGCTTCCTGCGCATTCTTCGCCTTGTTCTTGTAGATCCTCGGGCTGTCGGGAACGTAAGCCTTGCCAAAGCGGCTTTCGATTTCGGCCCGCGTCGCGGTTACCGCCTCGGGGGCCATGTCGATGCCGTCGGTCCGCATATAGGTGATGTGGCCCGCCTCATACAGGCGCTGCGCGGCGTTCATGCACTGCTTCGCGCCCATGCCGTATTTGCGGCTGGCTTCCTGCTGCAAGGTCGATGTCATGAAGGGCGGCCAGGGGTTCCGGGTCGCAGGCTTGGATTCAACACCCGTCACCGAAAATGTTCGGGAAGTGCAAGCCTTGACCGCTAAATCCGCCGCCACAGCCGTCGGAATGTCGAATTTCTGCAGTTTCTTGCCACCCAAAGTGACAAGGCCAGCCTCGAATTCCTGCCCCCGTGGCGTGCGGAAGACGGCTTTGACCGTCCAGTATTCCTGCGCCTTGAAAACCTCGATCTCCATCTCGCGCTCGACGATCAGGCGCAGACACACCGACTGCACCCGGCCTGCCGACTTGGCCCCCGGCAGTTTGCGCCAAAGCACCGGCGAAAGGGTGAATCCGACAAGATAGTCCAGCGCCCGGCGGGCCAGATAGGCATCGACCAGCGGCTGGTCAATCTCGCGCGGTTCCTTCATTGCCTTGGTCACCGCATCCTTGGTGATGGCATTGAAGGTGACGCGGGCAACGGTCTTGCCCTTCTTCAGGCTGGAAGCGAGCGCCTCTTTCAGGTGCCAGCTGATCGCCTCGCCTTCGCGATCGGGGTCGGTGGCAAGGATCAGCGTGTCGTCGGTCTTCAGCGCATCAGTGATCGCCTTGATGTGCTTTCGGCTGTCGGAAGCAACCTCCCACAGCATGTCGAAGCCATGTTCGGGATCGACCGAACCGTCCTTGGCGGGCAGGTCGCGGACATGGCCGTAGGACGCAAGAACGGTGAAATCCGGGCCAAGGTATTTGTTGATCGTCTTGGCGTTGGCGGGGGATTCAACGACGACAACTGGCATGATACCCCTGATGCTCCCACGGCCTGACGAATGGGTCGGCACCTTGTGGGACAGTCGCCGGATTTGTCAACCGGGGCCGAAACGCTTTGGCCATGGCACGGCTACCGCTTCCCAATGATAGTGTCGCCCGAGAGGCCAAAGCGCAGACAGCCCGTCAGGGCGGATAAGCGGTCAATTGATCCGCGTCAGCAGGCCCCCTGGCTGCCGTGCGATCCGACCGTCCAGTTCCAGCGTCAGCAGTTCGGGCGCAAGATCGGTCGGCGCGACGTTCAGATCCCGCAGAAGCTGGTCTTCGGCCAAAGGACTGGGCCCGAGCCGCGAGAGGATCATGGAATGCAGGACCGCCACTTCTTTCAGCGGGCGCTGCGGCGCTTCGGGGCCGGGCAGAACGGGCATGCATTCCTGCTGATCCGGTCGGGCGCGGTCGGCTGCCCCCAAAGCCTCCAGCACATCAGAAGCGCCCCTGATCAACAGGGCCCCATCGCGGATCAGCATGTTGCATCCTGATGCGCGCGCATCGAAGGGGTGGCCGGGCACCGCCATCACCTCACGCCCATAGTCCAGTGCGGACTTCGCGGTGATCAGGCTGCCCGATTTCGACGCAGCCTCGACCACCACCACAGCGCGGCCAAGGCCAGCGATGATTCGGTTGCGCAGCGGGAAATGCCGCGCCTGCGGCTCCAACCCCGGTGGATGTTCGCTGATCCGGCATCCCAGCTCGGCGATCTGGCGTGCCAGGCCGTCGTTTTCGGCCGGATAGATCACGTCGATCCCGCCTGCCATCACCGCGATGGTCCTACCGTCGAACCCCAGCGCCGCCTCATGCGCAGCTGCATCGATCCCGCGCGCAAGGCCGGAAACCACCGTAAACCCGGCTTCGGCAATGCCTTGGCCCAACCTGCGCGCCATCCGCGTGCCCAGCGAGGACGCATTTCGCGCCCCTACCAGACTGACAGCCGGTCGGTTCAACAGGCTGATGTCCCCCAGCGCCCACAGAATCGGCGGGGCATCCGGAATATCCATCAAGGCCTGCGGATAGCCAGCCTCACCATGATGCAGAAGACGCGCGCCAGCTGCACGCCCTGCCCTAAGTTCGGCCTCTACCACTCCGACAGGGCAGACCTCATAGTCCTTCACCCCCGCCGCAAGGGCAATCGCGGGCAAGGCCCGCAACGCCGCCGCAGCCGAGCCGTGTTCCGCCATCAGTCGGTGAAAGGTTACCGCCCCCACCCGGCGAGAGCGCAGAAGGCGCAAGCGATCCAGACCGTCGCCGAAATCATCCGCTTCCAACTGCCGCGCAATCTGGCCCATCTGCCTGCACCCTGACCGAATCCGTTGGCCAAGACTGCGCCAATAAGAGTTAATGAAAGTTGAAGATTGAAATGGGATCAGCCGTCGCATCAAGGATTGAACCCGCCGCGCTTATTTGATCAAATAGACATCAAGCAGCGCCCCGAGGCCCCGGGGCTGCAGGATATCCGGAGAGACACCATGCTGAACGCCGAAGTAGCCAAACGCCGTGACGACGCCATCTCGCGCGGGGTGGGGATGATGACCCAGATCTATGCGGATCGGGCGCTCAACAGTGAAATCTGGGACATCGAGGGCAACCGCTATATCGACTTTGCCGCCGGGATCGCGGTGGTGAACACCGGGCATTGCCACCCCAAGGTCATGGCCGCCGTGGCGAACCAGATGTCCAAATTCACCCACACCTGCCATCAGGTGATGCCCTATGAAAACTATATCCGTCTGGCCGAGCGTCTGAACGACAAGGTTCCGGGCAATTTCAAGAAGAAGACGATCTTCGTGACCACCGGCGCCGAAGCCTGCGAAAACGCAATCAAGATCGCCCGTATCGCCACGGGCCGTGACGCCGTCATCGCCTTTGGCGGCGGCTTCCATGGCCGGACCTTCATGGGTATGTCGCTGACCGGCAAGGTCGAGCCCTACAAGAAGGGCTTCGGCAGCATGATGCCGGGCGTCTATCACGTGCCGTTTCCGATGGATGTGCATGGGGTTTCCACCAAGGACGCGATGGCGGGGATCGAAAAGCTGTTCAAGGCCGATCTGGATCCGGCCCGCGTCGCCGCGATCATCTTTGAACCGGTGCAGGGCGAAGGTGGGTTCTACCCGGCCTCGACCGAGCTGGTCAAAGCAATCCGCGCGCTTTGCGACCAGCATGGCATCGTGATGATCGCCGACGAAGTGCAGACCGGTTTCGCCCGCACCGGCAACCATTTCGCGATGGAAATGCATGGCGTGGCCGCCGACCTGACCACGATGGCCAAGGGTCTGGCGGGTGGTCTGCCGCTGGCAGCCGTCACCGGCAAGGCTGACCTGATGGATGCCGCAAACCCCGGCGGTCTGGGCGGCACCTATGCCGGCAACCCCTTGGGCATTGCGGCGGCCAATGCCGTTCTGGATGTGATCGAGGAAGAGGACCTTTGCGCCCGCGCCAACGAACTTGGCAGCCGTCTGAAGCAGCGGCTTGAGGCCCTGCGCGCCACCACCCCGGAAATCATGGATATCCGCGGACCGGGCTTCATGGTGGCGGTCGAATTTGGCAAACCGGGCTCGCATGAGCCGGATGCCGGTTTCACCAACCGCGTCCGGTTGGAGGCGCTGAAGCGTGGCCTTCTGCTGCTGACCTGTGGCATCTACGGCAACGTGGTGCGCTTCCTTGCGCCGATCACCATCCCGGACGCGCATTTCGCCGAAGCGATGGACATCCTTGAGGCCGCCGTCGCCGCCGCGCGTCAGGGCTGAGCGCCTTGGGCTACCTGACCGCTACAGAGGAAGCCGGGGACTTTGACGCCGGTGCTGCCATGTTGGCACTTTCGGCAAAGGGTGGCCCCGGAATTGTGCGGCAAGCGGTCCGCATGATCGGACTTGCTCTCGGGCGGCAGAAGGTGCGGCCCGAGGAATACTTCACCTACGCCCTTTGGCAAAAGGATCGGGGCCGCGCCTTTGTGCGCGACTTCCTGTCAAACTCGCGGAAGCGGGAGTTCAACACCTCGCTTGAAATGCCCGCGCGCGGCCTTGCAACGGCGCTTTTGAACGACAAGTTGGCTACCGAGGCCCTTCTGGTTGCCCGCGGCCTGCCTTTTGCCCGGACCCGCGCTGTCTTTGCGCCCGGCAACGCCCCCGTTCCGGCGCTTGCTGATCTGACCGTCTTGCGAACCGCTCAGGACATCGCATCCTATCTTTCGAGCCCGCAGAACCTGCCGGTTTTCGGCAAGCCGCGCGGCGACAGCTTTGCCCGTGGGGCGGCGGCAATCGCTGGCCTTGGCGAAGGTGGCCACTTGCGGTTTCTGTCGGGCGAGGATGTGCCGGTGGCCGGGCTTGCCGACGAAATCGCCCGCGACTGGACCAGGGGCTATCTTTTCCAACCCTTCTACCAGCTTGCCACTGCCCTGCGCGCCCATGTCGGCGGGGCGATGGCCTCGCTTCGCATCGTCACGCTGTGGACTGGCGATGGGATCGAACCCTGGTACGCCGTCATCCGTCTGCCGGCCAAGTCGGCAATGCACGACGGCGATGCTGACGGAGAGCGTATCTGGGGCCTGATCGATCTGAAAACGGGCGAAGTCATCCGCCTGCGCAGCCTGCGTGACCCCCGGGCAGGCGATCTGACCCATGGCAACAACCCCGACCTGCCCTTCCTTGGCTTCCGCCTGCCGCATTGGGATCAGGCGTTGGCCATCACGAAGGCGGCGCATGAAAGCTTTCCCGGTCACGGGCTGATCGGCTGGGATGTGTTCCTGACCGAAGACGGCGCAATCCTGAACGAGGCGAATGCCAGCCCCGGCCACCTTTACCAGGTCGCGGCCCAGCGCCCGCTGCTGAACCCCGACATGCGGCCGGCCTATACCCGTGCGCTTGCCTTCGCGCGCAGGCACGGTGGCGGTGCCACAGCCTTCTGAGGCGGTTTCTCAGCAAGAAACGGTAAGTTCGGAACGTATGGATTGCATTACTGTTTCATCTGTCCCGAAAAGGCCTAGGGTCTCCTTACAGATTCGCAACCAGGAGCTTGCCATGACCCGCCTTCACCTTGCCCTTCCGCTGATCCCCCTGCTGCTTGCCGCCTGCACCCCCGCCGAGCAGAACGCCACCATCGGTGCCCTCGGCGGTGCCGCTGTCGGTGCTGCCGTGTCCTCGGACTCGGACAAGACCAAGGGCGCGCTGATCGGTGCTGCCGTTGGCGTCGCTGCCTCGCAACTGCTTGGCCCGACCTCGACCCCCGGCCAGTGCAAGTACAAGGACCAGTACGGCAACATCTACGTCGCCGCCTGCCAGTAAACCTTGCTTTGGAACCGGGTGCCGCGCGTACCCGGTTCCCACTTTCCTGCCCGATGCTCTGCGGCTAGAAGGACGGCCAATCCATTGAAGGCCGCCGATGACCGACGCTTCTTCCGGACTTGTCCTACGCAAAGCCACTGTCCGATTGGGCGGTCGCTTGGTGTTGGACGCGCTGTCGTTTCACCTGACGGAATCACGGATCGGAATTCTGGGGCGAAACGGATCCGGCAAGACCACGCTTCTGCGGCTTCTGGCCGGACTGATTGCCCCGGATGACGGCACAGTCCGGGTCGATGGGGTTGACCCGTTCAAGAACCGCAAGGCTACACTTTCAGCCCTTGGCATCCTGTTTCAGAACCCCGATCACCAGATCCTGTTCCCCACGGTCGAGGAAGAGCTGGCCTTCGGCCTTGCCCAACAGGGAATACCGCAGCCCGAAGCGCTGAAACGCGCCCATGACCTGCTTTCGGTTGAGGGTCGTCGGGCTTGGGCCAAGGCTCCAGTCTCGACCCTAAGCCAGGGCCAGCGGCACTATCTTTGCCTTTTGTCGGTCCTGCTGATGCAGCCGCGCACGATCCTTCTGGACGAACCGCTCGCGGGCCTTGATCTGCCGACCCAGGCCCGCCTTGCTCGCCGCTTTGCTGCCCTGCCCCAGCGACTGATCACCATCACCCACGACCCCGCCGTTCTGGCAGATGCCGACCGCGTGCTCTGGCTGGACTCTGGCGCGATCGCCGCCGATGGTCCCCCGGCGCAGGTCATCCCCGCCTTCACCGCCGAAATGGCCCGGATCGGAGAGTTGGATGCTGACGCTGACCTCGCCGGTTGAAACCTGGGCGCATCCTCTTCCCGCTGGGCTGAAGTTGGCATTTCTCGCCGTGGCGACCACAGGGCTTTTCGCGCTCAAGACCCCCCTGCCGCTGGGCTTGGCCTGCGCGGCCACGGCGCTTGCCTACCTTGGCTGCGGCAAGATTTTCGCGACGACGGGCCTTCGCCTTCTCTGGCCGCTTTGGCCCTTCGTGGTCATCGTCGGCCTCTGGCATATCTGGATCGCTTCGCCCGCCACCGGGGCAACCATCATCCTGCGCATGATTGCTGCGGTGGGCCTTGCGAATTTCGTCACCATGACGACCCGGCTTTCCGACATGCTTGCCGTTTTCCAATGGCTTGCCCGCCCCCTGCGCCCCTTGGGCTTGTCGCCGCGCCGCCTTGCGCTGGCCTGCGCGCTGGTGGTCCGCTTCATCCCGGTTATGCTGGAACGGTTCGGCCAGATCAGCCAATCCTGGTCAGCCCGCTCGTCCCGCCGCCCCGGCTGGAGGGCTCTGGTGCCGGTCACCCTTGCCGCACTCGACGATGCCGACCGCGCAGCCGAGGCCTTGCGGGCAAGGGGTGGGGCTGGTTAAAGGGTCGCACCGCACCCGGAGGGGCCCATGGAACGCAATCTGACCCATATCGCGCTCTTCGCCGCGCTGATCGCCATTCTGGGGCTGATCCCCAAGATCGATCTGGCCGGTGGTGTTCCTATCACCGCCCAGTCGCTGGGAATCATGCTGTGCGGCACAGTGCTTGGCGCGAAACGCGGCGCGCTGGCGGTGCTTTTGTTCCTGGCCCTCGTCGCCGCCGGGCTACCGCTTCTGTCGGGCGGGCGTGGCGGGATCGGCGTGTTCGCCTCGCCTTCGGTCGGCTATCTTGTTGGCTTCCCCATCGCCGCCTTCGTGATCGGCTGGCTGATGGAGCGTACCACCCTTGCCGCTGGCCCCGCCGCCACTCTGGCCTCGATCATCGGCGGGATCGGCATCCTGTCGATCTTCGGCATCCTTGGGATGGGCCTGATGCTGGAGAAATCCCTTCCTGAAGCCGCCTTTCTGGCGGGGGCTTTCCTGCCGGGCGACCTGATCAAGACCGTGATCGCAGGCTTTGTCACCCAAGGTCTGGCCCGGATGCGCCCCGCCTCGCTCCTATCCCGCGCCTGAGGCTTCGACCAGAAGAGCTGTCCCAATCCCCCCGGCGGCAGCAATGACGGCAAGGCCCCGGCCGTGCGCCAGCCCGTGGAAAAGCCGGACAGCAAGAATTGCCCCGGATGCGCCAATCGGATGGCCGCGCGCCAGTCCCCCGCCTGCCGGGTTGACGATGGCTGGGTCCAATCCCGCCCCTTCGACCACCGCGATGGCCTGCACGGCATAGGCCTCCATCACCTCGGCTTGAGCAAGCGCTTCGCCCGACCAGATGCGATTGATCGCTGCAACGGGCGCAATCCCCGGCTCTTCCGGATTTCCCCCAAACGTTGCCCCATTCAGAATTGCCAAGCCCCGACCAGCGGCGACACGATCCGATACGACAAGACATACCGCCGCCCCATCCGCCGCGACCGCCGCCGTGGCCGTGGTGATCGAACCCTGCAGCACCTTCGCGCGGGCAAGAAGGCCCTCCGTCAGGTTTCGGGGAAAGGCGTCCCGCCCTACCCCGGCAACAGGCACGATTTCCGGCCAATGTTCGATCCGTACAGATTTCGCATGGCTTTCAACCGCCCATGCTTCCTGACGCTCCCGGCTGATCCCAATCCTTGATGCCAGGGTGTCGGCAGCGGCAGTCATGTCAGGATCGCGGTCTGGCCATGGCGTGAACGGCGCTTTTTCATAGGGTTCAGGCGGTCCGCCATCAGGGTCGGTTGCAAGCCGAAGCGGTCGTCGCGAAAAGCTTTCGACGCCACCCGCAAGAACCACATCCGCAGCCCCGCTATCCACCAGTGCCTTGGCAAGCAGGATCGCATCCAGCCCCCCCGCGCATTGCCGGTCCGTGGTCAGCCCGGCCACCGTTTCCGGCAGGCCAGCCGCCAGCGCCACCCGCCGCGCCGGGTTGCCACCTGCGCCCAAGGCGTTCGACAGGATCAGCTCGTCAACCTGTTCCACCGCCATCCCTGCATCGGAAAGACAGGCCAAAACCACCGGAGCGGCCAGATCTTCGATCCGCAACCGGGCAAAGGCCCCGCCGCGTGGCACCACCGCCGTTCGCCGTGCGGCAATCAGGCGGGCCATGTGATCCGCGCCTCCAACGCCCGAAGGTCGGTCTTGCCCGACGCCAGAACCGGCCAATCCGTCTGCCAAAGCAGCGCCCTTGGAGCCTTCAACGCACCAAGCTCGGCCCGAAGACCGGCAAGGATCACGGCCTCGGCAGTCGGGTCACCCTGCACCATCGCGACTAGAACCGTGCCGCGGAGGGCATTTGTGACCGGCAGGACAGCTGCCTTGGTGACCCCCGGCAGGGACAACATCAATGTCTCGATTTCCTCGGGAAAGACGTTCTGATCGGCCACCGTCACCATCCGCCCGGCCCGACCTGAAAGGTACAGGAAGCCATTCTCCATCCGCCCGATCTCGCCCACCGACAACCAGCCGTCGCGCCAACTGGCACTTCCGTCGCCCTCGGCGTAACCGATGAAAAGATATGGACTTTTGACCCAGATTTCCCCGGTGGGGTCCAGCGAAACCTTTACCCCCTCATACATCCGCCCGACCGAACCTGCGGGCGCCGCCTCATCCGCGATAGAGATGAAGCTCGCCTCGGCAGCGCCATAGAATTCACGGATCGCCACAGCCGGTGCCATCTCCGCAAGGGCACGGCGCAGTCCCGCGTCAAGCTTTGATCCCCCGACCAGAACAAGCCGCAGGTCCGGGCAAAGCCCCTGCCCCTCGGTCAGCAGGCGCAGTTGGGCGGGGGTGGCGTAAAGATGGGTGATCTGCCGCGCCACCAAAGCCTGCCGCTGCCTGTCGGGGCGCAGGCTGTCCAGCAGATGCACCTCGGCCCCCAGATGCAGCCCCTCGACCACGCCATAAAGCGCCAGTGAATGCACAAGCCGGCCCAGCACCGCAACCCGCGCTCCCGGCCTGATCCCAAAGCGCCGATTCACCGCAAAGCTGGCAATCCACGAGCCTTGGGTGCGGCGAATACGGCGGGGCTGGCCGGTCGAGCCTGAGGTAAGGGTTTCAAGAACCGGTTCCTCCCCCTGTTCCGGCGCAGGCGCATCGGTCGCCCCAATCCGAAACGCAGGCAGGCCGATCACGCTGGCAAGACCCGCCGCACTGTCCGGGGCCACGGGCATGCCAAGGGATGTCCGCAGCCATTCACGCCCGGCCCCGTCGAAAAGCCGCGCCTTCGGGTGCCAGCGAAATCGGTCGGTCATGCGGTCAGAAGTGTTGCCATCCGGCGCAGCGCCAGAAGATAGCCTTCGGTGCCAAAGCCCGCGATCACCCCTTCGGCACGCTGCGACACAAAGGAATGATGCCGGAACGCCTCACGCTTGTGGATGTTCGAAATGTGCACTTCAAGCACCGGCCCCTCGAACGCATGCAGCGCGTCAAGGATTGCGACCGACGTATGTGAATAAGCCCCCGGATTGATGATGATCCCGGCTGATTTGCCGCGTGCTTCTTGAATCCAGTCGACCAGCTGACCTTCGTGATTTGATTGCAGCGCCTTCAGCCGCAAGCCAAGTTCATCCGCCAGATCCGCCACCTTCGCCGCCACGTCATCCAGCGTTTCACGGCCATAAATCTCAGGCTGCCGAAGCCCCAGAAGGTTCAGGTTCGGTCCGTTCAAAAGGGTGACAAGCTTCGACATCAGGGTTCCCCAAACTTGGCGTCAGCTTAGCCGATATGCCCCCCTGCGCAAGTCTTGGGAAAAAAGTGGCGGCTTTCCACGTCTTGCCACAACGCAAGACCGAAAAGCCGCCGAGGGAGACACCGGAAACCCCGAAGGGCGAAAATCAAGCCACCTTTTCCAGCACCGCCTGCGGCTGGATGCCCAGCGCACGCACAACCTCGCGCGTCAGGTTGGGGCGGTTCAGGGTATAGAAGTGCAGGTCCTCGACCCCGCCCCGGATCAGCCTGTCGCACAGGGTGACCGCCTGCGTCAGGGCCAAAAGTTCCTCACGCCCGTCGCGGACTGCGGTCTGGAAGGCATCGTCAAGCTTCACCGGAACCTTCGCGCCGCAGCGCCGGGCAAAGCGCTTGGCACCCTCCCAGGACTGGATCGGCAGGATGCCCGGGATGATCGGCACGGTGATCCCCGCCGCCGCGCAGCGGTCGCGGAAACGAAAGAAGGCATCGGCGTCGAAGAAAAACTGCGTGATCGCCGAATTCGCCCCCGCGTCGATCTTGCGCTTCAACCAGGCCACGTCGGCACCTTCGTCAGCGGCATCGGGATGGGGTTCGGGATAGGCCGCCACCCTGATCTTGAACCGCCCGGTCCGCGCCAAAGCCGAAACCAGCGCCTCGGACGAGGCAAAGCCGCCGGGATGGGCCTGAAAGCGGCTGCCCGGCGCGGGATCGCCCCGCAGCGCAAGGATCTCGGTGACCCCAGCCGCAGCAAAGGCCTCGGCGGCGGACAGGGTTTCGGCTTCGGTCGCACCGACACAGGTCAGATGCGCCGCGACCTTCAGCCCGCAGTTCTGCTGAATTGCCGCCGCTGTCTCCAGCGTCTTGTCGCGGGTCGTCCCGCCTGCCCCATAGGTGACCGAAACAAAATCGGGCTGCATCGGTGCCAGATCCTGCACCGCATCCCAAAGCCGGAAAGCGGCATCGACCGACTGTGGCGGGAAGAATTCGAAAGAAATACGGGGCTTGTTCATGGGGGTCTCCTTCTTGCCCCCTTGTCCCTGATTCTGTGATGTGAGACAATTTCATAATTCTCACCATCTTTATGAGGATCGCTCATGTACATCGAACTGCGCCACCTGCGGAC
>CAUJIP010000091.1 GCA_963205235.1 Pseudomonadota bacterium
CACCCCACGCCGGGAAAACCAAAACCCCCCGCCACCCCCAGCGTCGGGTGCGCTACCGCGCACCGTCCGATGGTGCGCTGTAGCGCACCCTGCGGCCGCACCCCCCTTCCCCCCGCCGCCCCCAACCATTACCTCTGTCCCAACCGGAGGCCCCAAATGCAGCACTACTCCTACCTCGACCTGGCCCCGATCCCCGAAGGCCAGACCCCAGCCCAGGCGATCAAATCCACCATCGACCTCGCGCAAGCCGCTGAAAAATCAGGCTTCCACCGCTACTGGCTGGCCGAGCATCACAACATGCCCGGCATCGCCAGCGCCGCGACCGCCGTCCTGATCGGCCATGTCGCCGGGCACACGAAAACCATGCGCATCGGGGCAGGGGGCATCATGCTGCCGAACCACTCCCCCCTCACCGTGGCCGAGCAGTTCGGCACCCTAGCGACCCTTTACCCGAACCGCATCGACCTCGGCCTTGGCCGCGCGCCCGGCACCGACATGCAAACCGCCCGTGCCCTTCGCCGCCACATGGCGCAGGAAGACACCTTCCCGCAAGACGTGCAGGAGCTTATCGCCTACCTTGGCGATACCCCCGGACACGTGCAGGCCGTCCCAGGCACTGGCACGAATGTCCCGATCTGGATCCTCGGCTCCAGCACCTTCGGCGCGCAACTGGCCGCTTACCTCGGCCTTCCCTACGCCTTCGCCTCGCATTTCGCCCCCACCCATCTGGACGAGGCGCTGGACATCTACCGCCGCAGCTTCCGCCCCTCGGACCGCCTTGCAAAACCCCATGTGATGATCGCTGTCGGCGTCTCGGCCGCCGCTACGGACGACGAGGCGACTTACCTGCGCTCCTCGCAACTCCTCGCCTTCGCGCGCCTGCGCACCGGCCAGCCCGGCAAACTCCCCCACCCGACCCGCGACCTCAGCGCCATCCCGGCTCCGATCCTCGAACAGGCCAGCTACGCCCTCTCCTGTTCCGCCGTAGGCTCCCCCGCCACCGTACGCCAGCAACTCACCGCCCTGATCGCCCGCTACCAGCCCGACGAGATCATGATCACCGGCATGATGCACGATTCCGCGGCCCGTGTCCGCTCTCTCCAGATCGCCGCCGAAGTCCTGTCGGACCTTGTGACCCCCGCCGCCGCCGCATGAAGGCAAAGCGTTGACGCCCCCAAGCGTTTGACCGGACCCCAGCCCCCCGCTACGATCCACCCATGAAAGCGAACCCAACCCAGGCCCTCCGCGACACCGGAGTCCGCGTGACCCGCCAGCGGCAGGCCCTTCTCAAGGTCCTGACCGAGGCCGAGGACCACCCCGACGCCGCCGAACTGCACCGGCGGGCGAGGACCCTTGACGACAGCCTGTCGCTGGCCACGGTCTATCGCACGTTGTCGGTTCTTGAACGCGAAGGGGTCGTCCTTCGCCTTGCGCTGGAAAACGGCGGGGCAAGGTATGAGGTCGCCGATGCCCCGCATCATGACCATATCGTCGATCTCGACACCGGTTTGATCACCGAGTTCCGGTCGGAAAAGATCGAAGAGCTTCAGCGCCAGATCGCTGCCGAACTGGGCTATGAGATCGTCCACCACCGGATGGAACTTTACTGCCGCAAGAAGCGCTAGGCCGATTCGCGGCACATGGTTAACCGGCTGCCGGGGCGGTTCAGGGCAAGACGCAAGGAAGACGCAGGCAAGACATAAGCAAGACGCTTTCTTGCCGCCCAAACCCGGAAGTTAATCCAGCGTTCAAAGGTGGTTACGCGGCGATCTTGAACCGCCGCGCAAAATCTTGTTTACCGCGTGTTAATCCGGCTCAGCAGGTCCTGACCAGCCGCAGTGCGTCATAGATCGCAGCGTGGGTGTTCCGGGCCTCGACCGCATCACCGATGCGGAACAGCTGGAACCCGTCTACCGCAGGCTGCGGATGCCCGTCGATCAAGGCACCATAATCCACCGCGCCCTTGTTCCCCGACTGCGGTTTCAGCGCGAAATAGATGTCCGCCAGAGGCTGGGTTCCGGCATTGACCACCACCTGATCGACCAGTGCCGTCCGGTCGAGCTTCATATAATCCGACCCGACCGTCGCCTTCAGCTGATTTCCCGCCTTTTCCACTGCCAGAAGCCGGTAAGTCACTGTAAAGGTGACATCCTTGTCCTGCATCGCCCGCATGTAGGGCACCAGATTCATCGCCATCACTTCCGGCGCGAAGGTGCGGTCGCGGGTCATCACCTCGACCTTCGATCCGGCCTCGGCGATCAGCTGCGCCGCCTGCAACGCCGCATGGTCGCCCGCGTCGTCGTAAAGCAGCACATTGGCCCCCGGCTTGACGTCGCCCGACAGGATGTCCCAGGTCGAGACAACCAGATCATTGCCTGCGGTCAGCCCGTCCATCACCGGAATGCCGCCGGTCGCGATGATCACCACATCCGGGTTTTCGGCAAGCACATCATCAGCTTCGGCCCAGGTGTTGAAGCGGAAGTCCACGCCTTTCGCCTGACATTGTGCCAAGCGCCAGTCGATGATCCCGATCATCTCGGACCGCCGTTTTTGCTGGGCCGTCAGGCGGATTTGCCCACCGGGTTGGTCGGCCACTTCGAAGACAACAACCGTATGCCCCCGCTCCGCCGCGACCCTGGCAGCTTCCATTCCAGCAGGTCCGGCGCCCACCACGACAACCTTTTTCTTCACCGCCGCCGTTTCGATGTCATGCGGCTGCGAGCCCTCGCGCCCGGTGGACGGGTTGTGGATGCACAAGGCCATGCCGCCTTGATAAATCCGGTCAAGGCAATAGGTGGCACCGACGCAAGGGCGGATATCATGCTCGCGCCCCTCGATGATCTTGCGCACGATATGCGGGTCGGCAATGTGTGCGCGGGTCATCCCCACCATGTCGACCTGTCCCGTCGCCACGGCGTGACGTGCCGTCGCCACGTCCGGAATGCGCGCGGCGTGCAGCGTCGGCATGCCGACCTCGGCCTTGATCCGGCCCGCGAAGTCCAGATGCGGGGCCGAGCGCATGCCCTGCACCGGGATCAGGTCGGTCATCGCGGGGTCGGTATGGATGCGGCTGCGATTGATGTTAAGATAGTCAACCAAGCCACTGTCCCGGAACAGCTTTCCGATGGCGACACCTTCCTCGATGTCGATCCCGCCCGGCTCCATCTCGTCGACGCCGTAGCGCATGCCGATGATGATCTCGGGGCCGACCTTCTTGCGGACCGCGGCCAGAATGTCCATCGTCAGGCGGGCCCGGTTCTCTAGGCTGCCGCCGTAGGGCGCATCCAGAATGTTGGTCAGCGGCGACATGAACTGGTCGAGAAGGTGGCCGTGGCACATGATCTCGATCCCGTCGAGGCCCGCCGCCTTCATCCGCTCGGCGGCATCGACGTAGTCGGCGATGATCCGGGCGATGTCCCAGTCTTCGGCCGGTTTCGGCGTGGCCCGGTGCGCGGGTTCGCGCTCATGTGTGGACGACACGACCGGCAGCCAATCGGCCTTGTCCCAGCGCGTGCGGCGGCCAAGGTGGGACAGTTGGATCATCACCGCTGCGCCGGCCTCGTGGCAGTCGTCCACCAGCCGTTTCATCCACGGCACGATCTCGTCCTTCCAGACCAGAAGGTTGGAGAAGACCGGCGGGCTGTCTCGACTGGTGCTGGCTGATCCCGCCGTCATGACCATGGCCACCCCGGCCTTTGCCCGTTCAAGGTGATACAGCCGATAGCGGTCCTTCGGCATGCCGTCGTCGCCGTAGGCCGGTTCATGGCTGGTGGTCATGATCCGGTTGCGAAGTGTCAGGTGCTTAAGCTGAAAGGGCTGGAGGAGCGGGTCTTGCGACATGGGGTGGGTTCCTTTTCCTGCTGACGACAAGGCTAGATCAGGTCGCGGTGACGCTCAACTTAAAAATAGACACCTGTGTCGAGTTTTGCCATCTTGCGGCGCTGCGCCAGTCGACTAGGGTCGGGTCATGAAGATTGACCGATCAGAACGCGGCTGGCGCGGAACGCCCGAGGTTTGGCTGGATGCGGCCTATGACCTGTTGGTCGAGGGCGGGGTCGAGGCCGTCAAGGTCATGCCGCTGGCTGAAAAGCTGGGTCTGTCGCGAACCTCGTTCTATTGGCATTTCCCGGATCGTGAGGCGCTGCTGGCAGGGTTGCTTGACCGCTGGCAGGCGCAAAATACCGGCAATCTTGTTGCAAGGTGCGAGGCCGAAGCGTCAACGATTACCGAGGCGATGCTGAACCTTTTCGACTGCTGGATTGACCCGGCGCTGTTTGACAGCCGTCTGGAATTTGCGATGCGGACCTGGTCGCTGACCGATCCATCAGTTGCGGCAGCGATGACGCGCGCCGATGATGCCCGCATTGCTGCGATTACGGCTGTTTTCTGTCGTTTCGGCTATGCGAGGGCCGAGGCCGATGCCCGCGCGCGCACGCTTTATCTAACGCAGGTCGGCTATATCGTGCTGCGATCAAACGAGGATTTCGACACCCGGATGGAGCGTATCCCGGCCTATGTGCTGACCTTTTCGGGAAAGGCACCCAACGCAGTTGAAACAGCGGCCTTTCGGGCACGCCACGCCGTCAGGTCAAGCGAACCAGCAAAGACTTGAGGATGGTTGCCTCTTCCGCCGTCAAGGGGGCAAGCGTTTCGGCTGAAACCTGCAGCGCGGTGGCAACCTTGGCGCTGACAATTGCCCGCCCTGCCTTGCTAAGCGACACGGTCAGGCGGCGTCGGTCGTCGGGGTCGGCGGCGGTTTCGACAAACCCAAGCTTTGCAAGCCGGTCGACCACGCCCTTGATCGTCGCCGCATCCATTGCGGTGGCCCGGCCAAGGTGGTTCTGCGACAGCGGGCCAACTTCGGCAAGCCGGGCCATGACCGCGAACTGGGTGGTGGTGACTTCGGGGATGGCGGCGGCAAAGATCGCCAGATGCCGCTGCGTCACCCGGCGCAGGACATAGCCGATCTGATCGTCCAGGCGATAGGGGTTCGCATCCGTCATTTCATCGCGATACGACGTGCGGGTGATCCGTGCAAGGTTGTTGACAGGGACTGCGGCTCGGTCGCAATAATGTTTCTATACATATGAACTCGGGATCTGACGTGCCAGACTTTGCCCGACCATCGACAGTAGACGAGGCTTCGCGGCTTTTGGCCGCCGGTGGCTGGCGGGTTCTGGCCGGGGGGACGGACCTTTACCCTGGGGCAGGCCGCGGGTTGGCTGGCCCGGTGCTGGATGTGACAGCGCTGCCAGGGTTCTCAAAGATCGAAATGGCGAAGGGGTTGCGGATTGGCGCGGCTGTGTCCTGGTCTTCAATTGCCGAGGCCCGGCTTCCGCCCGCGTTGCGCGCCTTGCAGCAGGCGGCGCGGCAGATTGGCGGGCGGCAGGTGCAGAATGCCGGGACCATCGGGGGGAACCTTTGCAATGCGTCGCCTGCGGCTGACGGGGTTCCGCCATTGCTGGCCATGGATGCCGACGTGGAATTGGTGTCGGAGGCAGGGTTGCGGCGGCTGCCGTTGCAGGATTTCGTGCTTGGCCCCCGCCGCACGGCCCTGCGTGAAGGGGAGGTTCTGGCCGCGGTTCTTGTCCCCGAGGCGGGCCTTGCGGGCCAGTCGGGTTTTGTGAAGCTGGGGGCGCGGTTGCATCTGGTGATCTCGATTGCCATGGCGGCGGTGCGGCTGGAGGTGACGGGGGGAGTGATTGACAGGGCCGCCGTCGCCGTAGGGGCGTGCTCACCCGTCGCGCGGCGTCTTCCGGCGGTGGAAGCGGCGCTGATCGGGGCCGGGGTCTGCCAAGCTGTCGAAAGGGTGCGGGCCGGGGATGTGGAGGCCGCGTTGTCACCAATCGACGATATCCGGGCAACGGCTGCGTACCGACGCGAGGCTGCGGTCGAGCTTGTCCGTCGCGCAGTGGTGGAGGCGGTGGCATGATCGGTTTTACCCTGAACGGAACTCTGGTCGAAGTTGCGGCCCCGCCAACGGAAAGACTGTCAGAGACGCTTCGGGAACGGCTGGGCAAGACCGGCACCAAGGTCGGCTGTGATGCGGGCGATTGCGGGGCCTGCACGGTGCTTGTCGACGGCAAGGCGGTCTGCGCCTGCCTGACGCCAGCGGCGCGGGTGGCGGGCTGCGCGGTCACCACGGTCGAGGGCGAGACGCCCGAACTGTCCCGTCTGCGCGCCAGTTTTCATGCCCATGGAGCGGCGCAATGCGGGATCTGCACGCCGGGGATGCTGATCACGGCAGCGGACCTGCTGACCCGGGTGGCGCAGCCTTCGGCGGAGGAGGTTGAAACCGCGCTTGGTGGGGTTTTGTGCCGTTGCACCGGGTATCGCAGCATCATCGCGGCGGTTGTTGCTGCCGGTCAGGGTCAAGCGGCGCAGACGCCGGAAGGTGCCGTTGGTGCGGCGATCCCCCGGATCGACGGGGCGGCGAAGGTTGCGGGTGATAGCTTCGGGGCCGATGAATGGCCCGAGGGGTCGCTGGTGGTCAAGGCCATTCGGTCGCCCCATCCGCATTCGGAATTCACCTTTGGCGACCTTGCTGCGTTTCGTGCGCGCCCGGGTGTTGTGGCGATCTTTACGGTAGCGGATATTCCGGGTCGCAACGCCTTTTCCGTCATTCCGCCCTTTGCCGACCAGCCTGCAATCGCCGCTTCTCCAGCGCGGTTCCGGGGGGAGTGTGTGGCGATTGTTGCGTTTGAACCGGAGGTCGAGCCGGACCTTTCCGGTTTCCCTATCACTTGGACACCGCTTTCGCCGCTGGTAACGCCTGCCGAGGCAGAGACTGGCGCGCTGATGCATCCGAACCGCCCCGGCAATCTGCTGATCGAGGGCCGGGTGATCAAGGGAGATGCAGCGCAGGCCTTGGCCGGTTCTGCCCATGTCGTTCAAGGCGAGATGACGACGGTCTTCGTTGAGCACGCCTATATCGAGCCTGAGGCCGGTGCCGCCTGGATGGATGGCGATACCCTTGTGATCCGCGCCTGCACTCAGGCCCCCGGCATGGACCGCGAGGATACGGCGGCGATCCTTGGTTTGCCGCTGGACCGGGTTCGGATCATCCCGTCGGCGGTGGGTGGGGGGTTCGGGTCAAAACTGGATATCTCGCTTCAGCCGTTGATCGGGCTGGTGGCGCTGAAGACCGGGCGGCCCTGCCGCATGGTCTATACCCGTCAGGAAAGCATGACATCGACCACCAAGCGCCACCCGGCAGAGATGCGCGGGCGGATCGGGTGCGATGCCATGGGCCGGATCACGGGGATGGAGTTTCAGGGGCGCTTCAACACCGGGGCCTATTCCAGTTGGGGGCCGACCGTGGCGAACCGGGTGCCGGTGCATGTGTCGGGGCCGTATTTCACGCCCGCGATCACGGCGAAGGCGCGGGCGATCCATACGCATGGGCCGGTGTCCGGGGCGTTCCGGGGCTTTGGCGTGCCGCAAGGTGCTTTGTGGCAAGAGACGCTTTACGACCGGCTGGCCGAAAAGGCGGGGCTCGACCGGCTGGAGTTTCGCATCCTGAACGCGCTGCGCGATGGCGATGCGTCGGCCACGGGGCATCTGCTGCAAGCGACCGGGATCCATGAATGCCTTGTCGCCCTGCGCCCGCATTGGACCCGCGCCTTGACTGAGGCCAAGGCGCAACCGGGGCGGGGGGTGGGAATAGCCTCGTGCTGGTATGGCTGTGGGAATACAGCACTTCCGAACCCGTCAACCATCCGCATCGGTCTGTCGACGGCGGGCGAGGTGGTGCTGCATCAGGGAGCTACTGACATTGGGCAGGGGTCAAACACCGTCATTGCCCAGATCGCGAGCGAGGCTTTGGGCCTGCCGCTGTCCGCTTTCCGATTGATCGGGCCGGATACCGGATTGACGCCGGATGCGGGAAAAACCTCGGCCAGTCGGCAGACCTATGTCACGGGGCGGGCCGCCAAGGCCGCTGCCGAAAAGCTGCGCGCCGAGCTTTTGCGTCGGGCCAATGCCGGGGAAGGCGCAAGCCTGCGACTTGAACCCGGTTCGGTCATCGTCAGCGACGGGGGCAAGACAACCCGGATCGACCTTGCCACGCTTGCGCCGGATGCCAATGGCCACGCGCTTTCCTGTGAGGCAAGCTATGACCCGCCGACCAAGCCCCTGGACCAGAACGGGCAGGGCGCGCCTTATGCGGTCTATGGCTATGGCGCGCAGATGGTGGAACTGGCGGTGGACCGGGCACTTGGAACGGTCAAGCTTTTGAAGATCACCGCCGCGCATGATGTGGGCCGCGCGATCAACCCCATGTTGGTGCGTGGCCAGATCGAGGGCGGCATCGCGCAGGGTATCGGCATGGCGCTGATGGAGGAATATCTGCCGGGCCGGACGGAAAACCTGCACGACTACCTGATCCCGACCTTTGGCGATGTGCCCCCGATCGAAAGCCTGATCATCGAGGTTCCCGATCCCGAAGGTCCGTTCGGGGCCAAGGGGTTGGGAGAACATGTGCTGATCCCGACCGCGCCCGCGATCCTGAACGCGATCCGCCATGCCACCGGGGCCGCGATCACGCGCGTCCCGGCCTTGCCGCATCGGGTGCTGGAGGCGATGCGATGACTGACACGCCGGAAAAGATCCGCTGCGATGCCTGTCCGGTGATGTGCTATATCGCGCCGGGGAATACTGGCGCTTGCGACCGCTATGCCAATGCCGATGGCCGGATCGTTCGAACCGACCCGGTGATCATGCTTTCCCACAGTGTCGAGGCTGGCGGGCGGATTGTCCCCTTTGCCGTGCGGGACTGGGATGGCTCGCCGGTTCCGGCGGATGCGTTCGTGACCGGGATCGGGTCAGGCACCACCTATCCGGATTACAAGCCCGCGCCGTTCATCGTGTCTTCCGTCGTGGATGGGGCGGATATGGTCACGGTAGTGACCGAGGCGATCTTTTCCTATTGCGGGGTCAAGGTGAAGATCGACACCGACCGGTTCCTTGGGCCGGAAGGGGCGGTGGTTCGGGTGCAGGGCGAACCGATTGGCCATGTGACGACTGCCGAATACGGAAGTCAGATGTTGTCGCTGGGCGGGGTGCATCACCTGACGGGCGGGGGCAAGGCCGAAGGTCGGGTGACCTGCGCCGCGCTGCTGGCGCTGTGCAATGGCGAAGCGGTCGAGATGGAGATCGAAGGCGGCAGCAATGTAGTGGCGCAGGCCGGGCAGGCCCCGATTGTCGATGGTCACCCCGAGCGGCGGATGCGGGTCGGCTGCGGCTCGGCCACCATCGGCATGTTCGCGGTGCAGTGGCAGGGGCTGGTCGACGAGGTGGTCGTGGTCGATGACCACATCACCGGCGTCGTCAGTGAGCATCAGGCTGGCAAGGTCATCGGTTGGGAGCCGACGGGCATCAAGATCATGGGCCACCGGTCGACTCCGGGGCGCTATTTCCGGGTCTCGGAACCGGGGCAGGGCTGGGGCGGCACGCGGTTGACCGATCCGCTGGAGATTCTGGGTGAGTGGAACCCCAAGAAGGGGGCAAGGCCGGGGCTGCGGCTGTTGATGGTATCCACGACGGGCGAGGAGTTTGCCTATTACGTGCTGGATGACGCGCTGAAACCGATCCGGCAGGACTTGCCAATGGCGCTGAAACGGTCGGTGGACCTGATCGATGAAAATTGCGAGCCGTCGCTTTGTACCGTGCTTTTCATGGGGGGGGCGGGCGGAAGCCTGCGTGCCGGGGTGACGAAGAACCCGGTGCGGCTGACCCGTTCGGTGCAGGGCGGGGTTACACGGCTGACATCGGGTGGGGCTGAAACCTATGTCTGGCCGGGGGGCGGGATCACCTTCATGGTGGATGTGACGCAGTTGCCGAAGGGGGCCTTCGGCTATGTGCCGACGCCAGCGCTGGTGGCGCCTTTGGAATTCACCCTCCCACGTGAGGCCTATCTGGCGATGGGCGGGCATGAAGAGATGATCCGCACGCTGGATCAATCGATGGACGAGGGCGGGGAATACCCGACGGAAGCACGGGTCGAGCCATGGCCCAAGGGATAAACGGTTTTCAGACGGAGCCGCCGCGCGGGGCGCGCGGCGGCACGGCTTTTGTCTCGCCTCTGGCCTGCGGCCAACCGGCTCGGGGTTTTGCCTCCGGCGGGGATATTTTGGGACAGAAAATGTCAGGGGCGGTTGCCGCAATTTTGCCGGGCGGGCGGCTTCATCTGCAGCACGGACCGATTGACATCGTGGCCGAGGCCTTTGGCCCTGTCGCGGCGGTGCAGACGGGCTATGCGCGGGCGGCGCGGCGGTTTGCTTCGGTGTTGTCGGAACTGGTGGCCGAACTGCCGGCGCTTCGGTCCGAGGCTGCGGCGGTGAAAGGGCGAATCGCGCGGCGGATGGCGGCTGCCGTGGCCCCGTTCCGGCCCGATTTCATCACCCCGATGGCGGCTGTGGCGGGGGCCGTGGCGGAAGAGGTTCTCGCTGCACTGATCGGACCGGGGATCATCCGGGCCTATGCAAACAACGGCGGCGATATCGCGCTTTGGCTGGGTGAGGGGGAAAGTCTGACCTGTGCGCTTGCCGCAAGCGAGGGCGCGGATCGGGTGACTGTGCGCGAGGCCGATCCGGTTCGGGGTATTGCGACCTCGGGCTGGCGGGGGCGCAGCTTTTCACTGGGGATCGCAGATGCGGTCACGGTTCTGGCCCGGACGGCAGCCATTGCGGATGCGGCGGCGACACTGGTGGCAAACGCCGTAACGCTGGATCATCCCGGCATTCTGCGGCGTCCGGCGTGCGATCTTAAGCCCGACACCGATCTTGGGACGCGGTTGGTGACGGTGGCCGTGCCGCTGCTTTCGGCGGGGGAGCGGTCGCAGGCGCTGGCTGCGGGCCTTGCCGTGGCCGAGCATTTTCGTGCGCGGGGATTGATTGAAGGGGCCGCGGTTTTCCTTCAGGGTGAGACCGGAATGACAGGCGCGATCGCGCTGCAAGGGGGATGGGCAAGTGACTGATTTTGCAGTGCGGAAGATCGTGGTGCAGCTGGAGGAAATTCGGCATGAAGGCGGGCCTTCGGTTGCGCCACCGCCGGTTCGGGGTGCGATCTATGCGATCTGTGCGAACCCCTTCGCTGGGCGCTATGAGCCCGATCTTCAGCCCGCGATGGAGGCATTGAAACCGCTGGCTTTGGACCTGACTGACCGGCTGGTCGCAGCCCTTGGCGGTCGCGCGGGAATCGACGCCTATGGCAAGGGGGCCTTGGTGGGAGAGGGCGGCGAAAGCGAACATGGTGCGCTGTGGCATGTCGCGGGCGGCTATGGGATGCGGGACCGTCTGGGCGAATGCCGCGCCATCGTGCCAAGTGCGATGAAGGTGGGGGGCATGGGGGCCTCGCTTGACGTGCCGCTGGGCCATCTGAACGCGGCCTATGTCCGGTCGCGGTTCGACGTGATCACGCTGGTTTGCCCGGATGGCCCCCGTTCGGGTGAAGTGCTGTTCGCCTTGGCCATGGCACGGGGCGGGCGGGTTCACAGCCGCATGGGCGGGCTGGAGATCGATCAGGTGAAGGGTGAGGACGGGTTGAGGTGACCTTGGGTCCAGGCGCAAAGTTCTTGGAAGAATTTTGTCCAGAATTTTCAAGAATTCTGGTGCCCACGGCTGTAGCCTTCTGCCTTGTGCCCGGCCATGCCTTTGCCTGTGCGCTGCCGCCTTCGGTGATCCTGACCCTGCCGACCGGGCTTTACATCTTTGCCGCCGCGCTGACCGTGGCGCTGACCGGTGTGCTTGGCGCACTGGCGCATCGCTTGCCCGATATGACCCCGCGTCTGGTGGCGGAGCATCGCCTCCTCTTGCCCAAGGCGGTGACCTCGTATCTGTCCTTCCTTGCCTTTCTGGGGCTAGTTTTCGTTGGCCTTTATGGCGAGCGCGACCCGATGCACAATCTGATGACTTTGGTCTTCTGGACCTTTGTCTGGATTGCAGTCCCCATGGGGTCGATGATCCTTGGCAACCTGTGGCAACCGATGAATCCTTGGACCGGGCCGGTGCGGATTGCCCGTACGTTGCTGGGGCGAACTGGGCGGATTGGGATGGACAGGCTGGATCTCTGGCCGGCGGTGCTGTTCTATGCGGGTTTTTCGTGGTTCCAGATGGTCTCGCTTTACCCCGATGATCCGGCGGTGCTGGCGAAAATGGCGCTTGGCTATTGGCTGGTGATTTTTGTCCTGGCCGTGCTGGAGGGCGAAGACTGGCTGCAGAAGGGCGAGTTCCTGACGGTTCTTTTCAGCATGATCGCGCGGGTGTCGCCGCTGTGGCAAGAGGGCGCTGCAGGGGGCCGGACAAGGCTGATGCGCGGCTGGCCGGGGACGCAGGTTCTGGCCATGCCGCCGCTATCCGCCTCGGCTGTGGTCTTTGTCAGCCTTGCCCTTGCGGCGGTGACTTTCGACGGGCTGTCGGAAACCTTCTGGTGGCAAGCGCTGATCGGGCAGAATCCGCTGGAGCCAGTGGGTCGCAGTGCCATCATGGCCGAAAGTACGGTGGGTCTGCTGGCCGTATGGTGGCTGACGCTTGGCCTGATCCTTGCCATCGTGCTGATCGGACGCAAGATGACCGGCAGCTTTGCAAGTGGAAAGATCGTGTTGCCGTTTCTGGCGATTGCGGCGGGCTATCATGCGGCGCATTATCTGGTGATGCTGCTGACGGCGGGGCAATACACGCTGGCGGCCCTGAATGACCCATTCCTGCAAGGGGAAAGCTGGCTGGGTCTGCCACCCTATTTCGTGTCGTTCGGGTTCCTGACCGACCCGCGTGTGATGCCGCTGATCTATGCGGCGCAGTTCATGGCGATCCTTGGGGCGCATCTGCTGGCGGTCGTCTTGGGGCTGAAACTGGCGGGACAGGGCACAAGGCCCTTGGCGCATCTGCCGATGACGGGTCTGATGGTGGTCTATACAGTGCTTGGTCTTTGGCTTTTGTCCACGGCAAGGACCGGATGACAGGATGGACAGGGGCCAACTGCCCCAATGACAGCAATGGCCCCGCAGAGGGCCGCAACAGTGGAGAGACGGAAATGACGAAGCTTACGACATTCAATCCTACCCGCCGCGGCCTTTTGATGGCCGGGGGTGCGGGGCTTCTGACGGCGGCCTTGCCGGGCTATGTTTCGGCGCAAGGAGCACCGGTCAAGATCGGCTTTCAGCTGCACCGGACCGGGATCGGGGCCAGCTATGGCCGCTGGTACGAACGCACTGCGCAGGCAGCGCTGAAGCTGATCAACGATGGTGGCGGGATCAATGGCCGCCCGGTCGAGCTCCTGTTCGAAGATGACGCGACCGACCCGGCGCGCGGCGCGGAAGTGGTCGACAAGTTGACCCAATCGGACGGCTGCGATGTCGTGATGGGGACGCTGTTCAGCCATGTCGTCATCGGTTCAGCACCCCGCGCGGGTGAATTGAAGGTGCCCTATCTGGTCTGTTCCGAAGGCTATCACGTCGCGAGCGGCGCCTTGAACCGCTGGACGCTGCAACCCGGCATCACCGATGTCCGCGCGCAGATTTCCACCATGGCGCCCTGGGTGGCGGCGAACCTTGGCAAGAAGGTCACGATGGTCTTCCCCGACTACGCCTTCGGCCATGACCACCGCGACTTTTTCTCGAAGGCCATCGTCGAGCAGGGCGGCGAGGTCATCGCCCAGATCGCCGTTCCGCCCACCGAGACCAGCTTCACCCGCTACTTCCCGCAGATCCCGGCGGAGACCGAGGTGCTCTATCACGTCATGGTCGGCCCCGCCGTCCTGACCTTCGTCAAGGAACTGGGCGAGTTCTACGGCACTGGTGCCAAGCCGCAGCTTTTCGGCTTCGTCGACAGCCTTGAAGCGGTGGACACCGCGACACCCGGCCTTGAATTCCTGGAAGGCAGCCATTTCTGGGAAGCGCATCCCCGGGTGAAACCTGCCGACGCGGGCGAGCATGAGGCCACCTACCGCGCCGCCGTGGGGGTGGACGACAATGGCGCCAGCGTCAGCGATGCGGCGGATGTGGCGACCTATTCCCACATGTTCTCGACCTGGGAGACGCTTTACTTCATCAAGCAGGCGATGGAGGCGGCAGGCTACGCCGGACCGGCGGACCGGCAGAAACTGGTCGAGGCGATGGAGGCGATCAGCGATCTGCCCTACGGCATCGAACGGCCGCAGGGGGCCAAGCGCTTCAACGGCAAGACGCACCAGGTCTTCGGGTCGCAGAACATCAGCCAGGTGCAGGGCGGCAAGCTGGTGAAGGTCCATACCACGACCATCGAAGAAGGGCTGTACGAAGACGCGGTCGACTACACCACGATGGCGTTCTGAGCCGCGTGGCCCTGGGTATGACCTGCGGGTGCCAGGTGCTTCCCTCCCCCCTGGCGGGGGAGGGGACCCGCCCGGCCATCCGGTTCAGCCGCAGACCGACCGGAGGATCTGATGGCCTTCGGACCCTTCCTGCTTCTCGCCCTGATGGAGGGCCTTGTCACCGCCGCAGCCCTTGCGCTGGCCGCCTCGGGCCTGGCGCTGGTCTTCGGTGTCATGCGCGTGGTCAACGTGGCGCATGGCGAATTCTACATGCTGGGCGCCGTGCTCGCCTGGGCCGTCACCAGCCTGATCCCCGGCCCATCGGTCCTGACCTTCCTGGCGGCCCTGATCCTTGCGCCGCTGCTTGTCGCCGCTCTGGCCGCTCTGGCCGACGGGCTTGTCCTGAAGCGTCTGGCCTATGATCCCGAGGCGACCATCGTCGCAACCATCGGCCTTCTCTACATGATCCAGCAGGCGACACTGTCGCTTTACGGGCCCAACGCCAACCCGGTCGCC
>CAUJIP010000092.1 GCA_963205235.1 Pseudomonadota bacterium
ACCAATGAAGCTTGTCGAAACCGCCATTGCCAATGCCCGACTGACGCTGTCGGTCCTGATGTTCCTGATGCTGGCCGGGACGCTGGCCTATGTGTCCATCCCGAAAGAGGCCGAGCCGGATATCCAGATTCCGGTGCTTTATGTCAGCATGGGCTATCGTGGCATCTCGCCCGAAGACAGCGAACGGTTGCTGCTGCGCCCGATGGAAACCTCGCTCAAGTCGATCTCGGGGATCAAGAAACTGTCCTCGACCGCCTATCAGGGCGGCGGCAACGTGGTGATCGAATTTCAGGCCGGGGCTGACCTTGCCAAGGCGCTGGAGGATGTGCGCAACAAGGTGGCCCAGGCGCGGCCGGAGTTGCCGGACGGGGCGGATGAACCTTCGGTCCACGAAATCAACCTGTCGGAATTCCCGATCCTGGTCATCACGCTGTCGGGTGATGTTCCCGAACGGGCCTTGGCCAAGGCCGGGCGCGAATTGCGTGACCGGATCGAGGAATTGCCCTCGGTCCTGGACGCCGACCTGCAGGGGGTGCGCGATGATCTGGTCGAGGTTGTGATCGACCCCGGCAAGCTTGCGACCTATGGCCTGCGCCCCGATATCCTGATTGCGGGCTTTGCCGCCGGGAACCAGCTTGTCGCCGCAGGCTCGCTTGAGGGCGAAGAGGGCCGCTATGCGATCAAGGTGCCGTCGCTGCTGGAAACGGCGGAAGACGTGGCGAACCTGCCAGTGGTCACCACCGACACGGCCACTGTCCGGGTCCGCGACATTGCCGAAATCCGCCCGACCCTGAAGGAACCCGAATCCATCGCTCGCCTTGACGGCGCGCCTGCCGTGGCGATCGAAGTGTCCAAGCGCAGCGGTGCGAACCTGATCGACACCGTGGATCAGGTGAAAGCCGTCGCCGAGGCGTTCAAGGAATTCCTTCCCGAAGGCACCGTGATCAGCTTCAGCCAGGACAAGTCGAAAGACATCCGCCAGCTGCTGTTCGACCTGCAGAATTCCGTGCTGTCGGCGGTGATCCTGGTCTTCATCGTCATCCTTTACGCCCTGTCGGTCCGCGCCTCGCTGCTGATCGGGCTGGCGATCCCGGCCTCGTTCCTGATGGGGATGCTGCTGCTGTCGCTGTGGGGCTTTACGGTCAACATTGTCGTCCTGTTCTCGCTGATCCTTGCGGTCGGCATGTTGGTCGACGATGCGATCATCGTGACCGAATATGCGGAAAGGCGGATGAACGATGGCATGCATCGCCGCGAAGCCTTTGCTCTGGCCTCGCACAAGATGACTGGCCCGGTGGTCGCCGCCACGATGACCCGCGTCGCCGCATTTTCGCCGCTTCTGTTCTGGCCCGGCATCATGGGCGAGTTCATGAAATACCTGCCGATTACGCTGATCGTCACGCTGTCGGCCTCGATGCTTTATGCGCTGATCTTCGTGCCGACACTGGGCGCGATCATCGCCCGCCCCTTCAAGCACCCGCCGCAGAAGAAGGACGGCGCCTATATGTGGGTCGTGGGTCGCGCCGTCCGGCATCCGTGGTGGACGCTGCTTGTCGCCATCGGGATCCTTGTCGCGGTGCCCTATACCTATGCCTACAAGGGCAATGGCGTTGAATTCTTTCCCGACGTCGAACCCGATTTCGGCCTGCTTTACGTCAAGGCACGCGGCAACCTGTCGATTGCCGAACAGGACGCCCTGGTGGCCGAGGCGGAAAAGCGCATCCTGGGCTGGCCCGGCATTGCCACTGTCTATGCCCGCACCGGGGCAGGCGGCGGGGTTGGCAACGAGGTGGCCCCGGATGTGATCGGCACCATCCAGTACGAATTCGTCGACTGGCGCGAACGCAAGAACGCCAACGCCATCCTTGCCGACCTGCGCGAGGCGATGGTCGGCATTCCCGGCGTCGATATCGAGGTGTCCGTGCCACAAGCGGGCCCCTCTTCCGGCAAGGCGATCCAGATCCAGCTTTCCGCCGACGATCCCGCCTTCCTGAACGAGGTTGCAATTCGTGTCGCAGACAAGCTGGCGACGGTGCCGGGTGTCATTGACGTGTCGAACGGCCTGCCGCCGCCCGGCGTGGACTGGGAGCTTCAGGTCGACCGGGCTGCCGCCGCGCGCTATGGCGTGGCCCCTTCGACCGTTGGCGGCATGGTCCAGCTTGTGACCAGCGGGCTGAAGCTGTCGGACTATCGCCCCGCCGGGGCGGATGAGCCGGTCGATATCGTCCTGCGCCTGCCCGAGGAGCTGCGCACCATCGCCGCCCTTGATCAGCTGCGCATCCAGACCGAAGGCGGATCGGTTCCGATCTCGAACTTCGTGACCAGGGTTGCCGTTCCGACAACGGGCACCCTGACCCGGCTTGATGGTGCGCGCACGATCACGGTCAGCGGCAGCGTCGTCGAGGGTATGGCCTCGGACAAGATCTTCGCCCAGATCACGACAGAGATGAACGCCGCACAGCTGGACCAGTATGGCATCCGCTGGAAGCTTGCCGGCGAGGACGAAGAGCAGGCCGAGGCGAGCGCCTTCCTGATGAAGGCCGGTGCCGCAGCGGTGTTCCTGATCTTTGCCGTGCTTCTGGCGCAGTTCAACAGCTTCCGCGCCGTGGGTCTGGTGCTGTCGGCGATCCTGATGTCGACCATCGGGGTGTTCCTTGGCCTTCTGATCATGGGGCAGCCTTTCAACATCGTGATGACCGGAATCGGGGTGATCGCGTTGGCCGGGGTCGTGGTGAACAACAACATCGTCCTGATCGATACTTTCGTGACGCTTCGTCAGGACGGGATGAAGAAGATCGACGCGGTTCTGGAAACCTGCCGCGAGCGGGCGCGTCCGGTGGTGCTGACGGCTCTGACCGCGATTCTGGGGGTGCTTCCGATTGCCTTTGGCCTGAACCTTGAACTTCTGCACCACGAAGTGACCATCGGCGCGCCGTCGACCCAGTGGTGGATCGCGCTGTCGTCGGCCATCGTCTACGGGCTGGCCTTCGCGACCGGCCTGACGCTGATCGTGATCCCGTCGCTTCTGATGCTGGTGACGACGGCAGATCACCCCAAGCCGTGGTTCTGGCAACGCCAGAAACGCCGGGAATGGTATGCCCTGTACGGCAAACGGTCCAAGGTGGCCACACCCGCCGAATGACCCGCCACTTGACCCGCTGAAAACGAAACGGCCCGCTTGATCAAAGCGGGCCGTTTTCGGTTTTGAACCCTAAGGTTCTAGTTGGTGGAGCCAGGGAGGATCGAACTCCCGACCTCTTGAATGCCATTCAAGCGCTCTCCCATCTGAGCTATGACCCCGCCGTTTAGACCCGCGCCATGGGCGGCGCGATGCCGGGTGTTTAGGGTAGCTGGCCGGGGCGTGCAAGGGGGAAAATGCCCCTTTTTTGCCCGGCCAGCGTCGTCAGACTTCTTCCTCGTCGCCGGCCACATCGGCCAGGTCGTCAAGCGAGACGTTGTCGTCGGCATCATCTTCCAGAAGATCATCGTCAAGCTCGGCATCGTCAGCGACGGCGCCTTCCAGCATGACGTCTTCGGCTTCCAGATCCTCGACCAGAACGTCATCGTCCTTTTCGGGAACGGCGCGCGAAATCACCGAGGCGGCCATCTTGCGGCGCACCGATTCAATGTCCACGACTTCGCCCGTATAGGGGCTGACGATCGGGGTGCGGTTCAGGTCGTAAAAGCGCTTGCCGGTCGTCGGGCAGATGCGCTTCGTGCCCCATTCTGCTTTGGGCATGGTCATCCCTTTGGGTGGTGGGTAACGGAAAGTGGTCGCTTGCCACAGGCGCGGGCGAGTGTCAAAGCCTTTTCGATGCCC
>CAUJIP010000093.1 GCA_963205235.1 Pseudomonadota bacterium
TTCCGGTCAAAAGTCGGCCACCCCCCACATACCAGAACTGAAGTGTCGCAGTTGGTTTCTGCCCTTTGATTGCCGAATACAGCCCATAATTGAACGTTGGAAAGTTGTCGCTCTCTCCGGTGAATTCATAAGCTCCCGCGACATTTGGAAAAGGCTTGATACCAACTGGAAGGCCATCCGGAAATGCCTCTTCAAGGCTTTCAGGAAGGCGTCCGTTTTGGCCTTCGAAAATCAGCAGCTGGCTGATGACCGGATCCAGCACTTCGAACCGCGATCGGGCAATCGCGCAACGGTCTGGCGCACAGCATGCCGAAAGCACCAAGGATGCAAGAATAGCCCAAATCAGTTTGCTAATTCTCATCACCCCGCCGCCTTCCCCAACACCTCTTCCGCCCAAGCATTCAAACTCTTCCCCGCCAGTTCCGCCGCCAGTGCGGCCTTGCGATGGACCTCGGGCGAAACGCGGAACATCATCTGGCCGGAGTAGGCCTTTTGCGGTTCCTTCCCCAGCCGGGCGCAGGTTTCCAGGTAGTCCTCCACCGCCTCGTGGAACGCCTCGCGCAGGCCGTCGACCGTGTCGGCATGGAACCCCACCCCATCGCGGATGCCCGCCAGACGACCGGTGAAGATGGCGTCCTCGTCGTCATACTCGATCCGGGCGGAATAGCCCTTGTAGCTCATCACATTGCCCATGGGGACACCCCGATCCGCTCCAGAAAATCCCGCGCTGCACGCACTTGATACCGCTTCGCCACTTTCACCGGATGCGGGCGGTGAAGCTTTCCACCTCTCCCCTGCAATGGAACCTGACCCGAAAGCCGCGCCCCTCGATCACTTCCGCCCCTGCCCATATCAGCAGGCTTTCGATGTCGGCCAAGTGGATCGTGCCCGAGACAGGATCGGCAAAGACAGCCTCCAGCACCCGGCGATGCTTGCTGTTCATGCAGGCAACATATCAGCGATAGCGTTTTCTGCAAGCACGATGCGGCCCTTCCCGTTGCGACTCGACCAATTCCCGAACAATCCACCCGACAACTGGTTAACCCCCGGTAAATGCCCACAGCCAACCCATTGATTTTCTTGGCCCCAACTTTCTGCC
The DNA here is from genome assembly GCA_963205235.1 of Pseudomonadota bacterium. Lineage (GTDB taxonomy): Bacteria > Pseudomonadota > Alphaproteobacteria > Rhodobacterales > Rhodobacteraceae > Tabrizicola. The sequence continues at coordinate 1,100 of CAUJIP010000093.1, forward strand.
CCGCGTGGACACCCCATTGACCGGCAGCCCCGGCTCGGGATCAATGGACCGGCCCAACCGAAGGAGGCCCCGATCTCACGACCCTGTCGCCAGACGACCTCAATGTGCTGCGCTGTCCGGATCAGGGCCCGTTCCTCAGCCCGGATGTGCCCGCCCGGTCAACCGGTCGCGAAGATGGCCGCCAAGCGCAGTATAGGCCGCCTCTCCCACAGACAGGGTGTCACGCAGGGCGGAGGTGAGGTCGTGCCGGAATCCAAGTCGGGCGACCGACGGGTGGCGGCTGACATAGTGGATGTCCCGCGCTGTCAGGGCCCAGAAATCTGTGGGGGAAGGATCAAGCGCGATGATGTCGGGCGGTGACAGACCCATAAGACCGGCTATCTGGCGGAAGTAGTCGTCGGCCATCACCGGGGCCGGATGCACGACATTCAACACCTGTCCCACGCTGGCAGGATCGAAACAGAGGTCCAGCATTGCCGCCGCCAGATCCTCGGCGTGGATGATCGACACCCGCACCTGCCCCGCCCTGACCAGACGCAAGGGCTGACCCCGACGAAGATGGTCCAGAAGCCCGGGATCGCGGTTGTGCCCTGGGATGCAGCCCAACAGGCCGCCTTGCCCAAGGATGTGGTTGGTTCTCAGCAACCGCCAGTTACCGGCTGCGGCGGTCAGGGCCGCCTCTTCTGCCATCTTGAGCCGCAGATAAGAAAAGCTCGCCTCGGTGTCGGTCAGGGTCGGCGTGCTTTCATCCACCTCTGATCCATCCTTGGCGCGATAAAGAAGGCAGGAGGACACCTGCGCCACCGGAATGCCGCGCCGGGTGGCGAAACTGGCCACTTCGGCGATCTGGCGGGGGGAGGGCCCAGCGATGATGCACAGTGCGGCGATTGGGGCAGTGGGCGGCAGGGCGCGGTCAAGTGCGGCGGAAATTGCCCCTTCGGTGGCCTTGGCAAAATCGATCTGCAGGTTCGCATATCCCGCGGCCTGCGTATCCGGATCGAGAGAGAGCGAAAGGACAGAAACCCCGCGCCGGGCACAAACCGTCCGCAGCGCCCGCCCGATCATGCCGGTGCCGCCCAGGGCAATGACGGTGGGAGTCGGAGTGCCTTGCTGCTGCATGGGGGTGTTCGGGTTCATTGTGAATCACAAAGGGCCGGTCTTGCGACCGGCCCTTCGCCCTAATCCGTCTGGCACGCGATCAGAACTTGAACGAGGTGCGCAGCGAAACCGTGTTGAAGTTGCTTTGATCTTCCGGGTTGGCGCCGGAAGTATAGCCCGTCATGTTGCGGGTGATGTATTCAAGACCGACAGTCATGTGATCGGTGACCATGTAGTCGACGCCGACGCCGTAGTTCACGCCAGTGGCGTTGTACATGTATTCATCGGTGCCATAGGCATCAAGCTTGCCCGAAGACATGCCGGCAAAGCCATAAACCAGCGCCTTGCCCAGCGGGGTGCCGAGCGACAGTTTCACGTCGGTCATGTTCTCGAACGAGTAGTCGTCGCCGTCGTTCGGATAGGCTGCCGGCGGGGAAACGTCGATGCTGCCCTGGATCGCAAGTTCGACGCCCATCACGATGCGGTCGGACGCATTCCAGCGGTACCCGGCAAACAGGCCCAGAGCGTTGCCGTCCATCTGGTAGCCTTCGTCATAGACGTAGGGCTGGGCGGGCGAGGTTCCCGAGTTGCTGCCGTAGGACAGACCGCCGTACAGGCCGCTCCAGTCCTGTGCTGCGACGGCATCGCTGCCGGCTACAAGGGCTGCAACCGAAACCAGGCACGTGGAAACATTCTTTTCGATCATGGGGGAGACCCTTTCAGTAAGATGTAATTATCTGATTGTGACTTTGACCATGCTGCCCATTCACGTCAACTTGAAAGGTTACTTTTCGCCTGAGAGCGCCGTGCGAAGGTCCTAACTGTGACGGAAATGTCGCGCGACCTTGTGCCGCATGCCCCCAAGAGAGCAATATGGCAACTTATGGTTGAGCGTCAGTGGGTCGGGCACTCGCGGCGCGCAAGACCATCTCGGCGCATGCAGCCCGGTCCGGGGCCCCATCGGCGCGGCGGGGAATCGCCCGGACCGGTTGAATGACACGGGGGACCGCATATTCGCCGAACCTTTCGCTGACAGCGTGGCGCGCACTGGCCACTGCTTGCAGCCGGTTGGTGCTTTCCTCCAGCACGACAAAGGCGAAAAGTTCGTCCGCCGCATCGGGTTTGGGATTGCGAAAGCAGATGGCATCCTGCACCCCGGCGGCCGTGCGCAGCACCTGATCTACGGCGAAGGCATTCACCTTGTTGCCCAGGATGTTCACCACATGGTCAGCCCGGTCTGCAATCCGCAACCGACCGTCCGCTTCAAGCAGGGCCACGTCACCGGGGTAGAACCAGCCGTCCCGAAACGCCTCGGCGCTGGCTTTGGGTTCGTCAAGATAGCCAGCCACCATATAGGGATTGCGCACCCTGACGATGCCACGTTCGCCGGGGGCAACCGGCACGGCATGGGCGTCGATCACCTGAATCTCGGTGTCGCGCATCTTGCCAGTCGCGAATGGCACGCCCTGGGCATCACGCTGCCACAGGGTGGAATAGCTTTTGCTGGTTTCGCTGGCGCCATAGGTGTCATCGACCACTTCGAAACTGTCCAGCAACGCCACTGCCTCGGCGTCGGGCAGGCGCGACCCGGCAAGCTCGACCCGGGCGGCACGGGGGGAAAGAACGGCCCCGTTCAGTGCCGTCTTGATCAGCCCGCGCGACCCCGAGACCATGTCGATGCCCGCCCCGTGCCAGTCCTGCGGTGTCAGACCGAAATAGAGCGTCGATCCATTCAGCAGCGCCGCCGCCGCCCGCGCCAGAAAGGGCCGACTGTAGCATTGCGCCAGCAGCACATGGCGGCTTTGCGGGCGGAATTCATCAGCCACCGCCTGCGACCGCGCAATCACCATCTGCTGGCTGAGCGACAGAAATTTCGGCAGGCCCGTGGTTCCAGACGTATGCACCCAAAGCCAGGGCCGGTCCGTATCGACCGGGGTCGAGGTGTCAAAGGCGGGCGCGATGGCCGGAGACCAGCTTTCATCGATCGCGATTGCCCCCGGCACCGGTTCGGCCTTCACCCGTGGGTCATAGAACACATGGCTAAGTGGCAACGAAGCTGGCCGCGCATTGTCGCCGGCAAAGGGAAAGACCTCGGACCCGATCCAGGACGCGCCCAGAAGCACGGCAAGAACCAGCACCGGATCGGGGGTGCGCAGCTGCACCCGCGACCCCTGCCCGACCCCTGCCGCCTGCATCCGGGCTGCGAATGCCAAGCCAAGCCTGCGGATCTGGTCATGGCCAAGCGTCTGATCGGGAAAGACGATTGCCGGTGCATCCGGGTTGCCAACTGCTGTCCGGGCATGGGCTGCGGCAAAGGTGATCGGATCGGGCATCGCAGGGCTTCCTTCTGGCGGTCAGGTCTGTCAGTCAAGTTTGGCGGGGCAGGGTCTTGGCAAGGCGGGCGCATTCGGTTCGCCGGGGCACGCCGTCATGGGTCATCGGAATATCGGGCACCACAAAGAAATATCCCGGAACTTTCAACCCGCTCAGCCTTTGGGCACAGCGGGCAATGGCGGCGTCGACGGTCGAGACGATGTCGGCACCCGGCTTGACCTCGAGAAAGGCCATCAGGCGCGGCGGCACCTGTTCAAGCGGGTCAAGAAACACCGCCGACTGGCGGATCCCCGGGACGGCATGCAGCACCTCTTCGACCTCGGCCGGGTCGACCTTGGTGCCGCTGAGGTTGATGATCTGATCCACCCGCCCGACAATGGTCAGAGCGCCGTCCGGTTCCCATCTGGCAAGGTCGCCGGGATGAAACCAGCCATTGCGAAACGAGCGGGCGGTCGCTTCGGGCGCATCGCGGTAGCCGGGGGCAAGATAGCCGTTCCGGATCCGCACCTCGCCAATCTTGCCAGGGGCGCATTCCTGACCGTCAGGCCCGATGACCTGAACGGTCGAATCCTGCGGCACCCCGATGCGGCGGATCTGCCCATCTTGCAGCACGCGCCGGTTCACGAAGGATTTGTTGGTTTCCCCTGCGCCATAGACATCGTCCACCGCCTCGAACGTGGCCAGCATCTGCATGGCCGCCGCATCGCTGAACGGCGCGCCACTGACCTGGACTCGGGCAAACCTTTCCTTGGGCTGCCAGCGCGTCAGCCAATCCTGGATCAGCCGGGGCGAGCCCGAGAACAGGTTGGCGCCAAGCCCTGCCAAGACGGTTGGGTTCACCGCATCAAGGATGGTCGAGCCATTCACCAGTGCCGCCATTGCCCGTACGAAGAACGGGCGGGTATAGCAGGGGAAAATGGAACAGAACCGCGTCTCGGCCCCGCGAAAATCGGCAGCGACGGCGACCGAGCGGTCATAGGCGATGCGCTGGCTTAGGATCAGCGCCTTGGGAAAGCCGGTGGTGCCCGATGTGTGGATCGTCCACCAAGGTGCCTCGGCATCGCTTGCCCCGGCAAAGGCGGCGGAAGTGTCGGGGCCGACGGAGGTGTGCATCGGCGACCATGCGGCGGTCATCTGGATCACGCGGGCATCCGGCACCTTTGGTTCGGGGCGGTCAGGGCTGTAAAGCACGACCAGCGGCCCCGGTTCCGGTCCGGTCATCGGATTTTGTAGTACAAAGCGCGCGCCGACCAGTGCCGTCGCCGCCATGGCCGCGACCGAGGCGATAAGATCGCGGGACTCAAGCGCGACGGTGACGCCCTGCCCAATCCCGTTCGCCTGCATGTTCAGCGCGAAAGCCTGGGCGATCTGCCAGAGTTTGGCATAGCTTAGCTGGATGTCCGCCGCCACGATCGCGTCGCGGTCGGGATGCGCTGCGGCCCCGCGCGCCAGCGCCGCGCCGATGTTCCAGGGCTGATCCAGTGCCGACATCAGATTTCCCCCAACTCGCCCGCGCGGCGCAGGACCATTTCGGCACAGGCCTTGCGGTCCGGCAACCCGTCTTCGTCAAGCGGCAGGCGGATCATCGAGCGCAGGCTGCGTTCCGACAGACCAAAGCCGATGGTCTGGTTGATCCGCGCAAGGATATCGACGTTCACATTGGCCCGGTTGCCCGGATCATCGTAGACGATGAAGGCGATCATTGCATCCTTGGTGGCCGGAAGCGGGTTGCGGAATGCCACGGCCTCGCGCACGCCGGGGACCATCGTGATCAGCGCATCAATCAGCGCGGCCTGAATCTTGTAACCGCCAAGATTGATCACATCATCTTCGCGGCCCAGAACCACAAGTTCCCCGTTCTGCCCCCAATGCGCCGTGTCACCCGGATAGAACCAGCCATCGCGAAAGGCCTTGCTGCTGGCCTCGGGCGCGTTCATGTAGCCGGTCGCCATATAGCCATTGCGCACCCGGACCTGCCCGCTTTGGCCAACGGCACACGGGGTTCCGGTGTCATCGACGATTTCAACCCTGCTGTCCTGCGGCACACCGCGCAGGGCGACCGTGCCGTCAGCAGCAATGAACACCTCGTTGGCAAAGCTTTTCGAGGTCTCGCTGGCCCCATAGACATCCAGTACGCGGTCAAAGCTTTGCAGGAAAAGCGCGCCCGACCCTACCGGCAACCGGGCACCGCTGACCTCAAGCCGGGCAATCCGGCGGGGCAGGGGCGCGTCCGACAGCTGGCGGAACATCTGGCCGGGCGAGGCCGCAACGAAATTGACGCCATGCTTCAGCCACTGCGCCGGATCGATGCCTTCGACAACCGTGCAGGCTTGCAGCAGCGCGGCAAGGGCACGGGCGAAAAACGGCCGCGAGGTGCAGCCGAAAAAGCTGGCAAATGTCGTTGTGGCACGGGGGAAATCCACTTCTGCCGCGCGGCTGCGATCCTGCACCATGCGCTGGCTAAGGGCGATGAACTTCGGTTCGCCGGTGGTGCCAGAGGTGTGCAGATACATCCACGGTGCCTCGGGCGCGACCGTGGCGGGGGCAAGCTCTTCGGTCCCCGGCCCGTCAGAGCGCAGCCAGTCCGGCGGCAGAAGGCGGAAATTGACAGCGGAATGGCCCGCCATTTCCGGCGTCCGGTAAAAATGGCTTGGTTTCACCACCTTCGCCCGCGCCAGGATCGGACCCGCCACCACGAAACCCGCCCCAAGCAATGCCGTGGCCATCAAGGTTGACAGAACTACGACCATATTCCGCGAATTCAGCGCCACAAGACTGCCCGGACCGACACCATCCTCGGCCATGTGACGTGCCAGACCGTTGACCGTGGACCAGAACTGGCCATGCGACAGCGCCACATCATTGCCCAGCAAGGCCGGATACCGGGCGTATTGCCGGGCAACCCGACCATATTGCGCGGCGATGTTTTCAAAGGCTTCCATGTCGTCAGCTTCCCCGCCCGGCCTGATAGATCGTGCGGCACATGAACCGCTTGGCCCCACCGTCATGGGCGCGCGGGACTTCGGTGATTTCGATCAGCCTCTCGGGCGACCGTCCCGCGCCAAAGGTTGGCAAGATGGTCGCGCGGAAAGCATCGGCAATCGCTGTCATGCTGGCACCAGGCGCGGGCACGATGAAGGCAAGAAAGCTGTTCGCCTTGCCTTCAACAGGCACATCAAAACACATGGCATCCGCGACCCCCGGCAGGGCGCGCAGGGCGTCATCCATTGCCAGCGCGCTTACCTTGACGCCGCCAAGGTTCAGGATATCGCCCGTCCGGCCGACAACCTGCAATTCCCCTTTTGGACCGAAGACTGCCACGTCGCCGGTATAAAACCCGCCATCGCGGAAGGACGTCGCTGTCGCCTGGGGATTATCAAGATAGCCAGCGGCCAGATACCCGTTCTTCACCCGCACAAGCCCGGTTTCGCCCGGCTCAAGCGGTTCGCCGGCGTCGTTCACGATCTCGACCAGGCTGTCCAGCGGTTGACCGCGCGTGGCAAGCTTTCCGGTGTCGTCGATGAACTTCACGTTCTTGAAGCTGCGGTTGGTTTCGGTCGAGGCGTAAAGATCGACCACCTGATCGAAACTGTTCAGCAGATGCAGCGCAAGCGCATCCGAAAGCCGCGCGCCCGAAACATGGATCAGCGGCAGCTTTCTGGGCAGGGTCCGACCTTCCAGAAACACGCCGATCTGCGCGACCGAGGCATAAAGGTGGTTGACCCCCGCCGCATACCAAAGCGCGGGGTCCCGGCTTTGCACCACAGTCGCGCCATTGACGAAGGCGCTGATGAAGCGGGTGATGAAGGGATAGGCATCCGCCCCGAACAGCGTGCAGAAGACGGTCTTCCGGGTCACGAAATCGTCCTTCGTGGCCAAGGCGCGGCGGGCCTGCACCTCTTGCGAAATCGTAAGGATCTTCGGCGTGCCCGTCGTTCCCGAGGTGGGCGCATAGATCAGCGGGGCATTGCCTTCGACCGGCGGAAGTTGGTCAGGGTCCAGCGGCGGGAATTTGGCCCAGTCGGCGGTGATCACCTCTGTCCCGGCCTGCTCTGGGGCTTCCGTGTCGGCCAGTCGATGGGTGGGGCGCAGGCGTTCGGGCAGATGCCGCGAGGCGGCTTCGGACACGCAGGCCGCCCCAAGAAGCGCTGCCCCAAGCACGACCGGGGCGATGACCGTCACGTCATTTGACGCCATGGCCACCCGCGACCCCTGCCCGACCCCCAACGCCTGCATGCGGCCCGCAACTGCAAGGATCAGCCGGGCGAACTGGGCATAGGTCAGCATCGACTGATCCTTGACGATGGCCAGCAGGTCGGGGTGATTGCGCGCCGTTGCCAGCACCATCCGCGCCGGATTCAGCTCTGTTTCCGTATCGTCCGACATCGCCCTGTTCCCTTCGGGGCCGCCTGACCCCGAGCCCTATCCACATCGACCAGAATGTGAACCTTGGCAATGGCGGCCACAAGGGCCTAGGTTGCGGGCAAAGACCTTGCAGGGGTGCGGCATGGAACCGATTTCGACGCAGGTAGCCATCGTGGGGGCCGGCCCCTCGGGCATGATCCTGGCGCTTTTGCTGCAAATGGCCGGAGTTGACTGCGTGGTGCTGGAACGCCGCGCGCGGGCCGATGTGCTGGCCCGCATCCGCGCCGGGGTGCTGGAACCTACGGCCGTTGAATTCCTGCGGGAAAGCGGGCTTATAACCCGGCTTGACCGGTTGGGACGCCCACGAAACGGCAGCCGGATCGCCTGGCAGGATCGGCCCAGCATGATGATCGACGTCAAGCGCTGGACCGGAACCGAGATGATGGCCTATGGCCAGACCTTCCTGACCGAAGACCTTTACGCCCAAAGCGACGTGCTTGGCACCCGGCTTTTCGAAGAGGTCAGCGAGTTGCAGATCGCCGGGATTGATTCGCCCCGACCGACGCTGGAGTTCCGTTCCCCGAGGGGTAGTTATCGCGTCACCTGCGACTATGTCATCGGCTGCGACGGCGCACGGGGCCAATGCGTATCGCTGATCCCCGAGGCCAATCGCCGCACCTTTGAACGGGTCTATCCGTTTGGCTGGCTTGGGATCATGTCCGAAACCCCGCCAATCGACGATTTCACCTATATCCACCACGCCGACGGCTTTGCGCTTGCCGCCCAACGCGGCCCGAACCTAAGCCGTTATTACGTCCAGACCCCGCTGGATCAGGGGGTCGAGGCCTGGTCGGATGACCGGTTCTGGAAAACTTTCCTGCACCGTGCGCCAAAAGACATTGCCGAGCAGGTGGTCACCGGCCCGTCGATCGAGAAATCCCTGGCCCCGCTGCGGTCGCGCGTGGTCGAGCCGATGCGCTGGGGCAACCTGTTTCTGGCAGGCGACGCCGCCCATGTCGTGCCGCCGACCGGGGCCAAGGGGCTGAACCTCGCAATCTCGGATGTACGACTTTTGTCGCGGGCCTTGCTTGCCCATTACAATGACGGGACGGATGACCTGCTGGACCGCTATTCCCAAGATGCCCTGCAGCGGGTCTGGGCGGCTTCGAACCTATCATGGAAACTGACCCGGCTTTTGCATGTCTTTCCGGGCGAGCCGTCCATCGACGCGCGGTTGCGGCTTTGCGATTATGAGCAGCTTCTGGAAAGCGAAGATTTGCAGCGCGCCTTGGCCCGCGACTATGCCGGGGCCAGCCTGGCCTAGCCGCCCAGACCCAACCGTCGCCGGATTGGGCCAAGGGTCAGAACGTCGATCAGTCGGCTGCGCAGGCCCGCCTTGACGATGTGATTGAATGGGCTGACCGGTAGGGCCATCAGGATCGCCCGAGCCTCGGCAGGCTTTGCCCCCGGCCCGTGCAGCCGGTATTGCGTCGCCTGCATTGGCCCGTAAACCACATGCAGCCACAGCCGCGGGTCGGTCAGCGCCAGCCGCCACAGCCGGGGACGGCAACCGATCAGCCGGGCCATCTCCTCCATATAGCTGGGGTAATCCACCAACCCGCGCACCCTTTCGCCCGTCGGGCCGAACTGTTCGGTCAGGGCCGCGCTGTCCGAAGCCGCTTCTTCGACCATGCGCGCCGCCGGGGGCAACTGCCGCGCGCCGGAAAGCACCTGCGCGGCAAAGCGGGCTTGCAGTTCCATCACCGGGAACTGGCTGCCAAAGGTCGGGCGGGCATAGCCGATCATCACCAGCGAGGCCCCAAGCTCGGGCCTGAAGATGTTCTTGTACATCTTGCGCGGGTCGATCTTGCGCAATTCTTCGGGCAGGACCGGCACCCGGCTGCCGTATCCCGTGGCCAAAAGGATCGCATCCACCCCTTCGATCCGCTCGCCATCCTGGGTCAGCAGCGTGCGACCACCGTCCAGCACCTTTGCCACTTCGCCAATCACCTTGGCACCATGTTCGGCAATGGCCGTTGGCAGGCCAAGGCTTTTCGTCCCGAAGATACCGCGAATGCCATAGGGCGAGGCGACCTTGGCGTTCAGCCGCGCCACCTCGGCCAGAACGGGGGAGGTTTCGCCCCGTCGACGGTCGGCTTCGACCAGTTTCGGGCTGATCCGCCTGCCCCAGTGGAAGGGCAGGGTCCAGAACCCCCGGTGCGTCGAAATATCGGCGGCCAGATCACCCCGCAGGCGCGGCACCACCCAGCCCGGCCCGTTGCGCAGGCTGACATGAGTCCGCGCGGCGACCTTGGCGACCTCAAGCGTGATGTCCGACGCTGATTCGCCCCCGCCGACGATCACCACCGACTTGCCCGCGAAACGGGCGGCATCGCGGTAATCTGCGGAATGCATGACCTCGACCTCGGTGGCCTGCGCCACCCAGTCGGGCGAAACGGGAAAGACGTTGTTGCCGGTTGCCACCACCAGATGATCGCAAGTGATCACCCGGTCGCCGCAATCAACCGTCCAGCCGCCGGCCGTTTGTGTTGCCGAACCGACGGTCACGCCAAAGCGGATCAGCGGCATCAGGCCAAAACGGTTGGCATAGCCTTGCCAGTATTCGGTCACCTCGACCTTGGTCCAGAATGCGCTGTGGCGTCCGTCTGGCGGCGGAAAGTCGGAAAACATGCTGAAGGCGGCGGACGAGGTCAGAAACAACCCGTGATAGCTGCCCCGGAACAGGCCGCCCACGCCTTCACCCCTGTCAAGACAGACCACCGGGCCGACCCCAGCAGCCACAAGTTCCTTCAGCGCGACCAGGCCACCGGCACCGGCCCCGATGACAACAGCCTTGAAATGTTCCTGTTGCACGGCGTCACCGTCATCTCTTGTCAGCGGATCGCCTCCGCCGAGCCCCCAACAAGGGAATAGTCAAGCAGGCCAGATCAGTCCATTGCGATTCGTGCAGATCAAGCTGATCCAGTCTGCGACAGATAGCTTTTTCTTGCCCGAAAGTCCGACACCGTATTGCCGCTTGGGAACGGGTGATCGGGGACCGGAACCCCCAGAAACGCGCAAACGGGGCCCCAGCCTTCCCGCACATCCATGACCAAAAGCTGTTCGGGCGGGATGGTAGCGATCACGTCCTTGCGGTGGTCCTCGAACCTTTGCAGTGCAAAATCACGGTCAGCAATCCGGCCCTGAAAGATGCCCTCCAGCGCCACTTTGCGGATCAGCGCAGACCCGGCGCGGCCATTCGGATCGGGGTCGACCTCGGCCCCTACGGTGGCAGAGGGCACGATGGTTTGCAGCATGCTGTCATACCACTGCGCCGGATCACGCAGCGTCAGGATCACCTTTGCCTGCGGATAATGTGCCGAGATTTCCCGCCAATAGGCCGATGCGGGCCAGTCGACTGTACTTTCATACCCGGCGAAGACCGTGTCCCAATCGGCGGGCCCACCTTCGGCAATCGCCTGCCAGATCGCGGTCAGCCGGGGGCTTTGGCGCACCTCGTACATGTGGTGGCAGGGGCCAAGACCCAGCATCTCGATCGCGCGTTGCAGCGACTGGGTGCCGGTGCGCCCGAACCCTGCGCCGATGATCTTCAAACCCATCCCGTCCCGCTTTTTGCTTGCCACACTTGCCCTGCGACCCTACTCAACAGGACCAAGGCCGCAAGCCCTTGTGATCGAATGGAAGCCCCCTTGGCCAGTGCCGACACCGAAACCCTTCGCCGCGACTTTCCGGTCAGCCATGCGCTTTTGGTGCATGACGGGCTGATGACGCGCCAGTTGATCCGGTTTTTCGGACCTGTCCACGCCGCGCAAACCGGGCTGGAACGCGACGGCGATACGGTCACCCGCTGGTCGACCCTGCATCAAACCGCAACCGGGGCGGTGCTGCTGCAAGCGACCCTTGTCATTGCCAGCCAGAACCTGCCCGACGGGTTGATGGACAAGTTGCAGTCCGGCAACCAACTGTTCGGCGGGCTGCTGGGCGAGGCAGGTGTGGCGGTCAGAATGACCGACCGCGTGATCTATCGCGCGGGTCCTTCGGGCGGGGTTTATGCGGGATCATGGGGCAGGCGGCAAAGGATGTTGCGCGCCCTTGATGACGCGCTTTTGTGCGATGTGGATGAGTGCCTGTCCGACGAGGCGACCCTGCATCGCCTGCTGATCGCTCCGCTGGCCGACCTTGCTGCAACCAGCTGACGGTACAAACGAAAACCCCGGCCACAGGGACCGGGGCTGTTTACGAACGATCAGGCAAGCCTAGCGGCGGCGGCCCTTGTTGTCGTCCTCGTCCTCATCATCGTCATGGCTGCCAGCGGGCAGGTTGAAGAAGCTTTCGGCATCCGAGAAGTCGCCAGCCGGGCTGTCGTCTTTTTCCTCATCGCCAAACACTTCCAGACCGGAAAGCGAGGATGGCATCTTCGGTTCCGTTGCCATGCCCAGCGACTGTTCGGTCGACACCAGCTTGCGGCGTTCGTCGTCGGTCATCACGGTGCCTTCAGCAGCCTTCTTGCGCGCGGCGATCTGCACGGCAGCGTCAAGTTCCGACTGTTTGCACAGGCCAAGCGCAACCGGGTCGATCGGCTGAATGCCCGAGATGTTCCAGTGAGTGCGTTCGCGGATCGACTGGATCGTCGGCTTGGTGGTGCCCACCAGCTTGCCAATCGCGCCGTCCGACAGTTCCGGGTGGAACTTGACCAGCCACAGGATCGCGGCGGGGCGGTCCTGACGCTTGGACAGGGGCGTGTAGCGCGGACCGCGACGCTTTTCCTCGCCCACGGCGGCGGCGTTGAACTTCAACTTCATCCGGTACAGTGGATTGTCCTGTGCGCGGTCGATCTCGATGGCGTCAAGCTGGTTGTTGGCGACAGGATCGAACCCCTTGACCCCGGTCGCGACGTCGCCGTCGGCGATGCCCTGAACTTCCAGCTCGTGCATGCCGCAGAAATCGGCGATCTGCGCGAAGCTGAGCGTCGTGTTGTCCACCAGCCAGACGGCAGTGGCCTTGGCCATAAGCGGTTTCGACATCGGATCTCTCCTTTACAAAACTTCCCCGGGCCGGGAAAACGGCGGCGGGCGGACCCGCGATTTCCACGTTTTCAGGGAATTCAGGCGCTCATATAGGGCGGAATCGCCGGAAGGGAAAGCGGAAATGCGCCAGGTCCTGTTGGCCCTTGCGGCAATGTGCTGGGCAAGCGCTGCCAATGCCGAAGGCGAACCCGCCGGGGATTTCGACTATTACGTCCTGTCGCTGTCGTGGTCTTCGGCCTGGTGCGCGCTGGAAGGCGATGGCCGCGACGATCCGCAATGCGATCCGGGACGCGGGCTTACCTTCGTGCTGCACGGGCTTTGGCCGCAATACGAAGACGGCTACCCCTCTTATTGCCGGACGGGCGAGCGTGATCCGACCCGTGCTATGACGGCTGCGATGGTCGATATCATGGGTGGCGCGGGCCTTGCCTTCTATGAATGGAAGAAGCACGGGCGCTGTTCCGGCCTGTCGGCCGAATCCTATTTCCAGACCGCGCGGCAGGCGTTCCAGGCGATAACGGTGCCCAGCCTTTTTGCCGGGGTCGACCGTCCGCTGTCACTTCCTGCCAGCGTGATCGAGGATGCCTTCCTTGAGGCCAATCCGGGGATGTCGTCCGATCAGATCACGATCACCTGTAAGCAGGGGCTTATTCAAGAGGCGCGCATCTGCCTGACCCACGACTTGTCGTTGCGGCGCTGCGGAGACGATGTCATTCGTGACTGCACCCTGCAGGACGCCGTGCTAGAGCCGGTTCGGTAGGGAAGTGGCGGGATCGGTTAGCAAAGCAGCGACTAGGAGGGGGTGTCGGCGTAGTATGCCGTGAATGCCCGTGGCCTGAGCGGTTGGGGAACTGCCAGTAGCCGAAGTCATGGATCGAATATCCGATCCCGCCTGACTCTTAGTAGCAAAGCGCTTCCGTGAATGCGCGTGAAGAAACCGTCAATCTTGGCCAAACGGAAAAAATATTGTGGGTTTGGACCTGCCTAACCCTCGATCTTCAACACGATTTTCCCGATGTGCCCCGCTGATTCGATCCGCCAATGCGCGGCGGGTGCTTCGGCCAGCGTGAATTCACTGTCCATCACCACCTTCACGGACCCACGTTCGACCAGCGGCCAGACATGGGTTTCGATTGCCCGCGCGATCCCGGCCTTGGCCAGATCGGACTGCGGACGCAGGGTCGAGCCCGTCAAGGTCAGCCGCCGCGTCATCACTTCGGCAAGGTTCAAAGGCATCTTTGCCCCTTCCAGAAACGCAATCTGGACGAGCCTTCCGTCATTTGCCAATGCCTTGAGGTTGCGCTCGACATAGGGTCCGCCGACCATGTCCAGGATCAGATCCGCCCCGCCCGCGGCCTGAACGGCGGCAACGAAATCCGTGGTGCGATAGTTCACCGCAACCTCGGCCCCCAGATCACGGCAGACCTGACACTTCTCATCCGAACCAGCCGTCGTGAAGACCCGCGCGCCCATGGCGGCAGCGATCTGAATTGCCGTTGTCCCGATACCAGAGGTGCCACCGTGAACCAAAAACCGCTCTCCCGCGCGCAATCCGCCCCGCATGAAGACATTGGACCAGACCGTGAAACAGGTCTCGGGCAGGCAGGCCGCTTCGCGCAGCGACAGCCCGTTCGGGATGGGCAGCGCGTGGGCTTCCTGCGTCACCGCGTATTCGGCATAGCCCCCGCCTGGCAACAGCGCGCAGACCTGATCGCCGATCTTCCAGCGGCTGACGCCCGGCCCCATCTCGACCACGGTGCCCGAACATTCCAGCCCTGGCAGCGGCGAGGCGTTCGGCGGCGGCGCATAGGCCCCGGCACGTTGCAAAGCGTCGGGCCGGTTCACCCCGGCATAGGCGACGCGAATGACGATCTGGCCATGCCCCGGCACCGGAACCGGGACCGACACCGGCTGCAACACATCCGGCCCGCCGGGGGTGGAAATCTCGACGGCAAGCATGGAGTGCGACAGAGTCATGATCGGCCTTCCTTGGTCATGGGTCAGGTGCGTTCAACCTTCCCCGCTTTTCGTTGATGCCGGGTAAAGGTTTACGACCCCGCAAGGGGGCAGGCAACCTTTGCTAGTGCGGTGTCTTGTCCGATCCGGGCTGTCCGACCGGCGCGCGCACTGCCGAAAACATACGCCCCGGCCCGGCCATGATCGCCTTGCCAAGGGCCGAATCGCGAAACCCCGCCTTCAGCTTTTCAAAGCCCATCACCTGTTCAATCCGGCGATCCAGAAAGTCGCGGGTCGGCTGCCCGTCATCCGAGGTATCGCCCAGCCAGAACAGCACTGTCGCCGCATAGACCGCCGACAGCGTCATGCGCTTGCTGTACCAGTTCACGTCGCGGCTTTCATCACCCAGCGCGGTCCAGATCCGGTCAGCGGTCCGCCAGATCGCCGCCGCCCCTTCGGCGCTGTGCTGGGGCAGGGTGAAAAGCGTGGTGCCCCTGCGCACGAGCTCGCGGTCGGCGCAGTTCAGCCGCAGCCGGACTGCCGTCGCGATCCGGTCCCGAAACCGCAGGGCGGCAAGGTCGGTCGCGGCCAGACGCTCGACCATCTCGTCATCGCCCATGGCATGATAGGCCAGCGCCAAGTCAACGCCCCCACGCGGGAAAAGCGCCCGCGCGATAGGATCGGAAAGCCCCGTGTCGGCAGCCGCCGCCCGCAAGGTCATGTCGGACCAACCGTCAAACGGCACATGCGGCAAGGCCGCCAGCAGCAGGCGCAGTCGTGGGTCGTTCTGGGTCTTGGTCATGGCAGGTCCTTTGCACCGACCCCTAATCTAGTGCCTTTGGCCTTGCGCCGCCATCCCGAGGCAGATCTGCATCCGCGGCCAATCGCGTGCAACGCAGCCATGACCCCGCGCAACGGTAGACAAGGCGGTCCCTGTCTGCTATGCGCCCCCGGCCTGCACATCTTGTGCAACTCAAACTTAGAAAGGTGGTGAAAACCACATGCAGGTCAGCGTCCGCGATAACAACGTCGAACAGGCTCTCCGCGCTCTGAAGAAGAAACTTCAGCGTGAAGGTGTGTTT
>CAUJIP010000094.1 GCA_963205235.1 Pseudomonadota bacterium
GATCTCGTCGCCATCCTCGATCAGTTCGGTCGAGAGCAAGGGCTTGCCGTTCAACCGCACAAGGTTCGACTTCCCGCCATGGCCGACGTGGAACTGATGCGTCCGACCATCATAGGCAATCGCCGCATGATGCTGACGCGATATCGACATGTCCCCAAAATCCAGCGCAACAGTCTGGTCCGAACCACGGCCGATCTGCGACACGCCTTGCGTCAGCGCGAAAGCGTTGCCCTGGCCCGGCCCTTCCTTGACCACAAGCCAGCCTGCCGGGAACATCACATAGCCTTGCCCGGTCACGGCTGGCGCGGCGGGGGCCTTGTCTTCTTCGTCAAACAGCGGAACGACAGCGGACGGTTGCGCATCAAATCCAAGCACACGTGTCCGGGTCCGGGTCGGGCGCGACGGTATCGCGTCCATCGTTGGCGCGGGGGCAACGGGTTTGACCGGCATCACATCGGCATCATCAAGATCCCAGATATTGACGGTTGGAGCCTTGACGCCATCGGGCAGCGGGGCCTTGGTCTTGACCACACGGTTCGGGCGCGCCGATGGTGCTTGGTCGATTTCAAAGTCCGGCTCGGGCTCGACCTGTTTCTTTTGCGGCGCTGCGGCAGCCAAAGCTTCACGCAAGCGCTTGACTTCAAGTTCAGCCAAAGCCGCAAGGACAGGATCGGGGCCCGTCTCGACGGGCGCCTTCGATGCAGCCGTCTCTTCGGCGTTCTTGCCAAAAATAGAGCGAAGGAAGTTCACGTCAGTTTCTCCAGGCGGACTTGCTCATTCCAGGGTCCGCGATACATTCGCGGCAGTCGGGGAACACACACCAAAAGTCATACTAACCGCAGGTTGGACGGCAAAATCCTAAGTTGCAACTGTGTTGTTCACTTCGTCTTCAGGTAGACAATCCAAGGCGCTCCGAGTCTGCCCGAACAAGGGGGCCGATTGGGGCGACAGGGTTGGATTTGCAGCGCTTTCCCCAGCATCTTCGCCAAGGGATATCCGCGCGGGCAAGGCAGCAAGCGTCTGATCGCCAAAAGCCGCGACCGCCGCTAAACCATTGGCATGAAAACAATCTTCCGCAGCGTGAACGGCATGCGGCAAACAGTCGGTGCGGGCAATGCCTTGCGCCACCCGTCCCACCGTCATGTCGCCCAGCTGATGCCGGGGCAACAGGGCGAACAGCCCGGCCCCCCCTTGCAACTCTGTACCATCTGCAGTGACTGATCCGTCGGTCAGAGCCTTGACGCCGCCTGCAAGCCCGAACCCGTCCATCGCAAGGGTTTCGGGGGCGAATCGGTTGCCCTGACCCGGGCCGAAATCGGTTGAAAAACCGGGCTCCTCAAGGATCAGGGACGCCCCCCGTACTGGTGCCAGAAAGCGGTCATAGATCTGCCCGGCAAGCGAGGCGAGACCCGCCAGCAACAGGATAAGGGCCGCAGCCCGCACCAGACGATCCCGGTTCGGCGGCAGATTTTGGGCAACCGGGGCCGCAGGTGCACCCTGCGGCTGCGGATCGGCCTGAACTGGCCATGCGGTCTGACCTTCATGCCGGGTGGCGTCCCCCAGCATCGCCTGCCAGTCCCCGACCGATTGCAGCCGGTCGCGCGGGAAAATCGCCATGGCCTTGTCGATCGCGGCCAGAAAGCCGTCGGGGTAACCCTTGACCCGGCCCAGCAGCGGCAGTTGCGGGTCGGCCTGGCGGTTGGCAATCGCCGACAACCTCTCGCGCGAGGTTTTGGGCGCCTCGCCGGTGATCAGATGACTGAACGAGGCCGCCAGCGCGTAAAGATCGCTGCACGGGGCCTGAAGGCTGCCGCTGATATAGAATTCCTGCGGCGAATAGCCGTCCTTGACCACGCGCAGCCCGGAAAGCGCCCGGCTTTTGCGGGTTTCATCCTTGCGGGCGGCGCCAAAGTCGATCAGCACCGGTTCGCCAGTGGCGGAATCCATCAGGATGTTGTCGGGCGAGATATCGCGGTGCAGGAAGCCTTGGGCATGCACATGGCCAAGCGCGTCAAGCATGCGGCTTAGAAGAACGGTGATCCTGTCGGGTGTCAGCCGTGGCGCGGTGCCTTCGACCGTTTCCAGAAGGTCCGGCCCGCGCACATAGTCCATCGCCATGTAGGCAGTGTCATTGTCCTGAAAGACCTGATGCACCCGGACGATGTTCGGATGGTCGAGCTTGGAAAGATTGATCGCTTCCTGGATGAAAAGCGAAACCAGCGAGCGAAAGTCGTTCTGGCGTTGCTGCGACCCTGCGCTGACCCGCTGGCCGCTGCGGCGGCAGAACGAACTGGGGAAGCATTCCTTGATGACGACCTGACGGTTCAGCGAGTCACGCGCGACATAGGTGATGCCGAAGCCACCCACATTCAGAAAGGATTCGATGCTGAATTGACCCTGCAGAAGCTGCGTCCCGATGGGCAGCTCGTCGGCAAAACTCTCGGTGCCGAAGTCATCCATTTTTCGCGCAGCAGACGACATCAAGACCCCTTAACCTGCCGCTGCGCCAGACCCCCAGGCGAACTGCGGCAGGACTCTCAAGATGCAGCCTGAGTTTGGCCAAATCGTGATCCCGGTTTGATGGTTTCTTGCCATATTTCGGCCCGAAGTCTTTACGCGAAGAGCGCGCGATAAACCGCTAGAGCTACAGGATTTCCGCGATTTTCCGGGCAATTGATCTATGGCTTGTTATGCGAGAACCGGAAAATGGCACCCTGCAACTGCCCGCGTGCCTCGATTTCGCCACATCGCGCGGCAGTTGTGCGGTGGCGCGGCGGGAAACAATCCTTCGAATTTGAACTTTCTCGACATTTGATTCTCTGCCGGGCGGTGTGAGAGTCTGGGCTGTGTGAAAGGCGAGGGCCGTCCAATCCGGTCGCGCTGATGCCTTTGGGCGGGCAATCACCGACACGGCGGTCTTGCGGGCGGGGGCCACCTTCTGGCAAAGCACGCAAAGGGTCCGCCGCTTTGGCGCAAGGACTGGACCGATCCGTTCAAGGGGGAAAGCCATGAAGACGATTTCCGAAAACCGGGCCTTTGGCGGGGTTCAGGGCGTCTATTCACATGCCTCGCAGGCCTGTGCCTGCGACATGACCTTCGGGCTGTTCCTGCCCGCTCAGGCAGAGGAGGGGCCGGTGCCCCTGCTATGGTTCCTGTCGGGCCTGACCTGCACGCATGAGAACGCCATGGTGAAGGCGGGGGCGCAGCGTTGGGCGGCCGAGGCGGGCATTGCGATTGTCTTTCCCGACACCTCGCCGCGCGGCGAAGGCGTGGCCAATGACCCTGACTTCGCGCTTGGCCAGGGCGCGGGTTTCTATGTCAACGCGACAGAAAAGCCATGGGCTCCGCATTTCCGGATGTGGGATTATGTGACCGACGAACTGCCGCGCCTTCTGTTCAACGCCTTCCCGCTGGCCGAAGACCTGCAAGGCATCACCGGCCATTCCATGGGTGGCCACGGGGCCCTGACCATCGCGATGAGCTTTCCGGGGCGCTTCCGCTCGGTCTCGGCTTTCGCGCCGATCTGCAACCCAGTGGCGAGCGATTGGGGCCGCTTGCAATTTTCTGCGTATCTTGGCAATGATCCGTCAACCTGGGCGGCGCATGATGCAAGCCTGTTGATGAAGAAGCGCGGCTTTGACGGGCCGATTCTGGTGGATCAGGGCACAGCCGACCAGTTCCTGGACAAGCTGCGCCCCGAAACACTGGCCGAAGCGATGACGCAGGCGCGTCAAGGCGGAACTTTCAGGATGCAGAAGGGCTATGATCACAGCTATTTCTTCGTCTCGACCTTCATGGAGGATCATGTCTCGTTCCATGCTTCGGCTTTCCTGGGTTAAGGTCTGGCTCATTGCCCTGACCGTGTCGCTTGGGGTTGGTACAACGTCACCGGCACAGGCGGATGATACCGCCAAGGCCGTTCTGGCGATCATGAATGCGGCGCGGGCCAAGGCGGGCTGCGGACCGCTGAAGTTGAACCCCAAGCTGATGGCGGCAGCCAAGTCGCACGCCAAGGCGATGGCCGAGAAGAACTTTTTCGGCCACAAGGGCAAGGACGGGTCAAAACCCGGCAGCCGGGCCAAACGTCAGGGCTACAAGTATCATATCTTTGCTGAAAACATCGCCGCCGGCCAATCCAGCGCCGAAGCGGCGGCGCAGTCCTGGCTGTCCAGCTCGGGCCACCGCAAGAACATCCTGAACTGCAAGCTGAAAGATACCGGGATCGCGGTGGCCTATCAGTCGGACGATGGCCCGATCGATGGCAATTCAAAGCCCTATTACTATTACTGGGTGCAGGATTTCGGCGCCCCATGACGCGACGCCTGTTCATCGACGCCGACGCCTGCCCGGTCAAGGAAGAGGCAGAGCGTGTCGCGACCCGGCTTGGCGTCAAGATGCTGGTCGTGTCGAACGGTGGCATCCGGCCCTCGCAGAACCCGCTGGTGGAAAGCGTCTTCGTGCCGTCCGGCCCGGATGAAGCCGACAAGTGGATCGCCGAGGCTTGCGGGCCGGGCGATGTGGTCGTGACCGGGGACATCCCGCTTGCCGCGAAATGCGTGGCGGCGGGTGCCCGCGTGGTGAAACACAACGGCGAGATGCTGACCACGGCAAACATCGGCATGGCCTTGGCGACCCGTGACCTGATGGCCGATCTGCGCGCGGCTGATCCCTTCCGGCAGGGCGGCGGGAAAAGCTTTGGCAAGGCTGACCGCAGCCGGTTTCTGGACGTACTTGATCGCGCCCTGCGCTAGGGTCGCCGCTTGCGTTCCGCGCCACCGCATGTCGCGGGCAGGACAGACGCAAGGCCGCCCACTGGGCTTTCTGCCTGCATGGCACGTTCAAAAGCCCTGACCGGGATCCTTCTCGCTGCTGGCGGTTCGCTGGTGTTTTCGCTGAATGACCTGGCGATCAAGCTGTTGTCGGATGGCTATGCCCTGCATCAGATTATCCTGCTCCGGGCTTTCGTCGCGATGACCTTCATCCTTCTTGTCATCGGCTTTTCCAGCGAAGGCTTTCGCCAGCTTCGCACCGCACGACCAGCCGCGCATGCGGTACGGGTGTCGATTGTCATGGTTTCGAACGTCACCTTCTTTGTCGGACTGTCGCAGATGCCCTTGGCCGATGCAGTGGCGGTTGCCTATGTCAGTCCCATCGCGATCACGCTGTTGTCCATCGTGGTTCTGGGCGAAAAAGTCGGCCCTCGGCGTTGGGCGGCGGTCATCGTCGGGATGGTTGGTGTTCTGGTGATGCTGCGCCCCGGGACGGGGGTGATCCAGCCCGCGGCCTTTCTGGTGCTGATCTCGGCCATGCTTTACGCCAGCGGCAACCTCTTTGTGCGCCACATGGGCAGCACGGAAAGCGCGATGACGTTAAGCTTCTACGTCCAGACCGGGTTCATCCTTGTCAGCCTTTGCATGGGGCTTTGGGTCGGGGACGGGCATCTTCTGACCGAGGGCTCGCTGTGGGAATTTCTGTTCCGGCCCTGGATCTGGCCGCCCATGGCCGACTGGCCGCTGTTCCTTTTGACCGGGCTTTCCGTCGGGGTCGGCGGGTTGATGGTGACGCAGGCTTACCGCACGGTCGAGGCGGGGCTGATCGCGCCCTTCGAATATATCGGCATGCCGGCCGCAATCTTCTGGGGGCTGATCATCTTTGGCACTTTGCCAGACAGTACCGGCTGGGTCGGCATCGCGCTGATCTGCGGGTCGGGTCTTTATGTCATCTGGCGTGAGACCGTCCGAAAACGGCAGGTCGATGCGTCCTGAGGCTGTCATCTTCGATATCGTCAGTTGCGCGACGGACCGCGGAATGCGACGGGTGGGCAACAAGCTTGTGACCAAAAGAAAGGCTGGACCGTGATCAACCTGGTTCCACATGAGGCAGAATCGCACTTGTCCTGGCCCGGTCTTCTGGCCGCGATCGAGGCGGGGCACCGCCTGCCGCGCGCCGAGATCAAGGACATGCTTCTGTATAGGGATCAGGATACCCTTCTGGACCGTGCAGCGTGGATTGATGGTTTGGGGGCACTGGTGAAGGTGGCAACAATCCATCCCGGCAACGCCGCACTTGGCAAGCCTACGGTCAACGGCGCGGTGAGCCTGTTCGACAACGTGACCGGAGAGTTGACCGCGATTGTCGATTTCCATCTGGTCACCAAATGGAAAACCGCAGGCGATACCCTGCTGTCGGCCAGCCGTCTGGCGCGCAAGGATTCCACCGAATTCCTGCTGGTCGGCGCGGGCACCGTGGCGCGATCGATGGTCGATGCCTATCGCAGCCTGTTCCCCAATGCCCGCTTCACCGTCTGGAGCCGCAATCGTGACAGTGCGGCGGCGATGGGCCATTCCGTCGCCGATGATCTGGAAACCGCCGTTCGCCGCGCCGACGTGATCTGCACTGCGACCATGGCGACCGAACCGCTGATCAAGGGCGACTGGTTGCAACCGGGCCAACATCTTGATCTGATCGGTGCCTACAAACCCGGCATGCGCGAAGTCGACGACACCGCCATGCAGCGCGCGCGCCTTTTCGTCGACAGCCGCGCCACCACGCTGCATCACATCGGTGAGTTGATCGAACCTCTCGCCTCGGGTGCCATCACCGAGGCGGATGTTCTGGCCGATTTCTACGATGACCCGGCAACTTTCACCCGGCAAAGCGCCGATGAGATCACCATCGCCAAGAACGGCGGCGGGGCGCATATGGACCTGATGACCGCCAATTACATCGCCGCATGCTGGGACAAGCGCGCCCGATAGGCCTAGTGCGTCGTTGTCCGCATCGCGAACCCGTCTTCGACGGGATCCAGCGTCACCGTTATGCGGGCGATCTGCGAAAGATCGGCAACATGGGTTCCGCCGCAGGGCATGGATACCGGCTTCCCGTTCAACTGGCTTGACCACAAGCGCCGGTCGCCAAGCTGGCCTTCAGTCGGGGTCAGGCTGACCGGGGCTGGACTGGCAAGCATGGTGGCCAGCGTCGCGTTGATCGTCGCCGCGCGGTCCGACAGGTCGGCCACAAAGGCATCGCGATCAAAGCCCTTCTTCCGCAGCGATTTGCCAAGGCGGTAGACGTCCAGCGATGCCGTGCCCCCGATCTCGGACCGGGTGACCGCCGCCTGGTCCAGGTTCGGAAAGCCCATCGTGTCGGGGTCCTGGCCCTCCTTGGTCCAGAACGGTGCCGCGCATTGGTTCAGGGCAAGCGCCGCCAGATGCACCCCGGTATGTTGCAGCGACAGCGCATCGCGGTAGGTCTGGTCAACCGTCAGGCCAACCACGTCCCCGACCGTCGGCACCGGTCCCGCGTCCAGCCAATGCAGCACAACGGCGCGCAAGTCGGGGTCACCCCGCTTTTGCCCCAGCGCGGCATCCCCGGCCAGCAGCAGACCGGTTGCCACGTTCAGCACCGCTTCGCGGCTGTCGCGCACGGTGACCAGCCCACCATTCGCCAAGGTCAAACTACCCCGGTCGCCCGGCTGATCCGGCCATGTCAGGCTTTGCGGATGAAATGGCGTGCGGTCGGTGACGACAAGGACCTGACCCTCGCGTTCGGCCACCAGCAGCACCGTTGCCGTTTCGGCAAGACTGCCGCCGGCAAAGGTGACAATCGTTCCATCCGTCAGCCCGGTCTGCAATTCCATCGCGCGATCTTCCCCTGTCTGGCCCCGCAAGGCCCGATGCCGCAACCTGTAACCGCTTGGCGGGTCAAGCTGAAGTGCCCTTTGCAAACCGATGCGGAACGGGCTTGCGACTGCCGGGCAAACGCGGTCAATCTGGCGCGGGCAAAGGTCGGGGGAACCATGCTGACCGAAAGCGATCTGAACTGGCTGGTCAATGTCCGGCACCACCTGCATCAGCACCCCGAGCTGTCTTGCGACGAAGCCACGACGTCGGCCTATATCGCCGAGCGTCTGGCCGAGCTGGGCATCCCGGCCGTAACCGGCATCGGCGGATATGGCGTGGTCGCGACCTTGCAAGGGCATGGCAATGGCCCAGCGGTTGGCCTGCGCGCCGACATGGACGCGCTGGCGATCACCGAACGGACCGGCCTGCCCTACCGCTCGCAGAACCCCGACGTGATGCATGCCTGCGGCCACGATGGCCACATGACCATCCTACTTGGCGCGGCGATGATCCTGAAACGCAGCACCTTTGCCGGGCAGGTGCACCTGATCTTCCAGCCTGCGGAAGAAAAGGTTGGCGGCGCGCGGCTGATGCTGGCGGACGGGCTTTTCCAGCGATTTCCGATGCGGCAGATCTTCGGGCTGCACAACTGGCCGGGCCTTCCTGCCGGGCAGATCGTGCTGCATGACGGCCCGGTCATGGCGGGCACTTCGGAATTCATCCTGCGCTTCACGGCGGCGGGGGGCCATGCCTCGATGCCGCATCTGACCGGCGACCCCCTGCTTGCCGGCGGGCATTTCATGACCGGCATCCAGCAGGCGGTGGCGCGGTCGGTCGACCCCTTGGAAAGCGCGGTTGTCACCGTGGGCACCTTTCACGGCGGATCGGCGCAGAACATCATCCCGCAGGGGGCAGACCTGACCGGCACCCTGCGCGCCTTCCGCACCGAAACGCTTTTGCATCTGCAAGACCGGGTGCGCCGCATAGCCCATGCCGCCGCCGAAATGGCCGGTTGCGGGATGGACCTAAGCTTCGACGCTTTCCTCTGCCGCCCGGTGGTCAACACCCCCGCCGAACGCGACATCATGCGCAACGCGGCGCAGGGGGCGGGGCTAAGGCTTGGCGATCCCATGGCCCCGTCGATGGGCGGCGACGACTTTGGCGAGTTTCTGCATGTCTTGCCGGGTGCCTACGCCTTTCTAGGCAATGGCGAACGGGCCGACGAAAACGGCCTGCACCAGCCAAAATATGACTTCAACGATGCCATCATCGCGCCAGGGGCAATGCTTCTGGCACACTCCGCCCTGGTGGCCTTGGGCCAAAGTTAGGAATACCCATGCTTCAGTTTGACCGTCCCCAGATCGAGCGGCTGATCACCGTCGATGCTGATGCCGCCAATGCCGTCCGCGATGCCTATGTCGCGATCAGCGACGGGCGGGCGAATGTGCCGCCCGTGGGCTATCTGGGCTTTCCGGCGGCCAAGGGCGATTGTCACATCAAATACGGCCATATCGCCGGGGATGCGGTCTTTGCCGTCAAGATTGCTTCGGGCTTTTACGACAATCCTTCGCGCGGCCTGCCCTCCAGCACCGGGCTTGTGCTGGTGTTTTCGGCGCTGACCGGCCAGACCGAGGCTGTGCTGAACGACGAAGGCTATCTGACCGATCTGCGCACCGGCCTTGGCGGGGCGGTGGCGACAATGGCGCTGTGCCGCCCTGATGCGCGGCGGTTCCTGATCGTCGGCAGTGGCACCCAATCCTTCTGGCTGGCCCGGTCGATCCGGCTGTTGCGGCCTGCGGCGGTGATTGCAATCTGGGGCCGCAATCCCAACCGGGCAGCCGCGGTGGTTGCTCGTCTGGCGGCGGTTGGGGTTGTGGCAGAGGTCGAGCCGGACCTGCAGGCGGGATGCCGCGCGGCGGATGCGATCCTGACCGCCACGCCTTCGCCGCAGCCGCTGGTGCAGTCGGATTGGGTGCAACCGGGTTGCCACATCACCGCCCTTGGGGCCGACAGCCCCGGCAAGCAAGAGCTGGAAACCGCGCTGGTCGCCCGCGCAGATGTTCGCGTGGCCGACATGTTGTCGCAATGTCTGGACCATGGCGAATTTGCCACGGCCCATGCAACCGGACTGATTGGCGAGTCGGATTGCGTTCAGCTTGGCGCGGTTCTGTCCGGCACGGCCCCCGGTCGCCGTCGGCCTGAAGACATCACGATTGCCGACCTGACCGGGGTCGCGACACAGGATATCGCCATGGCCCGCACGGTGCTGGCACGGGTAAAGGGGCAAGCGGCATGACCGAACTCATCACCGCCTCGGCCGCAAGGTCCGTGCAGGCCCGCCGCCGCATCCGCCCGCATATCTATGAAACCCCACTTCTGCCCGCACGAAGCGACGGCCTGCACTTCAAGGCCGAAAATTTTCAGCTGACCGGTTCCTTCAAGATCCGGGGCGCGGCTTCGGTAATGTCGGCAGTCACGTCGGACCAGCCCCTGATCACCGCCTCCTCCGGCAATCACGGGATCGGCGCGGCGCGGGCGGCGCAGTCAATGGGGCGCAGCCTGACCGTCGTTCTGCCGGAAAACGTGGTGCCGGAAAAGCTGGCCCGAATCCGGTCCTATGGCGTGCATGTCGTGCTGCATGGCGCGGAAACCGGGCTGGCCGAACAGCACGCCCAGCGCCTCGCCCAGTCTACCGGCGCGCGCTATATCTCGCCCTATAACGACGCCGACGTGATCGCCGGGCAGGGCACGATCGGACTGGAGCTTCTGGACCAGGCCGGGCCAATCGACAACATCTTCATCGCCATGGGCGGTGGCGGGCTGATCAGCGGCATCGGCGCGGTGATCAAGGCATTCAGCCCTGGCACCCGGATCTTCGGGGCGGCAGCCGAAGCAAGTCAGGCACTGGCCCTGTCAATGCGGGCGGGCCGGGTGGTGGACTGCGATCATCTTGACACGCTGGCCGATGCCGTCGCCGGGGGGATTGATGAGGATACGTTGACTCTGCCGCTGGCTCAGGCCGTTACAGATGAGGTCGTGACCTGCAGCGAAGCCGAAATCCTGCACGCGCTGCGTCTGCTTGCGCAGGATGAAAATCTGCTGGTCGAAGGGGCCGCCGCGCTTGCGATGGCCGCTTATCTTAAACACGGCAGGGCAAAGCCGGGGCAGACCAATGTCGTCCTGCTGTGCGGCGGCAATTTCGACGGCCCGAAACTGCGCGCCCTTGCCCTTGGCTAAGACCGGACCCCAGGGCCGTACCCCCGAAGCCCGGCGTTTAGGTCAGGCCCAGGGGCGCAGCGTTGCGGCCTTGGCCTCATAGCTGTCGATCGAGGCGGCCTTTTCCAGCGTCAGGCCGATATCGTCCAACCCGTTCATCAGGCAATGCTTCTTGAACGCATCCACTTCGAAGGCAAAGCTCTTGCCATCCGAGGCCGTGACTGTCTGGCTTTCCAGATCAACCGTCATCCGGGCATTGGCCCCCTTGCGCGCGTCGTCCATCAGATGATCGATGGCCTCTTGCGGCAGCACGACCGGCAGGATGCCGTTCTTGAAGCAGTTGTTGTAGAAGATGTCCGCGAACGAGGTCGCGATCACGCAGCGGATGCCAAAGTCCAGCAGCGCCCAGGGCGCATGTTCCCGGCTGGAACCGCAACCGAAGTTGTCGCCCGCAACGATGATTTCCGCCTTGCGATAGGCGGGCTGGTTCAGCACGAAATCGGGGATTTCCTTACCGTCGAGAGTGTACCGCATCTCGTCGAACAGGTTCTTCCCCAGCCCCGACCTCTGGATGGTCTTCAGGAACTGCTTGGGGATGATCATGTCGGTGTCGATGTTGACCAACGGCATAGGCGCCGCGATGCCGGTGAGGGTGGTGAATTTGTCCATGTCTTTTCCAATCCTGTTGGGTCAGGGTCCGCTCGTCCGTCCCTTGCGGGCGGTCCTCGCTTGCAACAGCGAAGACGCCCGTCCGGGCGGATGAGCGGTCGCTCAGACCGTCTCGCCCATCATGTCCCGCACATCCGTCAGATGCCCGGTGATCGCCGCTGCCGCCGCCATGCCGGGGCTGACGAGGTGGGTGCGCCCGCCGCGGCCTTGACGACCTTCGAAGTTGCGGTTGCTGGTCGCGGCACAGCGCTCGCCCGGCGCAAGCTGGTCAGGGTTCATCGCCAGACACATCGAACACCCGGCAAGCCGCCATTCGAAGCCCGCGTCGATGAAGATCTGCGCCAGACCCTCTTCTTCCGCCTGCGCCCGGACAAGGCCGGACCCCGGCACGACCATCGCGCGCTTCACCTTGATCTTCTTGCCCTTCAGGATCGCCGCCGCCGCGCGCAGATCCTCGATCCGGCCGTTGGTGCAGGACCCGATGAAGACCGTGTCGATGGCGATATCGGTCAGCTTCTGGCCCGGCGTCAGGCCCATATAGTCCAGCGACCGCTGCGCGGCCTCGACCTTGCCACCAGTAAAATCGCTGGGCGAAGGCACGACGCCGGTGATCGGCAACACATCCTCGGGCGAGGTGCCCCAGGTCACGACCGGGGCGATGTCTTCGCCCTTGATGGTGATGACCTTGTCGAAATGCGCGCCTTCATCGGTGTAAAGCGTCTTCCAATAGGCCAGCGCGGCCTCCCACTTCGCCCCTTTCGGCGCATGCGGGCGACCCATGCAATAGGCAAAGGTCTTTTCGTCCGGCGCAATCAGACCGGCGCGGGCACCGCCTTCGATGGCCATGTTGCAGACCGTCATCCGGCCTTCCATCGAAAGCTCGCGGATCGCCTGCCCGCAATATTCGATGACATAGCCCGTGCCGCCAGCGGTGCCGGTGGCACCAATCACCGAAAGGGTGATGTCCTTGGCCGTCACGCCGGGGCGCAGCGACCCGGTGATCTCGACCTTCATGTTCTTGCCCTTGCGCTGGATCAGCGTTTGCGTCGCCAGCACATGCTCAACCTCGGACGTGCCGATGCCATGCGCCAAGGAACCGAAGGCCCCATGGGTGGCGGTATGCGAGTCGCCACAAACCACCGTCATCCCCGGCAGCGTCCAGCCCTGTTCCGGCCCGACGATATGCACGATGCCCTGCCGCACGTCAGACACCGGGTAATAGTTGATCCCGAAATCCTTGGCGTTCTTGTCCAGGGCGGCCACCTGAATCCGGCTGTCTTCCGTCATCGTCGCGGCATTGGCGCGGTCCACCGTCGTGGGCACGTTATGGTCGGGCACCGCAATCGTCTTTTCCGGCGCGCGCACCTTGCGACCCGTCATCCGCAGGCCCTCGAATGCCTGCGGGCTGGTCACTTCGTGAACCAGATGCCGGTCGATATAAAGGAGGCAGGTGCCATCCTCGGCTTGGTGGACAACATGGTCGTCCCAGATCTTGTCATAGAGTGTCCGAGGAGCCATGGCTCTCTCCTGTTCTTGGATGGGATGGGGGAAAGGCGGATGCGACGCGGTCGCGCGGGACGAAGACCCGTCAGCCGCGCGCGAGGATCGAGCGGGTCATGCCGAAAAAGCGGGCCGGAAGCCGCGCGTGATCGGTGATGTTGAAGTAGATGAACCCTTGCATAAGGCGCGATATACGCCCGAATCTTGTTTACAGCAACGGGAAACGGGTCATTGCACCCCTTGGGCCGAAGGATACCGATGACCTGGTTCAGCGACTTGACCGGACTATCCAACGACCGCTTCGACACGGTGCAAGCCGGCATCCGGGTCGAGGGTGAGGGACTGCTCTGTCTGGCCAACGGTCGGCGGCTGGTCGCAGGCCACCTTTCGACGCCTGCCTTGGGCGATCTGCCCCCGCCACCGCAAGGGCCTGGCCGGATCACCGTGACCGAGGTCGTCGCCGATATCCGCAGCCTGCACGCCGACCCCGCCAATGCCGGGGCGGTGTTCCAGGTCGCCTCGCAGTTCAACCTGCTGGAAATGATCGGCCCCGACATCCCGCCCGAAGCCGGAATCGCCCGCTATGCAACCGACCTTACACAAGGCCCCGCCTGCGCCATGGCCTGCGCTGCGGGCACGATCTACCGCGCCTATTTCGTGCCGATTGGCAACCAGATCGGCCAGACGTACAACCACCAACTTGACATGCTGGCCGACCTTGGCCGCGCTTTGGGCAACCAAGGCGAAACCCTCTGGCAGATGCGGAACGGCTATGCCCTGCCCCGCCCCGGCGGACTGAAGGCAATTGTTGCGCGCATCGCCAAGGCAGACAAGGTGGCCTTGGCCCGCCTCCTTCGGGTCGGGGTGCAACGGGGAACCGAAGTCACACTGCCAGGCACAGGCCATCTGGTGCATCAGGTCTATGCCTCGGCCTTGCCCATCGCCTATGCCGATGCCCCCGCCGCCGACTGGGAACCCTTTGCCCGGCTGATGCTGCACGCCGCCTATAAGGCGACCTTCTCCGCCGCGCTTTCCTTGGGCGCAAAGCGCTTGTTCCTGACCCGGTTGGGTGGCGGGGCCTTTGGCAATCCGTCCGATTGGATCACCGATGCCATCGCCGGGGCAATCCATGCCTACCGGACCGCCCCGCTGGATGTGCGGATCGTCAGTCATGGGCAGGTGAACCCGGATAATCAGCGCCTGATGCTTTAGGCCTGCCCCCTTCGTTCGAGGTCCTCTCCTCATCGGGGACGTCCGCGAGGAGGGACGAAGTCACCGACGAGCCTCCCCCGGGGCCTAACCCCCCGCCAGCATCCCCGCAATGAACGGCTCGGGGCTGTCCACCTCGGTCAACCGGCCCCCGCCCTTGCTGCTACTGTCGATCCACCAGAACCGCGTGCCGACAGCGCGGATCAGGCTGCGGTCGTGGCTGACCAGCAGGGCCGCTGCGCCCTTTTCGCACAGCTCATCCTCCAGCGCCTCTTGCCCTTCGATGTCCAGATGGTTGGTCGGTTCATCCAGAACGAAGAAGTTCGGGCGCAGCAAGCGCAGGACCAGCATCGCCAGCCGCGCCTTCTGCCCACCCGACAGCGCCGCAATCCTTGTGGTCTGCATCGCCACAGTGATCCCGACCCCGGCCAGCGCCGTCCGCGCCGCCTGATCGCCCAGATCAAACCGCGCAGTGATCAACCCATGCGGCGTGGCCTTGGGGTCCAGCCCGGTCAGCGCCTGATCCACCACCCCCGCCACGACCGAAGGCGCCGCGCGCACTGGCCCAGCCTCGCCCCGCAAGGCCGCAGCGACCAGCGACAGGAACCGCGACTTCCCGGCCCCGTTCGCCCCCATCAGCACAACCCGTTCGCCGGGGCTGATCCACAACTCCGGGCAACGGAACAACCGTCGCCCATCCGGCGCGGTCACCTCGCACGCTTCCACATGGATCAGCGCGCGGGCATGCGCGTCGGTGGTCTCCAGCCTGATCTCCCCCGCGCTTCGTGCCTTGAAGGCCGGAACCGCCGCCGCCTCGATCTTTGCCGCCCGGTCGGTCAACTGCTTGGTCTTGGTGATCAGAAGATCGGACCCCGAGTTGATCCCGATATTCTTCAACTTCGCCGCCTGCCGCCTAAGCTGCCGCGCCGCGCGCAGATCAAGCGCGTGTTGGCGGCCCATCGCGGCATCCGCTTCGTCCAGCGCCTCTTGCGCGCGGGTATAGGGCAGCGCGAACACCGGCGACTGCCGATCCCGCAGGAACAGTGTCCGCGTCGCCACATCATCCAGAAATGCCCGATCGTGTGAGGCGACGATCACCGCCACCCCGCGCGGCAACCCCTGAATCCAGCGCTGCAACTGACCTATCCGGGCAAGGTCCAGATGGTTGGTCGGTTCGTCCATCAGGATCAGGTCAGGTTCCCCCACCGCCACCCGCGCCAGCATCACCAGCCGCTGCCACCCACCCGACAGGCCCTGCAGCGGCAGGTCGCGCAATCCTTCCGGGATTTCCAGCTCATCCAGCGCCACATCCGCGCGCCAGTCTTCGCCCTCCTCCACCGCCTGCATCACCAAATCCCGCGCGGTCAGGCTGGCCAGCCCCTCGGGCACGTCCTGCGCCAGAAGGCCCGTCACCAAACCGCGTTTGCGGGTGATCTGGCCCTCGGTCAACTCTCCCAGCCCCGCCAGTGCAATCAGCAGCGTCGATTTCCCCCGCCCGTTCGGGGCCACCAGCGCCAGCCGGTCGCCGGGGTGCAGGGTCAGGTCAAGCTGGGCAAACAACGGCGCGCCAATGGTGATGGCGGCATTTTTCAGGTTAAGAAGGCTCATGGAATATCTCCGATCCGGGACATGGCAGACAGGCTGCCGTTCGGGCAGATCGAGGAAGCAACAGGTTCCCGATCAGCCCCGCACAGTCACATGCGGGGCAAAGACAGGTCCGGTCGTGTGGTGGTGATTGGCGCGGATGATCACCTGAACCTCCCATAAGCAGGGAAAGCCTGCGTCAAAGCGCAATTCAGGTCAAGACGGCAGCACCGCCTCCAATATATCCCCCGGCTGACACTCCAGCGCCGCGCAGATCGCGGCCAAGGTGTCAAAACGGATGCCTTTCACCTTGCCGGACTTCAGCAACGAAAGGTTCTGCTCGGTGATCCCGATCCTTTCCGCCAACTCCCGCGACCGCATCTTGCGCCGGGCCAGCATCACATCAAGACGGACCACGATTTCCATCAGACGAACCCTTCGTTCTCGGCCTTGACCCGCGCCGCCTCGCGCATCGCCCAGCCGATCACCGTCAGCAGACCCGAGACCATCAGAAACCCCAGCGTCCCGCCGTCAATGCCAATCGCAAGCTGGCGTTCCGCCGCGTTCCAGGTGACGATCAGGCCCTGCATCGTCGGGACCGCAACCGTCAGGACCGCGACCAGAACCAGCATCCGGCCAATCTGCAGGATAGTCTCGGCATTCGCCTCACTTAGAACCTCGCCCGCGCCATAGCGCCGGAACAGCACAGCCATCGCCCGCAGGGCCGCAACCAGCGGCATCACGGCAATCAGCGCGGTCACCGCAATCAATCCGGCCTGCCGATGGGTGATGTCCGCCCCATCCACCGCAAAGGGCAGATGCGGCAAAAGCGCCGTCGGGTCCTGCAAGCCCAGCGCCGCATAGAACAGGACCACCAGCGGCAAGATCACGGAAACCGCCAGCGCCATCCAGTAAAGCAAATTCGAAAAGCGCTGCAAGCGGGACAGGTCAGACATGGAAACCCTCTTTTCACGATGATGATTTACTGTAATACGATAAATATTCACTGTCAAAGGAGATTCGTTTTGCGTTCCATCCCCTCAATCGCCGCCTGCTTTCTGCTGGCCGCCTGCTCGGCCGTCGTGCCTGCCACGGTCGCGCGCCTGGCAAGCCTTGACCCGCTGACCGCCGATCCCGCCGGGATCGAACTGGTTGTCATCCTGCCGCCCGGTCTGTCGATCAAACCCGGCAGCGCCAAGTTGGAGCTTTCGGCCCTGCGTGGCAGCCAAACCATGACGGGCAGCTTTGCTCTGGCTGACCAGCCGCTTGCCGATGCCATTGACCTGCCAGAAGGGTCCTCGGCCCGCCACTATGCCCTGGCGCCCGAAGATGCCGCCAAGATGCGTGCCCTGCAGACCGAAATCGCCACCTGGGAACAGCAAGGCAAAGCCCGTGGCAGCCTTGGCCTTGGCGTCGATGGCTGTGCCTTGGGCGACGGGCCTGCCCCGGATGCGACCGGATCGGTGCTGATCCGGCTGGGGCCGGACACGTCTTTCCTGCCCCTGGTCGCTGATACAAGGCTTGTCGATCTGCTTGGTCCCAAGGCATTTGCCGCGATCCAGCCTTGCAATGGCGCAGAATAAGCGATACCCGCCCGCCTTCGGTTGAGATTGTCACCTTCGGATGCTAATCTTTCCCCAGAAGGCCCGGCGCGGGGGCAACTGATCCGCGCTTTCCAGGAGGACAAGGTCCTGTCGCATTCAGATCCCGCCACCGGACTGCCGGTTGGCCCACGCCCCACCCCCGCAGCCGATACGTCGGTCGAGGGACCAAGTTCCGAGGCTCTTCTCGCGCTTGTCCTGAAATCCGTCGATGACGACAAGGCCGAAGATATCGTGCAGATCGACCTGCGCGGTCGGTCTGACGTGGCCGATTACATGGTCATCTGCTCGGGCCGGTCGTCGCGTCAGGTTGCTGCGATTTCCGAAAAGCTGGCAGATCGGCTCAAGCATGAAATGCAGACTTCCGTCCGCATGGAAGGCAAGGAAACCGGCGACTGGGTGCTGATCGACGCGGGCGACGTGATCGTCCATGTCTTCCGTCCCGAAGTCCGCGAATTCTATCAGCTGGAAAAGATGTGGCTTCCAGGCGGGGCCCATCGCACCGCCGAGGCCTGATGCGTCTGCACCTTTGCGCCGTGGGCCGCCTGCGCGCAGGGCCCGAGCGTGATCTGGTCGACGACTATCTCGGGCGCCTTGACCGCACCGGTCGCCCCCTTGGCCTTGGCCCGGCGACCGAGCATGAGGTCGAGGACAAGAAGAACCTTGGCATGTCTGCTGAAGGCGTTCTTCTGGCCCGCGTGATCCCCGAAGGCGCGGCGCTTTGCATTCTGGATGAACGCGGCAAGACCCTCTCCAGCCCCGAATTTGCAGCATCCCTTGCCGCGTGGCGCGATGCCGGTTGGCAGGACGCGGCTTTCTTGATCGGCGGGGCTGACGGGATCGACCCCGGTTTGCGCGCGCGGGCCGATCTGGCCATCAGTTTTGGCCGGATGGTCTGGCCCCACATGCTGGTGCGGGTGATGCTTGCCGAACAACTTTACCGCGCCGCGACAATCCTTGCAGGGTCACCCTATCACCGGGTCTGACGCCCGGTAGGGTGGGCGATGTCGCCCGCCCCCTAAGGTGTGAAGTGCAGATATCCGCGGGTTAAGATTCAGTAAACGCCCACGGATAAGCTATTGAGGACAAAGAGTAATAGGAATTTGTCCACCGTGGGCACTTCCCCTCAGATCAGCCCTTCCTTCCGGAACAGCCCCTTCAGGTCCGCCTCGGGCCGGGCTCCGAAATGGCTGATCACCTCGGCCGCCGCGATGCAGCCCATGCGCCCCGAAACGGCCAGCGACTGCCCCGTCGCCAGACCATACAGGAACCCCGCCGCGAACTGATCCCCCGCCCCGGTCGCATCGACCGGCACCACCCGGTGAACCGGGACCACGGCCTTTTCTTCGCCCCTCAGGATGATCACATCGCTGCCCGACCGGGTGCAGACCACCAGCCCCGCATCCTGCGAGGCCTGCTCCAACGCCGCCGACAGGTCGGTCTGATACAGCGACGACCATTCATGTTCATTCCCGATCACATAGTCGAGGCTTTTCACCAGCCGCCGGAAATCATCCCGGTGCCGGTCAACGCAGAACGGGTCCGACAGCGCGATCCCCGCCTTGCCCCCCGCCGCATGGCACAGCTCCACCGCCCGTTCGAAGGCCTGCTTTCCCTTGGGCTTGTCATAAAGATAGCCCTCCAGAAACAGGATCTCGGCACTGCCCGCCACCGTGTCGGACACGTCATCCGGGCCAAGTTCCGAGGAAATCCCAAGGTAGGTGTTCATCGACCTTTCCCCATCGGGCGAGACGAAGATCATGCTGCGTGAGGTGGGCAGCTCCCCCCCCGGCACCGGCGGGTTGACGAAATCGGTGCCTTCATCCGCCATGGTCCGGGCATAGAACTTGCCCAGCGCGTCGTCATGCACCCGCCCGATGAAACCCGTTGTCAGACCAAGACTGCCCAACCCCGCCAGAGTGTTCGCGACCGACCCACCCGGCGCCTGCTGCCGGTTGGTCATGGCACCATAGAGAAGTTCGCCGCGCTCGCGTTCGACCAGCTGCATGATGCCTTTCTGGATGCCCATCAGGTCCAGAAAGCTGTCATCGGCGGTGGAAAACACATCGACGATGGCATTGCCGATGCCGACGACCTGATAGGATTTCATGCAGTCTTCTCCTCGTATTGGCACCAGTCGCGGATCGGGCAGATGCCGCATTTCGGGCTTCGCGCGGTGCAGATATACCGGCCATGCAGGATAAGCCAGTGGTGGGCGTGGCCCTGATATTCGACCGGCACATTGTCCTCGATCGCCCGCTCGACGGCGACTTCGTCCTTGCCGGGGCAGATGCCGGTGCGGTTGCCGACCCGGAAGATATGGGTGTCAACGGCCTGCGCGGGGTGGTGGAACCACATGTTCAGCACGACATTCGCGGTCTTGCGCCCGACCCCCGGCAGGGTGACCAGCGCCGCGCGAGAGGAGGGGACCTCTCCGCCGAAATTGTCGATCAACAGGCGCGACAGCTTGATGACGTTCTTCGCCTTGTTTCGGAACAGACCGATGGTCTTGATATGCTCGATCAGGGCCTCTTCGCCCAAGGCCAGCATCTTTTCCGGCGTGTCGGCAATCTGGAAGAGCTTTGCCGTGGCCTTGTTCACCCCGGCGTCGGTTGCCTGCGCAGACAGGGCGACGGCCACCAGAAGGGTGAAGGCGTTCACATGGTGAAGCTCGCCCTTGGGGTGGGGTTCTCCTTCCGCAAAGCGGGCGAAGACCTGTTTCAGGACGGGATAGGAAAGCTGCGGGATCATGGTCCCTATCCAGCACGAAACGGGGTTTGCGACAAGCGCAGGAAACGGGTCGCGGGTTGGGGGACAGTGCGGTAGGCATGGGAACGCTCTTTTGCCCTGACGGGCATCATCGCTGGCCACCAGCGAGGAATTCCGTCAGGCGTGACGAGCGGCACCAACAGCCCGAGGCCACGATGACCGACCAGTCCCCCGCCTACCATTACCAGGTGATCGCCCGCGCCCTTCAGGTGATCGACGAGGGCGGGCCTTCGCTGACGCTGGAGGATCTGGCCGCCCGGATGCAGATGAGCCCGGCGCATTTCCAGCGGGTGTTCAGCCAGTGGGTCGGGGTCAGCCCCAAGCGCTATCAGCAATATCTGACGCTGGGTCATGCCCGCCACCTGCTTGGCGAACGGCACACCATGCTGGGCACTGCGCTGGAGACCGGGCTTTCGGGAACGGGCCGGTTGCACGACCTGTTCCTTACCTGGGAGGCGATGTCGCCCGGCGACTATGCGCGCGGCGGCGAGGGGCTGGAAATTCGCTGGGGCTGGTTCGAAAGCCCCTTTGGCCCGGCGCTGGTGATGGCGACGGCCAAGGGCATCTGCGGGATCGGCTTTGCCGATGAACTTGGTGCAGGGGCCGCGCTTGAAGACCTTGTGCGGCGCTGGCCAAAGGCCGACTTTGTCGAGGACCCGATGGCGATCCGGCCGATGGTGGATGCAGCCTTTGGCGGCAAGGCGACTGAATTGCACCTGATCGGCGCACCGTTCCAGATCAAGGTCTGGGAGGCTTTGCTGGCGATCCCGACCGGCCATGTCACGACCTATGCCGATATTGCGGGGGCGATTGGTCACCCTTCGGCACATCGGGCCGTTGGGACGGCAGTCGGGCGAAACCCGATTTCATTCCTGATCCCATGCCACCGGGCGCTGCGGCGCGACGGGGGCCTTGGCGGCTATCACTGGGGCCTGCCCCGCAAGCGCGCCATGCTGGCCTGGGAGGCCGCGCGCACGGAAGTTTGATGCGCGAAAGCCTGCCGACGGCCCCGGTCCCGGCTCTGGGGGTGTCAAACATCGCCGCGCCTTGGTATAAGGTGCCACGAGCCCCGAACGGGCCAAAAGACATAAAGGCGAGAGCAAAGATGATGATGAAGACCCCCCTGTTCCTGGCGGCTGCCAGCGCCCTGGCCCTGACGGCCTGCGTGGACCCCAATGCCTATCCCAATGACCCGAATGCCCGTGCCAAGAACGGCGCGATCATCGGTGGCCTGATCGGCGCTGCGACCGGGATCGCAACCGCTGGCGACGGTGACGAGCTAAAAGGCGCAATCGTCGGCGGGGCGCTGGGTGCCGGGACCGGTGCGCTGATCGGGTCGGACCTTGACCGTCAGGCAGCCGAACTGCGCGGGTCGCTGAACTCGAACATCTCGGTCACCAATGCGGGCGATTATCTGATCGTGAACATGCCGCAGGACCTGCTGTTCGCCACGGACAGCGCCACGGTTCGGTCTGACCTGACCGCCGACCTGCGCACGGTTGCATCCAGCCTGCTGCGTTATCCCAACAGCCGGATCGAAGTGATCGGCCATACCGACAACACCGGCACTGCCGCCTATAACCAGGACCTGTCGCAGCGCCGTGCTGTGGCCGTGTCGGGCGTGCTGCGTGACAATGGCGTGCCGGGTGCGCGTCTGGCGGCCTATGGCCGGGGCGAGGATCAACCGGTCGCTTCGAACCTGACGCCGGAAGGCCGGGCACAGAACCGTCGGGTCGAGATCATCATCCGCCCGAACTAAGAATCGGCGGTTGTAAAACGGGAAAGCGGGGTCAGGTCACCTGGCCCCGTTTTCTTTTGGCCCGATGCTTCTGCGCATGAAAAAACCGGCGACCCTTGGGGCCGCCGGTTCTGTATCGTTTCGCCTGTGGCTTAGTGCAGCCGGGCTTCGACCTGGGCAATCGCCGCGTCGATCGAGGCGGTTGCGGCTTCGGCAGTCATCTGCTTGGCCAGCACATCGCCGGCGGCAGCCACAGCGACCGAGGCGGCGTGTTCGCGCACCTGACGGATTGCTGATGCTTCGGCGGAAGCGATCTGCTCGGACGCCGAGGCCAGACGGCGCGCAATCGACGCCTTCAGATCGGCCTTGGCCTGGGCAGCGGCTGCCATCGCCTCTTCCTTGGCTGAAGCCACGATGCGGTCGGCCTGCTCCTGCACTTCCTTCTGGCGACGCTCATAGGTCGCAAGAACGGCCTTCGCTTCTTCCCGCAAGGCGCGGGCAGCGTCGAGGTCGGACTTGATCGCGACTGCGCGGGCGTCAAGCATGCCGGTCAGCTTGCCCGGCACCTTCATATAGACCAGCAGGCCGATGAAGGCGATGAAGGCCACCAGAACCACGAAGTTGGTGTTCTGGAGCGAGAACTCCAGCCCGTTCGAGGCCAGCGCTGGCGAGGCCAGAAGCGACAAGAGGACGGAAAGTCGTTTCATCGCTTTACCCTTTCAGCCTTGCGGTGACCGCGGCCTGAACCGCTTTGGCATCCGCACCACCACCCAGGGCGGCCACGATTTCGCCCGCCACATCCTTGGCCACTTCGGCGACCGCCGCAGCGGCACCGTCGCGGATCGCGGCGATCGACTTCTCCGACTCCGCCGCCTTGGCAGAGATTTCGGTGTCGGCCTTGGCGGTTGCCGCGTCGAGGTCCTTCTGGATCTCGGCCTTGGCCTGGGCGACGATCTTGGCCGCTTCGGTCCGGGCATTGGCCAGCGCGTCGTTATAGGCCTTTTCGGCCGCGACCGCCTTTTGCTTCAGCTCTTCCGCGGCAGCCAGATCATTGGTGATCGTGCTTTTCCGGTCCGCCAAGACTGCGCCAATGCGCGGCAGGGCGATCTTTGCCAGCACGAAATAGATCACGACCAACGTCACCAGAAGCCAGAAGATCTGGTTCGGCATCCAGTCGGCGCAGAGCTGCGGCATGCCGATGGCACCGCCGTGTTCGTTGACGCAAAGGCTTGCTGCCCCTTCAACGACTGCTTCAGTTGACATGTCTGTCCCCCATCGGACCCTTCTTGATGTCAGACCGGCGCCGGTTAGCCCGGCGCCGTCCCGTCTTCAGGCAAAGCGCCTGATCAGACGGCGAACATCAGCAGAAGAGCGATCAGGAACGAGAAGATGCCCAGAGCTTCTGCGAAGGCGATGCCGACGAAGAGGTTGGCCATCTGGCCCGGAGCGGCCGACGGGTTGCGCAGAGCGCCCGACAGGAAGTTGCCAGCGATGTGGCCCACGCCGATCCCGGCGCCGCCAAGACCCATCGTTGCGAGACCCGCGCCGATGTATTTCCCCATAAGCGCGAATTGTGCGACTTCGGCTTCCATGTTCATTCTCCTAGGTTAACTGTATTGGTTGAGGTTCGGATCGGACCTTAGTGATGCGCTTCGCCGACAGCGTCGCGCAGATACACACAGGTCAGAATAGTGAAGACGTAGGCCTGAACGGCAGCGACCAGAAGCTCAAGCCCGTAGATCGCGGTGATGGCGGCAATCGGAACGACCGAGAACACACCCATCGCCCCGGCAAAGCCCGCGAAGACCTTGATCACGGCGTGACCGGCCATCAGGTTGCCGCCAAGACGAATGGAGTGCGACAGCGGGCGCACGAAATACGAGATGACTTCGATCAACGCCAAGACCGGACGCAGGATCAGCGGTGCCGAAGACACCCAGAACATGCCAAGGAAGCCGATACCCTTGCGATACAGGCCGACCAGCGTGACCGTCAGGAAGACCATCGCCGCCAGCACTGCCGTCACGGCGATATGCGAGGTGGTCGAGAACGACATCGGGATCAGGCCCAGCATGTTCGACAGGAAGACGAACATGAACAGCGTCATGACATAGGGGAAGAACTTGACACCCTCGTGTCCGGCAACGTCATCCACCATCTTGTAGATGAAGCCATAGAAAAGCTCGGCCACCGATTGCCCGCGCGAGGGGACAATGGCACGGCGGCGGGTGGACAGGACCATCAGTGCGATCAGGGCCAGAACGGCGATGCCCATCCACAGGGTGACGTTGGTGGGCGTGTACCACTGGATCGGGCCATCGCCGATGAGCGGCTTGACCACGAACTGATCCATCGGGTGGATCTGCAATCCGCCAGCGTGCTCTTCCCCGGTCGTCGCCATCGTCAGTTCCCTTTGTCCTTCACGGCCAAGGCCGCTTTCGTTTGTCCCATGGTCCTTGCCGTACCAAGCATCGTCTTGACGCCTGCGGCAAAGCCGAAGAGCGAAAAGATGATCAGGAAGACAGGGAGTGTGCCCGCAAGCACATCTATCCCGTAACCGATGGCTGTACCAAGCATTATGCCTGTCGCCAGTTCGATCACCATCCTCCAGGCCAGCTCGCCCTGCGAGAAACCCTTGGCTGTTTCACTGGGCTT
>CAUJIP010000095.1 GCA_963205235.1 Pseudomonadota bacterium
GATCTCGTCGCCATCCTCGATCAGTTCGGTCGAGAGCAAGGGCTTGCCGTTCAACCGCACAAGGTTCGACTTCCCGCCATGGCCGACGTGGAACTGATGCGTCCGACCATCATAGGCAATCGCCGCATGATGCTGACGCGAAATCGACATGTCCCCAAAATCCAGCGCAACAGTCTGGTCCGAACCACGGCCGATCTGCGAGATGCCCTGCGCAAGGGCGAAGGCCGCGCCGCGACCGGGACCGTCCTTGACCACAAGCCAGCCGGTCGGGAAGGCAACGACGTTGGCCTTCACCCCGGGTTGGCCGGCCTCTTCCATGCGCCCTTCGTCGAACAGTGGAACGACGGCGGCGGCCTGTGGTTCGAACCCGAGAACCCGGGTCTTGGTGCGGGCTGACCGCCGACGCGGGCTTGCGTCCGCCGCAGGTTCGGGCGCTACAACCGGGGCCGGAGCCACGGTTTCCTCGTCCATGTCCCAGATATTTACCGACGGCGCCGGACCGTTCTTTGCCACTGTCGCGCTTGTCGCGGTCTGGGTCAGAACTTCGGGCGAAGCGTCCGTGAGTTTCGGAAACCGGCCCGCTGCCGGGCCTTCGCCGGTGGCAACTTGATCGATTACGGCCTTGGCTGCCTTTATTTGTTCGGATTCAGGACCGCGAAACCTTGCGGAAGCCGGTCGGCCCTTCGGCTTGCGGCGAAGAAGCCAATCAACAAAGCTCATTCCATACCCCCTCCCCGCATCTTTCGCGGGGTCACGCCAAATCGGATTGTATGCGGCCGTACTTTTCTTCTTGGGTTACAGACGCTTAAGGCTTGGCGTTCCCAGGCCGACC
Organism: Pseudomonadota bacterium; assembly: GCA_963205235.1. GTDB lineage: Bacteria > Pseudomonadota > Alphaproteobacteria > Rhodobacterales > Rhodobacteraceae > Tabrizicola. Next base: position 833 of record CAUJIP010000095.1, read on the forward strand.
ATGGCGTTCGTTCCCCTGTTCAACCTTCTGCGCGGGTTGGAACCCGTATCAGCGCAGAAGGCTTCAACAGCCTTCAATCCCTGTATTCTATTGTTTCAGTATGAGAAGACTTTGGCCAAAAAGTGAAACGAATTCGGTCATTTCGCGTTTGCAGGGGCGAAAACCGGTGTCAGGCAACACGCTCCACGACAAAATCTGCAAGCTCCAATAGTGTCTCGCTAAGCTTGTTCGCCGGTAGGTTGTTCAAGGCGACCTTGGCGCGCTTTGCCCAGGCAAGGGCAGAATCGCGGGCGTAAACGATTGACCCGTGTGCCGCGAGGATTGCCATCGCACGGTCCAGGTCTCCGTCGCGCTGGTCACCCTTTTCGATCACGCGCTCCCAGAAAGCCCGCTCTTCGCTGCTGGAGCTGGCCACTGCATGAATGATGGGCAGCGTCAGTTTGCGTTCGCGAAAATCATCGCCGGTGTTCTTGCCGATCACGGCCGAGGTTCCACCATAGTCAAGCACATCGTCGACGATCTGGAAGGCGATACCCAAAGCATCACCATAGTCGCGTAGTGCGGCGACCACGTCTTCGGAAGCCCCCGCGATCACGCCACCGACTTCGGTCGCTGCTGAGAATAATGCTGCGGTCTTTCCCCGGATGACTTTCAGATAGATGGATTCATCTGTGCGCAGATCCTGTGCAGCGGTCAGTTGCAGGACCTCGCCCTCGGCAATCGTCGCCGAGGCATTGGCCAGAATATCCAGCACACGCAGGCTTCCGGTTTCGACCATAAGCTGGAAGCTTCGGGAAAAGAGATAATCGCCGACCAGAATCGAGGACTTGTTGCCCCACAGAAGATTCGCCGTCTTGCGACCGCGGCGCAGCTGGCTTTCATCGACAACGTCATCATGCAACAGCGTCGCAGTGTGGATGAATTCCACAGTGGCCGCCAATTTCACATGATCCTGACCTTGATAGCCAAGCATCCGCGCGGCGGCGAGGGTCAGCATCGGCCGCAGCCGTTTGCCCCCGGCTTCGACCAGATGCGCTGTCACCTCGGGAATGCGCGGTGCGTGTTCACTGGCCATACGCTCACGGATCAGCCGGTTCACCGTCTGCAGGTCATCAGCCAAGAGGTCGATTAGGCGATCGGGTGGCGCCTTGGCGCCAGTCTGGTCCGTCTTTTCCTTGCCTGCGCCGTCCATGCCTGCCTGCATCCTTGCCCCGACCGTCTGGCTGGGGCTAACCTGATGTGATGAAGGAAATTATGCGCACAACCGACCCCACGATGATTGCCTTTGCCACGCACCTTCTTGCTTGCGAAGGTATAACGGCCTTTCCGCTGGACGTCCACATGAGCGTCCTGGATGGCAGCCTTGGCATCCTGCCGCAAAGGCTGATGGTGGCTGACCGCGATCATTTCCTGGCCAGCGCGGTCCTGCGCGACAACGACATTCCCACGGGGCGATGATGTTCGCCGATGATGCGCTGACCGACGACAAATTCCTGTGCGGCCGCCTGCGGCTTTTTCAGCCCTTGCAAGGCTATCGCGCGGCGACCGACCCGGTGCTTCTTGCGGCGGCTTGCCCGGCTGTAGCCGGCGAGTCTGTGCTTGACCTTGGCTGTGGGGTGGGCGCAGCGGCCTTGTGCCTGGGACTTCGGGTTCCCAAACTCCGGCTTTCGGGCCTCGAGCTTCAGCCCGACTACGCCGATCTTGCGCGGCGCAATGCGGAACGCAACGGGATCGGACTCGAGGTCCATGAAGGCGACCTTGCTCGCATTCCACAGGACCTGCGGCGAGACTTCGATCATGTCATTGCCAATCCGCCCTATTACCCTTCGGGCGGTAGTCCGTCGCCGGTTTCCGGGCGGGCGCGGGCCATGCAGGTTCACACTCCGCTTGCCGATTGGGTTGGTACTGCCAGCCGTCGACTTCGCCCCGGCGGGTGGCTCACGCTGATCTGCGGGGCTGATGGCTTGCCAGAGGTTCTGGCGGCGCTTGGCACCAAGCTGGGATCGGCCTCGGTCCTGCCGCTTGCCGCGCGTGAGGGGCGGGCGGCGCTGCGCGTCATTCTTCAGGCCCGCAAAGGTGGCCGGGCCGCATTTCGCTTGCTTGCGCCCCTCATCATCCACAAGGGCCCGGCACATGACGGGGATCGTGAAAGCTATACCGAAGCGGCAAATGCGGTCCTGCGGGAGGGTGCCGACCTTCTGGCGTATTTTCGCTGAATCGGTCTTGGCGGATTGTGAACAGTTGATGACAAGGCGCGGCTTTCGTGGTGCACTGAAGCTGTCTTAGCCGAGGAGGACAACCATGACGGTCGCATCGCATCTGGTGGAACTGCGCAAAAAGCACGAAAGCCTGACCGAGATGGTCGAACAGGCCCAGCGTAGCCCGGCAGTTGATGATCTGAAGATCGCCGAGCTGAAGAAGCAAAAGCTGCGGATCAAGGAGGAAATCGCGCGTCTGACCGCGCACTAGGCCTTTTTCGCGCCGGCCAGCGCGGCCAGCGCCGCCCCAAGGGTAATCAGCACCGCCGCCAGGGCAATTGTCCATGTTGGCCTGGCGATTCCGGATGCGACCAGGGCAAGCGTCGACAGCAACAGCGCCGCATAGGATGCGACACCCAAAAGCTGGATGTCGCCGCGCTTCATGCCGATATCCCACGTGAAGAATGCCGCGCCGACCGGCCCGATTCCCAACGCCAGAACAGCGGCCCAACCAAATGGGGTCGCGGGCCAGACCGTTGTTTCCAAGGCCAGATGCGACACGACCGACAGGGCCGCCGTTGCCAGGCAGTAGATTGTGACTGTCTCGGTCGGGATCGCCCCAAGCCTGCGCGACAGAACCGAATAGCCCGCCCAGGTAAGCGCGCACAGAAAGGCCAGCGACATCCCAAGGATCGACCCATCCGCCTGTCCGGTTCGACCAAGCACGATAAGGGCTGCACCTGCGAAGGCGATGAAGGCGCCGATGATGTGTCCGGCCTGAAGCCGCTCACCAGGCAAAAGCCCGGACATAAGCACGATGAACAGCGGCCAAAGATAGGCGATCAGGCCGGTTTCGGCAGTGGGAGACAGTCGGAACGCGGTAAAATACAGGAGGTGATAGCCGAAAAGGCCAATTGTGCCAAAAGCATAGACCTTCCAGCTGACGCCCCTCAGCACGCCAAAGCCTTTCCGGGCTGTCCAGACCAGACCAATCAGACCACCGATCCCAAAGCAGATGGCGTTCAACAACAGCGGCGGCACCGGCGCGCTGCCAATGGTGAAAAGCGCCAGAAGGGACCACATCAGAATGGCCGAAGAGCCGATGATCGTTGCCTTGGTGCGGGTCATTCTGAAGCCGTTGGGTTACGTGGACAGACACGCGCTTTATCCGGTTGCCAATCCCACCACCAGCCTTGCTGAAGTTCACGCGCCAGAAGGATGGCGGCGGAATCTGCGGTGCCGCTCTAGGGCTTCCGGGATTCGGCACGCACCGCTGCGATGGCGGCCTCGATTCTGGGCCTGAAATCCGGGTTGAGGAAGCCCCGGTAAGCTGCATGCTGATACGATGTGTGGTACGGATTGCTGTTGATTTCAGTTATCAGTGGGCCGTCTGGTGTCAAGGCAAGGTCAAAACCAAGCAGCCCCGGGCGAACAAGCAGTCGGTGCACATCCAACGCAAGGCTGTGGCATTCTTTCATGAAAGGCAGGACGACGCTGTCGAACCTGACACCCGTCACAAGCGACGCCACCAGACCGTCCGCCTCCATTGAATCCATCGCCTGAGCCCGGATCACACGGCCGGTTTCGCTGTCGATATGCGCTGTGGTGTAGGGATTTGCACCGGTTGTGGCATCCATCATTGCCCCGACCGCCGGCAATCGATGCAGGGTGTAAAGAACCTCGACATCGTCCGCAGTCCGAAGGGTCACGATCCGCAGGCCGCCGACCGCTGGTCCGGTTACCCTTTCGACATCCGGGTGTTGCCGGATTACGGGCTCAAAGACATAGCCGCGCGCAAAATTTCCGGCGATCTCGGATGTCAGCGCTGCCAGGCTTACCCGTCGCCGGTCGCCCAGAATGATCGATTCTCCGTTGTCCGCCAACGACATATAGCTTGCTGCCCCGATGGCGAGCGAAGCATGCAGCGGCTTGCCGAAAATCGGCAGGGTTCCTTCGCGCCGCAGAAAGCTTGCTATTTCCGTCTCGCTTGCCAAGCTTTCAACACCCGGAACCCTAAGGACCTTGCCGAAGATCGCGCGGGGCGCCAGGACGGGAAATCCGGCCCCCCGAAGAGTAAGCGCTGTCAAAAGCTTGTCGGTCAGAAGTCCGTGCAGACTGTCACCGTCTATCGGAGACAACTGACGGTTAATCTCTTTACTTTGCTTTTCAGAAATGATGCTGGCGCGCATGTCGGCGGAAAGGTCTGTGCGCCACAGCCCCTCGGTATAGTATTCGACGGGCGAGAATCTTCGCGGACCCAAAGCAAGGCTAAGTATCTCGTACCCTTGCCGAATCTGCCCTTTGCCAGTCAGCCGCCTTACAGTCTCGACTGCGCTCTGAAGGTTCAGGTCGACGAACAACCGCTTCAGCTTCAGGATGGACTTCGTTTGGCTTGGCATTTTCGCTCCCCGGGCAAGATGCAATCATTGCGATATTGCCAGGGGATGAAAAGTCTTTGTGTGTTGGCCCTGCCTTCAGACGAAGAACTGCCCACCATTGGCGCTGATGGTCGAGCCGGTGATGAACCCTGCCTCTTCGCTGGCCAGGAACACCACGATCCGCGCGATTTCCGACGGCTCGCCCAGACGGCCCACCGGGATTTGCGGGATGATGCGTTCGTTCAGCACCTTTTCGTCAATCGCCTTGACCATTTCAGTCGCGATATAGCCAGGGCAGATCGCATTGACCGTGATCCCGGCCCGCGCGCCTTCTTGCGCCAGGGCCTTGGTAAAGCCCAGATCGCCCGACTTGGCAGCGGAATAGTTTACCTGACCCGCCTGACCCTTTTGCCCGTTGATCGAAGAAATGCTGATCACGCGGCCAAACTTGCGGTCGCGCATGCCCGACCACAGCGGATGGGTCATGTTGAACAAGCCCGAAAGATTGGTGTCGATCACCTCTTTCCACTGGGCCGGGGTCATCTTGTGGAACATGGCGTCACGGGTGATGCCCGCGTTGTTCACCAGCACGTCGACAGGGCCAACCTCGGCCTCGACCTTGGCGATCCCGGCGGCGCAAGCCTCATAGTCCGCGACCGACCACTTATAGGTCGGGATGCCGGTTTCCTTGGTGAAGGCTGCCGCCGCTTCGTCGTTGCCCGCGTAGTTCGCGACAACCGTATAACCCGCTGCCTTCAAAGCGACCGAAATTGCCGCCCCGATCCCGCGCGACCCGCCGGTCACCAGTGCCACTCGTGCCATGTGATTCTCCTTTTCCGTAGGCTCTATTATGCTGTTGAAATCTAGTTACCCAAACGAAATCCGGCGCGCAACATTATTGCGCGCCGAATTTTTACATGCGTCACTATGCTGCACTGCAGCAAATCGGATCAGCCGCGCTCAAGGCACATGGCAACACCCATGCCGCCGCCGATGCACAAAGTCGCAAGACCGCGTTTCTTGCCGGACCGCGCCAGTTCAAACAGCAGCGTATTCAGGATCCGCGCGCCCGAAGCGCCGATCGGATGGCCAATGGCAATCGCGCCACCGTTCACGTTCACAATCGAAGGATCCCAGCCCATGTCCTTGTTCACGGCGCAGGCTTGGGCGGCAAAAGCCTCGTTCGCCTCGACCAGATCCAGATCGCCAACCTTCCAGCCGGCTTTCTGCAAGGCCTTGCGGCTGGCATGGATCGGGCCGACGCCCATGATCGAAGGATCAAGCCCGGCGGTCGCATAGGACGCAATCCGGGCCAGCGGGGTCAGACCGCGTTTCGCGGCTTCTTCCGCCGTCATCAGAACCACAGCTGCAGCACCGTCGTTCAGCCCCGAAGCGTTGGCCGCCGTGACCGAGCCATCCTTGACGAAGGCGGGCTTCAGCTTGGTCATCGCATCCATGGTCGCGCCGTGGCGGATGTATTCGTCAGCGTCTACCACGATATCGCCCTTGCGGGTCTTGACCACGAAGGGAACGATCTCGTCCTTGAACTTCCCGGCCTTCTGCGCCGCTTCGGCCTTGTTCTGGCTGGCCAGCGCAAAGGCGTCCTGCATGTCGCGGGAAATCTGCCACTGGTTGGCGACGTTCTCGGCGGTCTGGCCCATGTGATAGCCGTTGAAGGCATCCCAAAGCCCGTCCTTGATCATCGAGTCGATGAAGTTCAGGTCACCCATCTTCTGCCCTGCGCGAAGGTGCGCGACGTGGGGCGAAAGGCTCATGCTTTCCTGACCGCCCGCAACAACGATCCGCGCATCGCCCAGTTGCACATGCTGCGCACCCAGCGCCACCGCCCGCAGACCCGAACCGCAGACCTGGTTCAGCGACCAGGCGCTGGCTTCCTTGGCCAGACCGGCCTTGATATGCGCCTGACGCGCCGGGTTCTGGCCCTGACCAGCGGTCAGCACCTGGCCAAGAATGGTTTCTTCGACTTCCGCCTTGTCGATACCAGCGCGGGCAACAACCGCCTCGATGACCGAGGCACCAAGGTCATGCGCCGGAGTATTGGCGAAAGCGCCGTTGAAGCTGCCAACAGCGGTACGGCCCGCTGACACGATTACGACATTGGTCATCCGCTAGTCTCCCTTTGCGCCCAGGCGATTTGATGAGGGCGCGAAACCATCGCGCCACGTCACGAATGGCCTAAGCGTATAAGGTCACAAGCGCAAGAATCTTGCAGCCGGTTCGGCGGCAGGACGCAAAGATGCCGCATCTGCAGCATGTGTTTGGGCCGGTTTCAGGCTGTCTGTTCGGCAAGATTGGGCCGTCCGTGCCGAAAGGCCCGAAAATCGGGCGTCACAGTCGGTGGGCCAAACAGATAGCCCTGCATGCAACCTACCCCCGCATCACGCAGCCAATTCGCCTCACCCTCCGTTTCGACGGCTTCGGCCACGACATACATGTTCATTTCCTGCGCCACGGCGATAGCCGCCCGCGCAATCGCCTGCCCGTCCGCAGATGTGTCGACATTCTTGACCAGACTGCCGTCGATCTTGGCGATTTCAAACCGCATCTCACGCAACAGGCGCAGCGAAGTGATTCCCGCCCCGAAATCATCCAGCGCAAAGACGATGCCGTGGTTCCGCATCTCCTCCATGAAGGATTTCAGGACGTCCGGCACCTGAAGGATCGAAGGTTCGGTGATTTCCAGAATCAGGTTGTGCGCAAGCCTTGGCGTATCGCGCAGAGCCTTGCGCAGCACCTGAACCCATGGCCGATAGCCGACCGACCGCGCCGACATGTTGATCGAGACCCGGATTTGCGGATTGCGTTGCAGGGCCATCAGCCCCATCTGCAGCGCCGCACAGTCTATTTGGCGGCCAAGTTCGTGCTGTTCGACCGTTGCCATGAAATCACGCGCCGGGATGACCTGATCACGTTCGTTCAAAAGGCGGATGAAGCCTTCATAGAATCCGATGACCGCCGTATCCGCCGCATAGACCACCGGCTGGAACGCCAACCGCATTCGCCTGTCCCGCAGCGCACCGGTGACGCGCGCCATGGTTTCGCGGTCTTCCGCCGAAACCGCCACATCCAGCGGGCTGGCCATGGTTGGGTCGCGATCGAATTTTGAAAGTCTTGGTTCGTTGATGACACTCATTCCCAGACCCCGGACCTGCGCGTTGACCGTCGACAACCTAGACCTGCATCGGTAAACCGGGCGCTAAGATTCCCATTTTGTTCTAATCTTACGCAATTCCTGGATGGAGGCCGACCATGGACACCGAAGCCGAACATGCGCGCTGTCCCTGGTGCGGGACCGATCCGCTTTACGTCGAGTACCACGACCACGAATGGGGCCGACCCGAGCGTGACGCGAAACGGTTGTTCGAACTTCTGATCCTGGAAAGTTTTCAGGCCGGCCTGTCCTGGATCACGATCCTGCGCAAACGCGAAGGATTTCGGGCCGCTTTCCAGGGTTTTGATCCTGCCATGATCGCGACTTGGGGCGAAGCCGACGTCGCCCGTTTGCTTGCTGATCCCGGAATCGTCCGGCATCGCGGCAAGATCGAAGGCACGATCCGGGGCGCTCAAGCCTATCTGCTGATCGAGGCGGACCGGGGCTTTTCCCCCTTCCTGTGGTCTTTTGTGGGCGGGGCTCCCCTCCAACGCCAGCCGAAAACCATGGCGGAAGTGCCGGGCCAGACCCCCGAATCGCAGGCAATGTCCAAGGCGCTAAAGCGGGAAGGGTTCAATTTTGTCGGCCCGACAATAACCTATGCCTTCATGCAGGCCTCGGGCATGGTCAACGACCATCTGGTCAGTTGCCCACATCGCTAGCCGCCTCTTGGCGTTTCCGTCACAAAAGCCCATATAGGCGGCAATAGAAGCGATGAGGGCACCATGCTGGGTCTGGGTGAAAAACCGCAAGCCAAAGCCGAACTGATCAAGGACACGACCGAAGCCACTTTCATGGCCGACGTGATCGAGACCAGCCAGACGATTCCGGTCATTGTCGATTTCTGGGCAACCTGGTGCGGGCCCTGCAAGACGCTTGGCCCGATGCTCGAGGCTGCGGTGACCGCCGCCGGTGGCAAGGTGAAGATGGTCAAGGTCGATGTCGACCAAAACCAGCGCATCGCCGCACAATTGCGCATTCAGTCGATTCCCACGGTCTATGCCTTCTGGCAGGGCCAGCCGGTCGATGGCTTTCAGGGCGCGGTTCCGGCTTCTGAACTGAAGGCCTTTGTCGACCGTGTTTCCGCGCTTGCCGGGGACGGAGGTCTGGCCGATGCGATTCAGGCGGCCGAGGATATGTTGACCGAGGGCGCCGCCGCAGACGCGGCAGAGACCTTCGCAGCGATCCTTGAGGAAGAGCCAGAGAATGCCGTTGCCTATGCCGGGTTGGTCCGCGCCAATCTGGCATTGAGCAATCTGGATCAGGCCGAGGCTCTGCTGTCTGCCGCGCCCCCTTCCGTCGCGAAATCGAAAGAGCTCGACGCCGCCCGCGCCCAGCTGGAGCTTGCCAAACAAGCCGCAAATGCCGGGCCCGAGGCGGAGCTTCGCGCCGCAGTCGATAAAGACCCCGCCGATCATCAGGCACGGTTCGACCTTGCGGCGGCGCTTCTGGCTGCGGGTAACCCGCAAGGCGCGGTAGATGAGCTTCTTGAACTTTTCCGCCGTGATCGCGAATGGAACGGTGGCGCCGCCAAGACCCAGCTCTTCACGATCTTCGAGGCGCTGAAACCGCAGGACCCGATTGTTCTGGCCGGTCGCCGTCGCCTGTCCTCGATGATCTTTGCCTAATCGCAAACACGGGCTACCTTCATGCCCATGATCACAGCTGCCGACCTGCCAGAGACTATTCCTGTCTTTCCCTTGCCGGGCGCGCTTTTGCTGCCCAGGACAAGGCTGCCCCTGCACATCTTTGAACCGCGCTATCTGGCGATGATCGAGGATTGCCTGAAGACCAAGCACCGACTGATCGGGATGATCCAGCCCAGACAGACGCCTAATGGCGAAAAGCGGTTGCAGGTCATTGGGTGTGCCGGTCGGCTGACAGGTTTTTCCGAAACCGAAGATGGGCGCTATATGATTACCCTTTCGGGGGTGTCGCGTTTTCGCGTCAAGGAAGAGATTCAGGGCTTTGCCCCATATCGACGTTGCATGGTCGATTGGACCCCCTTCAGCCGAGACCTTGGCAATGCCGAGGAAGATGCGAAGTTCGAGCGGAAGGCCTTCCTCGATGTCCTTGGCAGATTCTTCGACAAGCAGGGATTGTCGACAGACTGGAAGGGCTTGAAAGAAGCAGAACCCGAACTTCTGGTGAACTCGCTATCGATGCTTTGTCCCTTTGCACCCGAAGACAAGCAGGCGCTTCTGGAAGCCCCCACCCTGATGACGCGCCGCGAAACGCTGGTGACGCTGATCGAATTTGCTCTGCGCAGCGGTGGCGAAGAGGAGACTCTGCAATGAGCGAACCCGCCGACCGACGCATGCTTGAAGCTTTGGTTTGCCCGGTGACCCACGCCGTCCTGACCTATGATCCGGACCGGCAAGAGCTTGTCTCCAAGGCCGCCCATCTGGCATTTCCGATCCGTGACGGGATCCCGGTGATGCTGGTCAGCGAAGCCCGGGAAACCGAATAGCCGGTCGGTCAGACTGCGAACCGTTTGCGCAGATAGACGTAGTAAGCCCCCGAACCACCGTGCTTCAGATGCGCTTCGGTGATCTGCAGAACTGCCGGACCAAGCGGCGGCAGGCGCAGCCACTGCGGCACCTGATGGCGAAGCGCCCCGACACGTTGCGGAATTGGCCCCGTATCCTCGCGCCGTTTTCCTTTGCCGGTGATCACCAACACCAGCCGCATCCCTGCGGACTGGGCATTCAAGATGAAATGGATCAATTCGGGGTGGGCCTCGGCCAAGGTCATCCCGTGCAGATCAATCCGCGCCTCGGGGGCAAGTTTGCCGCGCCGCATCTTGGCGTGGGTGCCCGCGTCCATCCGCAACGGAGCCTCGGAAAGAACATCCGGCAGACTTGGAACAAGGTCACGCCGTTCCGGAACTTGGTGCTTCTCTCCCAGAAGAAAGGGTGAAACGCGCGGCTTTGCATGGGCCAACGGCGGCGGGGTGACGGGTTCAGCGGGATGCAAGACAACGTGCTTCTTCGGGTGCATCGGCCGCGCGCTTCCTGCAACGGCGCGCCAGAGGTCCTGTTCCTCGGGCGAAAGAAGGCGACGGCGAGCCATGGCTGTCAGTTGTCTTCCAGCATCGCGAAGGCGCGGTCGATGGGCAGCAAAAGGACCATCCGCCCGCCATCCTTGATCCGACCCGCCAGATCGCCGGCATCTGCCCCGGTGCCAAAGAAGATATCGGCCCGCTGCATGCCCTTGATCGCCCCACCCGTATCCTGCGCGATCATCAGGCTTCGGATCGGGCTTTTGCCATCCTTTTCAATCCAGACCGGGGCACCAAGCGGGGTGAACTTCGGATCAATCGCAATCGACCGCATCGTCGTGATCGACCGCCCCATCGCGCCAATCGGGCCGTCTTCGGCTGTCAGTGTGCCAATCTTGCGGAAAAAGACATAGGACGGGTTGGTGTAAAGAACCTCGCGCCCTGCTTCAGGGTTGTTGCGGACCCACGAGGCGATTTCAGGGGCCGAAACCTCATCCATCGTAAGGGTTCCGCTTCGCACCAGCTCATGTCCGATGGACCGGTAGGAATGACCATTCGACCCGGCATAGCCCACCCGGATCACCGACCCATCCGTCAACCTGATCCTGCCCGAGCCCTGAACTTGCAGGAAATAGACGTCCACCGGATCGTCAAGCCAGGCAAGCTCCAGCCCACGCCCGGAAATCGCCCCGGTTTCAATCGCTTCGCGCGAATGGAACGTCGTGCCGTCCTTCAACTCTGGGGGTCGGCGGTAGATCGGGTACTTGAACCGGCCCGTCTGAACCGTCGAACCCTCAAGCTCGGGTTCGAAATAACCAGTGAACAAGGCCGGAGGCTGGCCCACGATCACCGGCTTGAAGAAAAGCTCGAAAAAGCTTCGGGCCGAGGCATCGTCCTGCGGCACGTCCGCCGCAACCGCGCAGATCGGGGTCCAGTCCTCCTGCTTGATCAGATCGCAGGTGCGCAGAAAGGCGGCCAAGGCTTCGACGTGGTTGTCATCGTACCACCCGTCCAGCGCGTCGAACTCCAGTATCTCGGCAGAAATGGCCGGGCTGGCCATCAGGGCCGCCGTCGCTGCAAGGATACCAAGCGCCGCGCGCATCCGGTCGACATCAATCGCCGGTCGCGACAAGCTGCCAGTTCGGGTCGGGCGACCCCATCCGGCGGGCAAATGTCCAGACATCGCGTTGCCGTTTGACCTCACGCGGGCCACCTTCGACAATCTCGCCAGCCTTGTTGCGCACGACATAGGTCTGTTCGCCAGCAAAGCGCACGCTGATTTCCGCCATTCCGGTATCACGGCTGAAGCTGGCCTCTTCCAGCCCAAGATCCTTGATGCCCAGGAAGCTGGCTTCGACCGTCAGCCCCTGGCTGTCGCGCGCCGAAATTGCCTCGCCAAAGCTGGCCTCTACATCATCGGACAGGAATAGCCGGATCGACTCCAGATCGCCCCGCTCGAATGCCATCAGGATCATCTCATAGGCACCGCGCGCGCCCTCCAGAAACGGGGTGACCTTGAAGCTTGGCTCGACCTTCTTCATTTCGGCCAAGGCAATCGCGGACTCCGACCCTTCGGGCACATGATCGATGATGTCGCGGTCCTTGCCACCCTCGATCACCTCGAAGTCCCGTTGAACGCGCGGCCGCAGCTCCTCGATCGGGATCGGCGGCTTCTCGAAACCGTCGCGCGTTCCCAGGACCGAACGCAGTTTCAGAATCAGGAAGATTGCTACCCCGGCCAAGACAAGAAGTTGGATCAGAGTCCCGTTCATTTCGATCCTCAGGTGGTTGGACGTTCTGGTTGGCTTGCGCCCGTGATCACCCTATGTAGGGTGGGGTCGCCGGGAAGTCTACCTGCGGATACAATGCTGTTTGTCGAGGGAGAGATACGATGTGGTTTCTAATAGGGTTTCTTGCCCTGGTTGTGGTCGAGATCGCGCTGCTGATCCAGCTTGGGGGCGC
>CAUJIP010000096.1 GCA_963205235.1 Pseudomonadota bacterium
CGGCTTTTTCGCAAAGCGCGTGCCAAGCCACACGTCGGTCGCGCATTTCTCGCGGTAGCCTTCCAGCGGGTATCGGCTGATCGACGCCCCGAGGAACAGGAGGTCATCGAAGTGCGGCAGGTGCCGCTTGGTGCCGCCGCCCCGGATATCATAGATGCCTGATGCCGCAGCGCGACGGATTTCGGCGTTGATCGCCGGGGTGAAGGTGGCCGAAAAGCGCGGCGGGGTATGGGGAAAATCGCTCATCTTTGCCTCAATATGCCGCAGCGTTGTCGATGTTGAAGTTGTAAAGCTTTCGGGCCGAGCCATAGCGGCGGAACTCTTCCGGCTTGGCCTTTCCGTCGGCTTCCCCCTTGCGAAGCAGCTCTTCCAGGATCGCGTAGTGTTCGTCCCGCATCTCTTTCTCGATGCAGTCCGCGCCCAGCGACTTGACGGAACCCCGCACGAAAAGCCTTGCCTCGTAAAGGCTGTCACCCAGCGCGTCCCCGGCATCGCCCAGCACGACAAGGTTGCCCGACTGCGCCATGAAGGCCGACATGTGGCCGATGGAGCCGTGGACGACGATGTCGATCCCTTTCATCGAGACGCCGCAGCGCGACGAGGCATTGCCCTTGATGACCAGAAGCCCACCGCGACCGGTGGCCCCGGCGTACTGGCTGGCGTTGCCGTCGATGATGACCGTGCCCGACATCATGTTTTCCGCGACACCCGGACCAGCCGATCCCTTGATCCGGATCGTCGCCTGCTTGTTCATCCCGGCACAATAGTACCCGGTCGACCCGCGCACGGTGATATCAACCGGCGCATCAACACCGGCGGCAATCGCATGTGCGCCCTTGGGATTGGTGATCTCCCAAGCGGTCATGTTGGTCTGGCCCTTCAGGGCGTGCAGCGAGGAATTCAGCGCGCGCAGACCCTCTTTGCCCAGATCAAAGCTCTGCATTCCTTAGTGCTCCCAGAAATAGACAGTGGCGGGTTCGGGTTCCCAGACGCGGGCATCCTCGATCCCCGGCAGGTTGACCAGCGCCCGGTATTCCGACCCGAAGGCGACATACTGGTCGGTCTCGGCCATGACGGCAGGCTTGCAGGCGATGGGGTCACGGACGACGCCAAAGCCGTTCTTGGTGCCGACGACAAAGGTGAAGAACCCGTCCAGGTCGGTCAGCGTCGCCTCAAGCGCGTTGCCCAGCGTTTCACCTTCTTGCAGCTTGTGGCTGATGAAGGCCGCGCCGACCTCGGTGTCGTTCTCGGTCTCGAAGGTCATGCCCAGACGCTTCAGCTCACGCCGAACGCCGTTGTGGTTCGAGAGGCTGCCGTTGTGCACAAGGCACTGGTCCGACCCAGTCGAGAACGGGTGCGCGCCCATCGTTGTCACCGCCGATTCGGTCGCCATGCGGGTGTGGCCGATGCCATGGGTGCCCTTCATCTTGGCCACGTCGAAGCGCGCCGCCACGTCCTTGGGCAGGCCGACTTCCTTGAAGATCTCGATGCTGTCGCCCGCGCTCATCACCTTGACGCTTGGGCGCAGGTGCGACAGCGCCGACCGCGCGGCTTCCATCTGGCCGACCGGCACTTCAAGCACGGCATGGGTCGACTTGACCAGCATCGCCACCGGCTGGCCGATGGCATTGTGCAAATCGCCATCCAGGTCCTTGAAATCCTTTTCGGGATTGGCCGACTGCACGGTGATCTTGCCTAGGCCGTCCTTGGCCCCGGAATAGATCGCGATGCCCGCAGAATCAGGCCCACGGTCGGTCATGGTGATCAACATGTCCGTCAACATGGCCCCTAGCTTAGGTTCAAGCTTTGGGTCCTTCAGGAAAAGCCCAACGATGCCACACATGGATTCGCCTCCTTTGACTCGTTGACCCGACGCTAGCACCGCCTTTCGCACCTATCAACTGGTAAGAAACTTTTTTCACCACTCGGGAAATATTGCCCCTGAAGGCTTGGGAACGCCGGTTTTCCTTGACAGAGTGTCGCATGTAGCTTTCCCATAAGAAAACTTTTTTGCCGCGTGGGGAAAAGACGTCCGGGCCACGTCACGCGGAAAACCAAGAGCCCAAGGGAGGGAAGTGTGGGAGACCTTAATCAACGGATTGAGGCGATGCACAAACGCGACGTGCTGGTGGCATGGGCGTTCGTGATCGGCCTCTGGTTCGCCGTGATCTTCGTTGCGATTGCGACCTGGGACCTTGCGCCGCCAGAAGCGCCCGGTGCCCGTACCCTGCTTTGGATCGCTGGGGCCATCGTGCTTTTGTTCAACACGGCCGCCATCCTCGCGATGCTGCGGCATTACCGCGAGGATCGTGACTTCATGTACGGCCTCGACATCAAGTTCCTGGACGAATCCAAGGGAAGGAAGGGCTGATCATGGCGCATTATGTTCCGCCCAAACAAGGCAAGGCCAGCCAGCTGTTCGACGTGGTCGTTCTGGTCGTCATGACCGTCGGCGCCCTGTTCGTGCCCTTGTGGATGGGCATGGCGGGCGCAGCCAAGACCGTTGCTGCGCCAGTGGCCGAGGCAACCTGGGAAGCTCTTGGCCAGAACGCGGTGCAGGCCGCACAGTACGAAGCCCTTGGCTACACCCCCGAAAGCGCGCACGACCTGATTCTTGCCCGCTATGACTACAGTTTCTCGACCGTCGCCCTTCTGACGATGATCGGCGTCATCGTGCTGTACTACGTTCTGATCCTGCGGTTTTCCGAAGTGGAATACCGCGAGGTCATTTCCGAAAAGTTCGGCAAATAGGGGGCCGTGATGCATCTGTGGAATTATCTTGAATACGGGGCCTGGGCGCTTTCGGCGCTGTTCGGCCTCTACATGGTT
>CAUJIP010000097.1 GCA_963205235.1 Pseudomonadota bacterium
GGTGCCGGGGTTTCCAGCCGCATCGCGCCGGGGGCCGGGCGACCGGTGGACAGCGGGTCATCCTGACGCTGCACCGAGCCTTCGAAATGCGCACCGGATTCGATGGCGATGGTCTTGTGGATGATGTCGCCTTCGACCCGCGCGGTCGAGGTCAGGCGGACCTTCAGGCCACGGACGCGACCGATCACGCGGCCATTGACGACGATATCGTCGGCGACGATTTCACCACGGATCGTGGCGCTTTCGCCGACAGTCAGAAGATGCGCGCGGATGTCGCCTTCGACCGTGCCTTCGACCTGGATATCGCCCGTCGTGCGCAGGTTGCCGACAACGGTCAGGTCCGACGACAGAATCGACGCCGTGGCCTTGCCCTTCGATGCCGAAGGGGTGAAGTCCATGGCGGGTTTCGTCATCAGGGCCTCCGGGGCTTTCGTGGTCTCGGTTTCGGCCTTGGGGCCCGGCTCGTTGATACGGCTCTTAGAAAACATTCTTCGCTGCCTTTATGAAGGTCATCGGGTTTACCGGGGTTCCGCCCAGGTGGATTTCATAGTGAAGGTGCGTTCCGGTGGAACGGCCAGAATTGCCCATATCACCGATCCTGTCCCCGCGCGAGACCCTTTGACCGACTTCCACCCGCACTTGGCTAAGATGCGCGTATAGGGTCTCGATCCCGAAGTCGTGCTTGATGGTCACAAGCTGGCCAAAGCCGGATTCCGGGCCTGCATGGATGACGACACCATCGGCGGTGGCGTAGATCGGCGTGCCATAGCTTCCGGCCATGTCGGTGCCCTTGTGCATCCGCGTGCCGGCACCTTTGGGGTCATTGCGATAGCCAAAGCCCGAGGTCCAACGAAAGCTGTCGTGGACCGGCATCGAGAACGGAAGCTTGAAGGCGGCCATCCGGTACATGTTCATCCGGTCAAGCCCGGAAAGAATCGCATTGGCGCGGAGTTCCTCGGCAGACAACGGCACGCCCGAGGTCGAGACCGAGATCGGGGTCAGCGGCCCGCCCTGACCGGAATAGCCCGAGCGGATCGAGTCGAGGATATCTTCAGGCGACATTCCCGCATCGCGGAACATGTCATCCAGCGGTTCCATCGAAACGGTGACCGCTTCTTCCAGCTTGGCGAAGATCGCGTCGTTGCGCAGTTCAAGGTCGCGCTTGGATTCGGCAACCAGGCGGGCTTCTTCCTGCGCCGCTTCGGCATCGGCAAGCCGGTCGTCCCGTTCCTTTGCGGTCAGGCCTAGGGCGCTGGTCAGGATTTCCAACGTGGCCATCGCGTCGCGGGCGCGACCAAGATCGCTTGCTCCGCCGGATTGTTCATTCAGCGCAAAGGTCGCGGCTTCAGCCT
The DNA here is from genome assembly GCA_963205235.1 of Pseudomonadota bacterium. Classification (GTDB taxonomy): domain Bacteria; phylum Pseudomonadota; class Alphaproteobacteria; order Rhodobacterales; family Rhodobacteraceae; genus Tabrizicola. The sequence goes on from CAUJIP010000097.1 coordinate 1,353, forward strand.
CGCTGCGGGCTTCGTCGCGTTCCTTGATCGTGCGGCGCAGGGTGTCCTGAATCGTGTCGATCCCGGTTTCCAATTCGCGCCGACGGTCTTCCGAGGCAAGCAGGCGTTCCTGCATCTCGGACACCTGGGCAAGGGCCACGTTGAACCGTTCCTGCGCCCGCGCCGCCTCTTCGACCCGCAGGTCGCGGTCGGTGGAAAGGGCGTTCAACCGTTCTTCGTAAAGCGCTTGCTGGCGCACCGACTGTTCGCGCGCCGACCCCGCCCCGATGCTGTCCATCATGATCAGCGCGGTTGCGACGATGGTCCAGGCCAGCGCCAAGGTACCGCCGGCAAGGGCGATGATCTGCGTGCCCGGGCGCAGGCGGATGAAGCGGGTTTCGGTATCGGATTTCAGGAACAGACGCTGTTCGGGGAATCGCCGCTCCAAGGCTTGATGAAACCTGTAGAGATAGCGGTTCAGCACGTTCCGATCACCCGATCTCTGGCCGTTCCCCGGCTGGTCCCGTGCCCCAAAAGCGCGGTCTGGACTGATTAGACAGCCTGTTTCCGTCCTGCAACAAATTTGACCACAGGCTGGGGTTTTCCGCGTGGGACAACGGTTTCATCGGCAAGAAATTGCCGATCATTCCCAGGCTTCGGTCAGGGGCCAGTAAAAGTCGGGCGGCAGACCCGCATCGGCGCGCTTCTCTTCGTTGAAGGGTGGCTTCAGCGTGCCGTGGAAATATCGCCTGACAAGGGCGTGAAAGACCTCTTTCGGATCGGTCCCGTCACGCCCGCAAAGCCAGTTGAACCATTTGGATCCATAGGCGACATGGGCAACCTCTTCGGCATAGATCACCTCAAGCGCCGCAATGGCCTGGGCTTCACCAGCCTTGCGGAAGACCTCGATCATGCCGGGGGTGACGTCCAGGCCCCGCGCCTCAAGCACCATGGGAACGACGGCAAGACGGCCGTGCAGGTCGTGGGCGGTGTCTTCGGCCGCGCGCCACATGCCGGCATGGGCGGGAAGCGCGCCGTAATGGCTGCCAAGCGCTTCAAGACAGTCGCTGATCAGGTTGAAATGCTTGGCTTCCTCATCGGCGGCCTTGACCCAGTCGTCATAGAACCCCATCGGCATGGGATGATCGGTGAAGCGGGCGATGATGTCCCAATGCAGATCGACGGCATTAAGTTCGATATGGGCGACCGCGTGCAAAAGCGCGATCCGCCCGTCGCGCGATCCGGGGCGGCGACGCGGCACGTCCCTTGGGTCAAGCAGTTCGGGTTTGTCCGGGCGGGCCGGGAAGTCGGGTGGATGGGCCTGACCGATGGGCAGCGGCTGACCGGTATTGCGCGCCGCAAACCAGGTTGCGGCATGGGCACGGCCAAGCGCGGTCTTGGCGCGACCATCGGCGGTATTCAGCACCTCGACCGCCATCTCTGCAAGCGTTGTCAACTTCCGTACGTCTCCCTCGGTCCCGCCGCCATTTCACCACAGGCCGGGCGGAATAGTCACCGCAATCCGCAGGTCAAAAAACGGTTAACAAAAAATGACAGGTTATTGATATCGCAAGATAAACAACCATTTGTCCACGTGGACAGGATCAAAGACCCCGCGCCGCGGCCAGAACGTCGTCGGCGTGCCCCTTGACACTGACCTTGTTCCAGACCCGCGCCACCTTGCCGGTGCCGTCGATCAGGACCGTCGTCCGTTCGATCCCCATATAGGTCTTGCCATACATGCTTTTCTGCAGCCAGACGCCGTAATCCTCGCAGGTGTGGCCAGCCTCATCCGACGCCAGGATGACCCCAAGGCCGTGCTTCTTGCAGAACTTGTCATGGGCTTTCACGCTGTCTTTCGAAATGCCGATGACCGTGGTTCCGGCGGCCGTGAACTCGGCAAGACGGGCGGTGAAATCCTGCCCTTCAAGGGTGCAGCCGGGGGTGTCGTCCTTGGGGTAGAAGTAAAGCACCACCTTGCCGGGGTAAATCGCGGAAAGCGTGACGCTACCATCGCCGTTGCGGGGCAGGGTGAAATCGGGGGCTGCATCTCCAACAGAAATCATGCGCGGCTCCTTGCCTTGTCCAAGATTGAGACTTTCGTTCTTGTTGCCTTCGCGCGAAGATGAAGGCAAGGACGGGCGATGTCTTGCCAATCATTTCCGGCGGACCGAGGAAAGGGCGCCAAGCGAATATGCAGGACGCGGAGGCGGGCCAGAACCAGCGGCCAACCGGAGAAGGCGCAGAAGTCGCACCGCCGGTTGAAATCATCGTTGGGCCCGCGCTGGCACCCGTGCCCGAGCGTCCGACCGCGCGCCGCTTTACCCGCCCGCGCAAGCGTCGCGCCAGGCTTGGCATCTTCACGATCTTTGTCTTCGTCCTGCTGGGGCTTGGCTTCTTCTATCTGACGCTGGCCTACACCGGCAAATCCGTCCAGCTTCCGACGTTGGCGGTTGCCGAAGTCGAAACCCGGTTGAATGCGGGACTGGTCGGCACTCGCCTGCCGCCAGGGTCGGCTGTCGTGATCGACGCGGTGGAATTTTCGGTCGGCAGCGATTTCGTGCCGAAGTTCCGACTAAGCGATATCCGGCTGATCGATGCCAAAGGGCGGTCGCTGCTGACCTTGCCCGAGGCCGAACTGACCTTTGACCCCCGTGCCCTGCTTTCGGGCCGGATTCGCCCCAGCAGCCTGCGCCTGATCGGGACGCAGCTGGCGGTGCAGCGGGATGCGGATGGCCGGATCGACCTGCGCTTTGCCGGTCTGATGGACGGGACGGCGGGGCCGCATAGCCTGGGCGAGATCCTTGACCGGATAGATACTGTCCTTGCCGCGCCCGTCTTCGAAAGCCTTGAAACCATCGAAGCTGAAGCGCTGACGCTGACCCTGACCGACGACCGGGCCAAGCGGGCATGGCAGATGGGGGACGGACGGCTTTTGATCAGCATCGAGGACAAGGCGATTTCGGCCGAACTTGGTCTGACTTTGCTGGATGGGGCAACTTTGGCCAAGGCCGAGTTGCGCCTGACGACAGCACGCACGGCGGGAAGCGCCCGACTGGTTGCGACGGTTGACTCGTTTTCGGCCAAGGACCTTGCTGCGATGGCGCCGCCGCTTGCCTGGCTGGCCGCAGTCGAAGCGCCGATTTCAGGCGAGCTTGCGGCCACCGTATCGGACGAAGGTCAGGTTTCGGGCCTGACGGCAGAGTTGTCGCTGGCATCGGGAAGCCTGTCGCCCGGGGAAGGCGCGCGCCCGATCGGGTTTGATTCGGCAAGGTTGTCGCTGGGATATGACCCCAAGACTGCGCGTTTGACAGTTGCGGGCCTGACGGTCGAAAGCCCCTCGCTTCGGATGCAGGCCTCGGGCTATGCCGATCTGCTTTCGGCGGATGGCAGCCCGACCGGAACTGGTGCGATGCCTGCTGCGGTCGTCGGGCAGATCAGCTTTAGCAAGGTGATGATCGACCCGGAGGGGCAGTTCGTCGAGCCGGTCCGCTTTGGCAGCGGCTCGCTGGACCTGCGGCTGCATCTGGCGCCGTTCCGGCTGGAAATCGGCCAGCTTGCTCTGGTCGAAGGCGACGAGCGGCTTCTACTGTCGGGGGATGTCACGGCCACCGCCAAGGGCTGGGACGGGGCGCTTGACGTTGCCCTGAATGAAATCGCAGCGGAACGGCTGTTGAAGGTCTGGCCGGTGTCGGTGGTGCCGAAGACCCGGCTTTGGTTCGAACAGAATGTCGGGCAGGCGCGGCTTTACAACGTCGAGGCGGCCCTGCGTCTGGCACCGGGCGGCCAGCCTCGGCTGAGCCTGGCCTATGAATTTGCCGATACCGAAGTGCGGCTGGTGCGCACATTGCCGCCGGTCCTGAATGCGCGCGGCCATGCGGTGCTGGAAGGCAAGACCTACACCGCGACCCTGAATCAGGGGCATGTGATCGCCCCCGAAGGTGGGCGGATCGAAGCGGATGGCACGGTTTTTCAGATCGGCGACATCACCGAACGCCCGATGCTGGCCCGGATCGAGCTTGTTTCGTCGTCCAGCCTGACCGCGACCCTTTCGCTGCTGGACCAGGAGCCGTTCAGCTTCTTTTCGAAGGCGGGGCAGCCCTACAACCTTGGCGATGGGCGCGCGGAACTGCGCTCGACCTTGCTGATGCCGATCAAGCCGAAGATCAGCCTTGAGGAAGTGGAGTTCAACGTCGAAGGCCGCATTGTCGATTTCACCTCGCCTTCGCTGGTCGCAGGGCGATTGCTGAAATCCAACGAGGTCAAGGTTCTGGTCAATACCGAAGGGCTGACGCTTTCTGGGGTCGGCAATCTGGATGATATGCCGCTTGATCTGACCTATTTGCAGGGCTTCGGGCCGGAACAGAAGGGCAAGGCCCGGATCAACGGCACGGTCATCCTGTCCGACCCGATCCTGCGCGACTTTGGCGTCGAACTGCCGGAAGGATCGGTCTCGGGCGAGGGACCGGCGGCGATCGACGTTGCCTTGGTCAAGGACCTGCCGCCGCAATTGACGCTGACCTCGACACTTGCGGGTCTGGGGCTGCGGTTGGATGCGCTGGGGTGGACGAAGGCCGCCAAGACCAAGGGGTCGCTGGATCTGGAGGCACGGCTGGACCGCGAGCCGGTGGTCGAACGCATGGTGCTGACGGCGCCCGGCCTTTCGGTCGAGGGCCGGATCACCACCGCCGAAGGGGGAGGGCTTGCCGAAGCCAAGTTCAGCCGGATCAATGCGGGCGACTGGCTGGATGCCCCGGTCGTGCTGACCGGCAACGGATCGGGCAAGGCACCCTCGGTCGCGGTGACTGGCGGCACGCTGGACATGCGGCGGATGCCCGATGGCGGTGGCGACGCGGGGGGCGGGACAACCAAGGTCGCCCTTGACCGGCTGCGGATTTCGGACGGGATCACCCTGACTGATTTCAAGGGGGATTTCGGGGTGAAGGGTGGCTTCAATGGCAGCTTCATCGCCGGAGTGAATGGCGGTGCCGGGATTGCGGGGGTCGTGGAGCCATCTGAAAAGGGCAGCGCGATCCGCATCACCTCGGACAATGCTGGCGCGGTGATGGCGGCGGCGGGCATCTTCGACAAGGGGCGCGGCGGCACGCTGGACATGTCGCTGATCCCGCTTGGACCGGACGGCGAGTACCGCGGCAAGGCGAGTTTTTCCAAGATGCGGGTGCAAGGCGCGCCTGCCTTGGCCGAGCTTTTGTCTGCGCTATCCGTTGTCGGTTTGCTGGAGCAGATGGACGGGGCCGGTCTGTCTTTCAATAATGGTGAGGTGGACTTTGTGCTGACGCCTAAAGCGGTCGAGATCAGCAAAGGTTCGGCTGTGGGGGCTTCGCTGGGGATATCGTTCGCCGGACTTTACGTGTTCAGCAGTGGGCAGATGGATCTGCAGGGCGTGATCTCGCCGATTTATCTGGTCAATGGGATTGGTCAGATCTTCAGCAAGAAGGGCGAAGGGTTGTTCGGGTTCAACTATGGCCTGACCGGCACGGTCGACGATCCGATCGTATCGGTGAACCCGCTGTCGGTGCTGACCCCCGGCATGTTCCGCGAAATCTTCCGGCAGGCCCCGCCGAACCTTAAGGACGTCACGGAATGAAGCTTGCTGATTTCGACTTTGACCTGCCAGAGGCGCTGATCGCGACGCGACCGGCGCGGCCCCGGACCTCGGCACGGCTGTTGTTGGCCGAAGGCGACCGGATCAGCGACCGGCGGGTCAGCGATCTGACGGATATCCTGCGGGCAGGTGATCGGCTGGTCTTGAACAACACCCGGGTCATTCCCGCACGTTTGTTCGGTTACAGGCAGCGTGGAGAGGCGGTCGCGAAGATCGAGGTAACCTTGCTTGAGCCCCGGCCTTTGGGCTGGCGCGCCTTGGCCAAGCCGTTGCGCAAGGTCAATGTCGGCGAGGTGATCCGCTTTTCCGAACATTTGTTCGCAAATGTGATCGCGAAGACCGAGACAGACCTGACGCTGGCCTTCAATCAGGCGGGTGAGGCGTTCGATGCGGCCCTTGCCGAAGCCGGGGTCATGCCATTGCCGCCCTATATCGCGGCCAAGCGGGCGGCGGATGATCAGGATCGCACTGATTACCAGACGGTCTTTGCCCGCCATGCCGGGGCGGTGGCGGCCCCGACGGCCAGCCTGCATTTCGACCAGGCGCTGTTGCAGGCGCTGGCGGCCAAGGGCGTCGCCTTTACCGAAGTCACACTGCATGTCGGCGCGGGCACCTTTCTGCCAGTGAAGGTGGACGACGTCAAAACCCACAAGATGCATGCCGAATGGGGCAGGGTGTCGGCGGCGGCGGCGGATGAGATCAACGCGACAAAGCGGGCAGGGGGCCGGGTTATCCCGGTTGGCACCACGGCGTTGCGGATGATCGAAAGTGCCGCCAGCCCCGATGGCACCTTGCACCCGTGGGAGGGGGAGACCGACATCTTCATCTATCCCGGCTATCAGTTCCGGGTGACCGATGCGCTGATGACCAATTTCCATCTGCCGAAATCGACGTTGGTCATGCTGGTGGCGGCGCTGATGGGCGAGACGCGGATCAAGGCGATCTATGACCATGCGATCCGTAACGGCTATCGGTTCTTTTCTTATGGCGACAGCTCGCTTCTGATCCCGGAAAGGTCTGCGGCATGAGCTATTTTGCGATCAAGACGATCGTATCCGCGCTGATCATCGCGCTGATTTCCGAAATCGCGCGAAAAAGCCCCGGTTTTGCGGCATTGGTCGCCTCGTTGCCATTGGTGTCGATCCTGGGGATGATCTGGCTTTGGCGCGATACAAGGGATCCCGCCAAGATTGCCAGCCATTCCGAGGCGACATTCTGGTATGTTCTACCTTCAATGCCGATGTTTCTGGTCCTGCCCTGGCTTCTGCGGTCGGGTTGGGGGTTCTGGCCGTCGCTTGTGGTCGGCTCTGCGCTGACCGTCCTGCTGTATCTTCTGCTGCTCTGGCTTGCCCCGCGTTTCAACCTTCCGCTCTGAAAGTCCGACATGCTGAAAGTTCTTGCCCATTCCTGGCCACTACTGACCGGCGTCATGCTGTTGATGGTTGGCAACGGCATTCAGGGCACGCTTCTGGGCATCCGCGGCAATGTCGAGGGGTTCACGACCTATCAGCTGTCCTATGTGATGGCGGCCTATTTCCTTGGCTTCCTGTTCGGGTC
>CAUJIP010000098.1 GCA_963205235.1 Pseudomonadota bacterium
GTCGCGCCCCGATCTGTGCGGAGAGTTCGAATCGTTCCTGCACGAGCTTATGGCCATGCAGAAAGCGGCGCAGTAAGGATTGCGCAGTCCGGCCAAGCACAGGGGCACGGCCCCCCATGCGTGGCCGGTCGGCATGATGCCAGACCCCGTTGGCGGGCCAAGCGCACTTTGGCACGCCTATCGCAATCGGCTGCGGCGACGGCAGTTGCTTTTCCGTGCCTTCCTGCGGCGCAAAGACCTGACACAGGTCACGGACCGGACCGCCGCGATCCGGGACAGCGACGTTCTTTGCTTTGTCTGCGTTCGGAACGAGGCGCTGCGCCTTCCTGCCTTTCTGGCGCATAACCGGCGTCTGGGAGTCAGACATTTTCTGTTTGTCGACAACGCCAGCAGTGACGGGACAGCCGCCATTCTAGCAGATGCTCCCGATATTTCGGTCTGGCGGACGGAGGCGAGCTATAAGGCTTCGCGTTTTGGGATGGACTGGCTGACTTGGCTGATGGCGCAGTTTGGGCATGGTCATTGGTGTCTGACTTTGGATGCCGATGAGATTCTGGTTTATCCTTATTGGGAGACGCGGCCCCTGACGGCCCTGACCGATTGGCTGGAACAACATGGCCGAGCAAGCTTTGGCGCGTTGACTTTGGACATGTATCCTGGGGGCGCGATATCGCAGGGAAGCCCCGACCTGATAGATGATCCGATCACGCATTTGCGCTGGTTCGACAGCGGCAACTATCAGGTTCAGGTCCAGCCAAAGCTGCGCAACCTGTGGATTCAGGGCGGCGCGCGGGCCCGGGCCTTTTTTGCGGATGAGCCGCGCAAGGCCCCGACGCTGAACAAGACGCCGTTGGTGCGGTGGCACTGGCGCTATGCCTATGTGAATTCGACTCACGCACTTTTGCCGCCCCGGCTGAACGAAGTCTATGCTACCGATGCGGGAGAGTTGACCTCGGGCGTGCTTCTGCACACCAAGTTCCTGCCCGAAATCGTTGAACGGTCGCAGGAAGAAAAGCTGCGGGGCGAGCATTTTGCCGATGGGGCCCAATATGCGGCCTATTACGACCGGCTGGTCGACGACCCGGTCTTGCATTGCGCAACATCGACCCGATACACCGGCTGGCGGCAATTGGAGGCGCTTGGCCTGATGTCTCGGGGGGGGATGGATATGAGCGGGGGGCAGGAATGGGGCTGATCTCGGCCTATCGTCTGCGCCTGAGGCGACAGCGGCTGCTGTGGCGGGCGTTCCGTCGCCGCCGCGAGCTTTCGTCGGTCACCAACCGGATGGCAAGTTGGCCAGCGCAACCGATCCTGCTGTTTTCCACCTTGCGCAATGAACGGATCCGGTTGCCCTATTTCCTGGAATATTATCGCAAGCTTGGCATCGACCATTTCGTGCTGGTCGACAACGGGTCGGACGACGGGTCGCGCGAATATCTTGCAGCCGAGCCGGACGTTTCGCTGTGGTCAACGGGCGCAAGCTACAAGCGGTCGCGCTTTGGAATGGACTGGTTGATGCATCTTCTGCGCCGACATGGCCGCGAGAAGTGGTGTCTGACCGTCGACGTTGATGAATTCCTGGTCTTCCCGTTCTGCGAGACCCGCCCGCTGCGCGCGCTGACCGATTGGCTGGACAGTTCCGGAACCCGGACCTTTTCGGCGATGCTGCTGGACATGTATCCCAAGGGCGCCATGCACGAGCAGCCCTATCGCGAGGGGCAAAACCCGTTCGAGATCGCGCAGTATTTCGACAGCGGCAATTATTCGATCCGGCGCAATCCCGGCCTGCGCAACCTGTGGATTCAGGGCGGACCGCGTGCGCGGCTTTACTTTACCGAGGATCCGAAAGAGGCCCCGGCGATGAACAAGATCCCGCTGGTGAAGTGGGATCCGTCCTATGCCTATGTCAGTTCGACCCACATGATGCTGCCGCGAGGGTTGAACCTGGTCTACGAAGAGGCGGGGGGCGAAAAGCCTTCAGGTTGCCTTCTGCACGCCAAGTTCCTGGATACTTTCGCCGCCAAAGCGGAAGAAGAGCTGCGGCGGGGACAGCATTATGCGGAAAGCCAGGAATACCGGGCCTATCGCGAAGGTATCACCCGCGAGCGCGATCTGTGGTGCAATTGGAGCGAGAAGTATATCAACTGGCGCCAGTTGGAGACTTTGGGATTAATGTCAAAGGGAAACTGGGCGTGACACTTGGGATCGTCATGCTGTGCCACACGGCGCTGAACCGGGCGGCGGCGGTTGCCCGGCACTGGGCGGCGGCGGGTTGCCCAGTGGTGATCCACCTGGACAGCCGGGTGCCCGAGGCCGAACGCGCGGGGCTGGCAGCGGCATTGGCCGACTTGTCAGACGTCCGCTTTTCCCGTCGTGTTGCCTGCGAATGGGGCACGTTCAGCCTGGTCGAGGCGACCATTCTGGCAACGACCCAGATCCTGCAAGAGTTTCCCGCTGTGGACCGCGTCTATCTGACTTCGGGGTCCTGCCTGCCTCTGCGCCCGATTGCCGAGTTGCAGGCCTATCTTGCCGCCTATCCCGACACCGATTTCATCGAAAGCGTGACGACGGCCGATGTCGGCTGGACGGTCGGCGGGCTGAACAAGGAACGCTTTACCCTGCGGTTTCCGTTTTCGTGGCGGCGACATCGTCGGCTGTTCGACGGCTATGTCGTCTTGCAGCGCCGGCTGGGCATCCAGCGCCGCATCCCCGAAGGGCTGGTGCCGCATCTGGGCAGCCAGTGGTGGTGTCTGACCCGCAAGACACTTGAAGCAATCCTGAATCACCCCGAGCGACGGCGGCATGACCGGTACTTCCGCCGGGTCTGGATCCCGGACGAAAGCTATTTCCAATCGTTGGCGCGCAAGGTGGGGGCCAAGGTCGAAAGCCGGTCGCTGACCCTGTCGAAGTTCGACTTCCAGGGCCGCCCGCATGTGTTCTATGATGACCACCTGCACCTTCTGCGCCGGACCGAGGCTTTTGTGGCCCGCAAGATCTGGCCCGAGGCGAAGCTTTTGTACGATACCTATCTGGATCCGACCACCGCATCGGCCAATCGCCCGGAACCCAGCCCCGGCAAGATTGACCGGCTGTTTGCCAAGGCGGTCGAACGGCGGGTCAAGGGGCGACCGGGGCTTTACATGCAAAGCCGGTTTCCGACCCGGACGCGGGGCGGAAATCGCTCGGCCGCGCCCTATGGGGTGTTTTCCGGCTTTGCCGATCTTTTCGTGGATTTCCACGGCTGGCTTGCCAAGGCGACCGAGGCCCGGGTTCACGGCCATCTGTTCGCGCCAGATCGCGCACATTTCGCTGCGTCAGAGGCGATCTTCAAGGGCGGTCTTTCGGATAGCGCCAATCTGCGGGACTATAATCCCCGCAGCTTTCTGACCAATCTGATCTGGAACAGCCGGGGCGAAAGACAATGCTTTCAGTTCGGTCCGAATGATGCGCAGGACATCGCCCAGTTTCTGGCCGGTGATCCCAATGCCAATATCCTGATCGTGTCCGGCGCCTTTTCGATTCCGCTTTGGCGATCCGGTCGCCCCTTTGCCGAGATCCGGGCCGAAGCGGCGCGGTTGCAGAAGGTCGAGGCCGAGTTCATCGCACTTTTGCAAGAACCGGAAACCAAGGCGCGGGTGCGGGTCTGGAACCTTGCCGATTTCGTCGAAGATCCGGTCGAGCCCCTGCGCCAGATCGTCGACGAGCTGAACCCGCGTGCCGAACAACGTCAGGAAGCGTTGCCGCAGATGGTTGACCTGTCGGGTTTCGCCCAGTTCATCCAGAACCTTAGAAACCAGGGCATGCAACCGGTGCTGATGGGCGACTTTCCGACCGAACTTGATATGGCTGCAATCAACACGGCGCTTTCGCGTCCCAGAGAGGCCCGTTGATTGATGTCAGACCGGTTCCAAAGCTTTGTCATCCTTGCCGGGATGCGTACCGGGTCGAACCTGCTTGAGGCCAACCTCAACGCGCTGGAGGGTGTCACCAGCTATGGCGAGGTGTTCAATCCGTATTTCGTTGGCCGAAAGAACGCGGATGAGTTGTTCGGCATCTCGCTTGCTGAACGCGAGAGAAACCCGCTGCCGCTGTTGCAAAGGCTGCGCAGCGAAACGCCCGGCCTTTCAGGCTTTCGCTTCTTTCAGGACCATGATCGGCGGGTTCTGGAGTCGGTTCTGGCTGACCGCACATGCGCAAAAATCGTTCTGACCCGAAATCCGGTCGACAGTTTCGTCAGCTTACAGATCGCCCGAACCACGGGCCAATGGAAGCTTGCCGATGCCAAGCGCTTGAAAACCGCCACCGTACATTTTGACGAGACCGAGTTCCGCGACCATCTGGCAGCAGGCCAGACGTTTCAGCTCCATATCCTTGCGGCGTTGCAGAAGTCGGGGCAGACCGCCTTTATTCTTGATTACGAGGATCTCGGCTCGCTCGAAGTCCTGAACGGCCTGTCCGCCTTTCTGGGACTATCGTCCCGCCTTAAGGCAGTGGACGACACGCTGAAAAAGCAGAACCCAGAAGAGCTGGAAGAAAAGCTGGACAACCACGACGCCTTGGTCGAGGCCGTTGCGCGGGCGGATGCTTTCGGGCTGACACGGACGCCAATCTTTGAACCACGTCGCCCCATCGCTGTTCACGAAGCTCTGGCAGTCGATGCGGCGAGGCTGTTGTTTTTTCCAATCAGCGCTGCGCCAGATGCCGAAATCCGCGACTGGCTGGCAAGCCTGGGTGCGTTGCGCAGGGGATTTGACCAGAAAAGCCTGCGCCAGTGGAAACGCGAACACCCCGGCCATCAGTCGTTCACGGTGATCAGGCATCCCTTGTTGCGGGCCTATCAGGCGTTCCACTCGAAGATCGTGTCAGGCGTGCTGCCACACCACCGCAACACACTTGTTCGTGCCTACAAGGCCAGCCTGCCCGACCCCGGTCAGCCCTTTGCGACCGCCGAAGCCGAACGCCGGGCTTTTCTGGTTTTTCTGCACTATGCGCGGCTGTCCGTTCTTGGCCAATGCGGGCAGCGCGTTGATGCGAACTGGGCAAGCCAGTCCGCCATCCTGCAAAGCATTGCTCGGTTCCATCCGGTTGATCTGGTGATCCGGGAAGACCGTCTGCAGTCCGCTTTTGCGTATCTCACTGGCAATGACACCGTCACCAGCCCTGAAATATCGAGTGCCGACCCCTATCGAGCCGGGCTGGATGCGATTTACAACGAGCGGGTCGAAACCGCGGGAATTGCCGCCTATGCCCGCGACTATTCCGGCTTTGGTTTCAGGCGCTGGCGCGGTCAGGCTGCCTGAGGCGCACGGCTTTCCGTCAGGATCGCATAAATCTTTGCCGGATCACTATTGGCACGCAGCTTTGCCACAACGGCGGAATCGCGCATCGTCCGCGACACCAAGGCCAAGGCCTTCAGATGATCAACGCCTGAATCCTTCGGGGCAAACAGCCCAAAGACCAGATCGACCGGCTGACGATCAACGCTGTCATAGTCCAGCGGTTTTTCCAGTCGGACGAAAACCCCGACAATGCCCTTCAGATCCTCAAGCCGGGCATGGGGCAAGGCGATGCCATGCCCCACGCCGGTTGGTCCAAGCGTCTCGCGCTCTTGCAGGCCGTCGATCGCGACAGCGCCCGACAACCCGTAAGCCTGTGCCGCGATTTCACCAAGTTCCTGAAACAGGCGCTTTTTCGAAGTGAACTGACCAACCACCCGAACGGCGACTGGCGTCAAGAGTTTGGAAAGTTCCATCTGAGAGCTTTGAACCTGCGCCAACCTGGGCGCCCCTATTTGCTGTTTCGGGGATCGATCCAGCCGATGTTGCCGTCGTCACGACGGTACACCACGTTCACGCCCCCATGGCCTTCGTTCCGAAAGACAAGCATCCGTTGCCCGGCAAGTTCCAGCTGCATCACGGCCTCGCCGACAGTGATCGAAGGGATCTTCGTCTCCATCTCGGCAATCACGATGGGCTGGAGGCTTTCGGGTTCCGTCTCCTCGGTGTCTTCGGACGCGGCGAGGATATACGAGGACGCCCCGCCGAATTCAACAGGGGTTGCGCGGGTGTTGTGGTGGTTGCGGATGCGGCGCTTATAACGGCGAAGCTGTTTGTCCATCTTCTCGCGGCAGGATTCAAAAGCCGCGTAGATTTCAGTTGCATGGCCTTTTGCCTGCGCCGTCAGACCGGTGGACAGGTGGATGACCGCTTCACACACGTATTCATGCGCCGAGCGGGAAAACACAACGACGCATTCCGTCGGGCGCTGGGCATATTTCTCGACCACTTCGCCAAGTTCGGCTTTGACATGGGTTTGCAGGGCCTCACCCACGTCGATCTGTTTTCCACTGATCTGATAGCGCATGGCCTCTCCTTTCACATGTTCGCCGGATCGGCGGGATCATCCCGGACCGTCGGCCTTGTCTTTCTGATGTTGGGTGAAACGTTGCGTCACACAAGGTCGGCGGACGATAATCGCAGCCGCGGGCCTGAACGAATGAAGGGCATGTAACGCACGCATCAAGGATATTTGGCGTCAGCCGGTGGCCGCTTGTCAATTAGTCAATTTGGCAAATGCAGGCCTTCGCCTAGATGATGCGAAAATTCTCGCCCAGATAGACGCGGCGCACGGTTTCGTCGCGCACCACTTCGTCGGTTGTGCCCGACATCAGGACCTTGCCATCATGCAGGATATAGGCGCGGTCGACGATCTCCAGCGTCTCACGGACGTTGTGATCGGTGATCAGAACCCCGATCCCGCGGGACTTCAGATCGTGGACCAGATGGCGGATTTCGGCTACGGCAATCGGGTCAACCCCGGCGAAGGGTTCGTCCAGAAGCAGGTATTTCGGATCAGCGGCAAGGCAGCGCGCAATTTCGACCCGGCGACGTTCACCACCCGACAGCGCCAACGCGGGGGTCCGGCGCAGGTGGGTAATCGAAAACTCGCTAAGAAGCTCCTCAAGCCGCTCACGCCGTTTGTGGCGGTCGCTGACCGAGATTTCCAGAACGGCAAGGATGTTATCCTCGACGCTGAGGCCGCGGAATATCGAGACTTCTTGCGGCAGATAGCCGATGCCCAGTCGGGCGCGGCGGTACATCGGCAGGGTGGTCACGTCCTTGCCGTCGATCAGGACCTGCCCGCCTTCGGGCGTGACCAGACCAGCGATGGAGTAGAAGCAAGTCGTCTTGCCCGACCCGTTCGGACCCAGCAGCGCCACAACCTCACCCCGGCGCAGGTCCATGCTGACATCGCGGATGACAGGGCGTTTCTTGTAGCTTTTCCGCAGGTTGCGCACCTGCAGGCCACCGGCACCTTCCGTAATCGTCAGTTCGGGGCGGGAACCACTGGGCATCAGTTGCCACCGGGAATGAACGTCGTGGTGACACGGCCAGACATGGTGCCGGTTCCGTCCTTCAGGTTGATCATCAGCTTCTGCCCGGACATGGACGAGCTGCCTTGCGTCAAGAGCACGTCGCCCGAAAGCTCGATCATCCCGGTCGAAACGAAATAGACCGCCTCATTTCCCTGGGCGGCATCGCCAAGATTGGTGACCTTGACCCCGCCGGTTGCCGTCAGCTGGTCAATCGATTTGCCGTCAGTTCCGTAGGTGATCAGCATCGAGGCGGCTGAAAGCGTCATCTTGCCCTGCGTGACGACCACATTGCCTGACAGGGTCGCCGTTCCATCGGCGTTGTTCACCGAAAGCTGGTCGGCGGCGACTTCGACCGGCAAGGTGGTGTCTTGTTCAAGCGCACCGAAAGCAATCGTCGCTTCTTGCGCAAGCACCGGTGGGGCAAGCACGGCAAATGTTGCGGCAAAAACCCATGCGCGAAGCGTCATTCCCATTCGTCCAACCCTTTGGCTTTAGCCACCCGGCAAATATACCAGCCGGACGTCCCCCTTGAAAACCATTAGATAGGTATCCGGGGTCTGGTTATCCTGACCGAGCGTCATGCTGTTCGAAGTCAACTTTCCCGAAGGCGTGGTTGCCGTCACGCCAGAGGGCGCTTCCAGGCCGGAGCGGTCAAGGCTGGCGCGGATTTCCTCAGTCTCCAGCACATAGCCCTGGCTGGTCGTCAGGGTAACCCCGCCTGACAGCACAATCATGCGTCCGCCTGGGTCCATGATCGCAGAAGCGGCGTTCAATTGGGTTGTCGCACCGTCTGGCGTGGCCAATTCCAGCCGCACCTTCAACGCTTGCGCAGGCTTGTCGGCGCTGGCTGGCATCGCCGCCTCGGCTGTCAGACTTAGCGCTGCACCATCCGAGGTGGTTCCGGCATAGGATGGCAAGGTCATCCGGGGTTCGCGCGCCAGGTCTTCGACATCGACTTCAGCATAGGGCAGGGCATCTTCGGGATCGATCTTGTCGGCCAGCAGGAACAGGGTCGACAGGATTGCCAGCGCGGCAAGCGGCAGGGCGATCTTAAGCCAGGTCACGACCCGTGTATGCGCGTCTGCCCGAGCCATGGTCAGGACAGGCCCGCGCGCAGACAGTCATGCACATGCAGGATGCCGATAGCACGTCGCCCCGCGTCGGTTCCGGTGTCGGCTTCGGTGACCAAAAGACAAGTGATTTTGCGGTCATTCATGACGGCAAGCGCCTCGCCGGCAAGGGCTTCGGGGCCAATGGTCCGGGGACCGCGCGTCATCACCTCGCCTGCCTTCCGGGTCATCAGCCCGTCAAGATGCCGCCGCAGGTCGCCGTCGGTGATGATGCCGGTCAGAAGCCCATCTGCATCGGTAACCCCGACCACGCCGAAGCCGTTGCGGCTGATTTCGACCAGGGTGTCGCCCATCATCATGCCTTCGGGCACCAGCGGCGGGTTCGGGTGCATCAGGTCGCCGACCTTCAAGAGCCGGGAGCCCAACTTGCCGCCGGGGTGGAACAGGCGAAAATGGTCGGGCGTAAAGGCTCGGTGTTCCATCAGCGCAATGGCCAAGGCGTCGCCCAACGCCAGGGTCATCGTGGTCGAGGTGGTGGGCACGATCCCGGTTTCACAGGCTTCCGGCACCTGGGGCAACAGAAGGCCCACATCCGCCTGCCGCATCAGGGTTGATCCTTCGCGCCCCGCAATTCCGACCAGCGGAATCGAGAACCGTTTGGCGTGGGCAAGGATATCGGCCAGTTCAGGTGTTTCGCCCGAATTCGACAGCACGATCAGCACGTCACCTTCGGCCACCATGCCTAGGTCGCCGTGACTAGCCTCGGCGGGGTGCACGAAATGCGCTGGCGTTCCGGTCGAGGCAAAAGTCGCGGCGATCTTGCGTGCGATATGGCCCGATTTGCCCATGCCCGACACAATCACTCTGCCACGAGCCGCCATCAAAAGCTCAACCGCCTTTGAAAAGCTGTCACCCAGAGCACCGGCAAGGGCCGAAAGCGCCTCGGCTTCGCGGCGGATCACCCTTTGACCGGTGGCAAGAAGGTCAGTGGTGGAAGATGTCATTTTCATCGCCCCAGCCCAGAAGGTCCATCTCGGCCCGGGTTGGCAGGAAGGCAAAGCAGCGCAAGGCTAGGTCAAGGCGACCTTCCCGCTTTAGCCGCGCCTCAAGCTCGGCCTTGAGCTGGTGAAGGTATAGCACATCTGAAGCTGCGTATTCCTTTTGCGCCTCGGTCAGGACTTCGCTGCCCCAGTCGCTGGTCTGCTGCTGCTTTGACACATCGACGCCGACCAGATCGGACAGCAGGTATTTCAGACCATGCCGGTCGGTAAAAGTGCGGATCAGTTTGGCGGCAATCTTGGTGCACCAGACCGGCGCAGTGGTGACCCCGAAGGCCTGCTTCAGGGCTGCGATGTCGAAGCGCCCGAAGTGGAAAAGCTTCAAGGTCGCGGGATCGGTCAGCAGACGTTCGAGATTGGGCGCATGGGCCTGACCTTTCAGGATCTGCACCAGATGCGCGTCCCCCGTTCCGTCAGACAGTTGCACCACACAAAGCCGGTCACGGCGGGGATCAAGGCCCATCGTCTCGGTGTCGATGGCGATGACGGGGCCAAGTTTCAGCCCATCGGGAAGGTCGGATTGGTGAAGGTGAATGGCCACGCGCGCTCTCCGGGTTGCGCAATCGGCTTACGCTTGGCCTTTCGCCCGGTCAACCTTGGGTCTTCTGACCGTGCGCGCGTTGCGCGGATTGTCCCAAAGGGTGCCGCGCTAGTTCACGATGAATTCGGCATGCAGGGCCCCGGCTGCGTTGATGCTTTTCAGGATGTCGATCATGTCATGCGGCGCGACGCCCAGCGCATTCAATCCGGCCACCACCTCTGCCAGATCGGTGACGCCCCGCACTTCTGCAAGGCCGGTTCCATCCTTGCCAATCTCGGCGTTGCTGCGGGGCACAACCACGGTTTCGCCTTCGGCAAAGGGGTTTGGCTGGACGACAAGCGGGCTTTCCTCGACCCGCAGGGTCAGGTTGCCCTGCGCCACCGCGACCCGGCTGATCCGCACGTCGGCGCCCATGACAATCGTTCCCGAGCGTTGATCGACCACCACCCGGGCCCTGGTTTCCGGCTCGACCAGAATGCCTTCAATCCGGCTAAGCACATGCGCGGGTGAGGACATGCCCGTGGCCGAAATGTCGATGGCGACGGTGCCCGCATCCTGCATCAAGGCAACCCTCGCCCCGAATTCAGTGTTGATCGCAGTTTCAATCCGTTCGGCCGTGGTGAAATCGGCGGCTTTCAGAGCAAGGCGCAGGACATCAAGCGACGCGAAATCAAACTCGACCTCACGTTCAACCCGCGCGCCCGATGGGATGACGCCGGCGGTCGGCACACCCTGAACAACTTTTGCGCCCTCACCTTCGGCCGAGACGCCCCCGGCGATGATCGTCCCTTGCGCGACGGCATAGATCTGCCCATCCGCGCCGTTGAGCGGGGTCATGATCAAGGTGCCGCCCAAAAGGCTTTTCGCGTCGCCGATCGCCGAAACCGTGACATCGATCTTACCACCCGCGCGGGCAAAGGGCGGCAAGGAAGCGGTCACGAAGACGGCGGCCACGTTCTTGGGGCGAAACTCTTCCCCGGTGACATTCGCGCCCAGACGTTCCAGCAGGTTTGCCATGATCTCTTCGGTAAAGGGGGCGTTGCGAATACCGTCGCCGGTCCCGTTCAGCCCGACGACAAGGCCATAACCGACAAGGTCGTTGCCGCGCACGCCATCGAACTCGACAAGATCCTTGATCCGGATCTGATCGGCTGCTGCACTGGTGACCAAAAGGAGAAGGGCTGCAAGAAAGCGGATCACCGAAGAAACTCCACCAGGCTAAGCCGCGAGACGCGGGCGGTGACAAGATACAGGGCTTCAAGCTGGGACCGGGCAGTCTCCAACCGTGTGCCAGCATCGTAGGGATCGACCGATCCGGTTTCGGACCGCAGGATGCCAAGGGCGGTTTCCTCGGCACCGTTGCGGGTGCGGGCGGATTCGATCTGCGCCTCGACCGTACCGATGCGGGCGGACAGCGTGATCCGGCTGTCTTCGCTGGTCAAAAGCCCCTGCCCTGCCCGCTGCGCAAGGATCGCACGCTCTTCGGCATTGCCGGCCAGCATCCCGCGATCCAGCAGGGCCGCCATGGCGAAGGAGGCCAGCGTGTCGCGGATCGCAGGGTCAAGCGCGGTTGTTGCAAGCTCGGCCTCTTCGCCGGGGGCGATGGGGGCCGGGTTGAGCGCGGCACCGCCCTGATAGAAGGTTTCGTATCCGGCGGGGCTGCCGAACCAGGTGATGACCGCGGCAGCTACCTGACCGGCCGTGGTTGCGCCGGTGGCTGCTGTTTCAAGCGCCGCAAGCAGGTCATCTGACGACGCCAACGGAACTGTGCCAGTCGCCTGTCCTGAAAACACGGCACGGCCCGAGGCCTGACTGTTCAGAAGACCGATGGCACTTGCCAGCCGACCGCGCGCATCGGCGGCAACAGCGTCGACCTGAACCGGTGTCGGAAAGTCGCGTGACCCCAGAAGCGTGGTCGTGATCCCTGCTGCCAGCCCGGAAAGCCCGGCCAGCGCCGCCTGCTGGGCAGCAGTCTGAAAGGCGGCATCCCCTGCGGTGGCCTTGTATGCCTCCAACCGTTTCAGGCTGGCATCAACGGCAAGCAGGGGGGAAACGTCGCCGCGCAGGCTTTGCGCCAGATCGGTTTGGCGGCCCGTCGCCACCTCGTTCGAGGCCTGCTGCACGGCGGTGCGCAGGGCCGCACTTTGCCGGGACAGCATGTTGGTCAGGCTGGCATCGCCAAGGGAAACCCGGATCATGCGCCAAGCCTGATGAGAATGTCGATCATGTCTTGCACGGCTTGGATTACCTTTGCGTTGGCGGCATAGTTCTTTTCGATGACCAAAAGCGCCTGCATTTCCTGGTCGGTATCGATGCCGTTCTGCGCCTCAAGGTCGGTCAGCGAGGTCAGGCGGGCAGCCGCGAAGGACTGGTCGGCTTGCGCCGAAAGCCGCTGTGCCGAGGCGTCGGAATGCAGATCGGCAGCAAGGCCCTGAAAGCTGCGGATACCGGCGGAAAAGCCAGTCGAACTGAGGGGATTGGTGCCGGTCAAAGTGGACTGAAGGGCCGCAAGCAGCGTGCCGTTGCCGGGCGGACCTTCGGTTGCGGCGCCCAACCCGTCGCGCAGGCGGTACAGGGCACCGCCCTGCGCGGGATCGGCGGCAGCGTTGATTGAAAGCCGTCCGGCCAGCCCTATTTCATCCAGCGCGACAAAAGCCCCGCCCGCATCTGTGAAAAGGGTCGGAGCGCCGGGGGCAAGCGTCGGGTCAAGACCTGCCGCCGAAAAGCGTTCGACGAGATCGCGTGCGACGGCGTCCAGCTTGCCTTGGGCGTGGACGGCCAATTCATCGCGAACGGCAAACAGGGCGCCAAGGCGTCCGCCAAGTATCGGGCTTGTCGGGCCTGCTGTTGCGTAGGGCGCGCCGTTGATCGTGATGCCGGAAAGGCCACCCAAGGCCTGCGTGGTTTCAGCGGTGATCGTGTTGACCGCCGTAAAGCCGAAGACAGCAGCGGTGCCTTCCAGCAGGCTGGCCCCCCCAACCGTGAAAAGCGCGATCTGATCATGTTCCCGCGGCACTTCACGGACGGGGATGATGGTCGCAATTGAATCGACCAGCCGCTGCCGTTCATCCAGCAGGGCCGAGACATCGCGACCCGCGCCCGAAAAGGACCGCAGTTCCGTATTCAGCCCCTGAAGCCGCGACAGGGTGCTGTTCAGGCGGCCTACCTCCTCGGCGATCTGGCGGTCGGCAGTGCCGCGCGCCGCCTGGATATCATCGGTGACGGTGTTGAACCCGTCAGCAAGGCTGCGAGCTGCGGAAAGGACGGTCTGCAGCCGGGCCTGGGATTCGGGTCGCCCCCGCGCCTCGATCAGGGATTGGTCGAAAGCGGCAAGGCGGGCGGCAAGCGAGCCCGGTTCATCGGGTGACCCCAGTTTCTTTTCGACCCGGTCCAGAAAGGCGCTGCGCAAACTGCGTTCGCCATCCCCGGCTTGTGCCAGCCGACGTTCGGCAAGTAGGGCACGGTCAAGGCTTCGGGTGACACCGGTGATGGCCACCCCTTGACCGCTGCCCGCAAGGACGGCCGAGCGCAGCCCAAGTTCACGCCGTGCATAGCCGGGGGTGGTTGCATTGGCCACGTTCGACGACAGGATTTCGGCCTGCCGGGAGGTGACCGAAAGGCCGGTCAGCGCGCTGGATAGGGCGGAGGTGATGCTCATCGCTTATCACCGCTTGATGTTTGTGGTTTCCTGCAACATCTCGTCCACAGTCTGGATCACCTTGGCGTTCGAGGAATAGGCGCGCTGGGTCTGGATCAGGTTGGTCAGTTCGCCAGCAACATCGGTTTTCGACCCTTCGCGCGAATAGCCTTCGACAGTGCCGACTGCGCCGGTCCCGGCATCCCACAGGAAGAAAGACCCCGAGTCGGGCGACACCTGGTAGGATTGGTTGGACAGCGAGACGAGGCCATTCGGGTTCGGCACATCGACGATGGGGATCTGATACAGTCTGCGCGTGAAGCCGGTGTCGTAAGTCGCGTTGACATAGCCGTTTTCATCAACCTCGATCGTCGTGAGGCTGCCGACGGGAGAGCCGTTCTTGCTGATCGATACCGGGGCGAAACTGTCCGACAACTGGGTCAGACCGTTGGGATCGCCCAGACGGCCAATACCGACCGCCATCGGGCCACCTGCAACCGTCAGCGCCAAGGTTCCGTCGACGGGGTTATATGCCCCACCCGAGACGACCGCGACCGACGCCAGCGTGCCGCCCGCGCCACGGGTTGCGTCAAAGGTCAGCGTGTATTCCCCGATCAGCGCATTGCCCGAGGCCGAGTCGCGGACATGCATTGTCCACTGGTTTGAAGACCCCGAAACAGGGACCACAGGGACGAAGTTGATCTGAAGGGATTCGGAGGTCCCCAGGTTGCCGAAATATTCAACCGACAGTGGAGGCGGCACTGCCGTCGACCCCGACTCGGTATAGGTTGCGGGAAGGTTGACGCCCAAGTTCATGGAGGTTGTCGGATCCGCCGCCGTCTGGTTGGAGCCGATAACGACAGGGGTAAGCCCGGCAATCGAATCGCGCGCAAATGGAGGAATGGTGCCATCGGCATCGGCAGGCCAACCCAACAGCACAAGTCCCGATTCCGTGCGCAGGATTCCGTCGGCATCGGTTCGGAAGCTGCCGGTCCGGGTCATCGTCATCGGCAGTTCGGAAATCGAGCTTCCCATGTCCGACAGGGGGATCACGGGCAGCATGCCGCGCCCAGCTATGGCAAGGTCAAGCGCATTGCCGGTACCGATCAGATCGCCGCGTTCTTCGATCAGCCGAGTGGTCGAGGCACGAACACCCCCTGCCGAATAGGTGCTTGCGCCACGGGTACTGCTGATCACCACGCTGGCAAATTCTGTCGATGCCCGCTTGTAACCGTAGGTGGACGAGTTCGCGATATTGTCCGAGATCGTTGCCAGGCGGGTCGCATTCGCGTTCAAGCCGGCCACGCCCGCGCTGAGCGAGGAGGAAATCGTCATGGGAAAGCGCCTTTCTGATGCTTTGGGTCCCGATGACGCCACGCTGCCCTTCAGGGCTTTAAGATCGCCCTAACAAATAAAATTCGATCCATTCTAGCGGTCCCTCCGCAGCAGAATAATCTCGATTCGGTTGTTTCGAAGCGCCTGCGAGTCGGTCGTCGCAGGTTTTCGGTCGGCAAAGCCTGCTATGCGCTGCATGCGGTCTGCCACGACGCCTGCGTCCTCAAGCATGCCGCGAGTCACTTGCGCGCGGTCGGCGGACAGGTCCCAGACCGGATTGTCGATCAGAGTGACCGGATAGGACCGAAGATGCCCATTCACCGCAATTTCGTTGGTGGTAAGGGCCAGTACTTCGGCAAGCAGTTTGGTGATCTCCAGCGTGATCGGTGACGGGCCCGAGGTATCACCATCGAACAGCGGGGCGTCGGGAAGATCAAATATCTCTATTACCAAGCCCTCATCCGTGACCCGCGTCACGACATGCTGCATCAGGCGTTCCATCGTGGCGCTTTCTCCGCCACGGGCGAGCAGGACCTTTTCAACGGTATCAAGATTGTCTGCCGAGCCGTCACTATCGGCGCTTCCCCGGCTTGCACCCTCGGCTTCGGTGTCGGCGGGCGGCGCGGCACCCATGCGGGACATGGCGCCGGTGCCGGTATGGGCAATTGTCTCTTCGGCAAAGACGCTATCGCCGCCGAACGCCCCATCGCCGCCGCCTGAGATGCGGTTCACCGGGATCGTCGGATTGAAATAGTCCGAGATCCCCTTTCGTTGCTTTTCTGTCGTTGCGTTCAAAAGCCACATCAAAAGAAAGAACGCCATCATCGCAGTCACGAAGTCGGCATAGGCCACTTTCCAGGCCCCGCCGTGATGACCGCCACCAGAGATGACTTTCTTGCGCTTGATAATGACCGGCGCCGCATTTGTCTGCGCAGCCATCCCAATCACCCATTTTCACACCCGATATCAGGGTTAGCATTCACATGCTTTCACCGCGCTTAACCGGGTGGCTTTTAGGTAAATGTCGCAATCCTGCCCGAACCTTCGGCACCACCGTCCGACAGGTCCGGTGGGTTATTGAAGTGCGGAGAGCCAGGCCTGCATCAGCGTTTGCGTGCAGTCCCCCTCGGCCAGTCCAAGCAGGATCGAGCCTTCTGCCCTTGCGCAAAGAAGGCTGTGGCCTTCTGACAGGCTTGCACCAAGGCCAAGGCATATCGGCTGTCCAGGCGCGGCGGAAAGGCGATCAAGCTGCGCCGTCAGATCCTTGATTTCGTCGTCAAGAAAGGTCTTGAGATGTTCAACCATCTCTTCCGGGCCTTCGAAGACGCCATCTTCCTCGCCTCCCAGAATCAGCCAGGCCATTAGAACCGGTCCGTTCGCACGGGCGAACCGGCCAATCGCTGACCCACCTTCGACGGCCGGGACAATGGGCGCTTGTGGTTCGACTTGCGGCGGGGGCGACACATCGGACACCACTTCGGCGTCAAGCCCGTTCAGTTCGACCAGAAGAAGATCGGCGATCAAGGCAACCGGCAGACCGACGCTGATCCCATCCGATCCGTGCGTGCCTGATCCGACTTTCAGCTTGATTTCCTGCCTGGGTTTGGCCAAGGCCTGAAGAAGCTTGATGAGGGTGTCCTTGTGTTCATCTTCCAGGACCGCGGCGGCAAGGCAGGGCTCAGCGCCCTCCAGACCCTTGGCGTCGGCAACCCGGAGGATGCGGCGTCCGGCAACTTCGATAGTCAAAGAGGTGCCGCCCTCGGTCGTGAAATGCAGAACCCTGGCAAGAACGGTCTCATTGATTTCACGCAGCACAACGATGATCGGGTTCGGGTCTGATCGTGATGCAATCAGCCGACCACCGTCTGGCGACAGGTGCGAGACCGTCTGCAACGAATGCAGTCGCGCAAGTATTGGAAGCAGCGCCTTGTTCAACGGTTTCCCGAACCTTTCCTGCGGACCTGATCAGACGCCTGTGCTGATCTGATGCAGAGTTTCGCGAAGTTTGGCGAGAAATCCCGTAAGGTCAATGCCGTGATCACAGACACTGCAGATGGCATCCGCCGGGTCGTCTTCCGACCGAAGGAATACCCGCAGGCTGTCGGGACCCATGACGATTGCGCTGTGTGGCTCGCCAAAGGCCTGGACCGAAAGTCCGAATAGCGGATCGTCAAAACTGGTTCGCGCTTCGCGGCACAACCGGTCAAGATGTTCTTGCGTGACGTTGGCACGACCCTGGCTTGCAAGCACCATGCTGGAAGAAAGATCGGCAAATGCCACGGCACGGGCCTGTGGATAGGCCGCTGTTACGGATGCAAGCTTTTCGACCACACCCAATTGCGGGCTCCTGTAGCGGGATTACTAGACCTGAGACCGGCTTTTGGACATGGCCGGACCGGTGTCCGATTGCGAGTGGTCCGAGAAGGATACGACGGCCGGACCGCTTTCGCCGGACGGACGTTCGGTTCTCAGCAGCCGTTCGCCCGCCGCAACCCGGCGCGGCATGACCTTGACGACCGGCGTGTTGTGGATGGCACTGAGGTGCTCGAACATCCGGGCGATCTGACTGTTGCCAATGTCCGGGTTGTCCAGAACGTCCGGCTTGATCGCGGGCGACCCTTCGTTACCGGGTTCCGGGGCTCCTTCGTCAATCAGGCGGTGGATGATCTCGAACAGTGCCGTGCTGAAGGCCTGCGCCCCGCTCTCGATCCACTTTTCTTCATTGTCTCCGGCAGCCATGGCCTTAAGCAAAGAGACCGGAATGATTTCGGAGAAGAGTTCCTGGGTTTCGCCAACGACACGCTTGACTACCTTTTGGCGGTCAGTCTGGTTGGTCAGCTTGTCAAATCGCGTGATCAGCAGAATGCTGTTGCGCCGCATCTCTTCCGGGAAGGTCGACCAGACACCCGATTCCGACTGCCGCCAGGCCTGAGTGGCATGGGTGCACCACAGAACCCCGTCTGCCATATGGGTCATGCGTTCCCACACTTCCGATGACATGCTGGGATCGGAAATCCCGGGCATGTCAATCAGGTCGCAATACCGCAAGATGTCGCTCTTCATAAAGATCCGGACGTGCTCGGTGGTCTCAAGCGACACCCGGTCAAGTTCCGCGAGGTCCAGGTCATAGGCATGACCGTCCAGCCCCATCGTATAGGCGTCGTCAGGCCCGTAAGAAAGCCAAACCGGCGGCAGTTGGGTCGCGGTAACCTTCTCAAGCAGCGGTCGCGCACCCATCAGCACGTTGCAAAGCGTGCTTTTTCCCGAACTGAATTCGCCCATGATGGCGATCCTTGGTTTTCGGGTCATCGGCATTCTTATCGTCCTTTCCTGCTCGGCCCAGGTTACTCGGCAAACGCGCCGAGTTCCTCCATGATCGAAGTCAGGCATTCCTGCCGGTCTTCCCATGCGTTGACGCCGAACAGTTCTTTCATTTCTTCCATCGAGATTTCCGAGCTTGCAAGCGCACTCATCAGAAGTTCCCGCTGTTCCTGCAGGAAGTCCTTGAGCGTTTCCTGAGTCCGTTCCCGGAACAGGCCGATCTGGATCGTTTTCAGATCATTGATGATCGGGTCGGTTTCGGCCCGGATCAGGTTGTAGAAATCCTGCGCAAAGGCCTTGTAGCCACGCCGGCGCTGCCACCAGCCTTTCCACCAGCTGACCTGCAGGTCCAGCGCGATGGTCTGGCCCAGGTTGATCGGCGGCGGAATGTAAGACACGACCGGGGTTTCGATCTTGAAGCCCTCGACCGTGATCGAGAACGTCTTACCGTAAAGGTCGGCAATCTTGGCAGCGGATTCGTTGTTCACCTCGGCTGCGATGCCGTGCATCTTCTTCAACACGACCTGATAAGACGAGCTGAGAAGCATCCGCAGGCCCAAGGGGCTGTAATGCCAGGTGGCGTCTTCACCATTCGCTTGCAGGTGTTCGATCAACGAATTCGTCGCACGCTCCAGGAACCGCTCGTAGCTTTGGTCGATCCGGTTGGTAAAGTCCTTGCAGACGTTGTCCGTCAGATGGTTGAGCTTTTCACGCGCGGTCATCTCGATCCGCTTCAATTCGGAATCCAGCTGTTCCGGCGTCATCGTGCGGTTCAGCTGGCCATCCGATTCAAGGATCCGGACTTGATCGACCACATCAAGGCTTTGCGCCAGATTCAGCGCCTGACGGGCCGACTTTTGAAGCGCTTCGCGAACCGGGCCTTCGTACATCCGCTGGCCCAGCGCATCCAGCAGGGCAGGGACGCCCGATGCATGCCAGACAAGCTGTTCGGCCGACCAAGAGTTCATCTTGTCGGCAAAGGCAGCACGGGTCCAGTTGATCGCCGACTCGGTCGAGTCGTCGGTCATTTCGTCGATCTTGCCTTCAAGAACCGCATTCGCCCAATGCGCCGAGCCATAGATGATGTCGATATCTGGCGGGGCGTTGTTCTTTTCCAGCGTCTCAAGGATCGAGCGGTGGATTTCGGGGACCTGACTGGCAGGGTCCGGAAGTTCGTCGATCCGGTTGACGAAAACGATGATCTCGCGCGCCTGACGGTGCGCAATCAGTCGGATCAGCGCCATGTCCATCGTCGTCAGCGCCTGGTGCGCGGACAGCACGACAATACAGGACCGACTGTCACGCACGGCGTTGATCGTGATCTGCTCGCGCATCATGAACGTGTCGTTCACGCCGGGCGTGTCGCGCACACACAGCATGATCGGGATATCGTCCCGGTCCATGTAAAGATCGGCAGATTTGGTGATGTCGGTGAAACGGCCCTGATCGCCATCGCCCTGTTCTTCATCGCCGACGCAGACATAGCGGCGAAGCAGGACATCATCGACTGTGGCATAGCGATGTTCGGTGCCTAGCAGCATCTCGAACTTGCGACCCATGCGGGCCTGCGCCTTTTCGCGCAGGGCGACGACCTGCAACCGCAGTTTCTCAAGCTCGTCATCGGCACCGGCGCGGGCCGCAAGCTGGCCGATCCGACCGCCGTTCGACACCAGCTTGTCCCATTCCGCGCCATCAAAGAACTTGAACTTCGCCCGGACGTTCAGCTCGGGCGAGGGCGTATTGATGTGCAGCGACGTGACGACCGAGGT
The DNA here is from genome assembly GCA_963205235.1 of Pseudomonadota bacterium. Lineage (GTDB taxonomy): Bacteria > Pseudomonadota > Alphaproteobacteria > Rhodobacterales > Rhodobacteraceae > Tabrizicola. Next base: position 20,107 of record CAUJIP010000098.1, read on the forward strand.
CCAGGGGTTCACGTCAGTGGGCAGCAAATCTGGCGCACCGATCATTGCGTTGATCAGCGAGGTCTTGCCCGCCTTGATCTGCCCGATCACGGTCACCGAAGGCTCCACCTCCCGCACTTGTTGCAGGATGCGCGTCATCTTCTTCGACGTTTCGGGGTCGGCGATGGTCACGAAATCACGCAGCACGTCCTCGAACTGCTGAGTGGCGTCGGCAATGCGCCCAAGACCCGGAAACGCGCGCTTCAGCGAATAGTCCGGCTCGGCCTCCGGCGCATTGCCCGGAAGCTGTTCATCGCTCTGTACCTGTGCACCAAGCCCCATGCTACCCTCGCAACGCCCGCGTCGAACCAACTATATGGCACATGAAAGGACGCAAGTCCCCGCAATCGTGTCATAAGTGTGGATGATGGTCCGAATTGGGCAGGTTCTAGACGATTCTTCGGTGAATAATCTTTTCACACTGTGCGTAATGTTTCCATTTCGCGTCTAAGTTGCAAGAGGAGTGTTAATGCATCATCTGCAGGGGCGTGGCCCTTCTCCAGCTGCATAAGCATGATGAGGTCCTGAACCTCACCCAAACTCGTGCTGATTCGGCGCATATGTGTCGTGCCGCCGCGGTTAAGGATGGTCTGAACCTGCTCTGCCGTTTCGCGACAATTCTCAAGAATCAGGTCTACGGGAAGCCTTTCATCGGGGTCGATCTGGTCGGCAAGCTCGGTCGATCGGGTGACAATCAAGGTAACGGCTTGGGCAAGCAGAAGCTTTTCCGCCGCTGGAAGCTCTTTCAGTGCCGTGGGTGCTGCTGGTTCTGCGGGTTGCACCCGGGGGGCGATTCGCGGCCTTTCGCGCCGTTCGGTTGATGCACCTTCCTCCCGCGCGACGCGCGATATGGTCACACGCGGTGCCACGATATCCTGCGGCGAGGGCATCGGAGACGTGTCTGCCGGACGCAACACTGCCGGGCGGGCGGTGAACCGATCAGGCTGTGCCGCGCCCGGAATCCGCGATACCCGGACAGCGTTCGGAATGTCACGCCGAATGGAACCCGCGCCGGGAACACCCAGCCGATCCGCCAGACTTTGCCTGGGTGATTCTAGCTCGGGCGGCTGCAGGTCCGGCTCTGGTTCGGGCTCTGGTGCCACCGCTTCGACCGGAACCGATTCCACGGTAGGCTCGATGACATCGACCACTGGCTCGGGTTCGATGGCTGCGGGTGCCTCTTCGACTGGCGTTGTCAGCGCAGTCGCTTCACTGGTTGCCGTAAACGCAGCCTCTTTCTCAACATCTGGCGGCAGGGCGGCCTCTGGTTCGGGCAGCGGCGGGAACAGATCATCGGCAACCGGTGCTTCCGCAGCCGGTTCAGGAGGCTCGGGTCGCGACCTGGATCCAAAGACACTGGTTGGCTTCGTGGCCCGGCGTTCTGCCCCGGCCATGGATCCGGACGGCGCGGCAGGAGATTCGGATGGCAACGCGACAGCGCCAGCACCCTTGGGCTGCTCAGAGCCGTTTTCGCCAGAAGAGGCCCTGGCACCAGCCTGTCCGGCCGAATCACTCGGCCGCGAGATCCTGCCAACAAGCCTCGCTTCACTGTTCGGATCAGCAGGCCTCTGTCGTGGCGTCAGGTTCTTGTTGGGCGTCGGCTTCGGTTCGATCGGCATCAGGTCGGATGCGTCCGTCCGTGATTTCCAGGTTGCCCGCAAGGGAACCAGCCCGGACGACCCATCTCCCGGCAATGGAATCTGCTTCAGCCTTGCCGTGAAGCGCGCGCTCGTTTCCGGGGGTTCGCGCTCGGCAACCTCAGCCTCTGCTTCGACCGGCGGTACGGGCGCGGTGTCTTTCTTGCCAACAAGGGCGATTTCCGGTGCCCGCGTTTCGGGCGCTTCAGTGATTGGCGCTTCGGTCGACAAGACCTCGGCCACTTCCTCCTCAGGAGGGGCCGGATCATCGACGACAATGTCTTCAGGCGCCGACTCAAGCACTATGGGCGTTGGCTGAACCAAGGGCTCTTCATAGGCCGGCTCCAGATCTGCTGGCGGTTCAGGGTCCGGAACCGGGGTTTCTGCGGTCAGCCGCATTGCCGCGAAGACCGTCTCGGGGCTCGGGTCCCTTGCAACAGCAGGCTCTGGCCGAATCGCCTCGGGTTCCGGATCAGGCAGAATGACCCGAGCTGCCCGTGTCGGCTCTGCTGCAAGTATGGGGGTCGGAACGGGCTTTGGTGCCGGGGCAGGCTCTACTGGTGGCGTTGCTGCACCCTTGGCTGCTGCGGCTGCCGCTGCAACACGCTCAAGTGCCGCGGCTTCGGCGGCAAGGTTTTCCGCCGATGGACGCTCCTCGGGCACCAAAGCGGCAAGGGCAGCTTCAGCAGAAGGCCGCATCGGCGTTTCCAAAGCTTCGCCATGGCGCGCAAGAATAAGCTCGGCGGTGTCTTCATCCGCCCTTCGTGCCATCTGGACCCGCGACTTGATCGTCGAAATCACCGCAGCCGCGCCGCTTTCGCGGAACCGCTCGCGATCAACCGACCCGTCGTCCAAATGTGCTGCCCGGGCTTCCTTGGCCGAAATCGACAAAACTTGCCTGAATTCCCCGGAAGCGCGCTGTTCGACCCTGTGGTGCATCCCCGAAGCGGCTTCGCGGCCACCCAGAAGATCGACCTTGGTCAGAAGAAGGAAGCCGTTGTCCTTGAAGGCATCCGGCATTCCCTCCCACACAAGTTGTTCCTTCGGAAGATAGGCTGTCGTGCACCAGATCAGGATGTCGGCACGCTTGCCGGCCCAAAGCGCCGCCCGACGCTGGTCCGCCTCCATCGATCCGGCGGCAACCTCCAGAAGACTGATCACCCGAAGGGCCGGAAGATCCAGTTCCAGAGTGATCAGCGCCGGGCTAAGCGTCAGGCTTTTTTCTAGGTTGGTGCCCTGAACGATTTCCGTCCGACCATCCGACAAGGTGCACAGCATTCGGGGCACGTCTCCGTGCTGCACGATCATCGTCGGAAGACGCAGCGTTTCTGGCACAACAACTGTGCCTGCCAGCAGATTGAGGATCGCCGATTTGCCAGACCCGGGCAGGCCTAGAAGGGCCACACGCGCTGGCCTTTGAAGACGCTCGATCAGGCGTTCAGCCGCCTCGGCAGGGCCGCCCGCAGGCAAAAGGCCCCGATCCAAGAGCCGACCAAGCCGCTCGGCTACTGTGGGTTCCGCTTCCGTATCCGCCATGAGTTACTTTATGACGATCACACGCCTTGGCCGCAAGCGGGCTGGTGCAAGATCATCGGCTTCTTCGCTTGCCTCATCACGGGATGGCGATACCACAACGACCCGCGGCTTCCGCTGGGCTTCATCATCATCGCGGTCAGCCGCAGCGGCTGCCACTGAGCCTACTTCGACCTCGGGTACCGATTGCGGCAAGGTCATCGCAGCGGGGACGACCGAGGTCAACCGTTTAGGTCTGGTTACGGCGGTTGTGTGGCGTTGGGGTTTGGCTTGTTTGGGGCGGACCGAGGCGTCGTTCACCTTGATCACGGTAAAGCTGATGTTGTCCTGGTCGGGGTCGCCAAGCTTGCCCAGTTCCTCCAGCAGTCGTTCGGCGATCTCGGTCGAGCGGGTCTTGCGGTATTTGGCCAGCACCTTCTCGATCTGGGCATTGGTCAGGAATTGCAGCCCGTCCGACGAACAGACCACGATGTCGCCCTGGCGCAGCTCGTAAGGTTCGACCGGGCAGTCGATCTTGGGGATTCGCGTGCCCATCAGCACCGAAATCAGGCAGTTGCGGTCGGGGTGGTTCGCCCCAGCCTCGGCATCCATCAGGCCGGACTTCACCATGAAGTCGATCTGCGGCGCCATCGAATGGTCTTCGTTCAGCTGCGTCAGCTTGCCG
>CAUJIP010000099.1 GCA_963205235.1 Pseudomonadota bacterium
AGGGTGTGTGTTCGGTGAACTGGCCGTCGGGGCCGAGGGAGCCGAAGACTTCGTCGGTGGAGATGTGGTGGAAGCGGAAGCTGTCCGGTTTGCCTTGGCGCGTCCAGTGGGTGCGGGCGGCTTCCAGCATGTTGAAGGTGCCGGTGATGTCCGTCTCGATGAAGTCGGCGGGGCCGTCGATGGAACGGTCGACGTGGCTTTCGGCGGCGAGGTGCATCACGGCATCAGGCCGATGGGTCGCGAAGATGCGGTCAAGCGCGGCGCGGTCGCGGATGTCGGCCTGTTCAAAGCTGTACAGGTTGGACCTGGAGACCGATGCCACGTTTGCGGCGTTGGCGGCATAGGTCATCGCGTCAAGGTTCACCACCTTGAGCCCGCGCGAGATGGCAAGACGGACGACAGCCGAGCCGATGAAGCCCGCGCCGCCGGTGACCAGAAGCTTCATGCCTGCCCCCAGCGGAACGGGGATGCGATGTCGGCCAGAAGCGGGGCCTTGGCGTCCTTTTCCGACAGGATCGGGGCGGAAATTCCCCAGTCGATGCCGATCTGCGGATCATCCCAGCGGACGGCGCCATCATGGTCGGGGCTGTAGAAATCGGTGCATTTGTACTGCACCTCGGTGTCTTCGGTCAGGGTGACAAAGCCGTGCAGAAAGCCCTTTGGCACCAGAAGCTGGCAGCAGTTTTCAGCGGTCAGTTCAACCGCGACCCATTTGGCCAAGGACGGGGAACCGGCGCGGAAATCAACCGCCACATCCAGGATCGCGCCGCGTGTGCAGCGGACAAGTTTGTCCTGCGCCTTGGGGGGCTGCTGGTAGTGCAAGCCGCGCAGCGTGCCCTTGGCGGCGGAAAAGGAATGGTTGTCCTGCACCCAAGGCAGATCAAGGCCTGCTTCGGCCATGCGGGCGGCGTTCCAGGTTTCGCTGAACCAGCCACGCGCATCGCAAAAGCGGCGCGGGGTCAGGACAAGAACTTCGGGAAGCCGGGTCGGTTCAATCTGCATGGGGGCTCACTGGGACACTGCTCAAAGCAGAACCAGAACGGGACCGATTTTGCAAACGTGGTTTTCCCAGCCGGCGGAACCTTACAAAGGCCCTGTTCCCCGGCGAAGGTTCTGCTATTGGACGCGCGGGGAATTGGGGGGGGGAAGCTTATGACACATCTTTGGGTACGGGCCGAGCAGCGGCCAAACGAAGAGCGTGTCGGGTTGACGCCCGAGGGCGCTGCGGCGCTGGTCAAAGCCGGGATCCGGGTGTCGGTCGAGGTGTCCTCGGTCCGGGCGATCCCGATTGACGGCTACCGCACGGCGGGCTGCGAGATCGTGGCCGAGAACCTTTGGCCAAAGGCCCCGGCGGATGCGATCATCTTCGGGCTGAAGGAATTGCCCGAGGATGGAACGCCCCTGACCCATCGCCACATCATGTTCGGCCATGCCTTCAAGGGGCAACCGGCGGGTCGGGTCTTGTTGCAGCGGTTCAAGGCCGGGGGCGGGACGCTGTATGATCTGGAATATCTGGTGGATGAAACCGGTCGCCGGGTCGCGGCCTTTGGCTATTGGGCGGGCTATGCCGGGGCGGCGCTGTCGCTGAAATGCTGGGCGGCACAGCAACGCGGCGGGATTGCCGGGGCGGTGCGCAAGGTGCTGTCCAAGGCGGCGCTGCTGGATCAGCTTGGCGCGGAATTGGCGGGGCTGTCGCGCCCGCGTGCGATCATCATCGGTGCCTTGGGCCGGGTTGGCACCGGGGCGGCGGACCTTTGCACCGCGATGGGGGTTCCGGTCACCCGCTGGGACATGGCGGAAACTGCCAGTGGCGGGCCGTTCCCGGAAGTGCTGCAGCATGAGATTTTCCTGAACTGCATCCTTGCCCGGCCCGGCTGCCCGGTCTTTGTTCCGGCCTCGGCAAAGACGGATGCGCGCAAGTTGACGGTGATCGGGGATATCGCCTGCGACCCGACCTCGGATTTCTCGCCCATCAAGGTTTATGACCGGGCGACCGATTGGGATGCGCCTGCGTTGCGGGTGCATGACGCGCCGCCGCTGGATGTGACCGCCATCGACAACCTGCCAAGCCTGATGCCGGTGGAATCGTCCGAGGATTATGCGGCGCAACTGTTGCCGTCGCTTTTGACCTTGAAGGCGCTGGACCAGGGGGTCTGGGGCCGGGCAAGGGATGAGTTTGACCGGCATGTTGCTGGCGTCTGAGATGAACGGATCAACCCGGCGGCAAATTCCTTGAGGAAGGAATTTGGCAAAAATCTTGCTTAAGATTTTTGGACGCGCGGAGGAAAGGGAGAGAAAGCATGACTATCCATTGGTGTGGCACCGGCCTGTCGTCGATACCCGGCCTGCGCCGTCTGATCGAGGCGGGGCATCCGGTCACCGTCTGGAACCGGACGGTTGCCAAAGCGCAGGCCGAAGTGGGCGATCTGACCAAGGACATCCGGCCCTTCAGTCTTGACGCTCTTGCCGGCGCGCTGAAGGCCGGGGACATTGCCGTGTCGATGTTGCCCGCCGATCAGCATGTCGCCATCGCGAAGCTTTGCCTTGAGAAAGGCGCGCATTTCGTGTCGTCGTCCTATATCGCGCCGGAAATGCGGGCGCTGGATCAGGCGTTCCGCGAGGCGGGTCTGGTATCGGTCAACGAGGTCGGGCTGGACCCCGGCATCGACCACCTGATGGCGCATGACCTTGTGGCGCGGTATCGCGCATCCAAGGGTTATGACCCCGAGAACGTGCTTTCGTTCACCTCGTATTGCGGCGGCGTGCCGAAGATCGCCAATGCGTTCCGCTATAAATTCAGCTGGGCCCCGGCGGGCGTTCTGAAGGCGTTGCGGTCGCCGTCGCGCAGTTTGCGGAACTTTTCCGAACTGCGGATTGCGCGGCCCTGGGATGCGATCACCTCGTATTCTGCGCCCCTGCCGGTGCCCGAGACGTTTGAGGTTTATCCGAACCGCGACAGCTATCCTTTCATGGAGGAATACCGGTTCGAGCCCTATTGGAAAGTGCGCGACTTCGTGCGCGGCACGATCCGGCTGAACGGTTGGGCCGATGCCTGGGCACCGATCTTTGCCGAGATCGAGGGGTTGGAGGGCAAGTCTGCGGCCGAGGTTGACGCGGCGCTGAACGCGCGGGCGACGGCCTTGTTGAAGGACAACTCCTACGGCGAAGGCGAGCCGGACCGGGTGATCCTGTTCGTGGCGCTGAAGGCCGAAAAGGACGGGGTGCCGGTGTTCCATGAAACCTGGGCGATGGACGCCTGGGGCGATGCGCGCGGTACGGCGATGGCGCGGTTGGTGTCGGTGCCGGTGTCGCATGCCATCGAGGGCGTGATGAACCGCGAGATTCCGGCAGGCGTGCATGGCGCGCCGCATGATCCGCGCGTGCTGTCGCGCTGGTTGGGCGAGGTCCGCAGTCTGGCGCAGTACATGGAGCGGATTGACCATCTGGCCTGACATCACTCTGGGTGGGGTCTGTCGGCTTTGACGTGACAGGACCCCGCCCTTCGCGCTATGATTGCGTTCGACGATCCGGGGCAACCGGACGCAAGAGGCAAACGTGGCAGGTTCGGGCAAGGCAGTGGAGCGGTTCGGCTGGTGGGCCGATTGGCGGGCGCATCGGGCGGCCCGACGGGCGCGGCCAGCCAAGGGCTTTGTGTCGCAGCCGGAACCGCGATCCATCGGCAGCTATGCGCGTGGCAAGCAGATCATGGCGGGGACGATCCTGCTGGCCGGGGTGCTGGTCGATTCGCCCGAGCAGTCGCTTTGGGACAATGACGACCCCGAGTTTGGCGCCGAGGCGCAGGGCTTTGGCTGGCTGGACGATCTGGCCGCCTATGACACGCCCGAGGCGCGGCGGCGGGCGCAGGCCTGGACCTGGGACTGGATCGCGCGCTTTGGCGCGGGGCGGGGGCCGGGCTGGTCACCCGATCTGATCGGACGGCGGATCATCCG
>CAUJIP010000100.1 GCA_963205235.1 Pseudomonadota bacterium
TCTGCCGCTGGAACTGTGGCAGGCCGGGCAGGATGGGACATCGACGACAATGTCGCGGATATTGACGGCAGAAGAGCGGCAGGTGGCGGCGGGGCGGATCGACTATGTGATGGTTCTGGCCAAGCCCTGGTATGCCGACACACCGGACCCGGCCGAGGCGGGCTTGCGCCAGCGGGCTGATCTGGCGGGGCTGGACGCGAGAGAGCGGGTCAATCTTGCGCTTGGCCCCGTTTCGGGTGGAATGCTTGATCTGGGCGGAATGCAGCTTGATCTGATGGACCTGTGGCTGGACTGGCGGCCCTTGGCGCTGATCCTGGCACCTTACAACCGGCAGGACCCCGGCAACAGCATGGCCGGGTTCGACGCGCTGGAAGCCGCCCTTTGTACAAAGGCCGCGACCGAGCAGGGTGTCGATTGCGACTATGCCTTGAGCCCGTGACGCAAGACGTGATGACGCAAAGCAAGGTTTGCGGCGATTTTCGCCATTGCCCTTGGCGGCGCTTTGCCGCTAGGGTCAGTTTGAGGCAGTCTGACTGCCCAAGGAATTCTCTCCCCCGCTGCCGGACGCGCCCAAATGTGTCCCTCTGGGGGAGCCGGATCGACCGCAAGGTCGTGCACATTGCCCGCAAGTTCTTGGATTTGCTGGCTTGATTAGGTGGGGGGCCCGAAAGGCCCTTCAATTGTAACCGCGATGAGGCGTGTAAGGTTATTGCGCACCGGAACACTCGGCCCCTTGGGCCGGAGATCCGTGCATCTGCCAGCCGCCCGCGCACAGACAAGCCGCCCTTCCCCGCATGACACCCCCTCTGGTCCGCCAGGGGACGTTGTGCGCATGGGGTGCATTGGAACAACATGGCCAAGAAAATGCTTATCGATGCCACCCACTCCGAGGAAACTCGGGTGGTCGTGGTCGACGGAAACAAGGTCGAAGAGTTCGACTTCGAGACTGTCAACAAACGCCAGCTAGCCGGAAATATCTACCTTGCCAAAGTGACGCGGGTTGAACCCTCGTTGCAGGCGGCCTTTGTGGAATATGGCGGCAACCGGCATGGCTTTCTTGCCTTTGCGGAAATCCACCCGGATTACTATCAGATCCCGGTCGCCGACCGTCAGGCGCTGATCGAGGAAGAGCGGGCGATGGCCCGTGCCGAGGAAGAGGAAGAGAACCGTCCTTCGCGCCGTCGCAGCCCCCGCCCGCAGCGCAGGTCCGAGGCGGTGAAGAATGATGATCCGGTGGCCAGCGGTCCGTCGGGCATGGATGTCGTCGATCTGGATGAAGAAGATTCGGTCGAGACAGTCGCCGTTGCGCCCGAAGCTGCGCCAGACGTGGCTGCCGATCCGGTGCAGGATCATGACCACGGCCACGATCATGGGCATGACCATGCGCATGACGATTCCCATGACCACGATCATTCGGAAGACGGGCATTCGGAAGCCGGAGAGAACGGCACTGGTGCGCGTCCCTATCGGGCGATGGACCACGCCAGCGACACCGATGAGGAAATCGAGTCCATCGCCGAAGAGGACTTGTCAGAGGAGATCGCCGCCCCGCGCCGTCCGCGCGCCCGGCGCTACAAGATTCAAGAGGTCGTCAAGGTCCGGCAGATCATGCTGGTTCAGGTCGTCAAGGAAGAACGCGGCAACAAGGGCGCTGCGCTGACCACCTATCTGTCGTTGGCTGGACGTTACTGCGTCTTGATGCCGAACACGGCGCGGGGCGGCGGGATTTCCCGCAAGATCACCCAGGCGGCGGATAGGAAGAAGCTGAAGGAAATCGCCAGCGAACTGTCGGTGCCGGAGGGTGCTGGCCTGATCGTGCGCACGGCAGGGGCGAACCGGACCAAGCCGGAAATCAAGCGCGACTATGAATACCTGATGCGGCTTTGGGAGCAGATCCGCGAGCTGACGCTGAAATCGGTGGCACCCGCGAAGATCTATGAGGAAGGCGACCTGATCAAACGGTCGATCCGCGACCTTTACAGCAACGAGATCGACGAAGTTCTGGTCGAGGGCGAAGAAGGCTATCGCACCGCCAAGGACTTTATGCGGATGATCATGCCGAACCATGCCCGGCAGGTGGTGCGCTATCAGGAGCCGACGCCGCTTTTCGCCAAGTATCAGGTCGAAGGCTATCTGGGCGGCATGTTCAACCCGGTGGTGCAGCTGAAATCCGGCGGCTATATCGTGATTGGCGTGACCGAAGCGCTGGTGGCGATCGACGTGAACTCGGGCCGGGCGACCAAGGAAGGGTCTATCGAAGACACCGCGCTGAAGACCAACCTTGAGGCCGCCGATGAAGTGGCGCGGCAATTGCGGTTGCGCGACCTTGCCGGGCTGATCGTCATCGACTTCATCGACATGGAAGAGCGGCGCAACAACGCAAGCGTCGAAAAGCGGCTGAAGGAAAAGCTGAAGACCGACCGTGCGCGGATTCAGGTGGGGCGGATTTCCGGCTTTGGCCTGATGGAGATGAGCCGTCAGCGGCTGCGTCCGGGGATGCTGGAATCGACGACCCAGCCTTGCCCGCATTGCCATGGGACGGGGTTGATCCGGTCGGATGATTCGATGGCCCTGACAGTGCTGCGCGCGCTGGAAGAGGAAGGCACGCGCAAGCGGTCGAAAGAGGTGCTGCTGAAAGCGCCGATTGGCATCGTGAACTATCTGATCAACCAGAAGCGCGAACATATCGCCTTGATCGAGGCGCGCTATGGCATGTCGGTGCGGATCGAGGCCGACCCGATGCTGGTCAGCCCCGATTATTCCATCGAGAAGTTCAAGACCGCGCTGCGGGTTGTGCCGGATACGCCGGTCGTGTCGGGCCATGCCGGGCTGATGGGCGCGCTGGTCGAGGAAGAGGAAGACGAGGATATCGTCGACGATCTGGTCGAGGACGAAGCCGAAGTGGCGGAAGCTCCGGCGGCTGCCGCAGCGCCTGCTTCTGCAGCCGAGGGCGACGGTCAAGGCGGACGCAAGAAGCGTCGGCGTCGGCGTCGTCGGAAGGGCGGCCCGCGTGAGGGCGAGGCGGCGGCCAGCGAGGCCACGGCCGATGACGAGGACGACGGTGAGGATGAAGGCGAAGAGGCGGCGGATGTTGCCGTCGAAGCGCCTGTGGCCGAGCCTGTCGCGGAACCGGCGGCCAAACCCCGGCGCACGCGCAAACCGCGTGGAGCCAAGGCCGAAGCTGCAGTCGAGGCCGCGCCGGTGAGCGAGGCTGCAGTCGCGGAAGCGGTTGCTGAACCGGTGGCCGAACCGACCCCTGAACCGGTCGCCGAAGCCGCCCCCGCGCCAAAAAAGCGCGCAAGCCGTGCCAAGAAGGCCGAACCTGAGGCAGCAGAAGCGGTTGAAGCGGCCCCGAAACCTGCAAAGGGTCGTTCGCGGTCGAAGGCAACTCCTGCGGCAACCCCGGCGGCTGAACCGGTGGTCGAGGCGGCCCCGGCTGACGAAGCCCCGGTGTTGGCGCCCGATCCGGGTATTGCCCCGGTCGCTGAAACCGTGGTGCCCGATCCGGCAGAGGCAGCCGCACCTGCGGTAGAAGACCCGGCCAAGCCCAAGCGCAAGGGGTGGTGGTCGCTGGGCCGCTAAGCATCAAGGCCCTTCCCGCATCGGGAGGGGCCTTTTCCTTTCCGATCAGCCGCGCCGGATCAGGTGCAGAGTGACTGCGCCTTCGGTCTGGGCTTCCAGATAGGTATGACCGGCCTCGGCGCAGAAATGCGGCAGGTCGATTGCGGCCATCCCGTCGGTTGCCCGGACGCAGACCACGGTACCGCTGGGCAGTGACAAAAGCCGCTTGCGGGCGCGCAGCACGGGCAGGGGGCACAAAAGCCCCTCGCAATCGATGATTTCATCCCAATTGGTCATAGCCCGGTTTAGCCCGCAGTCCCATTGGCCACAAGGTTGCAGCCTGCCACGCGGAAGTGACACCGCGCAGAGGTGACGGCACCACACAAACCGGCTAGGACAGGGGGATCGGAGGAGCCATGTTCGGAATCGAGATCATCGACGCTGCCCTTCTGCCTGCGATGGCTGTCGCGCTGGTGGCGGGGGTGCTGTCTTTCCTGTCACCTTGCGTGCTGCCGATCGTGCCGCCTTACCTTGCCTATATGGGCGGGATTTCGGTCAGCGACATGACGGGTGGCAAGTCGCGGCATCGGGTCATCCTGCCGGCGCTGTTCTTTGTCATGGGCCTGTCTACGGTCTTTCTTCTGCTTGGCTTCACGGCATCTGCCTTTGCCAGCTTTGTGCTAAGCAATCAGGTGCTTCTGGCCCGAATCTCGGGCGTGATCATCATAATCTTCGGCATTCATTTTCTGGGAATCTTCCACATTCCCTTTCTGCACCGGGAAATGCGGCTGGATGCTGGAGACCGGGGCGGATCGGCGCTGGGGGCTTATGTTCTTGGCCTTGCCTTCGCTTTTGGTTGGACCCCCTGCATCGGTCCGCAACTGGGCGCGATCCTGTCGCTGGCCGCGCAGGAGGGCAGCATGGAGCGGGGAACGCTGCTGCTTGGCGTCTATGCGCTGGGATTGGGGCTACCGTTCCTTCTTGCTGCCGTTTTCATTGAAAGCGCAATGCATTGGATGGCAAAGCTGAAGCGCTATATGAAGCTGATCGAACGACTGATGGGCGGTCTTCTGATCCTAGTCGGGTTGGCGTTGGTGACCGGGGCCTTTACCGACTTCAGCTATTGGATGCTGGAGACCTATGACGCGCTTGGTCTGCCGGTGCCGGGATGAGGCTTTCTTCCCGCGCGGCGTTGGGCCAAGGTAGGGGCGTGACAGCGGCGGGGCAGCGTGGGCGCGACGGAGAAGACAAAGGTTAAGGCGGGCGTCTTCAGGCGCCATGTCCTTTACATTCCCGGCTATGACCCGTTTCCGCCGCGTCGCTATCGTGAGTTCTACCGCAAGGAAGGCGCGGCGCAGGCCGCGATGTCGGGCTATTCGCTGACGATGCAGCCTCGGCAGGGTTCCGGCTATGGCTGGCGGGTGATGACCGGGATGGAAACCCCGGCCGAGACCGAGATGGAAATTCTGGTCTGGTCCGATCTGGTCAAGCATTCGATGACACCGGGGATTGTGGGAACCTATCGGATGATGCTGCGGACTGCATGGCTTTACCTGTCGTCGGGGGCGTTGGTGCGGTTGGTGGGCTTGCGCAAGGGGCCGATGATTGCGGCGCTTTATCCGGCACTGGCGCTGATCCTGCAGGCAGTGCTGGCGCTGGCCGCTGGTGGGCTGGTGGTCCGGTTCTTGCCGGGGCCGGGGGTGTTGCGCTGGGCTTTGGCGGCGGTTGTGGTCTGGGCGGTGCTGGAGGGGTTCCGGCGCATCGACCGGCGTTTGCTGGTCTATTACCTGATGCAGGACTATGGCTTTGCAACCATGGCAAAGGGGGCATGGCCGCCGGTTCTGGCGGCGCGGATGGGGGAATTTGGCGCGCGATTGCGGCAGGTCATGGGGTCGGGGGTTGATGAGGTGCTGGTGGTCGGCCATTCCTCGGGTGCGCAGATCGGGGTATCTGTGCTGGCCGACTTGATCCGCGAGGGGGTGCCGGAGCCGGGGCCGGCGCTGGGGTTTCTGAGCCTTGGTCAGGCGATCCCGATGGTGTCGTTCCTGCCTGGGGCGCAGAAGCTGCGCGGCGATCTGGCCTATCTGACGACGCGCGGGGAACTGACCTGGGTCGATGTTTCCGCGCCGGGGGATGGTGCCAGTTTCGCGCTGTGCGATCCGGTGGCGGTGACCGGGGTGGCGCCGGACGGGCAGCGCTGGCCGCTGGTCCTGTCGGCGGCGTTTTCGCAGACGTTAAGCCCCGAACGCTGGGCCAAAGTGAAGCGGCGGTTTTTCTGGCTGCATTTCCAGTATCTTTACGCCTTCGACAACCTGAAGGGCGAGCCGGGGGAGTATGACTATTTCCGCATAACGGCGGGGCCATTGACTCTGGCGGAACGCTTCGCGGGGCGGTCGCCTTCGGCCAACCGGATCAGCCGCGCCTGCAGCCCCTACAGGGACATCGCATGACCCCGCCGAAGCCCACACCCCGTGCGGACCGGGTGTCCTTGTTCACCTATCTGCGGCTGTTCCGCCGTGACATCCTGTCGGCGCAACCGGCGCGGCTGTACCGGGCCTGGATGGCGGAATTTCGCACGCCGTTCTTTCGCAGCTATCTGTGCAATGACCCGGTGCTGATCCGTCGGGTGCTGGACGAACGGCCCGGTGATTTCCCGAAATCGGACCGGGTGACCGAAGGGCTGCGGCCGCTTCTGGGCCGGTCGGTTTTTGTGACCAATGGCGAGGAATGGCTGCATCAGCGCCGGATCATCGACCCGGCGTTTGAAGGCGGGCGGATCAAGGAAGCTTTTCCGGCGATCTGGGCGGCTTCCGAGGCAGCGGTGGCGCGGATGGTGCCGGGTGAGGTCGAGGTGGAACTGGCGGCCAGCCATGTGGCGGCGGATGTGATTTTCCGGACGCTATTTTCCATCCCGATCGAGGATGAGGTGGCGCAGGGCGTGTTCCACGAATTCCGCGCCTATCAACGATCAGCCCCGATCCTGAACCTTGCGGCTTTCCTGCCGCTGCCGCGCTGGTTTCCGCGACTGCATCGGCGGGCGACCAAAGCCTCGGCCAAGGTGATCCGGGGGTTGATTACGGGTTTGACCTCGGCCCGGGCAGAGGCGATTGCGGCGGGCACCGCCCCACCCGATCTGGCCACCAAGATCATGACGACCCCCGACCCGGTGACGGGAGCGCCGTTTGGCACGGGCGAGATGGTCGATCAGGTGGCGATCTTCTTTCTGGCCGGGCATGAGACAAGCGCCTCTGCCCTGGGTTGGGCGATGTATCTGCTGGCCTGCCATCCAGAGGCGCAGGAGCGGGTGGCGGCAGAGGCGGCGGAGCTGAAGCCCGAGTTTGGGACGGTTGGCAGCCTGCGGTTTACCCGCGATGTGTTCCGCGAGGCGTTGCGGCTGTATCCGCCGGTGCCGATGCTGGTGAGGGAAAATGCGGTGACCGAGGATTTCCGGGGCCGCAAGGTCAAGCCCGGCGCGCAGGTGGTGATCAGCCCCTGGCATCTGCAGCGGCATGAGCGGATCTGGGACCGGCCCGATGAGTTTGACCCCGACCGCTGGACGACCGAGTCCGGGCGCGAGGCGTCGCGCGAAGGCTATCTGCCGTTTTCACGCGGGGCGCGGGTCTGCCCCGGCGCGGGGTTCGCGATGCTGGAGGGGACCCTGATGCTGGCGCATCTGGTCCGCGCCTTCCGGTTTGAGGCAATGCCGGACCGCGTGCCGGTGCCGATGGCGCATCTGACTGTGCGGGCGAAAGATGGGATATGGCTGCGCGTCACGCGGCGATAGGGGGCCGCTTTTCCGCCCTGACGGGCGTCATTGCGGTGAGTCAGAGAATCTCGACCCGGTAGCTTTCGATCACCGTGTTGGCCAGAAGCTTGTCGCACATCGCCTTGACGGCAGCTTCCGCCTTGGCTGCGTCGGTCTCGGCCAGATCAAGCTCGATCACCTTGCCCTGACGGACGCCGTTGACGCCCTGGAACCCCAGCGAGCCAAGCGCATGGCGCACGGCTTCGCCCTGCGGATCAAGGACGCCGGATTTCAGCATGACGGTGACACGGGCTTTCATCGGGGCCTCCGGGTTTTCGGGTTGCCCGGTCCATAACGAAGCACCGGGCAGGGGGCAAGGCGGGGTAAAATTCTTCGGCGAAGAATCTTGTGCCCCGTCGTCAGTTGATCAGCGTCGGCTTCATCGCGTGGGTGACGTTCGAAGGCATGACCCCCAGACGCCGGGCAAGTTCGGTATAGACATCGGCCATCGGCTGCGGATCGGGGATCGTGCCGTCGGGGCGTTCGGGTTGGCGCATGTCCCACAGGCGGCAGGAATCGGGGCTGATCTCGTCCGCGACGATAAGGCGCATGAAGTCGCCTTCCCAGATCCGGCCGATCTCGATCCGGAAATCGGCAAGGCGGATGCCCACCCCCATCATCACGCCCGACAGGAAATCATTGACCCGCAAGGCCAGCGCGATGATGTCGTCAAGGTCCTGCTGGTTGGCCCAGCCAAAGGCGACGATGTGCTCTTCGGCCACCAGAGGCGAGCCAAGCTTGTCGTCCTTGAAATAGTATTCCACGATCGGGCGCGGCAGTTGCGTGCCTTCGGGGATGCCAAGGCGCGCGGTCATCGGGCCGGCGGAAAAGTTGCGGACCACGATTTCAAGCGGGATGATTTCGGCCATGCGAACAAGCTGTTCGCGCATGTTGATGCGGCGGATGAAATGGGTCGGCACGCCGATCTGGTTCAGACCCGACATGAAGAATTCCGACAGGCGGTTGTTCAGCACGCCCTTGCCTTCCAGCGTGGCGGGGGCCGCGACGGTGGGGGCGCTGTCGTCCTTGAAATACTGGATCAGGGTGCCGGGTTCCGGGCCTTCATACAGGATCTTGGCCTTGCCTTCGTAGACCTTCTTGCGCCGTGCCATGGTGTACTCGATCAGGGGGGCCCGGCGGGATGAATGATCCTGCGGGTGCTTTCCTTGGCCTATAGTCCAAGGGGGGGGCGGTCGCAAGGCGCGAGGGGGCTTGCGGTCATGGGGCGCTATGGGCATATGGGAAGCAACGCCAGACAACACGCAGACATGTTGGGGGAGCCCATGACCACGTTCGACGATCGCGAGAATGCCTTCGAGGCCAAGTTCGCCCATGACAGCGAAATGCAGTTCCGGGCCGAGGCGCGGCGCAACAAGCTGGTCGGGCTTTGGGCCGCCGGTCTGATGGGCAAGTCGGGCGATGCCGCCGCTGCCTATGCGATGGAAGTCGTCAGCGCTGACTTCGAAGAAGCGGGCGACGAGGATGTGGTGCGCAAGGTCGTGGCTGATCTTGCCGGCAAGGCCAGCGCCGATGAGGTTCGCGCCAAGCTAAAAGAAATGCTGCCGGTCGCCAAGGCTCAGCTGCTGAGCGAGATCTAAGACCGGCGTCAACGCGCAAGGCAGGGTCGGGGCGTCTTTGCCCCGGCTTTTGTCAGGGGCTGACGGCGTCGACTTGAGGTCGACCACAAGATTTCATGCGGATTATGAATTTGTTTCTTCGCCGTTGCCGTGGCAATGGTGCGGGACGCTGCAATTTCACGGATGGCCCAGATGACCGACGCACTTTCCCTTATGCTCGCTTCGCGCGACTGGCTGATGGCCGACGGGGCCACGGGAACGAACCTGTTCAACATGGGTCTGGAATCGGGCGAGCCGCCGGAATTCTGGAACACCGACAAGCCGGATAACATCCGCAAGCTGTACGGCGCTGCCGTCGCGGCGGGGTCGGATATTTTCCTGACCAACACGTTTGGCGGCAATGCGTCGCGGCTGAAACTGCATTCGGCGCAGGGCCGGGTTGCCGAGTTGAACCGAGTGGGCGCGGAACTGGGGCGCGAGATCGCCGACAAGGCCGGGCGTTCGGTGGTGGTCGCGGGGTCGGTTGGCCCCACGGGCGAGATTTTCGAGCCGATGGGCACGATGACCCATGCGCTGGCGGTGGAAATCTTCCACGAGCAGGCCGAGGCTTTGAAGGTGGGCGGGGCGGATGTCCTGTGGGTCGAAACCATGAGCGCGCCCGAAGAATACCGCGCGGCGGCTGAGGCTGCGCTGCGGGCGGGCATGCCCTGGTGCGGCACGATGAGCTTTGACACCGCAGGGCGCACGATGATGGGCGTCACTTCGGCGGCGATGGCCGAGATGGTGGAAAAACTGCCGAACCCGCCGATTGCTTTTGGCGCGAACTGCGGGGTCGGGGCGTCGGACCTGTTGCGGACGGTCCTTGGCTTTGTCGCGACCGGGACCGAACGGCCGCTAATTGCCAAGGGCAATGCCGGGATCCCGAAATATCATGACGGGCATATCCATTACGACGGCACGCCGGAACTAATGGCTGAATATGCGGTGCTGGCCCGCGATTCGGGGGTGCGGATCATCGGCGGCTGCTGTGGCACGATGCCGGAACATCTGCGCGCGATGCGTGACGCGCTGGAAACCCGCCCGAAAGGCCCGAAACCCTCGCTGGAGGATATTGCGGCGCATCTGGGCGGATTCTCGTCTGCTTCGGATGGCACCGGCGATACCTCGGGCGAACCAAAGCGCGAACGGCGGGGGCGGCGGGGGTAGGGGCCAAAATCCTTAAGCAAGGATTTTGACAGATTTCTTGCTTAAGAAATTTGGGTCCAGCGGTGTCGGTTCAGAACAATGACAACTGGTCGCCTGCCCTTGGGGGCGGGCGGAACAGGTCGCAGCGCAACTTGGGCAGGCCTTCGGCAAGGCCCAGGCGATTGCGGGCAAGGTCGGCGCGGCGGTGGATAAGCTCGGCCCAAAGGCCCTGACCGGTCATCCGTTTGCCAAACTCCGGGTCATAGTCGCGACCGCCGTGCAGGTCGCGGACCCGCCCCATCACCCGTGCGGCGCGGTCGGGGAAACTGGTGGCCAGCCAGTCGCGGAACAGAGCCGACACCTCCAGCGGCAGGCGCAGGGGAATGGTGTTTGCCGCCTGCGCACCCGCATCGCGGCCCGCTTGCATCACGGCCTCAAGCTCATGATCGGTCAGGGCCGGGATCAGGGGTGAGACCTGGATCCGCACCGGGATACCTGCATCCGCCAAACGTCGGATGATCTGCAACC
Organism: Pseudomonadota bacterium; assembly: GCA_963205235.1. GTDB lineage: Bacteria > Pseudomonadota > Alphaproteobacteria > Rhodobacterales > Rhodobacteraceae > Tabrizicola. The sequence continues at coordinate 10,657 of CAUJIP010000100.1, forward strand.
GGCGTTTCGGGGTCGGGGCACGGGGTTCCATCTTGCGCGCCACGGTTTCGTCCAGCGTGGTGACCGAGATCGACACCGACGCCAGCCCCTGCGCCGCCAAGGGGGCGATCAAGTCAATGTCGCGTTCGATGGTCGTGCCGCGCGTGGTGATCCAGACCGGATGGTGAAACCTGGCCATGACAGCAAGGATTTCGCGCATCAGGCCATGCTCACGCTCCACCGGTTGATAGGGATCGGTGTTGGTGCCGATGGCGATGGGTTGAACCTTGTAGGCGGGGCGACGCAGTTCGGCGTCAAGCACAGCGGCAATGCCGGGGCGGGCGATCAGCCGGGTTTCGAAATCAAGCCCCGGTGACAGGTTCAGAAAGGCATGGCTGGGCCGTGCATAGCAATAGATGCAGCCATGTTCGCAGCCGCGATAGGGATTGATCGACCGATCAAACGGCAGGTCGGGTGAGCGGTTGTAGGTGATGGCGGAACGGGGGCGTTCCAGCCGGACTTCGGTTGCGATCAGACGCTCGTCCTCGGGCAGGTCCCAGCCATCGTCATAGGCATCCCGCTGGGCAGATTCGAACCGTCCGGCGCGGTTGCTTGCCGCCCCCCGCGCGCGCAATCTTTGACCGGGAAGGAAGCCGTCGCCACTGTTCATGCCCAAGAATAGAACGAATGAGGAACATGGTCTACAGAATTCCCGTCCGCGACGGCTTTCTGTCGGCTTTCAACTGGTGTATGTCGCTTGTCGGAAAGTGGATCACCGGCTTTGCGCCCATTCACTTCGTCAAACCCCTGCGCTTGGAGCGTGCCCCATGGCCGAAGACGACATCATCCTCTCTGAACTTTCGGACGACGAACTTGTCTTGCAGATGCATGACGACCTCTATGACGGTCTGAAGGAAGAGATCGAAGAGGGCGTGAACATCCTGATCGCGCGCGGGTGGACGCCCTATGACACGCTGACCAAGGCGCTGGTTGCGGGCATGACCATCGTCGGCGCCGACTTCCGCGACGGCATCCTGTTCGTGCCGGAAGTGCTTCTGGCAGCCAACGCGATGAAGGCGGGGATGTTCATCCTCAAGCCGCTGCTGGTGGAAACCGGCGCACCGCGCATGGGCAAGATGGTGATCGGCACCGTCAAGGGCGACATCCACGACATCGGCAAGAACCTTGTCGGCATGATGATGGAAGGCGCTGGCTTCGAGGTCAAAGACCTTGGCATCAACAACTCGGTCGAGAAATATCTGGAAGCGCTGGAAAGCGAAAAGCCCGATATCCTTGGCATGTCGGCCCTGCTGACCACCACCATGCCCTATATGAAAGTCGTGATCGACACGATGAAGGAAAAGGGCATGCGCGATGATTACATCGTCCTCGTCGGTGGCGCGCCCCTGAACGAAGAATTCGGCAAGGCGATTGGCGCGGATGCCTATTGCCGGGACGCCGCTGTCGCGGTGGAAACCGCCAAGTCCTTCGTCGCGCGCAAGCACAACCAGGCCTGAGAGACGACCCCGAAGTCGTGATCTGGGCGGGGCTTGAAAAGGGCCCGCCCAAGGCGCAAATTGACTGTCAGGGAGGCAACCGATGCCCTTGACGCATTTCCTTGGACTGATCGCCCTTGTGATCCTGGCCGCAGGATTGACCATCTGGCTTGCACTATGGTCCGGCCTGCCCTTCGTCGCCCTTGCCGTTGCCGCGCTTTCTGCCAGCCTGATCCTGACCTGGACCCGGGTCAGCCGCTAGGCCCACTTTGTGCAAGGCCCCTTGATGGATGACATCACCCTTAGCGAAACCGGCCTTGCGCCCGCCCGTTCCGGTCGCGTCCTGTTGATCGCCTGCGGCGCCTTGGCGCATGAGATCCTCGCGCTGAAATCCGCGAACGACTGGACGCATCTTGACCTGCAATGCCTGCCCGCCAAACTGCATCTCTGGCCCGAGAAGATCATCCCGGCCATGGAAGAGGCGGTGTTCGAGGCGCGGGGCCGCTATGACACGATCTTCGTCGTCTACGCCGATTGCGGCACCGGGGGTCTTCTGCAGGCCGCCTGCGACCGGCTGGGGGTCGAGATGGTGGAAGGTCCGCATTGCTATTCCTTCTTCGAGGGCAACGCGACCTTCGCCGAAAGGTCAGAGACGGAATTCACCGCCTTTTACCTGACCGATTTCCTGGTCCGCCAGTTCGATGCCTTCGTCTGGAAGCCGATGGGTCTGGACCGCCACCCCGATCTGCGGGACATGTATTTCGGCAATTACACCAAGCTGGTCTATCAGGCACAGGTCAACGACCCCGCGCTGGACGCCAAGGCCGAAGACTGCGCCCGACGGCTTGGGCTGGAGTATGAGCGGCGGTTCACCGGCTATGGCGATCTGGCGGCAACGCTTGGGCGCGTCGCCGCCAAGGGGTGATCAGAATTTCATCCCGACGCGCAATGCGATCGTGTTGACGTCGGCTTCCAGTTCTTCGCCGCTGCTGTTCCAATCTGACTTCATATCGCGCACAAGGTATTCGGCACCGACAAAGAAATGCGATGTGACCAAATATTCGGCACCGACACCGTAAAGGAGTCCGGTACCGTCACCGGAGAACCCGCTTTCGTCCCAAGTGGAGAAGGTCGTGCCCAGTGTCCCGTATACCAGGACGTTGTTGAAGGCATAGCCACCGCGCGCCTTAAGGTCACTCCAGGATTCATAACCGAAGTTGGGGTTGCCGACCTCTTGAACGCGCCCCTTGAAATAAGCAAATTCCCCACCGAAGACCCATGGTCCCCGAGCGAAGTTATAGCCAAGGATCACACCGGCGTTGTTGCCATCAAGATCGTAATTATTTCCGGGGTCATACGTCATGTCGCCAGAGTTGCTTGCCGTCGTAAGGCCGGCATAGACACCGGCCCATTGGCTGGCGTCTTGCGCATTTCCGGTCGAAGCGAGTGCAAGGACAATCGCTGCTGAATTTGCTAGATATTTCATCGGAATCTCTCCAAAAAAGACCCGCTTAGGCTAGGCAGCAAAGCCATGGACGTCAAGCCGACGGCGATTTCAGGCTGCAGGCATGTCGTAAATTGTCACTTGGATCGTCGAGGTCGAGCAGGGTCAGCGCGTGATTTTCCGGGCGGAGTCTGGCCCAAGACTGACAGTTCACCGGCTATGGTGATCTGGCGGCAACGCTGGGGCGCGTCGCCGCCAAGGGGTGATCAGAACTTCATCCCGACGCGCAGGGTGACAGTGGTCACGTTGGCATCGAACGGGCTGACACCATCGCTCAGTCCAATATCGCGGGACAGAACCTCTGCCCCGACGAACATCCGGTCGGACACAAGGTAATCGACACCCAGCCCGAAGATCGCGCCGTCGACGTCAGTCACGGACGCCTCGCTTCCCTCTTCGTATTCTGAAAACCCATAGCCAAGGACGCCATAAATCAACGCACGATCCACCGCGTAACCGACGCGCGCCTTCAGATCCAGCGTGTGGTTGAAATTCCACTCGGGATAAGAGCCACCAGAATCGGTTTCATGATAGTCCGTTCTGGCATAGGCCAGTTCGCCGCCATAGGCCCAGGCACCGCTGGCCATCATGTAGCCGACAAAGCCACCGAACCCCTTGCCGTCAAGATCATAGCTGCCATTGGAAGGCAGGTATAGCTGCGACCCCTCACCCTTGGAGGCCTGCAGACCAAAGTTGAACCCGGACCATGCACTGGCGTCTTGCGCTTGTGCCATCGCGGGCAAGACAATGGCGATCACAGCGCCTAGAATTCGACAGTTCATCAATAATTTCCTATTGTTGGGATTAACGTGTGACCAAAGACCCATTCGGCGAGCAAGGTCGGCGGGAATAACTTTTGGTGCAGTTGGACTTTCAGATTTGGAACAAGTTCAGCGCGAAAAGTCAACAATCACAGCCACGCCGGGTGCCGTCGGCCCGTCGAAGGCGCGCAATTCTTCCGTGGCTTGCGACAGGGCGACAGTGCGGGCGACGATGGGGCTGACGTCGATCTTGCCGGTTTCGATCAGCGACAGAAGCGTCGGATAGCGCCAGGCGGGCATGCCCCTTGTCCCGAAGACGGACAGTTGGCGCATGTAGATCGCGTTCACGTCGATCTGCATCTGCGCGGTGTGACCGACGGGCAGGCCGACCTGCACATGGCGGCCAAGCGGGCGCAGGCAGCGCAGCGAATTGTTTGCGGTGACCTCGATCCCCAGCGCCTCGACGCTGACATGCGCGCCGCCGCCGGTCAGCTCCATGATCCGCGCGGCCACGTCACCGTCGCGGGCGTCAAACGCCGCCTCGGCCCCCAGTGACAGCGCATGGGCCAGCTTTTCCGGCACCACATCGACCACGATCACCCGCGCGCCAAGCGCCTTGCCGATGAGAAGGAGTGACAGGCCGACGCCACCGGTGCCATGAACGGCCAGCCATTCGCCCGCCTGCAGCGCGGCGCGGCCCGTAAGCGCGTGAAAGGCGGTGGTCACCCGGCAGCCAAGGCCAGCGGCCAGGGCGGGCGACAGGCTTTCTGGCAACCGGGTCAGGTTGTGGGCATGGGGAACCGAGACGTATTCGGCATAGGCCCCCCGATCGCCAAACCCCGGAACCCGCTGGCTGCGGCAGGTGGTGGTCTGGCCCGACCGGCATTCCGGGCAGTCGCCGCAGGCAAGGATGAAGGGCGCGATGACGCGGTCGCCCAGCTTCCACTTCGCCAAAGGTCCTGCCGCGACCACTTCGCCGCAATATTCATGGCCGGGGATATCGCCCGGCTTGACCTTGGGGTGTTCGCCGACCCAGCCATGCCAGTCACTGCGGCAGATGCCACAGGCGAGGGTCTTCAGGACGACGCCATCCGCCTCACAGGTCGGATCGGCGACCGATTCGATGGACAGGGGTTGGCGGTAGGCACGAAGGACAGCGGCGCGCATCAGGAACCTCGGTAATGGTTCAGACAGAAGACCCGGATTGCGGAAGCCAAGCCCTCCTCTCCGCGACGTGCTGCGTCGATTTCGGCTGCCAGCGCGTTGAGGGGCGTGGCCTTGTCGGCGGCGATGGCGCGGAAGGCGTCCCAGAACTCCGGCTCCAGCGAGACGCTGGTGCGGTGGCCGTGAAGGGTGAGGGAGTGTTTGGCGGGGCGGGTGGTCATGGGAAAGACGCTAGCCAAGCTTGCAGGAATCCAAAATCCTTAAGTAAGGATTTTGACAAATTTCTTACTCAAGAAATTTGAATTTCAGGCGTCACAGGCGCAGCAAGACGTCGTCCGAATTGCAGAAGACGACAAAGTGGCCGGCATTTTCCACCACACGATACCCGCGCTTCTTCATCGCCCAGAAAAAGGCATCGCGCCCGATCAGGCGTTCGACATCGCTGACCTTGCGGCGGATCACCCCGCCGTCCAGCGCGGTCTTGGTGGAAAACATCTGTCGCATCCATTCCTGCGACGTGATTGGCAAGGTCAGGTCCCGCATGGCGCACCTCCTTGGCGAAATCTGCCAAGGCAAGGTTAAGCGGGGGTTAATCCGGTTCGCGATGGTGTCCATCAAGGTCCCGTGCGGCCTTTTCGGCGCGAGCCTTTTCGATCTCGCGTTCCGCCTTCGTCCGCCCATGCTTCGCGGCATTGGCATCCGCCTCGGCGCGGGCGGCCTTGCGGGCCACCTGCTTTTTCGCCTGCCGCAGGTTGACGATTTCGGCCATCTCAGCCCTTGGGGCCAACCATGTCCTCGGGGCGCACGATGCGGTCAAAGGTCTCGCCGTCGACAAAGCCCAAGGCAATCGCCTCTTCGCGCAGCGTCGTGCCGTTCTTGTGCGCGGTCTTGGCCACCTTTGTCGCGTTGTCATAGCCGATGGTGGGGGCAAGCGCCGTCACCAGCATCAGCGATTCCTTCATCAACTTCTCGATCCGCGCGGTGTTGGCTTGCGTACCGACGACCATGTTGTCGGTGAAGCTGGACGCCGCATCGCCCAGAAGCTGGATCGACTGCAGCACGTTGTAGGACATCATCGGGTTGTAGACGTTGAGTTCAAAGTGACCCTGCGACCCGGCGAAACCGACGGCGGCGTCGTTGCCCATCACATGCGCGCAGACCATTGTCAGCGCTTCGGCCTGGGTCGGGTTCACCTTGCCCGGCATGATCGACGAGCCGGGCTCGTTTTCCGGCAGGATCAGTTCCCCAAGGCCCGAGCGGGGGCCGGAGCCGAGAAGCCGCAGGTCGCTGGCGATCTTGTAAAGGCTGGCGGCGACCGTCTTCAGGGCGCCCGAGAACATCACCATCGCGTCATGCGCGGCCAGCGCCTCGAACTTGTTCGGCGCGGTGACGAAGGGCAGGCTGGTGATTGCGGCAATCGCCGCCGCCACGCGCTTGTCAAAGCCGACTTTCGTGTTGAGGCCCGTGCCAACGGCCGTGCCGCCCTGTGCCAGTTCATAGATATCCGGCAGGCAGGCCTTGACGCGGGCGATGCCCTTGTCGACCTGGGTGGCATAGCCGCTGAATTCCTGGCCCAGCGTCAGCGGGGTGGCATCCTGGGTATGGGTGCGACCGATCTTGATGATGTCCTTGAACTCATTGGACTTCGCCCACAGCGCCTTGGCCAGTTTCTCCAGGCCCGGCAACAGGACGTCGCGGGTGTGCATGCCGATGGCCACATGCATCGCGGTGGGGAACGTGTCGTTCGACGATTGCCCCATGTTCACATGGTCGTTCGGGTGGACGGGTTTCTTCGACCCCATCACGCCGCCCAGCATTTCGATTGCCCGGTTCGAGATGACCTCGTTCGCGTTCATGTTCGACTGGGTGCCCGACCCGGTCTGCCAGACGACCAGCGGGAAGTTGTCGTCGAACTTGCCGTCGATGACTTCCGTGGCGGCAGCGACAATCGCATTGCCCAGTTCCGAGGAAATGTCGCCCTGCGCCATGTTGACCTGCGCGCAGGCCTTCTTGATCACGCCAAGCGCACGGATGATCGGCACCGGCTGGCGTTCCCAGCCGATGGGGAAGTTGATGATCGACCGTTGGGTCTGCGCGCCCCAGTATTTGTTGCTGGGAACCTCAAGTGGGCCAAAGCTGTCGGTTTCGGTACGGGTGGCGGTCATCGGACTCTCCTCGCAAGCTCTTCCCGCCCCATATCGCTGCAGGGCAGAAAAAGCAATCGGTATGCAAAGGTATACTGACCGATATTCCCTGTGGGGTGGCCCTATGCGCGGTAAAAGCGATAGACCCGGGCGGGGGGAAGGTTGGCCCAGACCTTGCGACCGGCCTCGACGCGAAGGCCAAGGCGCTGAATGGTCTCGGCGGGCAGGGGCGGGGTCGGGCCATAGGTGAACTGGATCAGCGGGGCATCCAGCGCAAGGATATCAAATGCCGCGTTGACGATCGCTTCGCGGATCGGAACCGGCATCGACAAAAGCGGCAGACCCGACACCACGGCCCCGACGCCCGGCTCGACCACTTCTGCGGCGCGGTCGGCACCCAGATGGTGAACCGTGACCGATGGAAAGGCCAGGCGCAGGTGATCGACGAATTCGCGGTCCAGCTCGAAAAGCGACAGGTTCTGCGGCGATACCCCCGCCGCAAGCAGTCCCTTGGTCAGGCGCCCGGTGCCGGGGCCGAATTCGACCACCCGGCCGGTTGCGGGGCCCAGCCCTTCGGCCATCGCGGCGGCAAGATAACGTGACGACGGGGCGACCGCCGAAATCTGTCTGGGATTGCGCAGAAGCTTGCGGCGAAACAGCGCGAGGTCGTTCACGCCCTAGTGCTTCCGGAACTGGTCAAGCGAGACGATCTCGGCATCGCGCCGCTCCGGCTCTTCCTCGACCTCGATATCGGTCTGGTCGTCGTCGTCCTCTTCGTCCTCGTCCTGCGTCTCGAAGCGCAGGCCGAATTCGACCGAGGGATCGACAAAGGTGCGCAGCGCGTCGAAGGGAATCACCATCGGCTCGGGATTGTTGCCGAAATTCAGCGTAATGCTAAAGCCTTCGTCGGTCACTGCCAGATTTTCGAACCAATGCTGAATGACAATCGTCATCTCGGTCGGATACCGCTCGCGCAGCCAATCGGCCAGGATCACGCCGGGATGGCGCGTGTCGAAGGTGATGAAGAAGTGATGCGCCCCCGGCAGCCCGTGTTCGGCCACATCGCTCAGCACAGACTGAATCAGGCCCCGCATTGCCCGGTGCATGAGGTTGCCATAGTCGATGCTGCGCGCCATGTGCCATCCTTTCCCGGTTAGGCGCAGCATAGGGATTTCGAAGCCCAAGGGAAGGGGGGGCGGCGCCTTCTCGCGCTAGGGAAGAAGAACGGCCGCTCCGGCGGACAACGCTGCTGAAAAACCAAGCACGATCGCCAGCGGCCAATGCCATTTCAACAGGGCAAGCCCGGCCAGACCCGCAATCAAGGCGGGCAGAAGCCGCAGGCTGGTCAGGTCTGGCAGAAGTACATGCAGCGGGCCAAGGCGCAGATCCGTCAGGACCGAAAACAGCACGTGCAGGGCAAACCACAACGACAGATTCGCGATGACCCCCACGACAGCGGCAGTAATGGCGGCCAAGGCGCCGGAAAGCCGCGGCATATGGGTCAGCCGGTCGATGAAGGGCGCACCGGTGAAAACGAACAGGAATGACGGCACAAAAGTCATCCAGACCGCAATCGCCGCCCCGGCCAGGCCCATGACCCAGCCGCCGACCTGATGCGCGGCCATAAATCCCACGAACTCCGTCACCAGAATCAGCGGGCCGGGGGTGGTTTCCGCCAATCCCAGGCCGTCCATCATCTGTGGCAGGGTCAGCCAGCCCTTGGTCTGCACCACATCCTGCGCCATCCAGGCCAGAACGGCGTAAGCCCCGCCAAAGGTCAGAACGGCGAGCTTGGAAAAGAACATCCCGATCTCGGCCAGTCGTGCAGGCGCGGTATAGACAAGTGCCGCCAATGGCAGCAGCCAGACCGCCAGCCAGATACCTGCCGCGCGCAAGGATCGGGCCAGCGCAGCGGGGGGCGGCAAGGCCGTGGGGGCCTGTTCCATGGTCGCCGGGCGCAGAAACCCCCAGAGGCCCGCTGCAAGGATGATCAGCGGGAAGGGAAGCTTGAAGAAGAACAGACCGGCAAAGGCAGCAACGGCAATGACATGCGCCTCGCGCGATTTCAGGGCGCGCTTCGAGACGCGGATCAGCGCTTCGATCACGATGGCGATGACGGCGGCCTGCACGCCGGTAAAAAGGGCGGCGATCAGGGGCAGATTGCCAAATCCTGCATAGATCAGGCTAAGTCCCAGCACGACCAGCGCGCCGGGCAGGACGAACAGGCCGCCCGCGATCAACCCGCCGCGCAGGCCATGCAACCGCCAGCCAATCCAGGTGGCAACCTGCATCGCCTCGGGCCCCGGCAGAAGCATGCAAAAGGATAGCGCGCGCAGATAGTCGGCTTCCGCGACCCATTTCTTTTCGTCCAGGATCACCCGATGCATCAGCGCAATCTGAGCGGCAGGGCCGCCAAATGAAAGGCAGCCGATGCAGGCAAAGGTTCGGGTCAAATCGCCCAGGCTTGGTTTGATCTCTGCAGTCATTCCGTCCGTCCCGCTGGCAAATCATGGCCTTCCGTATGCCCGTCGCGTGCCCAGTGATAAAGCGCATCGTAAAGCGCAATGCCAGCCGCAAGCTGTTGCAGGTCATCACGAAACATCCGTGACAACCCGACCGATAGGGCCAGAAGCCCGGCAGCTTGCGGCCAAAGAGGGATGCGACAGGTTTGGCAGCGCGATTGGTCAAGGGTCAGCCGATGGGCTTGACCAGCTCACGCTGCAGCTTCAGGCGCAGAGTCTCGGCATAGTCTTGCAGCCCGTGGGCCGTGAAGACAAACCCCTCGGGCGTGACGATCCAGCGCTGGTAGTAGCTGGTGATCGGTGCCGCTGGCCCTTGCTCTTCAATCGCAATGGCATTGATGATGATGCCGGCCGCAACCGCCTCGGCCCGGGCCTTGGCATCGCTGAAGCCGGCGTTTTCCTGCCCGTCGCCCGAGACGTCGATAACGCGGCGCCCGCAGTCGGGGACGGCGTCAAACTGGTCCATGGCAAAGCGCAGACCTTCACCCACGGCGGTATCCGACCCCTTGAAGGCGCGGGGCAGGGCAAGAGCCTGGGCAGCGAAATCCGCCACGTCCTGCGGTGTCAGCATCCGCTGCCAGCCCAGCACCAGCGCCTGGTCTGCGGTGCCCGACCACTGCACGACGGCCAGCGCGACCTGGTCCTTGACCAGCGCCTCGGCGACCTCCGGGTCAGCCAGCGCGGTGGCGATACCAGCGGTCTGCAGAGTGTAGTCGCCCGCATCTATCGAGCCCGAGACATCGACCGACAACAGCAAGGCCGTCTCGCAGCGAAGGGCGGGCTGGGCGGCCATCGCAGCAAGGAGCAGGGCGCGGAGCATGGGCAAGGATGGTGCGAGCGGGCCGTCCTGGCAAGGGCCGCTCGTCGTGTGACTTCGTCACTCCTCGCTGCGCGCCCGCGACGAGAAGACGAAGTCGAACGAGAAGCGTGCCAGAGGGAAGGTGCCGGAGCCTTTGCGTTGGAAAGGGGGAAGTGCCGGATTCTGTTGCCAGGCTCCGGCGGGCCCCGCCTTACGGGGCTAACCGCAAGGACTTAGTTTTGGTATTGCGAGCCGCTTACGCGGCCAGCGCCACCGGAGCACGGTTGTCGTTGGCAACTGTGATCATGGACCGATAACGGTGGTACCTCACCGAGCGAAAGCTGGCCTCTTTGGTCGTTCGTCGATCCTATTTCGGCCCCACACGCCCCAACGAAGGGAAAGTCTGGTGGAGCCGCCGGGTACCGCCCCCGGGTCCGAGCCGATTATTACAGGTGCGTTTATCGCCATAGTCGGGGTTACCCCCGACGGGGCCAATATAGGGGGGCGGGGGGCGGGGTGCAAGGTGGGGTGTCCACGCAGGATGGCACAAACGGGCCTAAATAGATCAGGGGCTTGGCTGTGGGCATTCATCTTTCGTCAATGCTTTCCACCGGGTCGGTGCCCGGGATTTTCATCCGGCCTTCTGCCCGACACCCTGCAGGATCAGACCACGCAGCCAGCGCTGTGCCGGGCTGGCCTCGGTTCTGGGGTGCCAGATCATGCCGTAGGAAATGCCCGCCACCGAGAGAGGCAGAGTTGCGGTGACCAGATCGGGACCCAGCCCCAACGTCAGGCGGGCGGGCATCGTGGCGATGAGGTCGGTTTCGCGGACGATGGCAAGGTTCCCGGCAAAGCTGTGCGACAAAAGGCCAATTGTCCTTTCCAGACCCGCACTGGCCAGGGCCGCGTCAAGCGGGCTGGTGCCAGGATCGCGCAGCGAGACCACGGCATGCGGAAAGGCCAGGTAGCTCGCCAGGTCAAGACCGGTTCCTGCACCAAGGGCAGGATGATCCCGGCGCAAGACAGCGACGAAATTGTCCGTGAAAAGTGGGGCATGGATCAGCGGCAAGGGCGGGGGAGCAGCGCCCCAGAAGGCCAGGTCCAGTGTGCCGTTGGTCAACTGCTGCAAGGTCGCGGCCCCGATGGCGGAAACGGTAACGACCGACCCTGGCGCCAGGTGCTGCAATCGGGCCACAAGGTCGGGCAACAGGGTCTGGGCGGCAAAATCGCTGGCAGCAAGGTGAAAGCGGGGCCGGTCGCGAGCGGGATCAAAGCTCTCGGGCTGCAGGAGTTGACGACCCGATTGCACCAGGTCGGCGGCGGCGCTGGCCATCGCGCGGGCGCGCGCCGTGGGCACGAGGCCCCTGCCGCTGCGGGTGAACAGCGGATCGGCCGTTGCCGCGCGCAGGCGATTCAGCGCGTGACTGACAGCAGGTTGGCTAAGCGACAAAGCGGCAGCCGCGCCGGAGACCGAGCCTGTCCTGCAGATTGCATCCAGGACGGCCAAAAGATTCAGGTCCGGTGTCATTCATTCCCTGCATGTCAGATGGAAAAAAATTTCATTTGTCGCATGAGATTGCAAGTGGCAGTTCAGGGTGACGCTGCGGCCCGCGCCCGCCCAACCCCAGGGACATTCAGAATGACCAAACCCCAGAACCCGATTTTCCATTCAATTCCGATGCGGGCCAAAGTCTTTGGCTGGCTTCTGGTGGCAGCGGGCTGCTTCTTTGCCTGGGTTTACACTGTAGCACCGGGCGCATTCTTTCCCGGCGTCACGGTCGAGAGCTTTTCCGAACGCTTCGGGTTGTACAGCACCGGGGTGCGCATCCTCGGGTCAGTCCTGGGGATCGGGATCGCCCTGATCCTGAACAGCGCAGCGCTTCTGGCGTTGATGCTGGCGACACGCATCTTCATCGAGCTTGGGGATGTCGGAGTCGGACTGGTGTTGAATGGCGCACCCGACGCCAACACATGGACCTTGATCGCATTGGCCGCGGTCGAGACCTACATGCTGCTTTTCTTGGTCAGCCGGATCGCCGCAGGGCCGGCAAGGTAGTGGCGGGGCGCCCGAAACCGTCCCGGGCGCCCGGTTTCAAAGGTCAGCCGCAGACCTCGTAGCCATTCTCGTCGACATAGCAGCCACCACCACCGCTGTCTTCGTAGGAAGGCTCTTCATAGACCGGCTCCTCGTAGGATTCCTCATAGACCGACTCTTCGTAGGTTTCCTCATAGGCTGGCTCTTCGTAGGTCTCTTCGTAAGCTGGTTCCTCGTAGGTCTCTTCGTAAGCTGGTTCCTCGTAGGTTTCCTCATATGCGGGTTCTTCGTAGCCCGAGCCGTCGTCATAGGCTTCGGGAGCGGGCTCGTCGTAGGTCTCGTCATAGGCTTCGGGAGCGGGCTCGTCGTATGTCTCGTCATAGGCTTCGGGAGCGGCCTCGTCGTAGGTCTCGTCATAGGCCTCGGAGGCGGGCTCGTCGTATGTCTCGTCATAGGCCTCGGGAGCGGCCTCGTCGTAGGTCTCGTCATAGGCCTCGGGTGCGGGCTCGTCGTAGGTCTCGTCATAGGCCTCGGGTGCGGCTTCGTCGTAGCTTTCGTCATAGGCTTCGGGGTCGAGATAGCCGTAGGCTTCGGCGTCCTCATAGCTCAGCCCGGTTTCGGGATCGTAGGCCTCGTCCTCGTAGTAGTAGTCGGTCGACTCATACTCGGCATAGAATTCTTCGGAACTGTAGTAGGCGTCGACTTCCTCGATGTAATAGTCGTCGTCCGGCCAGTCATAGCCTGCAGCAGAGTCGTCGTAATAGAAGTAGGTCTCGCTGCTTTCGATCGAGGTGATGTAGACCTCGGTGACGATGACCTCTTCGACGTAGATCAGGGTGTAGTCGTAGACCTGATAGAAGTCGTCATAATAGCTGTCGCAGAAGTCGGAATAGTAGAAGCCGCCACCGCTATAGTAATAGCCGTCGTCGCCGCGATATCCGTTGCCGCGCTTGGCCTTGGACTTGGACCCGCCGGTATTGTAGGCTCGCCATTTCGAGACGTTCTCAAGCGCGACGGGCTTTTCATAGTCTTCGTTCGTCAGCTCGACGATCGTCTTCTTCTTCCTGTTCTTCCAGGTGCCCTCGAAGAAAAAGTAGTTCGTGCCCGCCTTCAGCTTGTAGCGGATCATGCTGTCCAGATCGACCGGGCGGCGCAGCGCCTTGTCGTCCAGTTCGGTGATGACCTCGCCGGGTTCCAGGCCGTAAAGTTCACCTACACCGCCGGGATCGACCGAAACGATCACCAGGCCGGCCGCCTTTTTGCCAAGCTTGAATTCCTTGCGGACCTCAGCGGTGATCGGCAGCAGGACAGCGTCCAGGGCGGGCGAAACATAGGGTTTTGGCAGACCCTTTTCGGCCAATGCGGCGCTGGCGGGCAAGACTGCGACCGAAAGGCCAAGTGAAAGGGCGCCAATTGCCCGTCGGAAGGCAAGGCCGTGTCGAATGAAGAATTGGGAAACTGGCATCTGTTATCCTTGAAGGTCGTCGGTTCTGCAGCGGCGCGTGGGTCTGGATGTATAGGAATATGACGGTGTGTCAGGCAAACATTTCCCTGCCGACATCGCAAATGACGGAACCCGTCACGATACCTTGGGGATCAGGGGAAACCTGTCGGCGCATTGCGGAAGAATTGCGGCGAATCTCGGATGAAACACAGCCATTGCGGGCATGAAAATGCAAAAGGCCGCCCCCGGTTGAAGGGACGGCCTGAGGATTTGAAGCCGAGCGGAGTGGTCGGGATCAGAAGCCCGACTTGATCATCTCGAATTCCTCGATCATGCGGTCGCGCAGTTCGGTCGAGGGCGGCGACTGGACGAACAGCGGCGTGGTCACCGGGTCGACATAGGCGGCCTGCAGGGCTTCGAGCGGGATCTCGGCCATCGCGGCGTCGTTCGACAGCGAATAGCCGATCGCGTCCAACAGCGGTTGGGCCGAGGAATGTGCGATAAGCGAGTTGATGTGGTCATAGGCCTTTTCTTCGTTCCCGGCGCTGTCCTTGACGTTGACAAAGCCGCAATACCACGAGGCGGCCCCTTCCGCGGCCGAGCGGTTGAAGCCGACGGGGAAGTTTTCCGCCTTCAGGATGGCGACCGGGTCATTCCACGACCAGGCAACCTGCACTTCGCCCGAGGCCATCAACTGCGCCAGTTCCGAAGGGTCGGCCCAATAGGCGCGGACATTCGGATGCACCGCGCGCAGCCAGTCGGCGGCGGCCTGGAACTGTTCGTCAGTCACGTTGTCCCAGGACATGACGCCCGTGGCCATGAAGGCCAGCGACCAGATGTCATCGGTATTGTCGGGAAGCGCGATGCGCCCGGCATATTTCGGATCGGCGAAAACCTGAACCGAGGCGACGTCTTCGACGGGAACAGTCTCGGCGTTGTAGGCGATGGCGGTATAGGCATAGTCGGTCGGGATGAACCAGACGCCCTGATCATTGGTGAAGGGGGCGGTCATCCGTGCCGGGATATTGGCGAATTCCGGGATTTTCGAGACATCCCACGGCTCGATCAGGCCGGCGTCCATGTAACGCGGAACGGCAGCGGCGCAGGGGTGGACCACGTCGGCGGCAAAGCCTGAGGACATCTTCTGGAAGGCTTCGTCATCATCGGCGAAGAAGACATAGGTCGGCTTGTCACCATTCTTGTCGACATAGGGTTGCAGCATGCCGTCGATTTCCCAGCCTGCCCAATCAAGGACGGTCAGTTCGGGATCTGCGGCCTTTGCGGCAACGGCCAGCGACAGGATCGAAGCGGCGCTGAGAAGGGCAAGGGACTTGGCGGTCATGGAGGCTCCTCTGTGGTGGCGGTCATTGCTGTCGACCGTCTGGCTGTTTTTCTTGGCAAGATTGCAGGACACCCGCCAGAAGCGGCGGTGCCGGACAATAGGAAACTGAGGATTCGCGGCGCAAAGAACAAGGGGAATCTTCGGCACGCCGGAAGATTTGATCATATTTTATGCAAGGGTTCCCCCGATCACCTGCTAATGCGTGCCGATTGGGCAGGCTTGCCGCGCAGATTGCGACGGGATATGACTTGCGGTGATGCCGGGGAAACCCGGCTCTGGTCCCGGAAGAGACAGTCCGGGGTCTGGCTGGAAGACCTGCCGCGTAACCGGGTATGACCCCGCCGCGCGCGTGGATATCCGGTCGCGCGGCCCCAAAAAAGGAGCCGCCACATGGCGCTTGATCTGGATTTCGTCCGTTCGCAGTTCCCGGCCTTTTCGTCGCCGGTCCTGTCCTCGCATGCCTTTTTCGAAAACGCGGGCGGGAGCTACCCCTGCCAGCAGGTCGTGGACCGTCTGACCCGCTTTTACCGCGACCGCAAGGTGCAGCCCTATGGGCCCTATCCGGGGGCGCAGGCGGGCGGGGCCGAGATGGACGAGGCGCGCACCCGTCTTGCCGCGATGATGGGCGTGGCGCGGGAAGAAGTGTCGTTCGGGCCTTCGACCAGTGCCAATACCTATGTTCTGGCGCAAGCGGCGCGCAAATGGCTGGCGGGCACCGGCGGCGCGATCGTGGTGACCAATCAGGACCACGAGGCGAACTCGGGCGTCTGGCGGCGCTTGGCCGATGAGGGGATCGAGGTCCGCGAATGGAAAGTCGATCCTGACACCGGGTCGCTGGAACCGTCGACGCTGGCGGCATTGCTGGCGGATGGCATGGTGAAACTGGTGTGTTTCCCGCATTGTTCGAACGTGATCGCCGAAATCAACGACGTGGCGGCAATCTGCGCCATGGCACGGGATGGCGGTGCGCGGACTGTGGTCGACGGGGTCAGCTATGCCCCGCACGGGTTCCCCGATATCCCGGCGCTTGGCTGCGACGTGTACCTGTTTTCCGCCTACAAGAC
The DNA here is from genome assembly GCA_963205235.1 of Pseudomonadota bacterium. GTDB lineage: Bacteria > Pseudomonadota > Alphaproteobacteria > Rhodobacterales > Rhodobacteraceae > Tabrizicola. The sequence goes on from CAUJIP010000100.1 coordinate 26,911, forward strand.
CTATGGGCCGCATCAGGGGATCATGGTCCTGCGCGAAGCCTTTGGCATGGAACTGCCGGGACAGGCGCATTTTTTCAACCATGGCACGCTTTACAAGCGGCATACCCCGGCGGGGCCGGACCATGCCCAGATCGCAGCCTGTGCTGGCATGGCCGATTACATCGATGCCGTGGCCGCAAAGCATGGGGTCACGGGCGATGCCGCCGCGCGGAACCGGGGGGTGCATGACCTGATGCGCGCGCAGGAAGTGGCAGTGATCCAGCCTTTGCTGGACTATCTGTCCGTCCGAAACGATGTGCGGCTTCTGGGCCCGCGCGATGGGGCAAAGCGGGCGCCGACGGTGGCGGTGGAGTTGAACCGCCCGGCGGAACCGGTGTCGGAAGACCTGGGCCGGAACGGTATCGCCTGCTGGGCCGGGGATTTCTATGCCGTGCGCCCGTTGCAAGCCCTGGGGATCGACCTGGAGAAAGGGGTCCTGCGGATGTCGGCGGTGCATTACACCAGCGCGGCCGAAGTGACGCAGTTGATCGCGACACTGGACCGGTTGCTCTGACGCCTGCCAAGCGGAGCGCCCCTTTCAGGGTCGCACGTTCCTTGTCTCGTCGTCGGGGCTTGCGCCCTCCTCCTCGGGGATGGGGGCGCTTCGCCCCCCACGGCGATGGTTTGAAGGGAAACCATCGCCTTCCCCCCGAGGATATTTGGGGAAGAGAAAGGACTTGGGTGATCCAGGGGGCGGGCTTTGGCGTATCTTTCCCGGAATGGGGAAAAGATGACTGATGCGCCGTTGATCTTGTGGTTTCGCCGGGACTTGCGTCTGGCGGACCAGCCGATGTTGTCGGCAGCGATGGCGACAGGTCGTTCGCTGTTGCCCGTGGTCATTCTTGATCCAGAAACCGAGGCCTTAGGGGCCGCGCCGAAATGGCGGCTGGGGTTGGCGGTCGAGGCTTTTGCCCAAGCGCTTGCCGGGATCGGGCTGCGGCTGACCTTGCGGCGCGGTCCTGCGCTGGACGTGGTGCGCGCGTTGATGGTTGAGACCGGCGCGCGCGGGGTCTGGTGGTCGCGGCTTTACGATCCGGCTTCGGTCGCGCGGGACAGCGCGGTGAAGGCGGCGCTGAAGGGGGAGGGCCGCGAGGCGCGCAGTTTTGCCGGTCACTTGCTGCACGAGCCATGGGAAGTCGAGACCGGGCAGGGCGGGTTCTACAGGGTTTTCACGCCGTTCTGGAAGGCCATGCGGGGCCTGCCGGTGCCTGGGCCCCTGCCTGCGCCCAAGGCTGCGCGGGGGACGGAGGTCTGGCCGACAAGCGACCGCTTGACTGACTGGCGGCTGGGTGCGGCGATGGATCGCGGGGCGGCCATCGTGGCGCGGTATCAGGCGATTGGAGAGGCTGCTGCGCGCTTGCGGCTGCATCGGTTTCTGGCCGGGCCGGTTTCGGACTATGCCGAGCGGCGCGATTTGCCCGGCGAAGATGCGACATCGCGCCTGTCCGAAAACCTGAGCTATGGTGAGATCGGCATTCGCGAGGTCTGGCATGCGGGACTTCGGCTTCGCGACGAGGGCGTGGGCGGTGCCGAAGCGTTTCTGCGCGAGCTTGCCTGGCGCGAGTTCAGCTATCACCTGATGCATCACACGCCCGAGATCACCACGCGCAACTGGAAGCCCGACTGGGACGGCTTTCCCTGGCGTGGCGACAATCCGGATGCGGAACGCTGGCGGCGCGGCATGACGGGCGAGCCCTTTGTCGATGCGGCGATGCGCGAAATGTATGTGACGGGCACGATGCACAACCGCGCCCGGATGATCGTGGCCAGCTTTCTGACCAAGCATCTGATGACCGACTGGCGGGTGGGCTTGCGCTGGTTCGCCGATTGCCTGACGGACTGGGACCCGGCGGCCAATGCGATGGGTTGGCAATGGGTGGCGGGGTCGGGACCGGATGCCGCGCCCTATTTCCGCGTCTTCAATCCCGCGGGCCAAGCCGACAGGTTTGATCCGGACGGGCTCTATCGTGACCGCTTCCTTGCCGAGCGTGCCCTTGGGGCCGAGGCGCTGGATTTCTTCAAGGCGGTGCCGCGGTCCTGGAGGCTTTCGCCGGGGCAGGCCTATCCGGCCAAGGTCATCGATCTGGCCGAGGGACGCGCGCATGCCCTGGCGGCTTATGCGTCACGAAAGTCTTGAGCGGTGGATCGGATTTGGCGAAACTGTCGGGATCGACAGGAAGTTTGGGGGAAACCATGGACGTTCTGACGACTGCCAAGGGGCAGGCCGGGTTGCCGCGCTATTTTGCGGCGGCCTTCGACGTGGCCAGCAAGCTGGGCGAGGGACGGCTGGATTTCGTCCTGCCGGACGGACGCAGGTTTCGCGCGGAAGGCAAGGCTCCGGGTCTTGCTGCCGAGATCAGGGTGGTTGATCCCGATGTCTTTGCCCGGCTGATCCGGGACGGCGATCTTGGCTTTTGCGACAGCTATCTGGAGGGGGCCTGGACCAGCCCCGATCTGCAGGCCTTTCTGGACCTGATCCAGCGCCCGGCCAACAATCACGTCAACGAAGGATTTCCCGGTCTTGCGCTGGTGCGCGCCTATGAGAGGGTGCGGTTCTGGCTGCAGTCGAACTCACGTCGGCAGGCGCGACGGAACATCTCATATCACTATGACCTTGGGAACGACTTCTACCGGCTGTGGCTGGACGAGACGATGACCTATTCCTCGGCGATCTTCGCCAATCCGCAGGAAAGCCTGGAAACTGCACAGCGGCGCAAATACGCCAGCATGATCGACCAGATGGGGGTTCGCGAAGGCGACCATGTGCTGGAGATCGGCTGTGGCTGGGGTGGATTTGCCGAATTTGCGGCGAAAGAGCGGGGCCTGCGGGTCACCGGGCTGACCATTAGCCAAAGGCAGCATGACTTTGCGGTCGACCGAATCGCGAAGTCGGGACTGTCGGACCGGGTGAACATCAAGCTGCAGGATTATCGCGACGAGCGGGGCAGCTATGACGGCATCGCCTCGATCGAGATGTTCGAAGCGGTGGGCGAACGCTATTGGCCTGTCTATTTCAACAGCTTGCGCGACCGGCTGAAGCCGGGGCGGAATGCCACGCTTCAGATCATCACCATCGCTGACAATCGCTGGCATATGTACCGCAAGGGTGTCGATTTCATCCAGAAATACATCTTCCCGGGCGGCATGTTGCCAGCGCCTTCGGTGCTGCGGGCCGAGGTGGAACGGGCGGGCATGCGGGTGAAAGGCTCGATCGAATTTGGCGAAAGTTACAGCCTGACCCTGCGCCGCTGGCACGAGGGTTTCACCGCCCGCTGGGATGAGGTGAAACGAATGGGCTTTGACGAAAGATTCAAGCGGATGTGGGATTTCTACCTCGCCTCTTGCGCGGGCGCGTTTCAAGGTGGAAATTGCGACGTGACGCAGATCACGGTGACGCGTCCAAGCTGAGGGGGTTGCCAGATGGCGACATCAATGCCGACGGCGGCCAAGGCGGTTGGCGCAATTACATTCGCGATTGTCGGCTGGCTTTTGGCCAATGCCTTCATTCCGGGCATGCCCGATGCCGCCTCGGCCGGGCATTTGCGCGAAGGCGGGGTGGTTGTCGGACTTTTCGTCGGCTGGCTGGTGATGGGCAATTCGGTCGGCCACAAGTACATTGATGCTATCGGCTATGGCTGGAAGACGGTGATCGTGCTGGCGTTCTTTTGTCTTCTGTTCCTTGGGCTTTACGAAATGCTGAAACAGTCGACACGGATGGTCTATGACGGCCCGATCGACGCGATCCTCGATATCTTCGCGCGGATGTTTGACCGGGCAAAAGAGGCGATCACCTTCAACGTGGTCCTTACGATGTTCGTTGGCGGGGGTATTTCGGGATTTGTAACTGAAGGCGCCAGTCGGCGCTGGAGGTAAAATGCCCTTTGGTCGACCTAAGGATTCGGTTGCCTTGCGCGATATCGTCCTTGGCCCGAAACAATCGCCCCAGCGTTTGGCGTTCTACTGCGCAGTTCTGGGGATTGATGCGGTCGGGTCGGCGGATGACTGCGACCTTGGCCCCGGCGGGCCAGAGGCCGTAGCCTTGGCGCAGGCGATCATGACCATGTACGGACATGCTGACGTTGCTGCGGTCCGGCGCAGGCTTTCGGCGATGAAAGTCGCGGCGGCAAGTCGGGTCCGGGCTGCACAGACCACCATTGCGGGATTGCGGCAGGGGACTGGCGAGGTGGCCGTGCAGAAGGTCGAACAGGGCTTCGCAGGGTTCTTCGCGGTCGAGGTCGCCAATCTGTCCTATCGGCGGTTTGATGGCGCAATGAGCCCGGTCATCCAGCGCGAGGTCTTCATTTCGGGTGACGCCGTCACCGTCCTGCCCTATGACCCCCGGCGCGACCGGGTGCTGGTGATCGAACAGATGCGCATGGGACCGATGGGCCGTGGCGATCCCTTGCCGTGGCAGATCGAAGCCATCGCCGGGCGGATCGATCCCGGCGAAAGCCCCGAGGATTGCGCGCGGCGCGAGGCGGTTGAAGAAGCTGGCCTGAACCTGGGACGGCTGGAAAAGGTGGGCGAATATTACCCAAGCCCCGGTGCGGTCTCTGAATACCTGTATTCCTACGTGGCGCTTTGCGAGCTTCCTGATGATGTCGCGGGTGTCTTTGGCGAGGCAACCGAGGCCGAGGATATCCGGGGCATCCTTCTGTCTTTTGACGAATTGATCGACGGGCTGGCGCGGGGCGACATCGCCAATGCGCCGCTGATGCTGACGGCGCTCTGGTTGCAAAGGGAACGTCGGCGGTTGCAGGGCGGGACCTGATGACTCCTCGTGCGGTCGATTTGATCACATCTTGATTGCGCGGCAGATGCCGTCATAAAGGGGCATCTCAAGAGGGCCCTCGATGGACGCCGATACCCGCAAGATCCCCAGTCACGAGGTCACCTACGCGCGCCTGCGCGACATGATCCTGTTTGGCCATCTGGCGCCGGGGCAGCCGGTCACGATTCAGGGGCTGATCGCCGATCTTGGCGCGGGCATGACCCCGGTGCGTGAGGCGATCCGCAGGCTGACGGCGGAAGGCGCGCTGTTGCCGCAAGGAAATCGGCGGGTCGCTGTGCCCGAGCTTTCGGCGGAAATGCTGGATCAGGTCGCCTTTGCCCGTCTGGCCATTGAACCGAGACTGGCCGAACTTGCCGCCTTGCGGCTGACGCCTGCCGCAATCGACCGGCTGGAACTGATTGATGCGGCCGTGTCGCGGGCCATCGATACCGGCAACCTGCCGGATTATCTGGGTGCGAACCATGCCTTTCACTTCGCGATCTACGAAGCCGCCAATGCGCCGGTCCTGCTGGACATGGCGCGCTCGCTGTGGTTGCGGGCGGGGCCAAGCCTGCGCGCCGTGATCGACCGTTTCGGTCGCGAGGCTGCCCCCGACCTGCACCACGAGGCGATCATGGCGATGCGTGCGGGCAATGCCGGGGCGCTGGCTGATGCGATTCGGCGCGACATCCAGCAGGGCATCGACCATGTGCGCCAGGCCCTGGCCGAAGCGACCTGACCCGCGCCTGCGGAATCGAGTGCCTTGTCAGGCGCAAGTCTTTTTTCTCGTCGTCGGGCTTCGCCTCCTCCTCGGCGGCGCTTCCGCGCGGGAGTATTCTTGCCAAGAGGAAATGGAGCTTCCTCTTGGTTCAAATACTCAATCTTCCCTTGCTTGGCGTCAGCGTCACAGGCTGCGAATAAATTTGATCAAATTTCTTGATGCCCGTCGCGTTTGATCATATCCTGCCGTCAAGTCGGGGCGTTTGGCCCTGCTGATTCCGCGAGGGCACACCATGAACAAGATCACAAACCACATGCCGACCGCCGAACTTCAGGCGCTGGATGCGGCCCACCACATGCACCCGTTCACCGACAATTCGGCCCTGGCCAAGAAGGGCGCGCGGATCATGAAGTCCGCCAAGGGCGTCTGGCTGACCGATACGGAAGGCCACAAGATCATCGACGGCATGGCGGGCCTATGGTGCGTGAACATCGGCTATGGCCGCAAGGAACTGGCGCAGGTGGCAGCCCAGCAGATCGAAGAGCTGGCCTATTACAACACCTTCTTCCAGACCAGCCACATCCCGGCGATTGCTCTGGCCGCCAAGATCGCCGAGATCGCGCCTGCGGGGATGAACAAGGTGTTCTTCGCCGGGTCCGGGTCGGAAGCGAACGACACCAACATCCGCATGGTGCGGCGGTACTGGGACATCCTGGGCCAGCCGGAAAAGCGCATCATCATCGCGCGGAAGAACGGCTATCACGGGTCGACCATCGGTGGCGGCTCGCTGGGCGGGATGTCGGGCATTCACAAGCATGGCGGGCTTCTGTCCGGGATCGTCCACATCGGCCAGCCGGACTGGTGGTCGGAAGGCGGCGACATGACCCCGGAGGCCTTCGGTCTGGCCCGCGCGCAGGAACTTGAGGCGATGATCAAGCAGCTGGGCGTGGAAAACGTCGCGGCTTTCATCGGCGAACCGATCCAGGGCGCTGGTGGCGTGATCGTGCCGCCCTCGACCTACTGGCCGGAAATCCAGCGGATCTGCGACAAGTATGGCATCCTTCTGATCGCCGACGAGGTCATCACCGGGTTCGGCCGCACCGGCAACTGGTTCGGGTCGGAAACCTTTGGCATCCGTCCCCATATTATGACCATCGCGAAGGGTCTGTCCTCGGGCTACCAGCCGATTGGCGGGTCGATCGTGCGTGATACGGTGGCGGAGGTGCTGGCCTCGGACGAATTCAACCACGGCTACACCTATTCGGGCCATCCGGTCGCGGCGGCGGTAGCGTTGGAGAACCTGCGGATCATCCAGGAAGAGAAGATGATCGAGCATGTGAGGAACGTCGCCCATCCCTATCTGAAGGAACGCTGGGACGCGCTGACCGACCACCCGATGGTCGGCGAGGCCAAGCTCGTGGGGCTGATGGGCTCGATTGCCCTGACCCCGGACAAGGCGACGCGGGCCAGGTTCGCCAGCGAGGCCGGGACGGTCGGCTATCGGACCCGCGAGCGTTGCTTTGCCAATGATCTGATCATGCGGCATGTGGGCGACCGGATGATCATCGCGCCGCCGCTGGTGATCACGCCCGCCGAGATCGACGTGCTGATCGAGCGGGCGAAGAAGAGCCTGGATGAAAGCTATGCCAGCCTGAAAGCGGATGGGATGTTCGTGGCGGCTCGCTGATCTGTCCACGCTGGACAGAGAATCCAACCAAGCAAAATCAAGGGCTTGGTTGTGGGCATTCACTGAAAATTAAGAAATGCGGCGCGTTGGTGTGTGTGGTCAGTAGGTTTGTCGATACAGTGTCAGAAGGTTTGACAGGTGCTGGCTAATATCGGGATTGGCTGAGATCAGCTGATGACAGCTGATTGGGCTGCCCCGGAATGCTTGCCGTATCGGTGCCACCAGCGATGGAGAGCCGAAAGGGAAGTGTGGCGCGAGGCGGGGAAGTGATCTGCGATTTCGGCCAGCACCTGTTTATAGGTCTGCGTCTTGATCCGGGCAATGATGAAGCTGCGCAGCTCTTCGTCGGCTTCGATCCTGGACCGAATTTCGGTCCTTCGTTCGTGGGTTTGGGCAGCGTGTGAAGGGGCATTCAACGGCCCGTTAAGCGA
>CAUJIP010000101.1 GCA_963205235.1 Pseudomonadota bacterium
ACAACGAGGAACGGCCACACGGCGCGATCGGCAACAAGGTCCCGATCATGCTGACGAAATCAGGGGGCGTCACCAGCCCGTCACCCTGAGCGAAGCCGGAAAACTCTGCCTACGGGCGGTCCAACGTTGGGGATCGGATCAGTACACAAAAGCCACAAATCGTCAGTTGAACGATTCATAGGGTGCAATTTGCGCGACTGCGTTGGGCCATGGGCAACGAACTCAAATGCTTCCGACAACGTGGAGAAGGTTGGACCGCAGACCCATCCCCTCCGCCACTTACCCCTGATTTCGCTGGATAACCTTCTCCTTCCGGCACCTTGCCCAACGATTCCCTCTTGAACAGCCGCCTGCGCGGTTGGCCAGTTTGCCCGCAACACCGGGGCCGTCCCGGCACCAAGACCTTGACCACGGCGCAGCCTTTGTGAATGGCTTTTCCAAGGGCGACATCCAAGCCTGCCCAAAAGGCCCGGATGACCCTGCAAGAGCCCACCAGAAGGACGCCTCTCTCGTGTCTGGTCAGAACCCATTGGTCCCGCAAGGGGCGGCCTTTTTCCCGGTTCCCGCTCCCGGGCCGACCCGGACCTATGCCTTCATACTGGTGCCCGGCTTTACCCTCCTGGCCTTTTCCTCGGCGGTCGAGCCGTTGCGGATCGCCAATCAACTTTCGCAGCATCCGCTTTACCGCTGGCAGTTGCAGTCCAGCACCGGTCAGGCCGTCATCAGTTCGGCAGGCATCCCGGTCGGCGTGGACGGCCCGCTTGATCCTCTGGACAAGTCCGCGCGCCTCTTTGTCTGCGCGGGCAATCCGCAAAGCGCCGCTGCCGATCCTGCCATCGTGGCTGCCGTCCAGCGTCACCACCGCTTTGGCGGCGTGGTGGGCGGCATCTGCACCGGCGCGACGGCCCTGGCCAGGGCGGGCCTCGTCGACGGGCGGCGCTTTACCCTGCATTGGGAAAACCAACCCGGCTTTGTCGAGACCTTCCCCGACCTTGCCCCGACCGGAAGCCGGTTTGAAATCGACGGGCGTCTGATGACCTGCGGCGGCGGGGCCGCGTCAACCGACATGATGCTGTCGATCATCGCCGAAGACCATGGCGCTGCCTTTGCCGCGATGGTGTCCGAGATGTGCCTGCGCGTGGTGATGCCGGGGCTTCGCAAATCGGAACAGCGCAGTTCCGTCGCCGCCCTGATGTCATCGCGCAACCCCGTCCTTGTCGCCATCGTGACCTTGATGAACCAGCACATCGACGAGCCCCTTTCGATGAAGGAACTGGCCGAAGCCTCCGGCTATTCCCGCCGCCATCTGGAGCGCCTGTTCCGCCACGCCGTCGGCAAGACACCAGGCGATTTCTACCGGGGCCTCAGGCTGGATCGCGGCCGGAACCTCTTGGGAACGACAGACTTGACGCTGCAGGAAATCTCGGTCGCCTGCGGCTTCGCGACGGTCTCGCATTTCTCCAAAAGCTTCCGCGCCCGCTTTGGCACCGCACCAACCAAACTGGCCCAAGGCATGCGACAGTTCGAGGGCTAGGCAGAACCGCCCCAAGCCTGCACTCAGCCGCCACCTTGCCCCCCTTCCCCGCCGCAAGCTCCCGAAGTCCGGCGCGGCATCAAGGGTCCGCCTTTTTCTACGGCCTTTCATCTTTGCGCAAATATCCTCGCCGAAGGCGTTTGACGTCGGGCGAGAATCGGGGTGAACCCGGACCTGCGGTTGCTGTTGCCTGGAACCCAACAAGACTTGAGACTTCCGGAAAATCTTTGCACCTTACGATTGCTTGACCCATGCCACGTGAAATCGCGCACCCTACGGTTTGCGGGACAGGCATTAACTTCGGTAAAGGCGTGTCAGTCTGCCTCTAGGACCGGAGACAGACCACCAACTTCACTCCCAGAGGTTGTCGGGGATGCGCGACCCATGACAATTCTGTTGCACGTGGCCTTGGTTGCGCCGGTCTTGTTCGGAAAGGTGCAGCCGTAGTCCACCAGCTTGCCACCTTCCTTTACGGTGCAGCCGGTCGCACATAGCTTGCCGGAACACCCGCCTTCAATTTTGTCTCCACAAACCTTTTCGACGATCGCTTCGCCGACAGGTTCGGCCAGAACCCCGCTGGCGAACCCGCCGATGGAAATGCAGAAAGCCGCCGAAATCATCAGTCGGACCATTGGCGTTCCTCCATCAGGAAAGCCGCGCCACGCCGTAAACGTCGACTCTGCACGGCACCGCCATTCTACCGCAAATACCCCTCGGTCTCAACGAACCTCTCGCCGGGCAGGTCCAAGCCCCCTGCATGGGGCGCGGTCCCTTCCCCCTTTGCCCTTTCATCTGTTCGCAAATATCCCCGCCGGAGTGCCCCCCCGGTCGGGCAAGGGGCTTTGGCCAAAGGTTTCGAGACCCTGAATGTTCACGGCCAAACCGTTGATATGATTTGCCCCGATTCTCTGCCCACGCGCGGGCAGGGGGGCTATTGCAGGCTCATGAGGTAGCGCAGCTGGTCGGTCAGGTCGGCGACCTGGTTGGTGTTGCGGACCACCCTTGGCGTGATCAGGACCAGAAGTTCGGATCGGTGCT
>CAUJIP010000102.1 GCA_963205235.1 Pseudomonadota bacterium
ACAACGAGGAACGGCCACACGGCGCGATCGGCAACAAGGTCCCGATCATGCTGACGAAATCAGGGGGCGTCACCAGCCCGTCACCCTGAGCGAAGCCGGAAAACTCTGCCTACGGGCGGTCCAACGTTGGGGATCGGATCACGATCTGGGTATACCAAACGCCATCGCTGTGGAAGTTTTGGAACCACCGATGTCGGTCGCTGCAGCCCAATAGTCGACACGGGTTGTGGCGCCATCTCCGGTCGCGCTGCTAGGGTCATCGAAGTACGTCGTGTCGCCGAGACCCATCGTGTTGGTTCCGTCGGTGCCCACGGCCAAAGATTGTGCCGTCCTGACCGACAGCCGCCGACGGAAACGCAGGTGCGGAGATCGAAGATTGAGCTTCCACCTGACTTGCGTCCCTTTCTGTTAGTTCGGTATCTGGCGAAGAATTTCTTGGGAAACGTCCCTGTCAGAAACTTGACCGAGCACCTTGGCCGCGAACCGTTGGGCGGCTCGGGAATGCGCGACGAACTGCTTTGCCAGCCAGGCGAGAAGCAAAAGCTTGGGAGGCAAAGATGTGCGAGCAAGGATCGGTGCTATGGAAGCATGCTCTGCCAAGGCATCTAGGGTGTTGGCTTCTTCCGATAACAACCCTGAGAGGTCACCGGAAAGGAAGTGATTGATCTGAGTATCCCAATCTATCCCCTCAGCGACTGCCCTGAGCTTCTCTATGTCGATAGCGTTCGCTGTTTGGACAGCTTCGCTGTCGACATCGAGAAATGAGCGCAGCATCCGGGCTCTACTTTCTCGTTGCCTGGATAGTGCAGCAGCTTCAGTCCGCATGCTTTCTGAACGTCTTGAAGTATTCATCGACATCATGAAGAGAGCCCGTGGCGCTTCGGATGACGGCATCCGTGCCATCGGCATGATTGAGGCAGAGGTCGCTTCGCGCATCAGTGGCACTTTGCGGGTTTCCGATAGCCCCATGCTGGTCTCACCAGCATCATCAACGAGGACTAGGCTCGTTGCCTGTGTGCAAAGACCTTCCTTTAGCGCAAGGGCTTCCGCTTCGAGAGCTTCCATTTGCCCAAGGCACAACCACGCCCCGAAACGGCCCACATCTGTGCCCGCCGTAACCTCCATGGCGTCACTCCAGCTAGCGACGATCTCGACCCCGCCAAAACTGCGTTTGACGCGGTTGGGTCTGCCATCAGTGAACTCGATCTCACGCAAAAAGATGGACGAACGCTTGCTGTTCAAGGCGAACCGAACGCTTGGGCCGACTTCGGCGTCCGGCGCATAGAAGAGCTCCCCGCCCGTCAAAGCACAAAGATGCCCGATGCTGGCGTCAAGGCTGGCCTTACCGACAAGCACTGCGCTGATGCGGACATCGAGCTCGGCAGCGAGGACGGACAGTGTGTCCCAGGTCTGCCCATCCGTGAGGACAAGAATGTCTGTTATCCCACTTAACGCGACTTTCCGGATCGCTGTCGCCAAGCGTGTGCCGCCTCCTGGCTGGTTCAACTTCTTCACAATTTGGAGAATTTCGGCTCCGCGACCAGTGCCTAGACGCTGGCAGTCGTCGCTGAACTGCCAAAGTGCTACGTGGTCATCGTCATGGACATCAGCGAGAGCGTCAGCCAGTCCGTTCCGCATCGCAGACAAGACAGTTTCAGTTCCGCTCCCCACTTTGCTTGATGTGGAACCCGAGCGATCGACGAGAATAGCAAGCTTCAGATTGTGCTCGGCTGTCTGCTGCGGACGAAGGTCGATACGAACCCCATAGCCCTCTGCAGAGACCCCCATCAGGGTTCCAAACCGACCACCTTCAACGACAATTTCAATCGCACGATCCAGCGTGATATCGACGAAACCTTCGTTTGTAACGGGCCCCCGACCCATCAATTGTGCGATGCCTGCATCGATCCGAATTGTCAGGGTTGCTTCGTGCCGGATATGGGCGTCGGTTATCAGATCATCAGCAGGTCGAAGCGGAGAAGAGCCATAAAGCTGACCTGCCGTCATGGGCAGTCGCAAGAACGGTCCGCTTTCCGACATAGCGAGCGGTACCACCATACGAAGTTCGACTTCGACCTCCTTGCCAGGCGCAAGCTGGCCAACCGACAGCACATGAATGCCTCGAAGGGCTTCTTCGTGAAGTACAGCCATCTTTCCTTCGTCGATGGCGGCCTCGTAGTCGTCACGGGCCGCTTCTTTTGGCTTTGCCACTGCTTGCAGCTTCCGGCCCTCGATCATGGCTGAAAGGCCCGTCACCACAGCGTTGAACCCGACCGGCATGGTCAGGATGGCTTCAATGGGCACATCTTCAGCGTTGGAAAATTTACGGGTCGTAACGACAACGGCGAGGCCAGAGGTGATTTCAATATCAATGTTGGTAGAGGATAGTGGCATCGGCTTACCGACCCCCTCCCTGAAAACAGTCACGCCGTCAGTCAGTTCTTCGAGGAGGTGACCGAAGACCATTCCGTTCGCCATGAGTTATCCCTTCGAAACATATGTCCTTAGAGCGGCAGCGATTTCGGCAACGACGGCGTCAACGTCGATGGCTTCAGGCGCGATGTCTGGCGACACTCGCAGCTCAACCCCACCGGCTTGCACAATCGGCACCGCTTCGTCGAAAGCCATGAGCACCTTGATCGACGCAGGCTTCATCCCCATCCGGTGAAGGGCGAGGTATTTTTGAGCCTTGATTAAGTGTTCATCGCCGTAGGCATCTGCTGCGCGCCCCGTCTTATTGGCTGGGGGTAGTAACCCCTCCGCGATCATAAATCTGATCTGACGTGGCGCTGTACCGATGCGTTCGGCTAGCTCTGCGAGCGTCATCACCCCCCCCCCCTAACGTGACATGAAGTATGTCACGTACTTGGCCTCGTCAAGTAACGCAGCAAAATTTATGTCGTGCTTCTGTCAGATGAGGGTAAATCCGCCAACCCACAACTAGATAGTCGACGAGTGCATAAGTGAGAGACTATGCCCGCGCCAGGCCGCGCTCGACTGCGCAGTCGTTCCATGCTGTGCCTGCTTCGCCCTAGCAGCGCCACGCACGCTCGCAGTGAACGCAATGTCTTTGGCAGTGTTCGCAAACACTGTGGGCATGAACTCTGTTCCAACTACAGTGGAGCAGAGACTGTGTTTCGGCTACTGTGTTCGGAAACTGTTTTGGAACAGTGTGTTGGACACAGCATCAGCAAACGCTGTGTTGACCACAGTGATTCCAAGCCTCGCCAACTGCGTCAACGCACGAAAAACTGTGCGACGCACGAACTAAAAACTGTGCGATGCTTAGCGCGCTGATTTTGTTGGATTAAGTGGTGCCCAGAGCCGGAATCGAACCAGCGACACGCGGATTTTCAATCCGCTGCTCTACCAACTGAGCTATCTGGGCACCGTTTGGTGGCGGGGTGATATCCGCGCCACCGGGGGCTGTCCAGAGGGAAAACGCCGTTAATGTGCCTTGGGCGGTTCTTCGTCTCTGGTCGGGGTGTCGGCGTCCTCTGCCGGGATGCGGTAGCTTTCAGTCAACCAGCGGCCAAGGTCGACATCGGCGCAGCGGCGCGAGCAGAACGGGCGGTAGGCGGCCTCGGTCGGTTTGCTGCAGACCGGGCAGCTCATGCCAGAAGCTCCGACAGGGGCAGGCGGTCGCGTTTGCGGGTCAGCTCATAAAGGCCGAGCGTGGTCCATCCGGCAAGGTTCGCTTCGCCGTCCGTCTTGAAGGCGGCCTTCAGCACCTGGTCCAGGATGTGCCGTTCGCGCTTTGGCATCGGGGCGAAATCCACCACAACCTGCCCCCCCAGCCCGCGCAGGCGCAACTGGCGCGGCAGGTCGCGGGCGGCGGCGATATTCGCCTTCAGCGCCGCCGCGGGCGAGGTGTCTGGCCCCGTGTTCACATCCACCGCTACCAAGGCACGGGTCGGTTCAATCAGCATGCTGGCACCCGCCCCAAGCGTCACGCGCGGGTCTGCAAGCGCCTCGATCATCTCGCCAACACCCTGGCGGTCAAAACTGCCGGGCTCGGTGTCGCCATCATCCGGCGCGGGCTCCAGCCAGTCGCGATAGGCCAGATCATGCGCCGACGGACCATCGACCAGCAGTTCCGGCCCGCCCGAAATATCGGCCAGCACCGTCTCGGCCAGACCGCGCATCGCGGCGATATCCTCGGCAATCGCGCCGTCCTCGGCCTCCAGACAGCCCGACCGCAGGATCAGGCCCAGATTTCCGGCTGCCCCCGCCATCCCTGCCGCCGCGAGCGCATCAAGTTCCGCCCGACGATCTTCGTCCTTGATCTGGCGGCTGATGTTCAGCCCCGGCGCATCCGGCGTGATGATGGCAAAGCGCGACTTGAACAGCAGCCGCGTCGTGACCGGGACCGCCTTGCCCGGCTCGGCCGGACCGGTGACCTGCACCAACAGCCGCTGGCCCGGCGCCACGCCAGAAATCTGCCGCAGAAAGGCCGATCCGTCGGGCAATTTCAGAAAGATCCCGCCCTGACCCTTGACCGGCCGATCCGCCACCCCGCGATAGATCGCGCCGGGGATCGCCACATCGTCCTTGGGGTCGATGGCCAATTCTTCCAGCCGTCCGTCAACCAGCAACGCAGCAGCCTGCCGCCCCGCGATCTCGTCCAGAACCAGCATGCGACCCTTCATTCCTGCCTCCAGACCCGATACCCAACCGCCGTCAGCAGCGCCGCCGTTTCCGCGACCGGCAAGCCCATGATCCCGGTGAACGACCCCGAAATCCATGGGATGAACGCCCCGGCCAGCCCCTGAATGCCATAGCCCCCGGCCTTGCCCTGCCATTCGCCACTGGCCAGATAGGCGTTCAGTTCAGCATCCGACAGCCGCTTCATCTTGACCGCACTAACGCTTTCCTTCGACAGGACCACGTCACCCCGGCGCACCGCGACCGCCGTGATCACCTGATGCCGCCGCCCGCCAAGCGCGGTCAGGAACGCCGCCGCCTCGCCCGCATCGGCAGGCTTGCCCAGAATCCGGCGACCCAGCGCAACCGTGGTATCGGCGCAGATCACCACATCCTCCGGCCCCGCCGCCACGGCAAGCGCCTTTTCCCGCGCTATCCGCATGGCATAGGGCTGGGGAAGTTCCCCTTTTCGGGGGTCTTCATCAATGTCGGGGGGAAGGATCAGGTCAGGCACGATCCCAAGCTGCGCCAGCAATTCCTTGCGGCGCGGGCTGGCAGATCCAAGGATAAGCTTCATTTGCATTTCCCGCGCATCTGGGCCCGAATACCGGTGCCCAATTTTCGGGATGCGCTCACTTGAAACGATAGTTGATACGGCCCTTCGACAGGTCATAGGGGGTCATTTCGACCTGCACCTTGTCGCCCGCCAGAACCCGGATGCGGTTCTTGCGCATCTTGCCTGCCATCACCGCGATCAGCTCATGGCCGTTCTCGAGTTCGACCCTGAACGTCGCGTTCGGCAGAAGTTCCTTCACGACACCGGGGAATTCGAGAATGTCTTCCTTGGCCATGGTCTCTCCATTGCAGATGGGCCCGCAGGGTTGTCCCACAGGCTTCCGGTGGCGCGTATGCCCGCGAAAGGGCAAGTTTTCAAGGGGAATCTGGTTGGGGCCGGGCGGATGGGCCGGGTGGGTGAGTCTGGTTCGGGGCCTTGGACCGCGCTGGACGAACCCGTTGCCATAGGGCCATCCGCGCGCGTGATCCGGATCGCCAAACGCGCAGGGGGCTTTGAGCAGCGGATTTCACTCAGCAATGTTGGAATATACTTGCCTGAAAGCCCTTCAGGCTTCATGCATCATTAACAAGGCAAACACTGATTTTTTCACACTGCGTTTTTCAAGGGGCAGGAATTGATCTTCCTTTTCAAACTGGTGACCACACCGGGGCTTATTCTTGCGGTCACTTTGCTGACACGGCGCTTCGGGCCGGTCTTGGGGGGATTGCTGATGGGCATCCCGCTGACCACGGGGCCGATTTCCTTCTTTCTCGCACATGAGTTTGGCGTTGATTTTGCCGCCAAGGCCGCGATTTCCAGTCTTTTTGGCCAGATCTCGACAGGGGCCTTCTGTCTGGCCTACGCCGTTACTGCCCTGCGATTTTCCCCTTTCGTCAGCGCCTTGGCAGGGTTCTCTGCGTTCGCGGGTTTAAGCGTCCTTTTCTCCGGCATCGACTGGGACCTCCCCTATGCCATCCTTTTCTTTGTCACGGCGCTGTTCGTGATTGCGCAGGTTTTTCCGGCAGTGCGTGCCGTCCCGTCGCCGCGAAAGTCGCCCGCTTGGGATATTCCCTTGCGGATGGTGCTTGGGGCGACAGTTGTGACCGGGATCACCTTGCTGGCAAATCAGGTCGGCCCGCACCTCAGCGGCCTGATCGCGCCGATGCCGGTGATCGCGCTGGTTCTGGCCGTCTTCATCCATTCGGTGCAGGGCGGCGAGGCGGCGGGCGCACTCTTGCGAAGCGTCGTCCTCGGCTCTCCGGCCTTCGGGATGTTCTTTCTGACGCTGGTGGCAACGCTGCCGGTCCTGCCGTTGCCTGCCTGCTATGCCCTTGCCGCTGTCGCAAGCCTTGTGACCAGTGCGGCAATCGGCCTGATCATCCGGCGCGATGCGGCAAGGGAAGTCGCCGCAATTTCTTAAGAAATGATGAACGCCCACAGGTAAGGCACTGATAAAAGGTGACTTTTGGAAATTGTCCACCGTGGACACTTTCAGGCCGATAGCGGCCCCTAAAGTGCCCGTATCCAGAACTGCAGCGCCTTTTCCGTCTCCTCAGCCTCGCCAAGATCTTTCCAGCTGAACCGGGCGACAACCCCCGGCAGCGTCTCATACCCCCGGCCCCGCCAGAAGGCGTCGTTCGACCGATAGACCGCGGGGCGGGCAGGGTGATCCTCGGGCCGGACGACCGAACAGAAGGCGACATGGGTCCGCCCCAACGCGCGCGCATGCCCCTCACGCAGGTCGATGAACCGGTGGCCCAACCCGATCCCCCGGTAGGGCCGCAGCAAGACCGATTCCGCGCCATACAGGATCTTCTCCGGCGCGATCCCAAGCGCGCGGAAGGGGGCGGCAAATTCCGGGGCGTGATCCTCCATCGGGGTCGAGGTCGAGGCCCCGATCAACTTGCCATCATGAAAGGCCCCAACCAGCAGGGCACCCGGATTGTTGCGGTAGGTTTGCAGGTATTCCCGCTCATATTCCCGGGACCCGTCGTAAAGATAGGGCCAGTCGCGGAAGACGGTGATCCGCAGGTCGGCCACGCCATCCAGCGCCGCCTCCAGTTCAGCCCCCTGCAGGGCGCGGACCTGAATGTCCGACAGGTTCACCGCGACACCTGCGCGACCCAGTCATTCAGGTTGTAGAAGGTGGTGATCCGGGAAATCTTGCCATCCCGGATGTCAAAGAACCCGCCCGCAGGCAGGATGTACCGCTGACCCTTGGCCTCGGGCAGGCCGGGGTCGGTTTTCAGATACTCTCCGTGGACCACGAATTCCGCTGCCCCACGGCTGCCATCGTCGGTCGCGAAGACGGTCATATCCTTCAACTGCTCGCGATAGCTGACGCCCATGTGGCTGCAGAATTCGGCGAACTTCTCCTTGCCGATCCGATGCGCGCCTTCGTTCACCCGGTGCTCGACGTCGTCGGTCAGGCAGTCCAGCATCCCGCCCGCATTCGCGGCGTTGAAGGCGTCGTAATAGCGGCGGATCAGGGCGATCGTGTCGGTGCGGGTCATGGTGGGTCCTCTGGTTTGGAGGAACCCTAGCGCAAGGATGCGCCCCCCGCCAAGCGGACAGGGGACGCATCATGCAAGCTTTGCGACCTCTTACAGGGCCGCGGCAACGGTTTCGGCGATGGGGGTCGTCGGGCGACCGATCAGGCGGGAAAGCGTGCGGCTGTCGTCATGAAGCGCGCCCTTGGCCGCCTGCGCGTCGCTGTCGGCAAGCACATTGGCAAAGCCTTCGGGCAGACCAAAGCCCTGCAGCGCCTTGGCATAGTCGCCTTCGGGCATCGAGACATAGGCGACCGGCTTGCCCGAAGCCTTGGCCACGGCGGCGGCAAGATCGGCGCCGGAATGGCTGGTATCGCCGGCCAGCTCATAGGTATTGCCGGTGTGGGCGGCGTCCAGCGCGGTCACGGCAATCGCCTCGGCATAGTCCTTGCGGGCCGCCGATGACACGCGCCCCTCACCCGAAGACCCGATGATCGCGCCATGCTGGATCGCGGCACCAAGGGCACCAGTGTAGTTTTCGGTATACCAGCCGTTGCGCAGGATCGTGGTCGGGATGCCGCTGTCCTTCAACGCAGCCTCGGTGGCGATATGGTCCTGCGCAAGGATCATCGGCGAGGCGTCGCCCTTCAGGATCGAGGTATAGACGATCCGGCCCACACCAGCGGCCTTGGCGGCGGCGATGACGTTTTTGTGCTGACCGGCCCGGTCGTTGAAATCGTTGGACGAGATCAGGACCAGCGTATCGACGCCCTTCAGCGCGGCGGGATCGGCGGCGGTATAGTCGAAGGCGCGGGCCTCGACCCCCAGATCGGCGGCCTTGGCGGTGTCGCGGACAAGGGCGGCGGGCCTGGCCCCGCGGGCCTTGAGCGCGGCGATGGCAAGGCGACCAAGGTGGCCGGTGGCTCCGGTAACGGCGATGGTGGACATGGAATGCTCCGTTTGTTTGGTTGACGGGGCAGAGATACGGGAATACTTACGAAACGGAAGTACGCACGTTTTCGTAAGTGTATAACAGAGGCGCACATGACCCCGTCCCAGAACGCACAGTCCCTGTTCGACCAATGGCAGCGCGGCAACCTCATGGCCCCGGATTGCCCGTCGCGCCCGGTCTTGCAGCACCTGACCAGCCGCTGGGGGGCGCTGGTTATGATCGCGCTGGCCATCGGTCCGCACCGCTTTGCCGAACTGCGTCGCAGGGTGGGCGGGATCAGCGAACGGATGCTGTCGCAGACGCTGCAGGAACTGGAAGGCGACGGGTTCGTGCTGCGCACGGCGCATCCGGTCGTGCCGCCGCATGTGGACTATGAACTGACGCCGATGGGTCGCGAGGCGGCCGAGCATGTGCTGGGCCTGACCCGCTGGATCGAGGAAGCGCTGCCCCGGATCATCGCGGGGCGCAAGGATGCGGCGTGATCCGATCGGGCGGCTTTCAGATTGAGCGCCCCTTGCAGGGTCGCAGGTCCTTTGCCTCGTCGTCGGGCTTCGCCTCCTCCTCGGTCATGGGGGCGCTTCGCCCCCCACGGTGATGGTTTCGGCGAAACCATCGCCTTCCCCCCGAGGATATTTGGGCAAATGTGAAAGCAGGGGTCAGGCAACGTGTCCGGTGGATCAGCCCTCTTGCATGGCCCGCGTCTTTGCGGCACCCCATGGGGCATGGTGTTTTCCCCGGCCTTTCTGAATGTCGAACACTCGCTGACCGGGCGTCGTTGGGTCGGTCCCGATGCGGGGCAGGACCGGCTGGCCGAAGGTATGGCGCAGGTAACCCGGCTGCCCTTGGCCCTGTGCCGGATTCTGGTGGCGCGAGGGGTTGTGCCGGAGGATGCGCCGAGCTTCCTGACCCCGACCCTGCGCGACCTTTTGCCGGACCCGATGTCGCTTTGCGACATGGCGGCGGCGGCGGAGAGGCTGTTGCGGGCGGTGCGCGGGCGCGAAAGGATTGCGATTTTTGCCGATTACGATGTCGACGGCGGGTCCTCGGCAGCGCTTCTGATCACCTGGTTACGGCATTTCGGGCTGGTGCCGACCTTGTACGTCCCCGACCGGATTGACGAAGGCTATGGGCCGAACGTGCCCGCGATGGAGGCTTTGGCGCGGGACCATGATCTGATCCTTTGCGTCGATTGCGGGACGCTGAGCCATGAACCTGTCGCGGCGGCGAAAGCGGCGGATGTGGTGATCCTTGACCATCACCTGGCGCTGGAGGTGCTGCCTGAGGCGCTGGCCGTGGTGAACCCGAACCGGCAGGACGAAGACGGCGCGCTGGCGCATCTTTGTGCAGCGGGGGTGGTGTTCCTTGTCCTGGTCGAGGCGAACCGGCGGTTGAAGGCGGGGGGGCAGGCGGGGCCGGATCTGATGGCAATGCTGGATCTGGTGGCGCTGGCGACAGTGGCCGATGTGGCACCGTTGGTCGGGGTCAACCGCGCCTTCGTGCGGCAGGGCCTGAAGGTCATGGCGCGGCGCGAACGGCCCGGCTTGCGCGCCTTGGCCGATGTGGCGCGGATGGATCAGGCCCCGACATCCTATGCGCTGGGTTTTTTGCTGGGGCCGCGCGTCAATGCAGGTGGCCGGATCGGGCGGGCGGACCTTGGGGCGCGGCTTTTGGCCACCGACAACGAGGTCGAGGCCGGGCGGATCGCAGCGGAACTTGACCAGTTGAACACCGACCGCCGTGAGGTGACCGAACTGGTACGGCAGGAAGCCATGGCCCAGGCCGAGGCGCGGGGGCTGGACGGCGCGCTTGTCTGGGCAGCGGGCGAAGGCTGGCATCCGGGCGTCGTGGGCATTGTGGCGGCGCGACTGAAGGAAGCGGCGAACCGGCCTTCGGTGGTGATCGGGTTTGAAGGCGACGCAGGCAAGGGTTCGGCACGGTCCGTTCCCGGTGTCGATCTGGGGGCGGCAATCCAGCGGCTGGCGGCAGAGGGGCTGATCCAGAAGGGCGGCGGGCACAAGATGGCGGCGGGCCTTAGCCTGAGTCGGGCGCAGCTTGACCCTGCCATGGCGCGGCTGGCTGACTTGCTGGCGCGGCAGGGCGCGGGCGAGGGGGGGGCGGCCGATCTGCGGATCGACGGGCTGTTGACGACCACAGCGGCGACAGTCGCGCTGATCGAGGCGATCGAGGATGCGGGCCCCTTTGGCGCTGCAGCCCCGGCGCCGCGCTTTGCCTTTGCCAATGCCGCCGTCAGCGCCCGCAGAATCGGGGAAAGCCATCTGAAGCTGACGGTCAGCGATTCGTCCGGCCCTGCGCTGGACGCGATCCTGTTCGGGGCCTTCGACGGCCCGCTTGGTCCAGCCCTGGAAGACCCCGGTCACCGCCGGTTTCACCTGGCGGGGCGGCTGGAACTGAACCACTGGAACGGGCGGACAAGGGTGCAAATGCGGCTGGACGACGCCGCCTTTGCCTGATCTGCGAAGGGGGTGCATTTTTCCTCTTGCGGAACTCTGGCACCCGTTCTAGACACCGCCCACCGAAAGCGTGGCCCGTTCGTCTATCGGTTAGGACACCTGGTTTTCAACCAGGTAAGAGGGGTTCGACTCCCCTACGGGCTGCCACCATCTTTCCCAAGACATTGCTTTGTCGAGAAAATCTCCGCCTCTGCGGAGATTTCCCGTTTCGCTTGATGGTCAGGATGGAATGCGGCTGGCCAGGTATTGCGCGAATTCGAAATTCGGGCGTTCCAGGTGGCTAAGCGGTCCCGGTTCGGCCATGCCGGACAGCAAGCCGCGATAGACCTTTTCGGTGCAGCCCTTGTCTTCGACATTCACCTTGTCCAGCAGCGCCTTTACCCGATCAAGGTGCTCTGCCGCCTTGGGGTCAGCCAGCCAGTCCGCCGACATGCCCATGCCGAACAGCACGTTTACATGGCCCGGCCCATCGGGGGTCAGGGAAAGATACCAGAAATAGCCCGGCGTCAGGGTGATCAGGAGCGAAGGGTAGATCGCCAGCAGCCAGGTCTTGCGCCGGTCATCGCCCTGCAGCGTGGTGTTGGACGGGTGCGCCAGCGCCAGCGGCACCGAATCGTCTTTCAGGATCCAGTGATAGTTGAACTCTGCCGTGCCTTCGGGGCAGACCATTTGGTCAAGTCGCGATGCCCCGCCGATCGTACCTGAATGGCACATTGGCAGGTGGTAGCTTTCCATGAAATTCTCGGCCAGGACCTTCCAGTTCGTGGCCCAACGGAAATTCTCGCGGTAGGTTTCGGTATAGGTTGCCATGTCGAGGCCGGGGATCAGGTCGCGCACCCCGGACAGCACCGTTGCGGGCGCGGGGGCATCGGGGTTCAGGGTGACCATGATCCAGCCCTGCCACACCTCGCACCGGACGCGGGGCAGGGTGATGTTTTCCTTGCAGAACCCTTCGTTCAGGGTCATCGCCGGGGCCGCGCGCAGCGAGCCGTCAAGATTGTAGGTCCAGGCGTGGTAGGGGCAGACGATGCTGCGGGCATTGCCCCGGCCTTCCAGCAGGGTCGACATCCGGTGGCGGCAGACATTCGACATCGCCCGCACCTGACCGTCGCGGTCTCGCAGGACGATGACCGGTTCGCCTGCAAGGGTCAGCGTCAGATAGTCGCCGGGGTTCGGCAACGTCTCGGCGCGACCGGCACAGATCCAGTCCTGGGCGAAGATATGGCGCTCTTCCTGGGCCAGAAACTCGGGGCTGGTATAGACCGACTTTGGCATCGCCGTGGCGCGGGTGAAGGGCACCGAGACGTTGTCATGCAGTTCCTTGGCGGGGCGGGTCATGGCGGCCTCCTGACGGGTGGGGATGGGTTATCATCATCTCCCACCCCCCCTTCGGCAAGCCGGTTTCCGCCCGA
This sequence comes from Pseudomonadota bacterium, assembly GCA_963205235.1. Taxonomy (GTDB): domain Bacteria; phylum Pseudomonadota; class Alphaproteobacteria; order Rhodobacterales; family Rhodobacteraceae; genus Tabrizicola. Next base: position 12,525 of record CAUJIP010000102.1, read on the forward strand.
AACTGCCGCCTATTCGCCGCAGTCGTTCAGGACCAGCAACTCGCCCTCGGTATGGGCAAGGCCCCGGTCCATCAGGCCATCGGCCATCTCGTCCGCAGCCTCCATCGTGATCCCGTAATCCCCGATCAATGCGCCGGCAGCGGCCTGTGTCAGGGCGCAGCCGTTGTCGGACAGCATGTCGATCAAGGGCTGGGCCGGATCCCCGCCCACCACCGGGTTCGAACACAGTGGCTCCATCACGGTGATCTTCGAGGTCGCCGCGTCAAAGACAAACAATCCGGCATCGGACAACATCTGGGATTCGTCCTGCAGCGTGTCAAGATCGGCTTCGGTGATCCCGGCGGCGGCAAAGGCCGGCAGGCCGTTCTCCTCGGTCATGGAGCAGCCATTGGCGTGGAAAACCCCGATCACCCGCGCCATCAAGGGCGAGACGGGGGGCACGTAGGGTTCGACCGGGGTCACCTCCACGACACCAGTGCAAAGTCCGGGCGCAAGGTGGAATTCGTTGTCGATCAGTTCACCCTCACCGGCGAGGATCATCTCTTCGACCACAGGACCAACCATATCCTGCGTCAGACCCATCGGCGGAAAGCTGGCTTCGGCGATGGCGTCGGTGATGACGCAGCCCGATGCGGTGGCGACGTCGATCACCGCCTGACGGACATCGGTTTCCGCCAAGGCTGGAGTGGCCAGAAGAAGCAGGGGCAGACAAAGACGGCGCATGGAATTTTCCTTTTTGTGTAAAGCGTTGGACGGTTCAGCCGTCGATCCGCGCGCCCATCAGGGCAATGGCTTGCTGATAGACCTTGGCGGCGTTCCATTCCTTGATCACCGCAAAGTTCGGCTCGCCTTCCTGATAGCCCTTTCCAGGCTTCCAGCCCTTTTCGCGCAGATAGTTGGCGGTCGTGGCCATGGCATCGGCAAGACCGTAAAGGTCAATCCGGCCGTCGCCGTCACCGTCCACGCCATAGGCATAGGCATTGCCGGGAAGGAACTGGGTGTGGCCAAGTTCGCCGTGCTTGGCCCCCAGGGTTTCAATGCTGATCGAGCCCTGATCGACCAGCAGAAGCGCGCCGATCAGATGCGGGCGAAAGAAGTCGGACCGGCGGCAATCATAGGTCAGCGTCGCGATGGCCGAAACGACATTGGTGTCGCCCATAAAACCGCCGAAGCCCGTCTCCATCCCATGAATGGCGATCAGGACACCGGCGGGCACACCATATTGCGCCTCAAGCGCTGCATAGAAGTCGGGATTCTTCGCCTTGCGTTTGCGGCCCTGGGAGATGATCGTCTCTGCACCACGAACCTCAAGGAACTTTTCCAGGCTGTATTTGAAGCTTTTCTGGTTGCGGTCTGCACCTATTGTGACTTTGGAATATGAAGTCGCCATCAAGGCCGCGATGCCTTTTTTGCCTACGCCGTCCGCCTTGGCCTCGGCGGCCATTTCGGACTTCCACGCCTCATACCCGCCGCCGGTATCGCTGCAACTGGCGGCATTGGCAGAGATCGGAAACGTGGCAAGCAGCAGCGAAACGGCAAGGCGGGAAAGCGGGGTCACGGGGCACCTGTGAAAGGACAAGACCGCCCAAGGCAAGCGGCGGCACGCCAAGGTCACACCGGCCAGCGGCCCGGAGTCAAGTCATGTTTTCATTGGGATACCGGGACATGCGACCTTTGCCAGGCCCTGTCCAGCACCCGTTTACTTGACCTTTTTGCCCGCGATCACGGTGCCATCCTTGGCCTGCCCGGAATTCGCGGTGGCCAGCACCTTGACCACTTCCTTCTTCGGCTTCTTGGCTTCCTTGCCGCCCTTGTTCTTTTCCTTGGACATCTGAGGGGTCCTTTCAAGCCTGGGTTCCCGCCTGGCAAAGCCAGAGGGGTCGCTGCCGCCAAAACGGCATCAGGGCGGGCCGAAAAGGGGCCGGACCCTGAGGGGAAGATGGGCGTTATGGGGGGCACTGGCAAGGGTCTGCGAACGCGGCGTTAAATCAATGGGTTAGGGAAGCAATGCGTTTCTTCCTTTCGTCTTCCTTTTGTCTTCCTTTCGTCTTGCCCTGTGGAAGGCAGGTCGGGCGTTAACAATGCGCGGCGAATCGGTTTCGCAGGGTGCGCTACAGCGCAGCTTCCGTTGGGACGGCGGGGTGCGTAGGGTGGGTTTGCAACCCACCTTCCGGGCGCGGGGATTGGTGGTGTGGAACCGCACCTTACGCTTGCTTGGTTCGAGTTCGGTGGGGTGGAACCCCACCCTGCGCTTGCTTCTTAGGCAGTTTCAATTGCCAGACATATTGGAACCACGATACACAACGCCAGAATCGAAGCGCACAGGTTGGCCGCCACTAGAGAGATTAGGGTGCGCCTAGCCGATTTTGGTGATTGCCTCAAGACGAATGGCGCTTCGACGATGCTGTGAAATCCGGTTGAGAACAAAATCCCAATTGCTATTGGCCCAAGTTGCCCAGTAAAACCAACGCCTGTTCCGAACGCAAGAAGTCCAAGATTGACGGACATGAGACGGAGGACAGAAGTTGCTACCTCAAGTGGATTCGTAATGAGCGCCGTTACTGGTGCGCCGAAAACTACTGCCGGGAAGAGAAAGATTATCAAGAGTGCGGGTCCGACATTTGCCGCCAAAACAATCCAGAATGCACGTGACGATCCGAACTCTAGCGTTCGTTTCAGGACCTGCCACTCAAGCAGAAATGGCAATGTAGTGATACTGCCGATCGGTATCGCAACGAATGTCATTAACCCTACAGTCAAGGCTCTACTTTCGAGCGATACCTGCGAGCTTTCGAGAAGGACAACAAATACTGCGATCCATGCAACCAAACACAGCGTGGATAGACCGCCTGCAACGAGGTTGGATTTGCGCATCGTTCCCTCTCTGACTGAGCAAAAGGCTTCAGATATGGGAAGATTTGGGGAGGGGCGCCATGATTCAGATCAAACAGTGCCCCTCAGTGTTTGATCTCGGTTAGCCCGACAAACACTAGGTCAGGCCTGCGATGGCCAAACAAAATGCTTTTTGTTCCCCCCTATACATCCAACTCCTCCACAAACCTAGCATTCTCCTGAATATACTGAAACCGCAATTCCGGTTTCTTGCCCATCAGGCGCTCGACGAGGTCGGAGGTGTCCCCCGGTTCGTCCTCATCAATGCTCACCCGGATCAGCTTGCGCGTCGCGGGGTTCATCGTGGTGTCTTTCAGGTCCTTGGAGTCCATCTCGCCCAGCCCCTTGAAGCGCTGGACGTCGATCTTGCCTTTGCCGCCCAGTCCCTTGGCGAGCCAGAGTTCTTTCTCGGCGTCGTCGGCGACGTACATCCTTCGCGCGCCTTGGGTCAGGCGGTAGAGGGGCGGGCAGGCGAGGTAGAGGTGGCCCTTGGCGATCAGGGGGCGCATCTGGGTGAAGAAGAAGGTCATCAACAGGCTGGCGATATGCGCGCCGTCGACGTCGGCGTCGGTCATGATGATGATCTTTTCATAGCGCAGGTCGTCCAGCTTGAAGCGGGTGCCCATGCCGGTGCCAAGCGCCTCGCAGAGGTCGCGGATTTCGGCGTTTTCGTTCAGTTTGGCGGAAGCCGCGCCGAGGACGTTCAGGATCTTGCCCTTGAGGGGGAGGAGGGCCTGAGTCTCACGGCTGCGGGCGCCTTTGGCAGAGCCGCCGGCGGAGTCGCCTTCGACGATGAAGAGTTCCGTGCCTTCACGGTTCTTGGCGGAGCAGTCGGTGAGTTTCCCCGGCAGGCGTAGTTTCTTGGTGGCGGTCTTGCGCTGGGTTTCTTTCTCCTCGCGCCGGCGCAGGCGTTCCTCGGCGCGCAGGACAAGGAAGTCGAGGATCGCACCCGCGCTGCGCGGGTCGGCGGCGAGCCAGGTGTCGAAATGGTCGCGGACGGCGTTTTCGACCCATTTGGCGGCTTCCTCGGTCGAGAGGCGGTCCTTGGTCTGGCCGACGAAAGAGGGTTCGCGGATGAAGACAGAGAGGAGGGCGCAGCCGCCGGTCAGTAGGTCATCGCGGGTGATGAGGTCGGCCTTGCGGTTCTTGACCCGTTCGCCATAGGCCTTGATGCCCTTGAGCGTGGCGGCCCAGAAGCCGGATTCATGGGTGCCGCCTTCGGGGGTGGGGACGGTGTTGCAGTAGGAATGCAGGTAGCCGTCCTGCGACGGGGTCCAGTTGATCGCCCATTCGACCGAGCCGGGGATCTGGTATTTTTCCTCGAACGAGACGCGGCCGGCGAAAGGGCGTTCGGCGTAGGTGGTAAGCTTCTTCAGGCTCTCGTTGAGGAAGTCGGCGAGGCCGCCGGGGAAGTGGAAGGTTGCCTCTTGCGGGGTGTCGCCGTCGGGGATGGCGGATTTCCAGCGGATTTCGACGCCGGAGAAGAGGTAGGCCTTGGACCGCGCCATCTTGAAAAGGCGGGCGGGTTTCAGGGTTTGTGAGCCGAAGATTTCGGGGTCGGGGTGGAAGGTGATTGTAGAACCCCGTCGATTTGGAGCGGGTCCGACCTTCCGGATCGGGCCATCAGCTACGCCGCGCGAGAACGACTGAACGTAAAGCTCACGATTCCGGGCGACCTCGACCCGGAGAAGGTCGGAGAGCGCATTCACGACCGAGGAGCCGACGCCATTCAGACCGCCTGAGGTCGAGTAGCTGTTGGCGTTGAACTTGCCGCCCGCGTGGAGGGTACAAAAAATGACTTCCAGCGCCGACTTGTCCGGAAATTTCGGGTGCGGGTCGACCGGAATGCCACGGCCGTTGTCGCGGACGGTGATCGTATTGCCTTCGTGGAGCTCGACCTCGATCCGGTTGGCGTGACCTGCGACGGCCTCGTCCATCGCGTTGTCGAGGATTTCAGCCACGAGGTGATGAAGAGCTCGTTCATCGGTTCCGCCAATGTACATGCCCGGGCGCCGGCGAACACCTTCCAGAGGTTCCAGCACTTCGATCGAGGAGGCATCGTAGGTCTGGCCGTTGCCGGAGAGGAGGTCGTTGGGCATGGGGGCGTCCTTATGGTTCCCGCCATTAGATCATTCATGGGGGGAGGGGCGCAAGATGTGGGGGGTGGTCTGGGGGTGGTGGGCGGCCTAGGTTTGGGGAAACCAATGGAGGATTTGGCGATGCGGGTGTTGTTCACGGGTGGATCGGGAAAGGCGGGCAAGCATGTGGTGCCTTATCTGGTGGCGCAGGGGCATAAGGTGATGAACTTCGACCGCGTGCCATTGGGGCTGCCGGGGGTGTCTGACCTGATGGGAGATATCTGCGACGCGGGGCAGGTCTATTCGGCGATGCGGACCCATGCGGGGTATGACGAGCAAGAGGACGGGGCGGCGAAGCTGTTTGATGCGGTGGTGCATTTCGCCGCGGTGCCCCGGTACGGGATGGTGCCGGATACCGAGACCTATCGGGTGAACACGGTTGGGACCTACAACGTGCTGGAAGCGGCACTGAAGATGGGCATCCGGAAGGTGATCATCGCGTCATCCGAGACAACCTATGGGGTCTGTTTCAGCGATGGGGTGGTGGACCCGAAGGTGCTCCCGCTGGAAGAAGATTACGACATCGACCCGATGGACAGCTATGGCATGTCGAAGAAGGTGAACGAGGTCACGGCGCGGAGTTTCCAGCGGCGGTTCGGGGCGGATGTCTATGCGCTGCGGATCGGGAATGTGGTGGAACCGCATGAATATGCGACGCTGTTCCCGCCGCTGAAGGACGACCCGGGGCTGCGGCGGCGGATCACGTTTTCTTACATCGACGCGCGGGACCTGGGGCAGATCGTGGACTTGTGTCTGAAGAAGGACGGGCTGGGGTTCGAGGTGTTCAACGCGGTGAATGATGAGAATGCGGTGCCACAGGGGAACGCGGAGCTTCTCGCGCGGTTCTTCCCGAACGTGCCGCTGTCACGGGTGGTGGGGGAGCGGGAGGGGCTGCTCTCGAACCGGAAGATCCGGGAGGTGCTGGGGTTCAAAGAGGCGCATCCCTGGCAGAAATACGTGCCCTGAGCGGACGTTGCAGGGGGGCTGTCTGCCCCCCTAACCCCCCGAGGATATTTGGGAACAGGTGAATGGGGGTTTCGGAGGCGCGCGCGTTAACCTTAACGGAATGTTTCGGGGCTGTGGCGGGCTTTGGTCGCGGGGCGGTCGTGCGGGGCGCTTAAAGGTCGCAGGGGCGGGCGGCGTTGCCGGTCCATTCGTTGACGCGGATCGCGAGGGGCCAGTCCTCCTCGGGCAGGTCAGCGGTCTGGTCCCCGATGGGATAGGGTTGGGCGGAAATGAAATATTCGCCCGCGTCACCGCAGGCGGCGAACATGCGCTGGGCGCCGAAGGTCGGCAGCAGTTTGCCGCCGCCCTTGGCCAGGCGTGCGGCAAACCAGGGTTCGATCAGGGGCAGCGCACGGGTCCAGCTGACATGGATCGGGCCGCCATCTTCGCGCGGATCGGCCCCGGTCAGGTCGCAATAGGTGGTGCCGTTCAGCCCATAGTCGACGGCAAAGGTCAACAGCACCGGCCCGGCTTCGGTATTGACGCTGGCATAGTCGAAATCGCCGAACAGGGTGAATTCGGTGTCGACCGTATCTGGGATGGTCCCAGTCGCCACAAAGCTTTCGCAAGCGTCAAGCGCGGCAGCCATGGTTTGCGCCCCCGCTGCCAGTGGCGCGGACAGAAGGAGAGCAACGGGCAAGGCGCGGATGGGGTGCATGATGCGCCTGTCTGGGCATACTGAACCAGGATTGGGCCACGGCTTTCGCACAAAGGCAAGCCCCCAAGATCAGACCGGCTTGATGGGACCGCGATGGCCTTTGTCGGTCAGGTCAGTCGCCGCGCCAACACCGCTTGGGTGTTGACGCGGCACGCCGCAAGACCATGCCCCAGTGGTAAAGGTCCGGGCAAGGCAGGGAGTCAGAAGCGGAACAGCACACCGACGCGGATAGCGGTATTCGACGGTGAATATTCTACCAGAGAGCTTGGAACGAGGGGAGAAGCGACGAGTGTCTGGGTGGAATAGGACGAATGCAGCACTTCGGTCCGAAGCGTCATCTTCGCGCTCAGGGGATGTTCAAACCCGATGCCAAGAACATAGCCCTTGAACGTGGAGTCGGTGCGAAAGTCGTCCTCGACCGTCAACTGGTCATCCGAAAGGTTCAGGTAGCCGAAATTCACCTTTGATTGCGCAACCCCGACGGAACCGAAAAACAGGGTCTTGCCGACAACGGTCCCGACACGGGCGACGAGTGCGGCCGAAGATTTGACCTCCCACTCAAGCGTTTCATCAAAATACAGCGTGTCAACCACCGAGTTGCCCGTTGCGCCACCGTTGGCAAGCGACAGTTCGATGCCATAAACAAGATTGCCGCGCTGGAAGTTGTAGCCGACAAGGCCGCCAAAATCCGACCCGTCTGCCGAAATGTCGACAGCTTGAAAAGCACCGGTGAAGATGTCGTTCACGTCAACAATGCCGACGTCGGTGCTGTTGTTGGACCCGAAAAGACCGGCGTAGGCACCGGACCAGTCGCCCCCAGCCTCTTGTGCCAGGACCGGGCCATTGGCCAGGATTGCGGCACCGCCGAGAAAAGCCGCTGTCAGAATATTCTTTCGCATCACTTAACCCCATTTCAAAAGATCCCCGCAGCACATAAGCATGACGTCAAATCGGCGGCAAGGAATTTGTAAGCATTCCGAAGGCTTAGCTGTGCGCGCGGCAGAAGGACCGGGCAGGCCCCCTGCGGGGGCGGGCTGATCGTTAGCCCGTCAGGCCGGTTCGGCGAGCCTTGCCGCCCACATCTTCTTGAACGCCTCGCGCGACTGGCAGGCCTCAAGCCAGGCTTTCACCGCCGGGAATTCACCGATCAGCGTCGGGTGGCTTTGGGCATAGCGGATGCATTCGGCAAGGTTGATGTCGGCCACGGTGAAGCGGTCGCCGACAAGGTGGCTGTGGGTTGCCAGATGCGCCTGCACGCGGGCCAGGGGGCGGCGCAGTTTTTCGGCGGCAAGGGCGATGATTGCGCGGCCCTCGGGCGTTTGCAGCCCGCCGTCGGCCACGGCATAGGTGATCTCCAGCGCGGGAACCTCGATGGCGGACGCTCCGAACAGCGCCCATTGTTCCATCAGCGCGGTTTCGGCGTGGGTCTTCGGGCCGAGATCGCCGCCAAGGGTGCGGGCGAGATGCAGGGTGATCGCGAAGCTTTCGGTCAGCACAAGGTCGCCGTCGGTCATAGCGGGGATCTGGCCCATGGGCGTGACCTTGAGGAATTCGGGCGAGGCGGTATTCAAGACCTCGGCCTTTGCCTTGGCATCGGACAGCCGATAGGCTTGGATCACCGGGACATGGGTGAAGGCTGCGCCGATTTCGTTCAAAAGCCAAAGCGGGCGCGAGGCGCGGCTGCGGTAGACGCCGTAAAGGGTGATCATCGGGGACTCCATCACTGATCGGGCCAGCCTAAGCGCAGAGCGGGGGAAGAAAAAAGCCCAAAGCTTGCAAGTTTTGATCGGGATCAAGGCGGGGCGCGACAATTTGTGCACGGTTCGTTCGGTCAGGACGAGGAGGAACGGCATGGACGACACCCAGCAGGTCACGATGGCAGCGGCAGAGCCGATTGAAGTGCAAAGCGGACCAAGGACATTTCCGGCGGCAAGTCCGCTGCATCAGGCCTTTGAGTCCGGGCGCTATCCCTATTCAAGGCTGATGGGACGGGTGGCCTATGAAACCGAAAAGGCCAAGCTGCAGGCCGAGCTTCTGAAGGTCCAGATCTGGGCGCAGGAGACCGGGCAGAAGTTCGTGATCCTGATGGAAGGGCGCGATGCGGCCGGCAAGGGCGGCACGATCAAGCGGTTCATGGAGCATCTGAACCCGCGATACGCAAGGGTCTGCGCGCTGACCAAGCCAAGCGATGTGGAAAAGGGCCAGTGGTTCTTTCAACGCTATATCGCGCATCTGCCGACGGCGGGGGAAATGGTGTTCTATGACCGGTCCTGGTACAACCGGGCGGGGGTGGAGCGGGTGATGGGGTTCTGCACTCCGTCGGAATACCTGGAATTCATGCGACAGGCGCCAGAGCTGGAGCGGATGCTGGTCCGGTCGGGCATTCGGTTGCACAAATACTGGTTCAGCGTCACGCGGGAGGAACAGCGCTCGCGGTTTCTGGCGCGCGAGACGGACCCGTTGAAGATGTGGAAGCTTTCCCCCATCGACAAGGCGTCCTTGGACCGCTGGGATGATTACACCGAGGCCAAGGAAGCGATGTTCTTTTACACCGACACCGCCGATGCGCCTTGGGTCATCGTCAAGTCGAACGACAAGAAGCGCGCGCGGCTGAACACGATGCGGCATTTCCTGTCGACGGTCGACTATCCCAACAAGAACCACGAGGTCATCGGGACGCCTGACCCATTGATCGTGGGGCGGGCTGCGCAGGTTCTGGCAGCGGATTCCCATATCTACGATGCCGCGACCCATCCGGCGATGCAGCGCGGCTGAGGCTATTGGCGCAAGGCAGCCGGGGGGCGGATTGCGCCCCTTGGCGCGGGCCGGGTGACGGGCTAGGTTGCACGTCATGCGCGGTTTGGCAGGTCTTTGCGGGATGGTCGGCGGGGTTTTGGCGTCAGGTCCGGCGCTGGCCCATCCCCATGTCTGGATCGACACCCGGATCGAGGTGATCCTGAACGATGCGAACCAGGCGATCAGCGTCCGCATCGGCTGGACCTATGACGATCTGTATTCGCTTTATGTGATCGGCGATATGGGTCTTGATCCCGACTGGGATGGCGTTTTGACCGCCGATGAAGTGGCCAAGCTTTCCGGCTTTGACATGAACTGGGAACCGGGTTTTCCGGGTGATACCTATGCCTTGATGGGCGAGGTCCCGCTGGAATTGTCCCGACCGGTCGAATTCTCGGCCAGCTATGCCGAGGGGAAGATCACCTCGACCCATCTGCGCACATTCGCAAAGCCGGTGCCGGTGGGTGACGTGCCGCTGATCATCCAGGCCTATGACCCCGGCTACTATGTCGCTTACGGCATTCCCTTTGATCCCGTCGTGACCGGCGGGGTGGGCTGCAGTGCCAAGGTCTATGTGCCCGACCTTGATGAAGCCGACGAAATCTTGCAGGCGGCATTGCAGGAATATACACCCGACATCGACCTTGAAGCCGAGTTTCCGGCGATTGGGGCAAATTATGCCGAGGAAGTGCGACTGACATGCGCCGCCCCCTGACCCTTGGTGGATTGTTCCTGATCCTGCTTGTCGGCCTTTTGTGGGTGGTGGGCGCGCTTGATTGGGTGGCGCCTTTGGTTCAGGACGCGCAGCGTGCCACGCAGGACAGGTTGGCCGCGGCGATCCGGGCCCTGCGGAGTGGAGAGCCGGGGGCGCTGGTTGCCTTCTGGGGTGTGTGCTTTGGCTATGGCGTTCTGCATGCGGCAGGTCCCGGCCATGGCAAGATGCTGATCGGGGGCTATGGCGTTGCGCGGCGGGTGCCCTTGGCGCGGCTTGCTGGGCTGGCGCTGGCGTCAAGTCTGGCGCAGGCGGCGGTGGCGGTCGGGCTGGTCTATGCGCTGGTGGCTGTTCTGGGCCTGACCCGGTTGGCGGTTGAAGGCACGGCCGAGCGCTGGATGACCCCTTTCAGCCATGCGATGATCGCGGGGCTTGGGCTGTGGCTGGTCTGGCGGGGCGTCATGGGGCTCCGCCGTCGGATGGCGTCTGCGGGTGCAGATGCCGGGGGGCATCACGACCACGACCACGACCACGACCATGACCATGGCGACCACGTTCATGGGCCAGAATGCAATCATGCGCATGGCCCATCGCTTGACGAGGTCGCGCGTGTCAGCAGTTGGAAGGATGCGCTGGCCCTGATCATCGGCATTGCGGTTCGGCCCTGTTCCGGGGCGCTGTTCATCCTGATCCTGACCTGGCAACTGGGCATCGCCCTGGCCGGGATCGTGGGAGCCTTTGTCATGGGGATAGGGACTGCCGTGGTCACGATGGGCGTTGCCTTGCTTTCCGTATGGGCGCGCGAAGGGGCCCTTGCCGGTCTGGGCGGCGGCAAGGCGGCCCGCGTCATTCCCTGGCTGGAATTGGCAGTGGGCGGCGTGATCGCGGTGGCGGCGCTGGGCCTGCTGTTTCAGGCCGCTTGACGCTGCAATGCGGCGGGATCGGTCTCTTGTGGAAGCCGTGGGCCACGATTAAGCGTTCACAATGACACAGGAAACCTCAATCGGCACCCACGCGCGCGAGACGCTGCGGCTGGGCATCCCGCTTATCGGGTCGTCGCTGGCGCAGATGGCGCTGCATGTGACCGATACGGTCATGGTCGGCTGGTATGGCGTGGTGCCGCTAGCGGCGGTGGTCCTGGGGGCTTCCAGCTTTTTCATCGTCTTTGTCGTGGGATCGGGCTTTGCCAAGGCAGTGATGCCGATGGTTGCCGCGGCGCTGGGCCAGAACGACGAAGCGCAGGTCCGGCGGGATACGCGGATGGCGATGTGGCTGTCGATTGCCTATGGGATCGTGGTCTTTCCGATCTTCTGGTGGTCAGAGCCGATCCTGCTTGCCCTGGGGCAAAAGGTCGAGGTGGCCGAGATTTCCCAGTCATATCTGCGGATTGCCGGGTTTGGGATGGTGCCTGCGCTGGTGGTGACGGTGCTGCAAAGCTATCTGTCGGCCTTGCACCGGACGCAGGTCGTGTTGTGGGTCACGCTGGCCTCGGTCGGGTTGAACATCGCGGTCAACTGGGCGCTGATCTTCGGCAACTGGGGCTTCCCCGAGCTTGGCGCGCGGGGGGCGGCAGTCGCGACGATCTTTTCGCAAGGGCTGACGTTGCTGGTGTTGGCGCTTTATGCGGGGCTCTTGCCCGAGCTGAAGCGGTTTCGCCTGTTCCAGCGGTTTTGGCGGCCGGATTGGCACGCCTTGCGGCAGGTGTTCAATCTGGGCATGCCGATCGGGATGACCGGGCTGGCGGAAGGCGGGTTGTTCCAGGCTTCGGCGTTGATGATGGGCTGGATCGGCACGGTGGAACTGGCGGCGCATGGCATCGCGATTGAAGTGACTGCGCTGACCTTCATGATGTATCTGGGCTTTTCCAGTGCCGCGACGATCCGCGTGGCCCGGTTCGACGGGCAAGGCGACCGACTGGCGCTGCGCCGGGCAGCCAAGGTTGCAACGGTGCTGACCTTGGTGGTAGCGCTGGTGTCGATCCTGTTGTTGTTGGCGCTGCCGAGGCAGATCGTGACGCTGTTTGTCGATCCGACAAAACCGGAAAGCCCGGCAATCCTGGCCTATGGGTCGACCCTGCTTGCCGTGGCGGCGCTGTTCCAGCTTGCCGACGGAGTTCAGGTCATGGCCTTGGGGTTTCTGCGCGGCGTGCGCGATACCAAGGTGCCGATGGTGCTGGCGGCGGTCAGCTATTGGCTGATCGGCATTCCCTCAAGCTATCTTCTGGCGTTTCACTTCGGGTTTGGCGGGGTGGGGCTGTGGCTGGGCCTGGTCATCGGGCTTGCCTGCGCGTCTGCCAGCCTGATGTGGCGGTTCTGGCGGCTGGTGCGTTAACGCCAAAGATGGGCAAGGCTGGCAAAGCGGCCCTGCAGCTTTGAGAGCAGGCGGTTCAGGGTTTCGGGATGCGGGATATTGCCCGATGCCAGCCGGTCAAGCGCCACTTCGGGCGGGCAGGGGCGGCGGCTGACCGGGTCCCAATAGCGCGGATAGGTGATCAGCGCGGCGTGGGCCAGTTGGGCCAGGTCGGGCCTTGCGCTGCGCCAGCGGGGCACCGGGCCAAGGTCTTTCGTCAGCCCCCAACCTGCATAGAAGGGCGCGCCAAGGCAAGTGACAGGGATGCCGCGGATCAGTGCCTCGAACCCCAGAAGCGAGGTCATGGTCCAGACCTCTTGCACGTTGGCCAAAAGCGCAACCGGATCGGCATGCGAGGGGGTGACATCGACAAGCCCGACAAGATCGGCATGGGCGATGGCACCGGGGCGAAGTCCGGCTTCGACATCGGGATGGGGCTTGTAGATCAGCACCGCGCCGGGGTTGGCGGCACGCACGGCGCGCAGCAAACCAAGGTTGGTGCGAACCGCGCCTGCACCCTTGCGGATCGAGGCGTCATCTTCGACCTGACCGGGAACCAGGATGCGATGGCCTTCGGGCAAGGGCGGCAGGGTTTGGCCGGAGAGGTTGTATTTCGAAACGCCCTGCGTCTTGAGACGGTCGATCAAGGCCAAAGCGCGGGCAGTGCCTTGCGGCGACAGGGGGGTCGCGATCAGGGTGTCCAGTCTGGAAGGTCTTGAGGAATCGTAATAAATCCCCAGGTCATCGGTAACAAGGCTAAGCGGTGGCACCAGTTCGGCCCCCAGGCCACGGGACCGCAGGAAGCCGTCTTCGACACGCAGACAGGGGGCCGTGGGGGTGAAACCTTCAGGCTCGCGCCCTGCCCAGAGAAGCAGGGATTTGTCGGTCGCCTTGGCAATCCGGTCGGCCTTTTGCGGGTCATCACAGAAGTGCAGCGCCTTGGTCCGGCCAAAGAAATCCTGCAGGCGGCCGCGCTTCCATAGCCGCATTCCGGCAGCGACATGGCCCTTGCTATCCTCGCGAAAGGCGCAGGTTTCGGCCTGCAACTGGTCGATCACGGTTTCCAGATCACACAACCGGTCGCGGCAGGGATCATACCAAAGCGGGGCAAGGATCATCGCCCCGGCGAAAAGCGCCGCGGGCGTCAGGATGGTCTGGCGGCGGGGCAGAGGCTGTTCGTCCTGGGTCAGGCCCCAGCCGGCATAGAAGGGCTGGCCAAAGACATGCGGGCGATGACCGTGCAGGATCGCCTCGAATCCCAGTTGGGACGAGACTGTGAAGACCGCAGCGGCGCTGGCAAGCAGGCGGTTGGGCGAGATTGGATCGGTCAGCAGGCTGACCTGCGCATTGGTGTCGTTGGGTCCGAAATGACCGGGGCGCAGACCCATGCGGGTTTCGGGGTGGGTGCGGATCAGGATCTTCCGGTCGGGAAAGGCCGTGCGGGCCGCGGCAAGCATTGCCGGAAAACTGGCGGCCGAGGCCCCGGCATGGCGTATCGCAGCATCATCGCGGGTCTGGTCGACGATCAAAACATAACCCGGAGCGGGTACTGGGCAGTCAGGATCAAAATTGTTGTATTTTGATAGATCAACTTCGAGAATTCTGCTGATTGCCGCTGCTGCACGATCCAGAATGTTCGATTTTTGAACATTAGGAGACTGCAGAATCTGTTCCAGAAGCGATGGGCAAGCCGCGTTGAAGTGCATTCCGACAGGATCGACCAGCAGACCAAGCGGTGCTTCGCCGCGAAAGCGACCGGGATGGATCGACCGAAGAAAAGCGTCTTCAACCCGGATCAGCGGCAGGTGGTGGCGACGGGCGAGCGCCTCGCCGCGCCAGGCGGTCGGGCTGTGGCCCCAGACCAGAACCCCATCGCCGGGCTTCGGCAGCCCAAAGCGCAGCTCGTGTCCGGCAAGGGCCAGCATCCGGTGAAGGCGCTTGTCGCGCAAAAGCGAAAGGTTCTGATGCCACAGCCGCCGGGGTACGCTGGTCCTGATCCCCTGCCAGTCCGTGTCGGACATCGGCCTGCGATCAGTTCACGGCTTCGGCAGTGGTGGCGATGCTGCTAGCCGCCCCGGCGCTGCCGGTGATTGCACCGATCACCTTTTGCCAGCGCACGAAGGGGGCCTCGGTGACGTAAAGCGTGTCGCCGTCCCGAATCTGGAAATCGCGCGCTTCGAAAAGGCCGGTCGGCTGGATCAGGTTGAGGACATAGACGATGCGCTGCGTGCCAACCAGATCGTTGCGGCCCAGAACGGCGCGGGCAACCTCTTCGCTTTCGTCGCGCAGGATGAAGACGCCCTTGGGGTTGGCCGACATGGTGTTCAGGCCGCCAACGGTGGCAATCGCCTCAAGCGCGGACATGGTGCCCGAGCGGAAAGGCACCAGACTTTGCGCGCCGGTCGCGCCCAAGGCCATGAAACTGCGGCTGTCTTCTTCGACCACGATCTTGTCGCCGGGGCGCAGCGCGATGTCGAGTTCGGGGTTTTCATACAGGTCCTTAAGCCAGACCTTGCCGGTTTCGCCGCCCCGGGTGACACGGACGATGGCAATATCGGGGTCAATCGTCACGCCACCCGACCGGGCCAGCATACGCGACAGGGTACGGGTCGGGGCTTCGATCGGATAGACGCCCGCCCCGGCGGCCTGACCGGAAATCGACACGGTCGAACCAATCCCGGCGGCGCGGGCCACGGTGATCTGCGGGTCGGGGGTCTGATCTTCCAACTGGCGGGTGATTGCGAGTCGCACGCCTTCGGGCGTTTGCCCTGCAGCCAGAATCCGACCGGCATAGGGAATGTAGATATAGCCCTGGCCATCGACCTGGACTTCGTTCAGATCAGACACGCGCTGGCCGTTGTTGCCAAGCAGCGGGTCGTCCTTGACGTTTTCAAAGACGGTGATCGACAGGGTATCACCGGCGGAAATCATGTCCGACCCGACAATACCGGCGTTCAGGAAGGCCGAGCTGAAGCCGATTGCCGGTTTCGCCGCCGTGATTCGCGAAATTTCGGGCGTCACGGTAACGATATTGGCATCGCCCTTCCGTTCTACCGACCCGGCCATGACTTGCCTGGTGGTTGGACCCGACCGGGGCAGACCGCAAGAGCCCACAACGGCTACGGAAGCCAAAAGCGCGATGGCCTTGGCCGACATTGGAAATTTCCGAAGCACCAGTGTTGCCCCCTTGGGTCTTGTTCTTTTCCCGTCAAGGTAGCGAATCGAGCGTGCCTTGGCCAGAACCCCAAATTGATTTTTCAGGTAACAAGCCGCAACTGTTGCCGAGGTGCCGCGGTTCCGGCATACAGCGCCTCATACGGATCATGCTCGGCAAGCATAAGATCGACCACCTGGCGCAAGAGGGCGCGGCGACCGCGGGCCGAATAGAAGCCGCCGACAATCTGTGAAGTTTCAAGAAGATACTGGCGATAGCTGCGATAGGCGCGGCTGTCGGGGCGGTCGGGGGCGGCGAAGAATGCGTCAATCGGCTGGGTCGAGACGAATTCGGGCTGGGCATAAACCGCCGTGCCGAAGCAACGCAGCGGCAAGCCCCGCCACAGCGCCTGCTGCCCGGCGGTGGAATTCACGGTCACGGCGGAGCGCGCGTCATTCAAAAGCTCGGCCAGTTTGCCGCCACGCACGAAATGCACCCGACCAGTCAGGCCGTGCTGGGCGGCAAGACGGCGGATTTCGGGGGAAAGCGGGACGCGGCCGTCTTCAAGCGGGTGGGCCTTGAAGACCAGATGGTGGTGCCGCGGGGCGCCTTTGGCAAAACCCTCCATCACCAGGGCCAGGAATTCGGTCATGCTGGCAAAAGGCGAATGGTCGCGGAAGCTGGCGTCATGTTCCAGTTGCAGGATCGCCAGATGATAGGGAAACCCACCGCGCCTGATCCTGCGGGTGGCAAGCCGCCGTTCAAGCCGATGGATCGGCATCAGAAGAAAGCGCTTGAGGTAAAGCACGAATTCCTGCCCCACGGTCAGCGACCGGTGCGGGCGGAAATTGCGATAGACCCGCAGGCCCAGGGCGACGCAGCCGTGATAGAGCGCACCCCAGAACATGTGCTGGCGCATGTCGCCCCAGGTCGCGGGCGTGTCTGGCAGGTCCTGATCGATACGGGCCAGCGCCGCCTGCATTTCCGGCAGGGTCATGGTCATCAGACGCGAATTGCCGTTCGACCCGCCGCGTTCGTAGGTGACCCAATAGGGCCGCAGATAGCCTTCCTCGAACACATGCACGGTGATGCCGCGCGCCTTGGCCAAAGCGGCGGCTTGGGCATGGATCGGGCGGGTGTCACCGTAAAGCACAAGGTCGGTGATCTGATGCTGGGTGAAAAGCTGGTCGCAGGTATCGGGCCAGCGGTCGTGGCTGCCCTTGAACGGGATATAGCCGGGTACGGGCCAGAAGATCCGGTCGCCCAGGTTGAAGCCGACGCGCCAAACTTCGGCCCCGGCGGCGCGCAGCAGTTTGCCCAGCCGGTGGAACCATGGCCCGTGCGGACCCTGCAGGAACAGGAAGCGACGGTCGGCTGAGGGGGGCGTCGGGATCACGCGCATCGGTCCTGCGGCAAGGCGGCACTGTCTGTCCTAGGCCCGAACTATAGCCGAATTCGTGAGAAAGCATGAAGAGATAAAGGCGATGATGCCGCCGGACTTGCGTGACGGCACTGCCGGGGCTAGGTCGAAGGAAAAGAGGGGGCTGGCCATGTTCACCGGAATTGTCACCGATATCGGACGGATCATCGAGACCGAGTTGCAGGGCGACCTTCGCGCCCGGGTCGCAACCCGCTATGACGTGGCGCGGATCGACATCGGGGCCTCGATCGCCTGCGATGGCGTCTGCCTGACTGTGGTGGCGCTGGGAAGCGCGCCGGAAAACTGGTTCGACGTGCAGATTTCGGCGGAGACCCTGTCGAAAACCAATCTGAGTGGCTGGGGCCTTGGCAAACGGGTGAACCTGGAACGCGCGCTGAAGGTCGGGGATGAGTTGGGCGGGCATATCGTTTCGGGCCATGTCGACGGCTTGGCCGAGGTGGTGTCGGTGCGGAGCGAGGGGGGGTCGGTCCGCGTGACTTTCCGTGCGCCGGACGCCTTGGCCCGGTTCATCGCGCCGAAAGGGTCGGTGGCGTTGAACGGGACGTCTTTGACAGTGAACGAGGTTGCCGGTGCGGAGTTCGGGGTCAACCTGATCCCGCACACTCAGGAAGTGACGACCTGGGGCGAGGTCAAGGTCGGGGACCGGGTGAACCTGGAGGTCGACACGATGGCCCGCTATGTGGCGCGGCTGCGGGAGTATGACTGAGGGCGGGCATGGAGCTTCGGGCCCAAGAATGAGTATTTGTGCCAAGAGGAAGCACAATCTGAGTCAAATGCTGCGGAGTTTCGGATGGGCGGGATCGGGCATAACGGCGGGCCGTCGATGGAGGGCGGGGTGAGCTGGCGGAAGCACTGCTGGGCCTCGGCGCGGGAGAGGTTGTTGCCGGTCTTGCCGGTGGAGGTGGTGCGACTTCGGGTGAAGCGGGCCAAGGCGCTGGGGCTGGACTACAAGACCTATGCCGGGGTGCGGGCGGCCACGGGGCATGACGTGGTGGCGTTCCTGTTCTCAAGCAATGCCTTGCGGGTGTCACTGGTGCGGCCTGCAATGCCAGAGGACCGCGCGGCGAAACTTGCGGTGGTTCAGTGCGGACGGCTGGCTTTGGCCGTGCAGCCGTTGACGCCGGGGATGGTGGAGATGGCCAATCCGGTGCTGGATGGGGCCTGGCCCGCGCCCTATGCGCTGGCGGGGTTCGGCGAGATGCGGGAGCGGGTGCGGGCCGCCTTGGGGCGCGTGCCCTCGGATCAGGTGATCCTGGTGGGCGACCTCGGGCTGGAGCGCGACTGGTGCGCAGCGGGACGGCTGGCGGGGTATCTGCCGGCGGAGCGGTACTTCGGTATACGTTAATCGGAAGGGATGGGCCGATGCCTTCAGTCGAGTGCATTTGCGGCAATCGTTTGGACTTTGGGGCAATTCCTAACCCAATTGAATGGCTGATCATTTCGGATAGTCGCTTAGACGAACTTGGCGATCCAATCGAAACTGAGCGCTTCTATCGAGAATTTATCAGCGTTCTGAAATGCCCAAGCTGCGCGCGTCTCGCAGCCTTTTGGGATGGCTTTTCTGAAGCTCCCACCTTTTATGAACCGGTTGATCGTCGTCCAAAATGAAAACCGGCGGCCCCTTCGGACCGCCGTTTCCTGGTCATTAGACCGTCAGATCAGGCCGCGCGGCCGACCAGAACCGAGTCGACTTGCTTCGCGGCACCCGCCTCGTCCACGCCCGAGACGGCGGCGACTTCGCGGGTCAGGCGTTCCAAGGCGGCTTCGTAAAGCTGACGTTCGGAGTAGGACTGTTCGCGCTGGTCGTCGGTGCGGTGCAGGTCGCGGACGACCTCGGCAATCGACAGAAGGTCGCCGGAGTTGATCTTCTGTTCATATTCCTGGGCGCGGCGCGACCACATCGCGCGCTTGACCTTGGCCTTGCCCTTCAGCGTGTCCAGCGCCTTGGTGACCACATCGGGGGCCGAAAGGGCGCGCATGCCGATGTCCAGCGCCTTGTGGGTGGGGACGCGCAGGGTCATCTTGTCCTTTTCGAAGGAGATGACGAAAAGCTCCAGCTGAATCCCGGCGATCTGCTGTTCTTCGATCGAGATGATCTTGCCGACGCCATGCGCCGGGTAGACCACGAAATCGTTCGGACGGAATTCAGGCTTCTTCGACTTGGTCATTCAGTTCTTCCCCACGTTGCCCAAACAGGTCCATCGCCCCGCAACAAAACTCCCGCGCCCTGACCCCCCGGTCAGGCGTGTGGAGCTGGTTTGTCACGAAAAATGTGGGCCCAGGTTTTTGGTCCAGGCCTTGTGTCTGACGTCCATGCTTGTTTGTAAACAAATCATAACACAAATCGCGGGTGATTCCAACACACGCAAATCCGCAGGACTTTGGCGCAAGCACCTGAAATCAAAGGCTTTAGTGACTCATGCCCGATTCGCAGCGCGGATCTGCGGCGAATCGGTTGCGCGGGATCAGCCGCCAGTGCCGGGGGCTTCGGAGAAGTATTTCTCGCGCTTGCCCTTTTCGCCGTCACGTTCCTCATACCCCGGCAGCGGGTCTTTCTTGGTGACGATCACCGGCCATTCAACGGCGTATTTCCGGTTGAAGGTCACCCATTCCTCCATGTCCGGCTCGGTATCCGGGCGGATCGCGTCGGCCGGGCATTCGGGTTCGCAGACGCCACAGTCGATGCATTCATCCGGGTGGATGACAAGCATGTTCTCGCCTTCATAGAAGCAGTCGACCGGGCATACTTCGACGCAGTCGGTATATTTGCAGGCGATGCAGTTATCGATGACGACATAAGTCATGGGCGGGCCCCGAAGCGGATCGTTTGATGCCAGTTAGGCCATGCAGCCGGATCATTCAAGCGGGTCTGCGCCGTCCTGAGGGTCAAGATCGACATAGAGAGCCTGCGCTTCGGTCGCGGGGCCACGGCGCAGGCCAAGCGCCAGCACACGGACAAGGCGGATGCGTGTGCCTTGCGGGAAGGTCAGCACGTCGCCCGCGCTGATGTCGCGGCCCGGCTTGGTGGTACGCTGGCCGTTGACGCGGACTGAACCGGCCTCGATCAGCTCGGCGGCAAGGCTGCGGCCCTTGAAGAACCGCGCCTGCCAGAGCCATTTGTCCAGCCGAAGTTTCGGCGTTGCCGCAGGGTTTGCCTTGCCCGAGGGCCCGGACAATCCTTAGACCTTGCCCTTCAGCGCCAGAAGGGCGGCGAAGGGATTGTCGGGGTCGATCGGCTTTTCGGCGCGCGGGGGGCGTGCCTCATAGGTTGTCTTGCGCTCTTCCCGCTGGGGCTTGCCACCCTTGGCGTGATCGCGACGGTCGCCTTTGGGGCGATCCCCCTGCGGACGGTCGCCTTTCGGGCGGTCGCCTTTGGGACGATCCCCCAGAGGCCGGTCGCCCTGCGGACGATCCCCCTGCTTGCGTTCGCCCTGCGGACGGTCGCCACGGGGTGCGCGCGGGGCGTCGCTTTCTTTGCGTTCCGGGCGGGCTGTCCGTTCGGGGCGCTGGAAGCGGGGTTTCGGGGCCCAGGTGAAGGTGTAGAACGACTCCATCTCGGGCGCGGCTTCCGGCTCGGGTTCCGCCACGGGGGCGTGAATCGAGACCTCTTCCGGGATCGGCAGGCCAGCCGCAATCGCAGCGGCGGCTTCTTCCGAGATTTCCGGGCCTTTCGGAGCGGCGGCGGTCTTGACCTTCACCCGCTCGGCCTTTTCGGGCTTGTAACCAAGGCCGGTCATCAGGTCGGCGAACTGGTCCAGCGTCATGCCGGTGATCGATAGCATGTCGGGCGTCGCCTCGAACCCGGCGCGGCTGTCCTTCTGGCGCAGGATATCGGCCAGACGTTCCAGCATGTCAATCCGGATCGCGCGCGTGCCTGCCGGGTGATACCCGGCCAGAGTGTAGTGGATCTTCGGCACTTCGGCGACGTTCGGGATCGTGACAAGGCCCGGAGGCGGGCTTTCGGGGAATTCCTGCAAGCCGTTCCACAAGGACCACAGCACCAGACGCAGGCGGGTGGGTGCGGGTTTCAGAAGGGCGGGCAGGAAGACGGTGAACTGGCCAAAACGGACGCCATGCTTGCGAAGGGCACCACGGGCGTCCTGATCAAGCTCTTTCACCTCGGTCGCCACCGCGTCGCGGGGCAGGACGCCAAGCGCTTCGGACAGACGGAAGGCGAAACCGCGGGCAAGGCCGGTCAGCGCCTCGTCCCGGCCCATGGCCAAGAGGGGCTCGAACTGCGCGGCAACCTTGCGGTCGATGAAATGCTGCAGGCGGCGGCGCACCTTTTCGGCGACGTCGGGGCCAGCCTCTTCGTCGACAAAGGCTTCGACGCCGGGCTTGGCGGGTTCGGCACCCTTCACAAGCTTGCCAATGGCAGAGGCGCCCCACATCAGGCCGCCCTGTTCGGTGAAATCAAGTTCCGTATCCGGGGCGTTGTAGAACCGGTCCGCGCGCAGGTGGAATTCGGGTTTCAGCGCCTGCAAGGCGGCCTGCGCCAAAGTCCGCGCCGCATCGGGCGAGGTCGAGGCATCTTGCTGAAAGCGGAAGCCTTCCAGTTTCCCGGCGAATTCGCCTTCGACCGTCACTTCGCCTTTGTCATTCACTTCGGCCACAAGAGCCTCCTTCTGCTTCAACCGGCGAAGAAGGACGCTTGTCCGCCGGTCAACAAATCGTTGCGTCAGTGCCGCATGCAGGGCATCCGACAGGCGGTCTTCTACAGCGCGGGTTTCGTCGCGCCAATGGGTTTCGTCTTGAACCCAGTTTTTCCGCTGAGTGACATAGGTCCAGGTGCGGATAAAGGCCAGACGGCGCGACAGGGTGTCGATATCACCTTCAGTCTTGTCGATGCGCTTGATCGCGGTCGCCAGCCAATCCGACGGGATGCGCCCGCCACCAAGGCCGCGACCGACCAGAAAGTCGAAGATCCGGGTCAGAAGGGTCGTGTGTTCGGCATCGCTGGCCGAGCGGAAGTCGGGAATGCGGCAGACGTCCCACAATAGCTGCACCCGTTTCGCATCGGTCAGCTTGTCCTGAACTTCGGGCAGGGCCGACAGGGCCTTCAGCGCCAGAAGGTCATCGGCATCCCGCGCGCGCGTCAGCCAGTCATTGTTCGTGGGTTCTTCCAGGCTGCGGATCAGGCGTTGGGCCGAACCGAAGTCGAGCGATTCGCTGCGCCAATGCAGTTTCTTGACCGGGGCAAAGCGGTGGGTCTCGATGGCTTCGATCACGTCTTCGTCGAAGGGCCGCGCCTCGCCGGTGACGCCGAAGGTGCCGTCTTCGGTATGGCGTCCGGCGCGTCCGGCGATCTGAGCCAGTTCCTGCGGGTAAAGCCCGCGCATCCGGCGACCGTCGAATTTGGCGGTGGCGGAAAAGGCGGCGTGTTTGATGTCCAGGTTCAGGCCCATGCCGATGGCATCGGTCGCGACAAGATAGTCGACGTCGCCATTCTGGTACAAAGCGACCTGGGCATTGCGGGTGCGGGGCGAAAGCGCCCCCATGACCACCGCGCAGCCGCCCTTCTGACGGCGGATCAGTTCGGCGATGGCATATACATTTTCAACGGAAAACCCCACGATTGCGCTGCGCGGGGGCATCCGGCTTATCTTTTTCGAACCTGAGTACCGAAGAACAGACATCCGGTCCCGTTTCAGGAACGTGACATGCGGCACCAGCCCGGCAATCGCCCCGCGCATGGTGTCCGAGCCAAGGAAAAGCGTTTCGTGCAGACCCCGGGCGCGCAGAAGCCGGTCGGTGAAGACATGGCCACGGTCGGCATCTGCACAAAGCTGGATTTCATCGACGGCCACGAAATCCGCCCCAATCTCCAGCGGCATCGCTTCGGTGGTGCAGACCCAATACTGGGTGCGCTCGGGGACGATCCGTTCTTCGCCCGTCACCAGAGCCACGACCGAAGGGCCGACGCGGGCGACGATGCGATCATAAACCTCACGCGCCAAAAGACGCAGCGGCAGGCCGATGACGCCGGTCCGATGGGCCAGCATCCGGTCGATCGCGTGATGGGTCTTGCCGGTGTTCGTCGGTCCAAGGACCGCCGTCACCCGCCGGGGCGCGTCCATGGGTTAAAGCTCCTGACCCTCTTCCTGGGTCTCAAGCCGTTCGACAGCTTCGACCGCGCCCGCAAGATGGGGATGGATGGCAAGCGCTGCACGGTAAGCCTCCAGCGCCTTTTCGGGTTTGCCGGTGGATTCCAGAATCATCGCAAGGCCCGACAACGCCCCGAAATGCCGGGGGTTCAGCGTCAGAACATGGCCGATATCCGCCAGCGAGGGGCCGATATCGCCCCGATAGAAATAGGCGGTTGCCCGTTCATTCCACGCTTCAGTGAAATCGGGGTCATGGTCGATGACGGCGGTGAAATGCTCGATCGCCTGATCATAGTCGCCAAGGTCCAGCGCATCGATGCCGCGTTGCAACAGAAGGTCCAGCGCGGGTGACCCGGATTTGCGCCATTCGATCCAGATTTCCGTCTCGATCCGGCCCGCCTCATCCGCTTCGGCGGTCAGCAGGCGGGTGAAAAGATCGTCAAGTTTTCCGGTATCCTCGGCTTGGGCGGCACAAGTAAGGAAAACCAGCACAAGTGCCGCAACGATGTGATTGAGAAAGATGGCTTGGACCCGCATAAGGTGAAAGGTAACCGATCCGCGCAGGAATGCCAGAGCCGCCCGGGTCACGAAGGAGAGACTGATGAGCGAAATGATCGACGCAGCCGTAAAGGCGCTGTCTGCAAAACTGTCGGGCGGTTTTGACGGGGTGGCGAAATTCGTCATAACGGGCGAAGGGGCGATCATGCTGGATGCAACGGGCGTGCGCGCTGGCGACGAAGAGGCGGATGTCACCTTGACCGCATCCGCCGCGGTGTTTCGGGCCCTGCTGGACGGAGAGATGAGCGCGACCAGTGCCTTCATGACCGGGAAACTGTCGGTCGATGGCAGCATGGGCATGGCGATGAAACTGGGGTCGGTGCTGGGGTGAAACACGAAGCCTTCCAGACCGCGCCGTTCCATGCCGAGTTGGCGGATGCACCCGCGGGGGCACAGTGCTTCTGGTTGAAACCGGGGGCGGCCCGGATTCGCGTGGCCTGGTGGAAAGCAGGGGACAAGGGCACGGTTGTGCTTCTGCCCGGCCGGACCGAGTGTATCGAGAAATACGGCCGCGCAGCCCGTGACCTTGTCGCACGCGGCTATTCCGTCATCACCATCGACTGGCGCGGGCAGGGTCTGGCCGACCGACCGCTGGCCGACCATCATGCTGGCCATGTCGGAGATTTTTCCGAATATCAACAAGACCTTGACGCCATGCTGGCCGAGGCTGAGCGCGCAGGTCTGCCCAAACCCTATTTCATGCTGGCCCATTCGATGGGCGGGGCGATTGGACTGCGTGGGCTGATGCGGGGCCTGCCTTTTGCGGCGGCTGTGTTTTCGGCACCGATGTGGGGGATATCCATGGCAGCCTGGTTGCGCCCGGTTGCAGCGGTGGTGACGGCGATTGCTGCCCCGCTGCGATTCGGGAACCGCTATGCGCCGACAACCAGCGATGAATGCTATCTTCTGTCCAATCCCTTCGAAGGCAACGTGTTGACCACTGACCGCGAAATGTGGGCTTACATGCGCCGCCAGTTGGAAGAGGTGCCCGAACTGGCGCTGGGGGGCCCGACGCTGACCTGGCTGGGTCTTGCCCTGCGCGAATGTGCCGAACTGATGGCGGCCCCGGCCCCGAAGGTGCCGACGATCTGCGCGCTGGGAACGATGGAAAAGGTGGTTGATGTGCCGCCGGTGCATCTGCGGATGGCCGGGTGGGCCAATGGTCAACTGGACCTTTATCCGGGTGCCGAACACGAGATCATGATGGAAGGCCCGGCAGTGCGGAACCGGTTCTTCGATCGCGCAGCCTCGCTTTTCGAGGCGAATCGCTAGTCGGCGGTGCAGGTCTTGCAGGCGGGCTGCCGGTCCGTCCGATCCTGCACGAATTCCATGCTGCGCCCGTCCGGACCGGTCAGGATAAGGTTCTGGATACCGTCAATCGCGGCGCTTTCCATGATCGACAGAGTGTCGAAAAAGACCTGCTCGTCCGCCAACCGGTCACAGGCCCGGCGCGTTGCCCTGATCGGGCCTGGTTTGAAATCGGGCAGATCGCCAGTGTTCTGCGCGCCATAACTGTTGCAGGGGGCCATTCCAGAAATTGCCCCCTCTGCGTCTACCCGAAGGCTTGCGGTAAAGCCCTGGTCCACGACTGCACCGTCGATGGCCAGAAGCTGCCAGTCGCGGTCCTGGATCAGGGCGGCAATATCGACAAGCGGGGACAGGGCGAAGCCTATGGTTGGCAGGGTGGCAAGACAGGCGGCAAGGGCAAGGCGGCGCATCAAGGGTCCTTTCGGCGGCTCGACATACCCCTTTGACGTGTCAGAACGCCTCGGGCTTGGCCTCGCGTGCCATGTGGTCAAGCACGGCATTGACGAACTTGGGTTCCTTGCCGTCGGGGAAGAAGGCCTTGGCGACATCGACATATTCGGTGATCGCGACCTTGGGCGGGGTCGGCAGATCGACAAGCTCGGCCCCGGCGGCGCGGAACAGGGCGCGCAGGACCGGGTCGATCCGGTCGATGGGCCAGGCCGCGACAAGGGCGCGGTCGGTCATCTGGTCGATCTTGGCCTGCCAGTTGACGGCAGACCCCACCACGGCGCGAAAATGGGTGACGTCGCCTTCGGCAAACTCACCCTCTTCATAAGTCGCGCCGAACCGATGGGTTTCAAACTCGCGCGTGATGGTCTCGACCGTCTGGCCCGAGGCTTCCATCTGGAAAAGCGCCTGCACAGCGTAAAGCCGGGCGGCGGATTTCATCTGGCGCTTCTGATCGCGTTTGTCGGCTTTGGTCTGGTCGGAGGTCATGCGCGAAAGCCGATCCCTTTGGATTTCCCGGCCCATTTGCGCGAAAGCGCGATCAGGTGCAAGGCGGCGGCTGCGGCTCCGCCACCTTTGTTCTGCCCGGCGGGATCGGCGCGCACCACGGCTTGCGGGCGGTTTTCCACCGTCAGGATGCCGTTGCCGATGCAGGCGCCTTGCAGGCCCAGCAGGCTGATGGCGCGGCTGCTGTCGTTGCAGACCGTATCGTAATGCGTGGTTTCGCCCCGGATCACGCAGCCAAGCGCGACATAGCCGTCATATTCGGCCAGACGTTCGGCCATGGCGATGGCCGAGGGCACTTCCAGCGCGCCCGGAACCTCGACCACTTCGGCCTCGGCCCCACAAGCCGCCGCCACGGCGCGGGCTCCGGCGACAAGGTTGTCGGCGATATCCTTGTAATAGGGGGCAACGACGATCAAAAGCTTCACCGGCTTGTCAAAGCTGGGCAGCGGCAGGGTATAGTGCTGTTCGGCGGCGGCCATGGTTTATTCCTTGATCGGGCGGGTGCCAGAGATGGTCAGACCATAGGCATCAAGGCCCACGAACTTTGGCGCGGCGGAATTCGTCACCAGCGTGATCGAGGACAGCCCCAGCGACGACAGAATCTGCGCGCCAAGCCCATACTGGCGCAGGGTCTGGGGCGAATGTTCACCCGGCGCGACCATCTTCATCGTCGTGTCGCGCAACAGCACCACAACACCGCGCCCTTCCGCGGCGATAAGCTTCATCGCCGCAGGCAGCGCCCCTTCGCCCCCGATGCCAAGCACATCCTCCATCGGGTTCAGCGCATGGACGCGGACAAGGACCGGGCCGGGGGCCGAAAGGTCGCCCTTTGACAGAACAACATGTTCGTCGCCGTGGGTTTCATCGGCAAAGACCCGCATCAGCCAATCGCCACCATGGCTGGAGGTGACCGACTTCACGGCCTTTTCGCTGATCAGGTTGTCGTGCCGACGGCGATAGGCGATCAGGTCGCTGATCGTGCCGATCTTCAGCCCATGGCGTTGGGCAAAGCTGATCAGGTCGGGAAGGCGGGCCATGGTGCCGTCATCGTTCATGATCTCGCAGATCACGCCCGAAGGGTTCAGGCCGGCCAGACGGCTGACATCGACGGCGGCCTCGGTGTGACCGGCGCGAACCAGCACGCCACCTTCGCGGGCGCGCAGCGGGAAGATATGGCCGGGGGTGGCGATATCGGCGGCGCCCTTCGTCGGGTCGATGGCGACCGAAACCGTCCGGGCGCGATCTGCCGCGCTGATGCCAGTGGTCACGCCTTCGCGCGCCTCGATCGACATCGTGAAGGCCGTCTCGTGGCGGCTGGAGTTTTTCGGGCTCATCAGCGGCAGCCCCAGCGCGTCGATCCGGGCGCCCGGCAGCGACAGGCAGATCAGCCCGCGTCCGTGGGTGGCCATGAAGTTGATTGCGCTTGGCGTACACATCTGGGCCGGGATCACCAGGTCGCCCTCGTTCTCGCGGTCCTCATGGTCGACAAGGATGAACATCCGCCCGTTGCGGGCGTCTTCGATGATTTCCTCGGTCGAGGAAATGGCTTCCGAGAAATCGGTCATGGCTGGCATCCTGAAGGGTCTCCCTGTCGATTTACCGCGAGAGTGGGACAAAGGCTAGAGGCGGGCGGTGCATTAGCGCAGGGTCAGTCCGCCATCGCTGACAGAACCGTCAGGCTGGCAAGTTCAGCCAACTGTTGCGCGGTGCCCAGAACGTCGCCCGTCTGCCCGCCAATCCGGCGCAGGGCAGACAGCGAAAGCAGGATCGCAACGGCAAGAACGGCAAGTACAAGCGAAAGCGCGGCCCAGCCAAGGCACAAGGCGGCGATCCCGGCGGCCAGCGCGCATCCCAGCAGGGCCACCCCCGGCGATGGACGCCCGGTCGCATGCGACAGACCTGTGCCGCGCGCATTCGGCAAAAGTGCCATCATCAACGCCATGGGCGCGCGCGACAGCGCGCCTGTGGCAATCAGGGCACCCCAGTAATCGCCATGGACCATCAATGCGGTCAGGGCCGACCAGCGGCCAAGCGTAACCAGAAGCAGGGCGAGCACGCCATAACTGCCGATCCGGCTGTCCTTCATGATTTCCAGCCGCCGCTCGCGCGTCCAGCCGCCGAAGAACCCGTCGGCAGTATCAGACAGCCCGTCCTCATGCAATGCGCCGGTCAGAAGCGCCAGCAGCATCAGCACCAGAACCGCCGCGACCCCCGGCGTGATGCCAAGCCAAAGCGCCGCGGCCATCGTCGCTGCGGCACTGCAGCCAAGTGCGGCACCGATCAGAGGCCAGGTCCAGGCCGACCCCGCGCCGGTGCTGCGGTGGTTCGGCAGCGGCAGCCGGGTCAGCAGACCGAAGCCGGACAGAAGGTCGGGCACAAGCCGGGTGGCGATGTCGCGAAGCATGGTCAAAGCGGCTTATCCCGGCTGGCAATCCCTGGGCCCATGCGTTAGCCCCAAGTGCGAAAAGGATCAATCCGGAGAAGTCGATGCCGTTCCACACCCTTGCCGATGTTCGTGCGATGCTGGCCAGGCTTCCCGCCTCGGATCAGGCTGCGACCGATGCCGCCATGGCCCGGAATGGCCAGTTGACCAAGCCGCCGGGGGCTTTGGGCCGGCTTGAGGCCCTGGCAATCTGGATGGCAGGCTGGCAAGGCACCGAAAAGCCCCGCGCCTCGCACCCCCAAATCGTGATCTTTGCGGGAAATCATGGTGTTACGGCAAAGGGTATCTCGGCCTTTCCGGCCGAGGTGACCGCGCAGATGGTGGCGAACTTCGCCCATGGCGGGGCAGCGATCAACCAACTGGCCAAGGCTTTCGGGGCCAAGCTTGACGTTCACGCGCTGGAGCTTGACCGCCCGACCGGTGATTTCACCGAAGGCCCGGCGATGACCGAGGCAGAGGTGGTCGCCGCTTTGGCCAAGGGCTTCGACGCGGTCGATCCCAAGGCTGATCTGCTTGTCGCAGGGGAAATGGGCATCGGCAACACCACGGTCGCCGCCGCCCTTGCCACTGCACTTTACGGCGGAACCGGTTGGGCAGGGCGCGGGACCGGGGTCGATGACGCGGGTCTGGCCCGGAAAGAGGCGGCGGTTGCCGCAGGCCTTGCCCGGCACAAGGCTATGCTGGGCGATCCCCTGGAAGTGCTGCGTTGCCTTGGCGGGCGCGAGATTGCCGCCATGGCGGGGGCGATCCTTGGCGCACGCATGTCGCGCGTGCCGGTCATTCTGGACGGGTTCATCGCCTGCGCCGCCGCCGCAGTGCTGGATAAGGCCGTGCCCGGTGCGCTGGACCATTGCATCGCCGGCCACCAAAGCGCCGAGGGCGCGCATGGGCGGTTGTTGGAAAAGCTGGGCAAGGAACCGCTGCTGCAACTGGGTCTGCGGCTTGGCGAAGGGTCAGGTGCGGCTCTGGCGATTGGCATCGTGCAGGGAGCGGTGGCCTGCCACTCGGGCATGGCGACCTTTGCGGAAGCGGGTGTCGCGACGGGGGGATGAGGGACACTCCCCGCCCCCTTGCGAGCGCTTGTCGTTCGGCACAACGATGAGGTCCGTCAGGTCGGATGAGCGGTTCAGGCTTTCGGCATCTTCAGGGTGACAAGCTTGCCGCC
Source organism: Pseudomonadota bacterium (assembly GCA_963205235.1). GTDB lineage: Bacteria > Pseudomonadota > Alphaproteobacteria > Rhodobacterales > Rhodobacteraceae > Tabrizicola. The sequence goes on from CAUJIP010000102.1 coordinate 42,202, forward strand.
CTTTTGATAGCGGACCTCGTTTTCGGTGATGGCCTTGACCACACCACCGTCGATCTTGTCGCCGACCTTGACCTTCTTGTACTTGCCATTTGCCTGACGGATCAGCGCATAAGGCTTTGACGAGGTTCCGAAAGTCCCGATCAGGTTGATCTTCGACAGGTTGATGGCGTTGTCGTAGGTGGCCTGCTTGGCCACGCTGGCCTTGGTCGGAATCGCGGGCGCGGCCCCGTCGGTTTCCGGTTCGTCAATTTCGGCATGCTCGTCCGAACTCGTATTGGCAGCGGCCAGTTCAACCTCGGCTTCCGCAACCGGTTCGGGCTCACGCACGGCGGCGGCAACGGCGGCCTCGACGGCACGGCTCAGGTCGCTTGGCCGGGCGGCGGGGCGCATCGAGATTGCGACGATCGAGGGATTCGCGGCCTCCAGCGCCTCGGCTTCGGCAAGGCTTGCTTCGGCCTGGGCCGCAAGCGACGCGCCCTGTGCGCCAAGATCGGCAACCGCGCTGTCAGGATTTGCCGCTGCGGCGGCGGCAGATACGCTTGACGGGCGGGGCAGGGGGCGCAGGGTGGCAACCTCCACCCCGGTTCCGGCATCAAGGCTGGCGCCATCATCGGGAACCACAAGCCCCTCGGGGCGGGGCTTTGGACGAAATCCAGCCATTGCCGGGTCGGATGGGACAACAGTGACCGGCGCTTCGGCGGTGCCTTCGGGTACGGCGACACCCGTCTCACCTGCCGTGACCAGCGAGGCATCAGCTGCCGTGGTCGGATCGGTGGTAGGGGGGGCAACCGGGGCAACGGCTGCGGCAGCAGTCTCGGCAGCGGCACTGCGGGTCGGGGGGACCAGCGGCGGCTTGCCCGAAAACAGCATCACGCCATCGGGTGACAGGATACCTTCGGGGGTCGGCACCAAAAGGCCTTGCGCATCAAACTGATAGACCGTGCCGGGGGCCGGGGGCAGCATCGGGGCTGCGGGCGGTGCGTCGGTCGTGGCAGGGGGGGTCGGAAGCGCGTGCGCGTCCAGAATCGGGGGCGGGGCATCCATGGCCGCCAGGAAGATCTCGTCTTGATCCTCGACCGGCGTTCTGCTGCCCGAAACATCGGTGGCGATTGTCGTGCCCGGGGCGGCTTCGCCTGTGCCAGCCTCGACCCCCGCAGTTTCCGCTTCGGTTCCGGCGGCGGGGTCGCCGGGAAGCGCAGTCTCGTCAAGGGTCGCGGCCACGGAGTCGACGGGCTGCACGCCGCTGTCGTCACCGCCCAGGTTCACCGGCATTTCTTCGACCGCCAAGGCATCAAGATCGGCAGCGGCGTCGTCGGTCAGTCCGGTCGCCGGGGCCTCGACCACGGCGGGATCCGCGCCTTCTGCAGCGGCAAATTCCTCGGGATCCTGCAGGTCGGCGGCCATTTCGTCTTCGACCGCCGGGACCGCGACAATTTCGACGGGGTCGGATGCCCCGGCGTCACTTGCCGCCTGCGTAAGGAAGAACGAGGCCCAGGCTGCCACCAGCGCAAGGCTAAGCAGCAAAAGCCCGATCAGGACCATGAAGACAAAGCCCGTGCGCCTATGCTTCGGCGGCGGTGAGCCAAAGGTTCCATTGGGCCGGGTCAACGGCTTGACCGTCACCGGTCCGGGCGGGACCGGACGCGGAATGTCGCCCATGGTCGGCTTCAGCTTTGGCTTCGGGCGGGTTCCGGGGATCGACGGGGCAGTCACAGCGGCCGAGAACGGTCGCGCAGCCACCGGGCTGGCCGTAGCATCAGAGGGTATTTCGACGCGCGGCATCGGCGGCGTGGGCCGGTCAGCGGTAACGGGCGGCATCACGCGGCCAGGCGTTTCGCTTTTGGTGCCAGGGGTCGCCGAGCGGCGGCTGGAGAAGGCGAACATCGCCGCCGAAGACGGGGCGGGCGGCAGATCGTCGTCAAGAATATCCGGATCAAGAACCCGGGCTTCCCCGTTCAGCACTTTGGCCGTCGTGGTTTCCGTCGGCTCTGCCTCGTCCGGGATGTCGGCAAACGGAGCCTCTTCGGCATCGTTGGTCACCGGGGCAGATACCTTTGGCACGTCATCCGCCGCGTCGGTCGCAAAAGACGGCTTAGGCTCCGGTTCCGGCTCAGGTCCGGGCGCGATCTCGACCACGTTCTCGGCCAAGGCAAGCTCGGACGGAAGGGTGGACTCGTCCGCGACCGGTTCGATGTCCGGGGTTGCGTCCGGCGCAAGGTCCAGAAGGTCCGGCCCGTCAATCGAGTCGTCAAAAAGCGGCTCGACAGTGTCAAAGCTTTCTTCCGGCGGCGCGTCCGTGCGGCCTGCGGAGACGGCGGCAAGGTCGGCCTCGGTGACATCGGCACTCAGCGCCTCTTCCAGCCCCGGCAGGCTGTCGACCGGCTCGGGTGCCTGCGCGCTGGCAGGTACAAGCGGCAGGATCGAAACCGCCTCGCGGTCGCGTTCCACGGTTTCGCCGGGGGCAAGGAAGGTGTCTGCCGTGCTGGTGGGGCCGAACCAGGCCTCGCCGACGAAGGTGCCGTCTTCGGGAATCGCCACGAACGACACCGGGTTAAGCCGGTGCGAAACGGCAAAGCTCTCGGCCTCGTCCAGCGTTTCGCGGGCAACGACGGCGACGCGGACCACGCTTCCCTTGCCCGACCAGTCAAAGACCAGATCTTCGACCGGATAGGGTGTTCTGCCCTGCAGCGCCTGCGCAATCTGCCGCCGCTTGTCTTCGCGGCTTGGGCCGGGGGCGTGAACTTCGGTGTAAAGGATCTGGGCGTTGGGCAGGATCACCTTGCTGGCCAGACCCAGAGGCGAAAGCCCCAGCGCGGTCTTGCGCAGGAAATCCAGCTCTTCCGCCATGTCCGGGGCGTCGAAGGCGACTTCGCCAATCGTCAGCCAGCCCTTCGGCGTCCGGTGCAGAAGCGCGATAAGATCGCGTGAGAGGTCAAGTGCGAATGTCGGTTTCATATCGGGGGTCTAGCACGGAAAGTGAAAGCACTGGAACGTCAGGCTTCTGCCCGACGCAGAACTATAGCAGCTTTTCGCCGAATGAAAGGAAAACGGCCAAGGATCAGCTTGCGGCCCGCGTCATATGATAGAACTGTCGCGCAAACCCAAGGAGTATCCCCATGCGTGTTCTTTCGGCCCTTTTCCTTTCCGCCGCTCTGGCGCTTCCCGCCCTTGCCGATACTGCTGCCACCCCCTCGGTCTTTGCGACCGGCACCGGCACGGTCGAGGTCAAGCCCGACATCGCCACGGTGTCGATCGGGGTCACGACTCAGGGTGACACCGCCGCCGGATCGCTGAAGGCGAATTCCGACGCCATCGCGGCGGTCATGGCCCGTCTGGCCTCGGCCGGGATCGAAGAGCGCGACATGCAGACCTCGAACCTGTACCTGAACCCGAACTGGTCCGGCTATGACACCGGCACCCCGGTGATTTCGGGCTATATCGCCTCGAACATGCTGACGATCACGGTGCGGGATCTGGACAAGCTGGGAGCAGTGCTTGACTCGGCCGTCACCGATGGGGCGAACACGCTGAACGGCGTGACCTTCGGTCTGGCCGACCCGGCCCCGGTTCTGGACGAAGCCCGCAAGGAAGCCGTGGCCGACGCCCGCGCCCGTGCCGAACTTCTGGCCACGGCCGCGGGGATGAAGATCGGCAAGATCGTCTCGATCACAGAAAGCACGGTGGGTGACTATCCCTATCCGATGTATGACATGGCCGCCGCAGCCCCGGTCCCGGTTGCAGGGGGCGAGCTTGGGTTGTCGGCTTCGGTCACGATCCAGTATGAACTCAGCGAGTGATCGGGTGAAAATCGGCGGGATTCTAAACAGTTCCGCCTTTTCGACCAGATTCCGCCCAAGTTGACCGACACAACAGACCCGAAGTCAGCCTGAAGCAGGAGCAGTCGTCCATGTTGCGCGGTCTGGTCAGTCTTCTGGTCCTTGCCAGTGTGCTGTTGCTGGCTGCGGCGCTTTTGCTGCGGGTGCCGCAACTTCGCGATTCCCTGCCGGAACCGGCGCTCGCCTATCTCAAGGAAAAAGGCATCCTTGATGCGGTTGGTGCCGGTGAGGGCGTGGAAGCTCCGGTCCGCCCGGCCACGGACGAGCTTTCCGATACCAGCGTCGGTCTTGTTGCCGTCGGTTCGATTGCGGCAGGCGCGGGCAACCAGCCTGTTGCAATTGATGACGTGATCACCGGCTACAGCACCCGCAGCGCCGGGGCTGTCCCGGCCGAAATCACGACGATTCGCCCGATCCTTGGATGTCTTCTGACGCAACCGATGGCAGGCTCGGTCATCGGTCATGCGACCGCTGGCGAAAGTCGGATGCCGCTTGGCATGATGACCTACAACGATCTGCACCTTGCGGCGGCAGTGCAGGACTATGTCGATGCCTATCGCAAGCTTGGACCGGCCGCGCAGATCACCGTGACCGGCCCGACCTATGACACCTATGACGTCGTCGTGAACGAAACCGCCGCTCCGGTCTATCTGGTGCTGGAAAACCGCAGCGGCAACCGGATCTGGAATATTCACGCCGCAGACGGGGTGCGAATCGAACGGGTCATTCTTCTGGGTGGCGATCAGGCTGGCGTGGCCAATCTGGACGACGTGGTTCCGGTCGAAGTGATTCTTTCGTCGGGTCTGGCCGATTGTGACATCGTGCCGGCCTATGCGCCGACCGCTGGCCAGATGGCAGATGCGGACCCGGCCGAAGGCAGCCAGCCGATGCCCGCAGCGGATATCGAGCGGGCACTTTCCCTGGCCGAATCCTATGATGTCTGGTTCCGCGACAGCTTTGGCGTCCGCGCAGGCGAAAGCCGGGTCGGATATGACGTGGGCACAATTTCGGCGATTGGCCCGATCCCAAGTGGAGAAGCGCCAAAGGCGGTCTGGACCTCGGTCAAGGGGGCCAAGCTGCGAACCACCCGTGACCAGTTCCTCGACATCGAGGGGCAGGTTGCGCCGGGGCAGGACTTTGCGGCGCGGGTCGTGGCCATTGCGACCAAATTCGCCTTCGGTGATCTTGGTCTCTTGCGGCAGGGGGGTGACTTCTGATGCTGCGCGCTTTGATCCTTGCGGGCGTTTCCCTGATGCTGATCGGCTTTGGCGCGGCTGGGTGGCAATATTGGCAGGGTTTGGCAGAAGACCCTGCCGTCGTCGCAACGCCGTCTTCACCTGATGACCTGTCGGATGCGCCGCAAAGTTGGCTGATCTCGCCCACGGGCGGTGCGACGCCTGCGGCAGATGTGCGCGCTTATCTGGTACAGGGGCACTCGGTGACCGAAAGGTCGCTTCGCGTGACGATGACCGCGCCGCTGGCTGATCTTCTGGTCGAGGGGGAATCGTTGCCCGACCCGGCCTATCTGCAGGTCATGGCCGATATTCGCGCGCCCCTGCTTGCGGAAGGCCTGTGCCCGGTGCTGTCCGCAGCCTTTGCCGAGAAATGCGCCGTTGCTTCAGCCCGGGTGATTCCGGGGACGGTCGATGACCTGCAAGGGACGGCGCGGTTCGGGATCGAGCTTTACTTCGACGTCAAGTCCGACCCGGCTGAACTTCCCGATCTTGCCCAGCAAGTCTTTGAAACCTGGGAAATCGCCCTTGGTCCCGATGCGGGTAGCCCGCGCTCGGCGGAAGAGGCATTGAAGGCCCTGACCGACCAAGCCGCCGCCGCTTGTGCGGCGCCCGAGGCCGGGCAGTCCTGCCGGGTGCTTCGCATGTCGCTTGATTTCGATCCGAACGGCGCGACCGCTGGCGCGGTCACCCTTGGCTCGATCCGCCCGTTGCCGGAAACGATGCGGATTGTCCCCGAACTGATCCCCGCGCCCGCCGGTTAAGCGGGCGCAAGGGGGCTTTCGCCGGTTCAGGCGGTCGCTTTTGCCAGGGCCTGATCAAGGTCCGCGATGATGTCGCGCACGTCCTCGATCCCGATGGAAACCCGCACCACATCCGGCGCGGCCCCCGCCTTGACCTGCGCCTCTTCCGACAGCTGCCGGTGCGTGGTCGAGGCCGGGTGGATCACCAGACTGCGGGTATCGCCAAGGTTCGCGACGTGGCTGAACAGTTTCAGGTTGTCGACCAGCTTCACGCAGGCCTCGTACCCGCCCTTGATGCTGAAGGTGAACAAGGCCCCCGGACCCTTGGGCGTGATCATCTTGGCAAGGTTGTGATAGGGCGAGGATTTCAGCCCCGGATAGGTGACCTTCCCGACGCGCGGGTCCTGTTCCAGCCATTCGGCGACGATCTGCGCATTCTCGACATGCCGCTGCATCCGCAGGGACAGGGTTTCGATTCCCATCAGGGTATAGTGGGCCCCCTGCGGGTTCATCGTCATGCCAAGGTCGCGCAGACCGATGGCGATGGAATGGAAGGTGAAGGCCATGTTTCCAAGGGTCGGGTGGAAGACAAGGCCGTGGTAGGCGGGTTCGGGTTGGCTGAGCGAGGGGAACCTGTCATCCGCCGACCAGTTGAACTTGCCACTGTCGACCACGATCCCGCCGGTGACGGTACCGTTGCCGGTCAGGTATTTGGTGGCTGAATGAACGACCAGCGTCGCGCCATGTTCGATGGGGCGGCACAGGTAGGGCGTCGCGGTGGTGTTGTCGACGATCAGCGGGATATGGGCCTGATCAGCCACCCGCGCGATGGCGTCAAGATCGGACAGCGCGCCGCCGGGGTTGCAGATCGTCTCGCAGAAAAGGGCGCGGGTGTCGGCGTCGATGGCTTTCTCGATGGCCGTCGGATCATCGAAATCGACGAACTTGGCCGACCAGCCGAACTTGCGGATCGTGTTGGAAAACTGCTGGATCGTGCCGCCGTACAGCTTGGTCGAGGCAACGATGTTCCGCCCCGGCGCCATGAGCGGGAAAAGCGCCATGATCTGCGCCGCGTGCCCGGACGAACAGGCGATGCCGCCCGCCCCGCCTTCCAGCGCCACCACACGGTTGGCAAGGGCCGACACGGTGGGGTTGGTCAGGCGGGAGTAGATGTAGCCGATTTCCTGCAGGTTGAAGAGCTTCGCCGCGTGGTCCGCGTCCCGGAAAACATAGGCGGTGGTCTGGTAGATCGGCACCTGCCGCGCCCCGGTGGCGGGGTCTGGCGCGGTGGCGGCGTGGATGGCGAGGGTGTCAAATCCCATGGGTCGGTCGGTCATGTGGTCCTCCTTGGCTGGGCGGCAGGGTAGGGGAGGAACCTCCCCTTTGGCAACGGAAACTGTCCACGCTGGCCAGGGGATGCGGGGATAAGGAAAACAATGGCTTGGCTGTGGACGTTTATGGAATATTCATACCTTGTGAGGCCTTCTGACAGGGAGATTGTTGCGACCTAAGGCCGTTTCATGCTTGGATCAGCGGGTCGCAATCCCCGGAGAGCTCCATGCTGACCCCCTTCCATCTGGCCTATCACGTCACCGACCTTGACGAAGCCCGCGCCTTCTATGGCGGGGTGCTGGGCTGCCGTGAGGGGCGCAGCACCGAGACCTGGGTGGATTTCAATTTCTTCGGCCATCAGATCAGCCTGCATCGTGGCACGCCCTTTGCGACCACGAATACGGGCCGCGTCGGCGACCACATGGTGCCGATGCCGCATCTGGGGCTGGTGCTGCTGCTGCCCGACTGGCAGGCCTTGGCCGACCGGTTGGTGGCGGCAGGGGTGGATTTCGTGCTGCCGCCGCAGGTGCGGTTTCAGGGCCAGCCGGGGGAACAGTGGACGATGTTCTTCCTTGACCCGAGCGGCAACCCGATCGAGGTGAAGGGGTTTGCGGCGCTGGAGAACGTGTTCAAGGGGTGAGGAACGTGACCGAGACTGAGAGCCATGAACGCATTTGCGGGACGGTGGCGTCGCTGTTGTTTCTTTTTGCCAGAATCGAGAACGAAGCGCGCGAGATCATCAGTAGAGCTGGGGTTACCGAGAGCTTGACCGGCGTCTTCGGCGCGCGCGGGACCTTGGTGTGCTGGAAGAAGCTCCTCTTGAAAGGATCTTGAGAGGCGACCCGACGAAGCCCTTCTGGCAGAGCGGTTTTGGGCGCAGATTCAGGGGCCACTTGATGTGAGAAACGGCATCTGTCACGGATTGACAGGTGCATCGGCCGAAGGTGAGGGCAAGCCGGCGACGCTAAGTCGGCGTGACAGTGAATGCATGAGCAGCCGGAGCTTTGATGGGTTGCAAGCGATGTTTGCCTAGCTTTCGAAGCTACCGCTGGCCATGGACATGATTTCCCATGCTGACGGTGCGAAAGATCCATCGAAACTGCGATCATTCCCGAAGTGCGACTTTTGGGAAAGCGAGTTCGGACTGACTTTCGACACGCATAGCTGACGCTACGGCAGGCGCGCCCTAGCTTACACCGCGATGGCAAGTCGTTTGCGCGTCACTCTTGACGGGCCAACGCCGACCCTCCGATGAGGCTGCACCGCATTGCGACTGCCGCCGGCGGTACGCTTTCCGGGCCAGTCGGGGGAACTTGGACGATGGTTTTCCGTGACCCCTCCGGGAACCCGATCAAGGTGAAGAGGTTTGCGGCGATGGAGCACGTGTTAAACGGGTGAAGGGCTTGCCCTAAGACCGGGCGACGGGGCGGTGTTCCGGTTCGGGCGGGGTCATCAGGCTTTCCAGTTTGGCCTTCACATCATCCGGCCAAAGCATCGAGGTGTGCTTGTCCAGCCAGCTTGCCGCCAGCACCTGTTCCACCGACCAGCGGTGTTCCTCGCCGCAGTGGATCGTGTGGCGCAGGCGGACCGAGGATTTGCCGACTTTCAGGATGGTCAGCCGGAAGGTCAGCGTGTCGCCGAAGAACGAGGGTTTCGAGAAATCGCAGGTCAGGTGCACCGTGGGTGTGCCCCAGCGTTCGTTCCAGATGATTTCGTGCCAAGGCCAGCCGATATGGGCCCAGAATTCTTCGACCACCCCGTTCAGGATGTTCAGGTAGGCCGGAAAATAGGCGGTGCCGGAAATGTCGCAATCGCCGAAATGCAGGGTTCGGTCGGTGGTGAAGCAGACGGTCATCTTGGCCCCTTTCGCGTTTTCCCCAGCGTGGCCGGATTTCCGCCAAGGTCAAGCCGCCGTGCCATCTGCCCTGGCGCTTTCCATTCGACGCGGCCCGCCCTATAAGGCCCGCATCAGCCAAGGGAGCGAGCCCATGCGCAAGGCCGAGGTCAGCCGCAAGACCGCCGAGACCGAGATTTCGGTCGCCGTCAATCTGGACGGAACCGGCACGCATGACTGCAAGACCGGCGTCGGGTTCTTTGACCACATGCTGGACCAGTTGGCCCGGCACAGCCTGATCGACATCACGGTGCGGGCGAAGGGTGACCTGCACATCGACGACCACCACACGGTTGAAGACGTGGGGATCGCGCTGGGGCAGGCTCTGGCCAAGGCGCTGGGCGACAAGCGCGGCATTCGCCGTTATGGCCATTTCCGGCTGGCGATGGATGATGCGCAGATCGCTTGCGCGTTGGATCTTTCGGCGCGGCCCTTCCTGATCTGGACGGTCGATTTCCCGACGGCAAAGATCGGGACTTTCGACACCGAGCTTGTGCGCGAATTCTTTCAGGCGCTGTCGACGCATGGCGGCATCACGCTGCATGTCGACCGCTTGCACGGGTTGAACAGCCACCACATCGCCGAGGCGGCGTTCAAGTCCGTCGCCCGCGCGCTGCGCGAGGCCGTCGAAACCGATCCGCGTCTTGGCGACGCGCTGCCTTCGACCAAAGGCGCGCTCTAGCCTTTCATCTTTGCGACAAATATCCCCGCCGGAGGCTTCTGCCCTCTCCACCCGCGCACCGGTTACTGACATGCTCACTGCCCTCGTAGACTACGATTCCGGCAATCTCCATTCCGCCGAGAAAGCCTTTCAGCGCATGGCGTTGGAGGTGGGCGGCGGTGACGTGCTTGTCACCTCGCGCCCGGAGGATGTGGCGCGCGCCGACCGGATCGTCCTGCCCGGCGACGGGGCCTTTCCGGCCTGTCGGGCGGCGCTGGGGTCCTATGGCGGGCTGTTCGAGGCGATCGAAGAGGCGGTCATCCGGAAGGGCCGCCCCTTCCTTGGCATCTGTGTCGGCATGCAGATGCTGGCCAGCCGGGGGCATGAATATCAGCTGACCGAAGGCTTTGGCTGGATCCCCGGCGATGTGGTGAAGATCGCCCCCGCCGACCCGGCGCTGAAGGTGCCGCATATGGGCTGGAACGACCTGGTGATCGAGCAGGCGCATCCGGTGCTGGACGGGCTGACGACCGGCGATCACGCCTATTTCGTCCATTCCTACCATTTCCGCGTCACCGATCCGGCGCATCGGCTGGCCTATTGCGACTATGCCGGTCCGATCACGGCCATCATCGGGCGGGACAACATCCTTGGCACCCAGTTCCACCCCGAGAAAAGCCAGGCCGCGGGCCTGCGCCTGATTGGCAACTTCCTGCGCTGGACGCCGTGACCCTGGCCCATGATCTGGCCCAAGACCTGGCCGCGATCGCCGCCGAAATGGCCTCGCGCACCGACCGGGGCCAACCTGCCGACTATATCCCCGAACTTGCTGCCATCGACGCGAAGCAGTTCGGCATCTCGGTCTGCCTTGCAGACGGCACGCAACTTTCTGCCGGGGACAGCGCGACCCCCTTCTCGATCCAGTCGATTTCCAAGGTCTTCGGCCTTGCCATCGCGCTTGGCCGTCTTGGCGACCAGCTCTGGACCCGCGTCCGACGTGAGCCGTCGGGCCATGCCTTCAACTCCATCCTGCAACTGGAAAGCGAAGGCGGCATTCCGCGCAATCCCTTCGTCAATGCCGGTGCCATTGTCACCACCGACGCAGCTTTGGGCCACCGCCCGCCCAAGGAATACCTGGCCGAGCTTATCGGCTTTATCCGCACCTCGGCCGGGGATGAGGACATCCACATCGACCGCGCCGTCGCCCGGTCGGAAACCGAAACCGGCCATCGCAACTTTGCCCTCGCGCATTTCCTCAAGGCGCAGGGTAACCTGACGAACCCGCCCGACCTTGTCCTGGGTGCCTATTTCCACCAATGCGCCATCGCGATGACGGTGGAACAACTTGCCCGCGCGGGCCGGTTCCTTGCCGGGTTCCAGCGCCTGATCGCCCCCGAGCGCGTGCGCCGGATCAACGCGCTGATGCTGACCTGCGGCCACTACGACGGCTCGGGCGAGTTCGCCTTCCGCGTCGGTCTGCCTGGCAAATCCGGAGTGGGCGGCGGCATCCTTGCCGTGGCACCGGGGCGCGCCTCGATTGCCGTCTGGTCGCCGGGGTTGAACGCGCAAGGAAACTCGCTGTTGGGCACCGAAGCGCTGGAAATGCTCGCCCGCCGCACCGGGTGGTCGATCTTCGGCTAGGCCCGTCGCCGCCACTGGATCAGCGCCAGTCCCGACAGGATCAGCGCCAGCCCGGCCAAATGCCGCCAAGCCAGCGTCTCGCCCAGGACAAGCCATCCCAAACCAGCCGCCGACAGCGGGATCAGGAAGGTCACCAGAGATATCGCCGTCGCCCCGGCCGAGGCTAGGACCCGGAAGAATAGAAGATAGGCAAAGGCTGAACATAAGGAAGCCAGTGCAATGACGGCAAGAACTGGCTCGGCTCCCGGCCAGGTCTGGTGCCAGGGGCGATCCAGCATCAGCCACAGCGGCGTGATCAGAACCGTGCTTGAGGTAACCTGCCCGCAGGCCGTGGCGATGGGCGACAGGCCCGCCTGCCGAAAGCGGCGGCCCCAGACGCTTGCCACCCCATAGGATAGCGCCGCGCCAAGGCAGGCCAACATGGCCAGCGCTTCGCCGTGAAGGTTCTCGCCTGCCATCATCGCCAGAACGCCACCGAACCCCAGCGCCACCCCCAATGCCTTGCGGGGGGTCAGGCGTTCATCGGTCGTGGCAAGATGGGCGACAAGCACGGTAAACAACGGCGTCGTTGCATTCAGGACCGAGGCAAGGGCCCCGGTGATCTGCCCCTGCGCCAGCACGAACAGCGTGAAGGGGACGGCGTTGTTCAAAAGGCCCATGACCAGAAGCGGCGGCCAAAGCCTGCGCGGTGGGGCGTTGGTCCCGGTGGCGACCATCACCAGCCACAGGATCGCGGCGGCCAGCGCCACCCGGCCCCAGACGATGGTAAGGGCTGGCAGGCCCTGCAGCGCGATCTCGTTGAACAGGAAGGACCCGCCCCAGATCAGCGACAGGGTCCACAGGATGATCCAGTCCAATCCGCGCATTTCCGCCCTCGACCGCTGCCATGTCCTGCAAGCTTGTTGCAAAGCTGGCGGGGAAACTCGACCCGAAAACTGCGGCTTGCTGCCCTTTTCTTTCCGGCCCACCCATGCCAAAGACCGCGCGACAGAAGGGGACCCTGCCATGATCCTTTACCCAGCCATCGACCTGAAGGACGGCCAATGCGTCCGGCTTCTGCGCGGCGAGATGGAGGCGGCGACCGTCTTCGGCGACAACCCCGCCGAACAGGCGCTGAAGTTCCAGACGGCGGGCTGCGAGTGGCTGCATCTGGTCGACCTGAACGGGGCCTTTGCGGGCCAGCCAGTGAATGGGGCCGCCGTTGAAGCTATCCTGAAGGCGGTGAAGGTCCCCGCCCAGCTTGGCGGCGGCATCCGCGATATGGCCACAATCGCGATGTGGCTGGAAAAGGGTCTGGCCCGCGTGATCCTTGGCACGGTCGCGGTGGAAAACCCCGCGCTGGTGCGTGAGGCCGCCCGCGCCTTCCCCGGCAAGGTCGCCGTTGGGATCGACGCGCGGAAAGGTCGCGTCGCGACCAAGGGTTGGGCCACGGAAACCGATGTCATGGCCACCGACCTTGCCCGCAGCTTCGAAGATGCAGGCGTCGCCGCCATCATCTACACCGACATCGACCGCGATGGTGCGATGCAGGGCCCGAACATCGAGGCAACCGAGGCGCTTGCCCGAGCTGTGACGATCCCCGTCATCGCCTCTGGCGGAGTGTCCCGCATGGAAGACCTCATCGCCCTTCGCGATACTAGCGTCATCGCCGGGGCCATCTCGGGCCGGGCGCTGTATGATGGGGCGATTGACCTGACAACGGCACTGAAAGCCCTCGCGAACTGATTTCCTCTTGGACGAAATACTCCGGGGGTCCAAGGGGGCAGCGCCCCCTTTCCCCGGCCCGCCCCAGGCTCTAGGCTGACCATTATGCTCAAGACCCGCATCATCCCTTGCCTTGACGTCGCCAATGGCCGCGTGGTCAAGGGCGTCAACTTCGTCGACCTGATCGACGCAGGCGACCCAGTCGAAGCTGCCCGTGCCTATGATGCGGCGGGCGCGGATGAATTGTGCTTCCTCGACATCATGGCGACCGAGGACAACCGCGCCACGATGTATGATCTGGTGACCCGGACGGCGGAACAGTGTTTCATGCCGCTGACGGTTGGCGGCGGGGTGCGTACGCCCGAGGATGTGCGCAAGCTGCTGCTGGCCGGGGCCGACAAGGTCAGTTTCAACTCGGCTGCCGTGGCCGATCCGGACGTGGTCGCGCGGGCGGCGGACCGCTTTGGCAGCCAGTGCATCGTCGTGGCGATCGACGCCAAGACCGTCGCGCCCGGCAAATGGGAGATTTTCACCCATGGCGGGCGGCGGGCGACCGGCATCGACGCAGTCGACTTCGCCCGCACGGTCGCGGCCAAGGGGGCCGGGGAGATCCTGCTGACCTCGATGGACCGTGACGGCACCAAGGGTGGCTACAACATCCCCCTGACCCGCGCCATCGCCGATGCGGTGGACGTGCCTGTCATCGCCTCGGGCGGGGTCGGCACGCTGGACCATCTTGTCGAAGGCATCACCGAAGGCCACGCGAGCGCGGTCCTTGCCGCCTCGATCTTCCACTTCGGCACCTTCACCATCGGTCAGGCCAAGGCGCATATGGCCGCCGCCGGAATTCCTGTGAGGTTGTCATGACGCTGGAAAAACTGGCCGCCACGATTGCCGCGAGGAAAGGGGCCGATCCGGAAAGTTCTTGGACGGCCAAGCTTCTGGCCAAAGGGCCGGAAAAATGCGCCGAGAAATTCGGGGAAGAGGCTGTCGAGGCGATCATCGAGGCGGTCAAGGGCGACCGCGCCCGCCTGACTGCGGAAGCGGCGGATGTGATCTATCACCTTCTGGTCATGCTGGCCGCCCGTGACGTGACGCTTGGCGATGTGGTGGCCGAACTTGAGCGGCGCGAGGGGACCTCGGGCATCGCGGAAAAAGCCGGGCGCTGACCAAATTTCTTAAGAAAGAAATTTGTCAAAATCCTTACTCAAGGATTTTTCTTGGCTACAGCCCCAGACGCGGAATCTCGATGGCGGGGCAGCGGTTCATCACCGCCTTCAACCCCGCCGCCCGTGCGCGCGCAGCGGCGGCCTCGTCGATGACGCCAAGCTGCATCCAGACAACCTTGGCCCCGGCGGCAATCGCCTCGTCGACCACGGCCCCGGCTTCTTCGCTGCGACGAAAGATGTCGACCATGTCGACTGGCCCCGCCTCGGCCAGGGTTGCCACCACGGTTTCCCCAAGCGCCACCTGTCCGGCCTGACCGGGGTTGACCGGGATCACCCGATAGCCGCGTCTTTTCAGAAAGGCCGCGACGCCGTGGCTGGGGCGGTCGGGTTTTGGCGACCAGCCGACAAGGGCGATGATCTTGACGGACGTCAGGATGTCGCGAATTTCGCTATCGCTGGTCATGGTTGCACCCCAATAAAAAGGCGTCCGGGAGGGAAGCCCGGACGCCAGTCGTGGAACGAGGGACAGTGAAGAAAGGACGGGGTTCCGGCCCGTGCCTCTCTACCTTCAGATAGGAAGTTGTAGGATCGGTTAAAGACCTGTCGCAAAGACGTGATCAGCCGGCTATCCGCGCGTTGCCGCATAAAGCGACACGGCGGCGGCGTTCGACACATTCAGGCTGCCGAAGGCCCCGGCAAAGGGGATGCGGGCCAGGTGATCACAGGTTTCGCGGGTCTTTTCGCGCAGGCCCGGACCTTCCGCGCCAAGAACCAGACCGATGGGCCGTTTGTCAGCCGCAGCAACCGCGTCGGACAGCGCCAGCGGGGCCTCGCCATCCAGACCGATCAGGATGTAGCCCATCGCTTTCAGCTCTTCCATCGCTTCGGATAGATTGGTGACCTTCAGATAGGGCTGGCGTTCCAGCGCCCCGCTGGCGGTCTTGGCCAAGGCCCCGGTTTCCGGCGCGGAATGGTGCTTGGGGGCGATGACGGCACGGGCGCCGAACACCTCGGCTGACCGCAGGATCGCGCCGACGTTGTGCGGGTCGGTCACCCGGTCCAGCAGGACCACCAGCGGCAAGCCGTCACCGGCGGCGCAGACATCGGCGAACTTGCCCCAGTTCAGTGCCTTGACCTCGACCGCAGCGCCCTGGTGGACCGATTCCGGATCGATCGGCACGTCAAAGCGCCGAGGTTCGACAATCTCGGGTTCCATCCCCGATGTGGCGACCGCATCTTCCAGCTTGTCGAAGGCGTTCTTGGTCAACACAAGGCGCAGCTTTTCGCGGCGGGGGTTCACCAGCGCGTCGCGCACGGCATGCAGGCCGAACAGCCACACCGTCTCGCGGGCCTCGCGGCGTTCGCCCCGTTCCTTGTCGACCACCCAGGCCGGTTTCTTGCTGCCCGATTTCATTGCCAGAACCCCCGAAAGCACGGTCCAGACCTTTGCGCGGCCCTACCCGCCGATGCAAGCCGAAAAGACGCGCATCCACCCTTGACGCCCCCCGCCCCCTTGGTTAGACGAACCCCCGGCGGGCGACGAGCTGCAAGGTGCGGCAGGGGACTGTAACTCCCCCGGGGCGACCCACGCCTGGTTCGATTCCAGGGTCGCCCACCATTTCCATGAAATGGTGACATGCAAGGTCGACGTGGCAAAGGCTGCGCGGCGCATTGGCATTTTTCCGCAGGCAACTGGACCGGGCGAAAGAATCACTCGCCAGACCGCCTTGGTCATGCAATGTTAATGACATTAACAAAGCCCGGAGGTCACATGGATCGTCGCAGCTTCACCCTTGGTTCGCTGGGCCTTGCCGCAGGTCTGGCCGCCCCGCTTCCCGGTCTTGCGCAAAGCGCTGCATACCAAGGGCCGAACGTGGTTCTGGTCCGGTTTGGCGGCGGCGTGCGGCGGGCGGAAACCATCGACGAGGCGGCGACCTGGGCACCCTATCTGCGCCATGAACTTGCGCCGCGTGGCACCTTCATCCCCGACTTGCGGATCGACAAGCTGGAAGGGGTGAACACCAGCCACGCCGAGGGAACGCTGAACCTCTTGACCGGGCGCTATCTGGCCTATCGCGAATTGTCGGAGTTTCTGAATGACCGGCTGGAGCCGACGGAACCGACGCTGTTCGAATACTTGCGCCGCAGCTTTGACATTCCGTCGCATCAGGTGCTGCTGATCAATGGCGAGGACCGACCGCAGGAAGAATTCTTCACCTTCGGCGCGGGCGATCATTTCGGCGTGGAATACCGGTCGGAAATGCTGTCGCTGCACCGCTATAAGCTGTACCGAACTGCGATGCAACTGGCCGAAGGCACCTTGCCCGAGGATCAGCTTCTGGCCGTGGCCGAGGAACGCGCAGCCCTTCTGACCAAGGACCCGCGAGGGGCGACGCCCGATCCTTCGCCCGAGGTTCAGGCGTTCTGGGCCCGCTGGCGGCAGGATTCCGGCGATACGGGCCTCAAGAACCCGCGCGGCGACCGGCTGCTGACCGAACTTGCCACCCGCGCCATGGCGGACCTGAAGCCGCGCTTCCTGATGGTGAACTATCAGGACCCCGACTATGTGCATTGGGGCAATCCCAGCCACTATACCCGCGCGATCCGGGTCATCGACGAAGGGTTGCAACGGCTGGTGTCCATGGCCGATGCCGACCCGTTCTACCGCGACAACACGATTTTCGTGATCACCCCCGACTGTGGCCGCGACGCCAACCCCTTGGCCGAGGTGCCGTTCCAGCACCATTTCAACTCGCGCTCTGCGCATGAGGTCTGGGCGGTGATCTTTGGCCCCGGCATAGGCAAGGGGGTGATCGACAGGCCGGTCGACCAATCCGCCATCGCCCCCACCATCGCCGCCGCCATGGGCTTTGCCGCGAACCGGGCCGAGGGGCAGGCGATCGAGGGGGTCTTCCTGTGACAGCGCTGCCTTCTGTTTCGCATCGTCCGGGCGGGCTGTCGCGGATGGGGCGGGTTCTGGTTTCGGCAGGGATCGGAACTGTTCTTTGTGCCGGGCCAATCACCGCAATCCTTGCGCTTGGCTGGCTGACGCGGTGGAGCGGGCATCGCCTGCGCGACCGCTTTGGCCGTGCTGCCGAGGCCCCCGGCTGGGTTCTGGGGCCGCGGGAAGGGCATGGCCGCCCAACGGCGCGCCTGACCCGCGCGCTGGGGGGGCTTGCGGCAAACATGCGGGCCGGTGTTCTTGCCCTCACGGCGCTGATGGTCTGGACGCTGCCCTTCACGCTTCTGTGGCTGGGGGCGTGGTGGGCCGGCTGGGAGAATTCCTTCAACAAGGGCTATGAACAGGCTGCCGTCGGCCCCACGACCTTTCTGGCGGGTTGGGCCTTGGCTGCGCTGATCCTGCCAGCCTTGCCTCTGATGCTGGCGCATCTGGCGGTCGAGGATCGTCTGGCCGCCGCATTCGAGCTGCGCCGTCTTCGGTCGCTGCTGGGGCAGGCCGGTTGGCGCATTCCGGCGCTTTCGGTGCTGACGGCTGTCCTTGCCGGTCCGTTCTTTGCCGCGCGGGGGCTGATCACGCTGGCACCCAGTATCTGGCCGGGGATCGAGGATCTTGACCCGCAGGCGATTGCCGAAATTCAGGGCTGGATCACGCTGGGCCTGGCGACGATGGCTTTTGTCACGGCCTGGACGCTCCGGTGGGCGGCGACCGCGATCTACCTGCGTGCCGCCCCGCGCGCGGCGGGCTTGCGGCCCGGTCTTTGGGACGGGGCCGAAGCCGCCGAAGCGGCGGTTCCCGCCGTCGCACCGTCACGGCTGATCACGGCACTTTGCTATGCGCTGGCCATGGCGGTCACGCTTGGGCTGGCCTTCCTGATCCTGGCCGGGCAGTTCCTTGACCACGCCTGGTGGCGCTGGGTTTTCCATCCTGCGATGACCCTGCCCTGGGCGGGCTGAAACCCTTGCGAACAGGCCTCAGGGGTGCGACACAGTCGCGACAGTTTGAGGTTCCGCATGTCCTTCTCCACCCATTTCACCCATGCCATCACCCGCCGGCCTGCGGCCAGCATCATCAAGGGGCTGCGCGCGGTTGATACCGGCACCCCTGACCTTGCGCTGATGCAGGCGCACCATGACGCTTACATCGCCACCTTGCGCGAAACCGGGGCGACGGTGGTCGAACTGCCCGCGCTGGAGGCCTATCCCGATTCCGTCTTTGTCGAGGATACCGCCCTGTGCCTGCCGCAGGGCGCTGTCGTCATGCGTCCCGGCGCGCCCTCGCGTCTGGGTGAGGCGGCGGAAATGGCCCCGCATCTGCGGGCTCTGTATTCCCAGGTCGTGGAAATCACCGGCACGGACAGTTTCATCGAAGGTGGCGACATTCTGGTCACCGAAAAGGAAGTTCTGGTCGGCAGGTCGGCCCGCACCAATGCGGCGGGCATTGCCGAACTGACCCGGCTTGTCGCGCCTTGGGGCCACAAGGTTCGCGAAGTCCACACGCCCCCCGGCGTGCTGCATTTCAAGACCGACTGCTCGCTTCTGGACGCGGAAACCGTGCTGTCGACCACCCGGCTTTCGGACAGCGGCTGTTTTGACGGCTACAAGGTCATCGACATCCCCGATGGCGAGGAAGCCGCCGCCAACACCATCCGGTTCAACGACCTCGTGTTGATGCCTGCAGGCTTCCCCAAGACCCGCGACCGGCTGATGGCCGCAGGCTTCACCGTTCGCGAGATCGGCAACACCGAATGCGCCAAGCTGGACGGGGGGATGTCCTGCCTGTCATTGCGCTTCAGCCCAAAGTGACGGCGGGTTTCAATATCCTTGCTGTCGGGCAGGCTGGGCGGCTGGAATACGAGGCCGTCCTTCTGGCCGCGTCGTTGCGCCATTCCGATCCGGGGTTTTCCGGCGCGCTTTACGTCGCTGAACCGCAGCCCGGCCCAAAATGGCAGGGCGATCCGCGGATGTCGGACGAGGTCAAGGCGCTTTTGCAAAGCCTCGGGGCCACCATCCTGCCGTTCGAAACCCGGACCTTCGGCAGCGACTATCCCTATGGCAACAAGATCGAGGCGCTGGACGCCTTGCCGGACGAGCCCTTTCTGTTTCTTGACACCGACACGCTGATCACCGGCCCGCTGTCGACGATCCCGTTCGATTTCAGCCGACCCTCGGCCTCGATGCGGCGTGAAGGCACCTGGCCGGTGATCGAGCTTTACGGGCCGGGCTATACCCAGACCTGGAAGTCACTTTATGACCGGTTCGATCTGGATTTCGAAAGCTCGCTCGACCTCACGCAGCCCGACGAATACTGGCAGCGCTATCTTTACTTCAACGCGGGCTGGTTCTTCCACGAAAGCCCGCGCCGGTTCGGGAACCGTTTCCTGGCCTATGCCAAGTCGATCCGCGACAACCCGCCCGAAGAGATCATCTGCCAAAGCCTGAACCCCTGGCTGGATCAGGTGGCGCTGCCTTTGGTCGTGCATTCCTTCGGCGGGGGCAGACCGGGGCCGGAACTTGCCGCGCTGGACGGGACCGCCACCTGCCACTATCGGGCGCTGCCGCTGCTTTATGCCAAGGAAAGCGACCATGCCGTCGCGGTGCTGGACGAGGTTGCCAAGGATCGCACCGTGCGGCCGACCTTGCGGAACTGGCCTGCGCTGAAGGCGATGGTCTACCAGAACCAGGGCCGCAAGGCCCGCGCGCTGTTCGACCGGGACAACCTGCCGCACAGGGAACAGGCGATCCGCAACACGCTGAAACGCGACGGGCTCTGGCTGCGGTAGGTTCTCACGGCGCCGGTCCTCGTCGTTCGACTTCGTCTTCTCCTCGGCAAACCCGCGAGGAGTGACGCAGTCATCGACGAGCTGGCACAGAAAGGCCGTTGGTGCGGCGGTCCTATCCCCTGTCCAGCCCCAGAACCGGCGCCATCAACTGCCAGCTTTCATCCATCGGATAGGTGCTGGAAAGATAGGGCACCGAGAAATGCCCGAACCATATCGAAAGCTGCCCCGCAGCCGTGCTTTCGTCTGCGCCGCTGATCCCCGCCAGATACAGCGCCATCGCCAGGCCGGTGCGGTCCGCCCCCCGGCGGCAATGTACCAGAAGGGGCTTTGGCATCGACCGCATCAGCGCGATCAGTTCGGTCGACTCCTCGACCGTCAGCACGCGCGACGCCGACATGGCGAAATCCTCATGGACCAACCCCAGCGCCTTGGCCGAGGCGATCTCGTCATCATACCAGGGGTGGCCGGGGGTCGCGCCGCGCAGGTTCAGGACGCTGCGGATCCCGTAATCCCTTTGATAGATCGCAAGATCCTCTGGGGTCACTTGCGCGGATCGGTAGACTTCGCCTGCGATGACCGCGTGAAAATTGCCGCTATTGCGGATATAGGCAAGGTGCGCCTGCAAGATCGCAGTCAGGGTCACCAGCGCCACAAAACCCCACCGGAAGACCTGTCTGAACCGCATCCCGCCCCTCACCTTGACCGCGTCATGCTGGGTCGAAGCCGCATTTGGGTCAATGGGTCAAAGCTTCAGCGTCACCACCGGCCAAAGCGACAGCAAATGCAGCACTGCCATCGTCCAGTTGAAAGCGTGTGCCGCCTCGGGTCCGACGGAAGGGTCCTGAAATGACAAAGGCCGCCCGAAGGCGGCCTTGTCTTCCGATTGGAGCGGGCGATGAGATTCGAACTCACGACCCTAACCTTGGCAAGGTTATGCTCTACCCCTGAGCTACGCCCGCACTCCGTTTCGGTAGGGCGGGATTTAGTCGGACGGCGGAGGGGGTGCAAGGGGAAAACGCATTTCTCGATGAAAATTCTTATGGGAATCAGCTCTGCATTTCCGGGTTTCGCCCGAAGCGGCCGGGCAGCTAAACCAAGCGGTGTCCCAAGATCAAGCCATGCTGCACTTGCAGTAAACTTGGCGTGAGGTTCGCGCAACCACAGGCGGAATCGGCTTGGAACCGCAAGCAAAATGAATAGGTTGTGCGGCGAAGGCAAAGTCGCCTTCTTGCTGGGCAGTGCGTGCTGCGCTGCCGCAAAATGGAGAAGACCATGAAGAAGATCGCTCTCGTTCTGGCCGCTTCGGCCCTGACCGCCACCACCGCTTTCGCAGAAGGCGAAGCCCCGGTCGTCGCTGACGCCGATGGCAACACCACCTTCTCGCTGGCCGAAGTGCAGGCTGCTTACGCGAACGTGACCGAAGAGGCTTTCAAGGCCGCTGACGCCGACGCTTCGGGCGAACTGTCGGCTGAAGAGCTGGCTGCCGCTGTCGAAGCAGGCGCTTTCGCTGCCTGATTTCGCACTGCGGGTTTCCCGCAGGCCGGGGCCGTCCTTCGGGGCGGCCCTTTTAATTTGGGAAGAAAGGTAGGGTAGGCAATATTGCCCACCCTACCTGATTTCACTCCAACTCGACCAACAGATCCTTTGCCTCGATCTGGCTGCCGGGATGGACATGGATCGCCTTGACCACGGCCTCGCGGTCGATGTGCAGGCCGGTTTCCATCTTCATCGCCTCGATGTTGAGGAGGAGGTCACCGGCCCGCAGCTTCTGCCCGACCTTGACCGCGATGGACGCCACCGCCCCCGGCATCGGTGCGCCGATATGGGCGGGGTTGCCCTCTTGTGCCTTGGGCTTGGCGGCGGTCTTGGCCTTGATCGCACGGTTCGGCACCCGGATCACGCGGGGCTGGCCGTTCAACTCGAAGAAGACCTTCACCTCGCCATCCTCGGTCGTCTCGCCCACGGCTTGCAGGCGGATTTCCAGCGTTTTGCCGGGGTCGATCTCAACCGCAATCTCGTCGCCGGCAGTCATGCCGTAGAAGAAGGTCGAGGTCGGCAGCGTGCGCACCGGGCCATAGGTCCGATGGCGACCCATATAGTCAAGGAACACCTTGGGATACATGAGATACCCGTTCAGATCCTCGTCATCGACCTTGAAGCCCTTGAGTTCGGTGGAAAGCTTGTCACGGGTTGCTTCCAGATCGACGGCGGGAAGATGCGCGCCGGGTCGGTCGGTCTGGGGCTTTTCGCCCTTGAGCACCTTTTTCTGAATGCCCTCGGGCCAGCCGCCATGGGGTTGGCCAAGGTTGCCCTTCAGCATGTCGACAACCGATTCCGGAAAGGCCACGTCGACCTTGGGGTCTTCGACCTGCGCGCGGGTCAGGCCCTGCGCCACCATCATCAGCGCCATGTCGCCCACGACCTTGGACGACGGCGTCACCTTGACGATGTCGCCGAACATCCGGTTCGCATCGGCATAGGCTTGCGCGACTTCGTGCCAGCGTTCCTCCAGCCCCATGCTGCGGGCCTGGGCCTTGAGGTTGGTGAACTGGCCCCCGGGCATTTCGTGCAGATAGACCTCGGACGCCGGGGCGGGGATGCCAGATTCGAAGGCGGCATATTGCTTGCGCACGCCTTCCCAATAGTCGGAAATCTGCCGGACAGCGGCAATGTCGATCCCGGTGTCGCGGTCGGTATTGCGCAGGGCTTCAACAATCGACCCCAGGCAGGGTTGCGAGGTGCCACCGCTGAACGCATCCATCGCCGCGTCCACCGCATCGACGCCCGCGTCACAGGCCGCCAGCACCGTTGCCGCCGCAGCACCCGAGGTGTCGTGCGTGTGGAAGTGGATCGGCAAGCCGATTTCCTGCTTCAGCGCCTTGATCAGCACGCGCGCGGCGGCGGGTTTCAAAAGACCCGCCATGTCCTTCAGCCCCAGCACATGCGCGCCTGCGGCTTTCAACTCCTTGGCGCGGTCCAGATAGTATTTCAGGTCATACTTCGACCGGGCCGGATCCAATAGGTCACCGGTATAGCAGATCGTGCCTTCGCAGACCTTGTTCGCCTCCAGCACCGCATCCATTGCGACGCGCATGTTTTCGACCCAGTTGAGGGAATCGAACACTCGGAACACGTCCACGCCGGTTTTTGCGGCCTGACTTACAAAGGATCGAACAACATTGTCCGGAAAGTTCGTATAGCCGACCCCATTCGACGCGCGCAAAAGCATTTGCGTCATCAGGTTCGGCATCGCGGCGCGCAGGTCGCGCAGGCGCTGCCAGGGACATTCCTGCAAGAAGCGGTAGGCCACGTCAAAGGTCGCCCCTCCCCAGCATTCGACGCTGAACAGTTGCGGCAGGTTGGCGGCATAGGCGGGCGCGACCTTGATCATGTCGATCGACCGCATCCGGGTTGCCAGAAGCGACTGGTGCCCGTCGCGCATCGTGGTGTCGGTCAGAAGAACCTTCTTCTGTTCCTTCATCCAGTTGGCAACCGCCTGCGGCCCCTTCTGTTCCAGCAGGTTCCGCGTGCCCATGGCTGGTTCTGCCTTGGCGGCGGGTGGTTTCGGCGCCTTCGCCTCGGCCGGGGGCCGGATGCGGCCAGCGGTTTCCGGGTGGCCGTTCACCGTGATGTCGGCGATGTAGATCAACAGCTTCGTCGCCCGGTCGCGGCGTTTCTTGAAGGCGAACAGCGCCGGGGTCGTGTCGATGAACTTGGTCGTGTAGGTGTCGTTCAGGAAGGTCGGATGCTTCAGAAGGTTGATGACGAATTCGATGTTCGTCGCCAGCCCGCGAATCCGGAATTCGCGCAGGGCCCGGTCCATCCGCGCAATCGCCTTTTCCGGCGTCTGGGCATGCGCCGTGACCTTGACCAGAAGCGAGTCGTAGTACCGGGTGATCACCCCCCCGGCATAGGCCGTGCCGCCGTCCAGCCGGATGCCATTCCCAGTCGCGGACCGATAGGCGGTCAGGCGGCCATAGTCGGGGATGAAGTTGTTCAGCGGGTCTTCCGTGGTCACCCGGCATTGCAACGCGTGGCCGTTCAGCTTCACATCCGCCTGCGACGCCACCCCGGTCGCCTGCGACAGGCTTTTGCCTTCTTCAATCAGGATCTGCGCCTGCACGATATCGATCCCGGTGACTTCTTCGGTCACCGTGTGTTCGACCTGCACACGGGGGTTCACTTCGATGAAGTAGAACTCCTCACTTTCCATATCCATCAGGAATTCGACCGTGCCCGCGCATTCATAGTTCACGTGGGAACAGATGCGCTTGGCCATCTCGCAGACCGCTTCGCGCTGTTCTTGCGTCAGATACGGCGCGGGGGCGCGTTCGACGACCTTCTGGTTGCGGCGCTGCACGGTGCAGTCGCGTTCCCACAGGTGCCAGCAGTTGCCCTGCTTGTCGCCAAGGATCTGCACTTCCACATGGCGGGCGCGCAGGATCATCTTTTCCAGATAGCCCTCGCCATTGCCGAACGCCGCTTCCGCCTCGCGCCGTCCTTCACGGACCTTCGCTTCCAGCTCGTCCTCGGACAGGATCGGACGCATCCCCCGACCGCCGCCGCCCCACGACGCCTTGAGCATCAGGGGATAGCCGACTTCAGCCGCCTGTTTCTTGATCAGCGCCATGTCGTCGCCAAGCACCTCGGTTGCCGGGATGACCGGCACCCCCGCCGCCATCGCCACCCGGCGGGCCGAAGCCTTGTCGCCAAGCGCGCGCATCGTTTCGGCCCGAGGGCCGATGAAGGTGATCCCGGCCTGATCGCAGGCATCGACGAAATCGGGGTTCTCCGACAGCAGCCCATAGCCCGGATGGATCGCATCCGCCCCCGCCATCCGCGCCACCCGGATGATTTCCGGGATCGAGAGATACGCGCCAACCGGCGTCAGGCCCTCGCCGATCCGGTACGCCTCATCCGCCTTGAAGCGGTGCAGCGACAGCTTGTCCTCTTCGGCATAGACGGCCACCGTCTTCTTGCCCATTTCGTTCGCCGCGCGCATGACGCGGATCGCAATCTCGCCCCGGTTGGCGATCAGGATCTTCTTGAACTCGGGCATCGGTCGTCCCCCCCCAATGGCGAAATTGGATGCACCTTAGGGACGCTGCACCGCAGCGCAAGGGTCGAATGCGACGGCGACCGGCACGTTTGCGAAATATTCTGGCGCGGGCCTGCGGGGCGGGTTGTCTGGGCAGGATCGCTGAAGGAACATGGTCAGGCGACAAATCAGGGGAAATCGGATGCGACTTGGGATCATCGGGGCGACAGGCTGGCTTGGGGCGGCATTGGGGACACGGGCACTGGCGGGTGGCTGGCCCGCTGCCAAGATGGCTCTTTTGAACCGCACCGCACCGCGCGATGCCTATGCACCCTGGCCGGGGGTGATCTGGGCAAAGAACGCCGCCGATCTTTGCGCCCAGTCGGATGTGCTGGTGCTGTCGACACGGCCCGAAGATTTCCCGCAGCCCGGCTTTGACGGTGCGGGCAAGCTGGTAATCTCGTTCATGACGGCCTGGTCGCTGGACCGTCTGGCCAGCCTTTGCCCCGGCGCGCGAATCGTCCGGGCGATGCCCAACGGCGCTGCCAGCGTCGGGCGGTCCTTCACGCCTTGGGTGGCCGGGGCGGGCCTTGGGTCCGACGAGGCCGCCGTCGTGCGTCGTCTCCTTTCCGCAATGGGCGAGGAAGCGCAGGTCGAAACCGAGGCTCAGCTTGACTATCTGTCCGCGCTGTCGGGGTCGGCCTATTCGGCGCTGATGGCGCAGGCGATGCTGGCCGATGCCTTGGGGCGCGGCCTGCCGCAGGCGGTGGCGGAACGTGCGGTTGCGTCAGTCCTTGCCTCGGGCGGGGCGCTGGCGGCAGACACATCCGGCATTGATGCCATGATCCAGACCTATCTGGACTATCGCGGTGTGACCGCTGCCGGGATGCAAGCGGCGCTGAAGGCAGGCCTTGCCCAGTCGATCACCAAGGCCCTTGCTGCCGCCACCGCCAAGGCCCGCGCCCTGACCGAACGGGGGATTGGCGGTTAAGGGCGGAACAATCGCAGAACAAGGCTTTTCCTGCCGCGCGGAAGGCGTTAGCCTGCGGCGATGAATGCTTGGGACGAAGATCAGGCCTTTGATGCCGCTGCCACCACGGTGCCGCTGTCACAGCGCGCGCTGGCGTCGCGGCCCGCGCCCTATCTGGACGACCTGAACCCCGCCCAACGCGCCGCAGTCGAGGCGCTGGATGGCCCGGTCCTGATGCTGGCCGGGGCAGGGACGGGCAAGACCAAGGCGCTGACCTCCCGCATCGTCCACCTGTTGCGCCAGCGTCAGGTTCGCCCGAACGAAATCCTTGCCGTGACCTTCACCAACAAGGCCGCGCGCGAGATGAAGGAACGTGTTGGTCGCCTGTTGGGCGAAGTGGCCGAAGGCATGCCCTGGATGGGCACCTTCCACTCGCTCTCCGCCAAGATCCTGCGCCGCCATGCAGAACTGGTGGGGCTGAAGCCCACCTTCACGATCCTTGATACCGACGACCAGATCCGCCTGCTGAAGCAACTCATCGCCGCCGCCAACATCGACGAAAAACGCTGGCCCGCGCGGCTTCTGGCCAGCCTGATCGACGGCTGGAAGAACCGCGCCCTGACACCTGATCGGGTGCCCTCATCAGATGCCAGCGCCTACAACAACCGGGGCACCGAGTTGTATGAGGCCTATCAGGCCCGCCTGAAAGCCCTGAATGCCACCGATTTCGGCGACCTCCTCCTGCATTGCGTCACCATCTTCCAGACCCATCCCGACGTGCTGCAACAATACCAGCGCTGGTTCCGCTATATCCTTGTCGATGACTATCAGGACACCAACGTCGCCCAATACCTCTGGCTGCGGCTGCTGGCGCAGGCCCACAAGAACATCTGCTGCGTCGGCGATGACGACCAGTCGATCTATGGCTGGAGGGGGGCTGAGGTTGGTAACATCCTGCGGTTCGAAAAGGATTTCCCCGGCGCGGTGGTGGTGCGGCTGGAACAGAACTACCGGTCAACCGGCCATATTCTTGCTGCCGCCAGCGGGATCATCGCGAAGAACGCCGGAAGGCTGGGCAAGACCCTGTGGACCGCCGGGGAACTGGGCGAAAAGCTCCGCCTGATCGGCCATTGGGATGGCGAGGAAGAGGCGCGCTGGATCGGCGAAGAGATCGAGGCGGTGCAGCGCGGCACCCGCGGCATGGACCCGGTGGATCTGAACCATCAGGCGATCCTCGTCCGCGCCTCCCACCAGATGCGGGCCTTCGAGGACCGCTTCCTGACCATCGGACTGCCCTATCGGGTGATCGGGGGGCCGAGGTTCTATGAACGGGCCGAGATCAGGGATGCGATGTCCTATTTCCGGCTGGCGGTGTCCCCCGACGATGACCTCGCCTTCGAGAGGGTGGTGAACCTGCCGAAGCGGGGCCTTGGCGACACGGCGCAGTCGAAGATCAACGTGCTGGCGCGAGGGGCAGGGGTGTCGCTTCTCGACGGCGCGCGCGAGGCGCTGGCGAAGGGGGTGATCGGCGGCAAGGGGGCCTCGCAGTTGCGGGCCTTTGTTGAGGGGGTCGACCGCTGGCACACGGCGACCTTCCACCCGGAATACGACCACATCCGCCTGGCCGAGACGATCCTGGACGAAAGCGGCTACACCGGAATGTGGCAGAACGACAAGACGCCGGAGGCGCCGGGGCGGCTCGACAACCTCAAGGAACTGATCAAGGCCCTGGAGCAGTTTGATAACCTGCAGGGGTTCCTGGAACATGTCAGCCTGATCATGGACAACGACACCGAGGGGGCGGAGGAGAAGGTCACGATCATGACCCTCCACGCCGCCAAGGGGCTGGAGTTTCCGGTGGTCTTCCTGCCGGGCTGGGAGGACGGGCTGTTCCCCAGCCAGCGCAGCATGGACGAGAGCGGGCTGAAGGGGCTGGAGGAGGAACGGCGGCTGGCCTATGTCGGGATCACGCGGGCGGAGGAGCTGTGTACGATCAGCTTCGCCTCGAACCGGCGGGTCTATGGGCAATGGCAGTCGCAGCTTCCCTCGCGGTTCATTGATGAGTTGCCGAGCGAGCATGTCGAGGTGCTGACCGCCCCTGGCCTCTATGGCGGGGGCTTCGGGGCGGCGGCTCCGGTGGGGTTCGGCTCCAGCATCGAGGACCGGGTGTCGAAGGCCGACGTCTACAATTCCCCCGGCTGGCGGCGGATGCAGGAGAACCAGTCGAACCGGCCGGTCCGGCAGCCGCAGGAGGCGCGGCATGTGGTGATCGATATGGAGGCGGCCTCCCCCTATGTGCTGGGGGATCGGGTCTTCCACCAGAAATTCGGCTACGGCGAGATCATGGGGATCGAGGGCGACAAGCTGGACATCGAGTTCGATCATGCCGGGTCGAAGAAGGTCGTCGCGCGCTGGGTGATCCCGGCGGATCAGGTGGATGATGTCCCGTTCTGAGGGAATGTGTCCACGGTGGACAAACTTTGGATGTCTTGCGGTTTCAATGGCTTGAGATTTTTCGTTAGAGGTTTTTTAACACCTGCCGATCAGGCTGCGGCCCATGTCGCGCTACCTCCGCCCCCGCGTTCCAGGTGCCTCGGTGTTTTTCACCGTCACCTTGACCGACCGCCGCTCGCGGCTTCTGGTCCAGGAAGTCGCAGCCCTGCGGGATGCTGTCCGGGCAACACGGGCCGAGCGCCCGTTCCAGATCGACGCCTGGGTCGTGCTGCCGGATCACCTGCACGCGCTTTGGACCATGCCCGAGGATGATGCGGACTATTCGACGCGGTGGCGGCTGATCAAGACGCGGTTTTCCCGCAGGTTGCCGGTAGGGCCGCTGCGGCCAAGCCATGAGGCCCGGCAAGAGCGCGGGCTATGGCAGCGGCGGTTCTGGGAGCGGCATATCCGGAACGAGGCGGATTTCGCCGCGCATTTGCGGTATTGCTGGGGAAACCCGGTAAAGCACGGATTGGTCGAGAAGCCCGAGGATTGGCCGTATTCGTCGGTGCATCGCGATATCCGGTCGGGGCGATACGGTTGGTGATTCCATGCAATGCGACCCGTAGGCTGCGTGATTTCACGCACCGGATTCGCGGGTGATCGGGTGGGAGTGGGCGCGACGGTATTGGAGCGGTGTGCATGGGGTTGGCGTTGATGGTGCGTGAAATCACGCACCCTACGATTTGTGCGTGAAATCACGCATCCTACGCTTACTGCACAAGGTTGAAACGCAGGTCCGATTGCTTGACTTCCGGCGACAGCCACAACTGCCCGCTCTCAATCATCTGCCCTTCGGGAGCGCCCGAAGTCAGCCAGCGTACCAATCTGAACTTGATCGAGTCTTCAGGAGCGGGAGCGTTCGTGAAGGAGTAATCGGCCATAATGGTTCCCGGTAATTAAAGCTGACAGTGCGATGAAGGACGGAGAGGG
>CAUJIP010000103.1 GCA_963205235.1 Pseudomonadota bacterium
GCCACGGCTTTCGGCAAAGGCGCGGAACAGGGGCGGCAGCAAGGCAACGGCAGGGTCACTGTCGCCGACAATGCGAATCACCGCCCGCGGGACGACCAGATCGGGACACGCCGGTCCTTCGCAGATGACCCCCTGACCATCCACCGTTAGCGTCCCGTAAGACGTTTGGATCCGATAGAACTCGCCGTCAAATCCCTGCAACGAGCCCGACAGAACGATACCGCCCTCGCGTGCAATCAGCGTAACGTCCTGCGCCATCGCCGGAGTCACTGTTAGAAAGGCGGCAAACCACGCCGCGATTGCCGCTTTAACGCCCATTACTCGCCAGCTAGGAACCTATTCAGGAGTGGCGAGTGTCAGGTCAGGAAGAAGATTCTTCAACAGCAGAATGTCACCCGCCGTGCCGCAAAGCGGAACTGCGACATCCCGTACCGACTGGCTAGGCCGTCCTGACCGTGAGGTGACGATCTCGGCCGTAACCGTCCGACCGCAGGTTTCCGGGGTGATCCGCAATTCGACAGTCAGCTCCGGGTTGGCATACTCGCGCAGCGCAACCGAATACACCTGCGAGACCAGCCGATCTTCGGTCTTGCCCTGTCCAAGCCAGATGATCCGGTGCGGATCATTGCCGGGCGTTGTCTTGCTTGCAACATAGACCTGACCGCCTTCGTCGGCGCGCAGATCGAACTTGACGAAGGCGGGCAAGTGAACTGCGATCCGCAGAAAATCCTCGACCTCAGGAACGGCGATCTTGCCCAGCACGATTTCAGAACTGCCGACATAGGCCGCGACCAGGGCGTCTTGCGTCAGTGCAGGCACTTGCGCGCGCAATCTGCCATCGGCACCGATGCTGCCGGTAAAGGCCAGGCCGGAATGGCGGATCACCACGCGCTCGCCAAGATTGCAGGGCGCAGACAGCGAAAGGTCGATCATCGCCTCGGCAGCGGTCGCAAGATCCAGATGCAGGGCGCAGGCCGGGTCAGACCCCGAGGAGGTGGCGGCAACAGCCGTAATGCCTGACAATGTCGGCAGGCCGGTGGCAATCGGACCCAGGGCTGGTGTCACCTCGCCAGCGGGCGCATGGGACATGGATTGAACAAGGTGCCCAGCCGCAATGGCAACGGACAAGACCGAAGCCACGCGCAGAGCAAAAAGCTTGTGACCAATCACTGACAACACCTCAACTCGAATCGACCCAATGCTTATCGGCCGCAAATCTGGCAATGCGGCGTCTTTTTCGTGTCAAAAAGCCAAAATCGGCCACCAATTTGCCACAAACGCACCGTGCATGGCAGCCGCAGAGGTCGGGCGGCGGTCGTCAGACCACCCGCCCGTGACAATGCTTGAACTTTTCGCCCGAGCCACAGGGGCAGGCATCGTTCCGCCCCGGGCTGCCCCAGGTGGCGGGTTCGGCGGCATCAAACCCGGCAAGCGCCGCAACCGGAGCAGCGGCCAGAACCGCGACAGGCGCTGCGGCGGGTGCCTCAGCCGGTGCAGCCACCGCCACCGGTTCAGCGGCAGGCTTCTGGGCGGCCAGCATCTGCCGCATCATCGCTTCCTGCTCTTCCTTACTGATCGGACGGATGCGGGAAAGCTGTTGCGTGACCTGCTCGCGCAGCGACGTCAAAAGCCCTTCGAACAGTTGGAACGCCTCGGTCTTGTATTCGTTCAACGGGTCGCGCTGGGCATAGCCGCGGAAGCCCACGACCGACCGCAGATGTTCCAGCCGCAAAAGATGCTCGCGCCACTTGCTGTCGATGGCCTGCAGAAGGATCTGCTTTTCAATCGATTCCATCGTCGACTGACCGAAGGCTGCGGTCTTTTCTTCCATCATCCGGTCGGTCGCTTCAATCACCCGCTCGGTGATGACGGCCTGATCAACGCCCTCTTCGGCGGCCCAGGCAGCGATTGGCAGGTTGATGTTCAGCATTTCCTGGCAAGCCGCGGTCAGACCGGCAACATCCCACTGATCGGCATAGCTTTTCGGGGGGAAGTTCAGGTCAACCAGATCTTCGACAAGCTGGTGGCGCATGTCCGAGGTGATGTCGCTGACATGCGCGGCGTGCATGATTTCCAGCCGCTGGCCAAAGATCGCCTTGCGCTGGTCGTTCATCACATCGTCGAATTTCAAAAGCTGCTTGCGGATGTCGAAGTTGCGCCCTTCAACCTTGGCCTGCGCCTTTTCCAGGCTTTTGTTGACCCAGGGGTGAACGATGGATTCGCCTTCCTTCATCCCCAGCGACGACAGAATCTTGTCCAGCCGTTCGGACCCGAAGATCCGCATCAGGTCGTCTTCCAGCGACAGGAAGAACGCCGACCGCCCCGGGTCGCCCTGACGGCCAGACCGGCCGCGAAGCTGGTTGTCGATCCGGCGGCTTTCGTGCCGCTCGGTTGCCAGCACGAACAGGCCCCCAGCGGCCTTGACCGCCTCTTCCTCGTCCTTGTGCTCGGCCTCGATCCGTTCGCGGATCGCGACGTGGTCGCCATGCGGATCGGCGGCGATGGCTTCCATCACCTTGAATTCGACATTGCCGCCCAATTTGATGTCGGTGCCCCGGCCCGCCATGTTGGTGGCGATGGTCACGGCGCCCAGCTTGCCGGCATCGGCGACGATCTTGGCTTCCTGTTCATGCTGGCGCGCGTTCAGGACGTTGTGGGCAATGCCCGCCTTGGTCAAAAGCACCGACAGCTGTTCGGACTTGTCGATCGAGGTCGTGCCCACCAGAATCGGCTGTTTCCGGGCATGGGCCTCCTGGATGGATTTCAGGATGCCTTCGAATTTCTCACGCGCAGTGCGGAAGACCTCGTCATGCTCGTCTTTCCGCTGCACCGCGCGGTTTGTCGGGACTTCAACCACGCCAAGGCCATAGATCGACTGGAATTCCTCGGCCTCGGTGGCAGCCGTGCCGGTCATCCCGCTCAGCTTGGAATAAAGCCGGAAATAGTTCTGGAAGGTCACGCTGGCGTAGGTGACGTTCTCGGGCTTGATCTGGACGTTCTCTTTTGCCTCGATCGCCTGATGCAGCCCGTCCGACAGGCGGCGGCCCTTCATCATCCGGCCGGTGAATTCGTCGATCAGCATCACCTCGCCGTTCATGACGACGTATTGCTGGTCCTTGTGGAACAGCTTGTGCGCCCGCAGCGCCTGATTGACGTGGTGAACGATGGTCGTGCTTTCCGCAGCATAAAGGCTTTGCCCCTCGGGCAGGATCCCGGCCTGCTGCAGCAGATTTTCGATGGCCTCGTTCCCTTCCTCGGTGAAGGTCACGTTGCGGGCCTTTTCGTCCAGCTTGAAATGTTCGTCCTTCAGGCTGGGAATTACGGCATCGACCGCCTTGTAAAGCGTGCCCCGATCCTGGCTTGGCCCGGAAATGATCAACGGAGTCCGCGCCTCGTCGATCAGGATGCTGTCGACCTCGTCCACGATGGCATGAAAATGCCCGCGCTGCGCCATCTCCTCGATCGAGGATTTCATGTTGTCGCGCAGATAGTCGAAGCCCAATTCGTTGTTCGTCGCATAGGTGATGTCCGCCCGATAGGCCGCGCGCTTTTCATCATCCGGCTGATGCGAATAGACGACACCCGTCGTCATCCCCAGTGCGGCATAGACCTTGCCCATCCATTCCGCGTCGCGCTTGGCCAGATAGTCGTTCACCGTGACGACATGCACACCCTTGCCTGCCAGCGCGTTCAGATAGGCGGCAAAGGTCGCGACCAGCGTCTTGCCCTCACCCGTCTTCATCTCGCTGATATTGCCCTGATGCAGGAAGATCGCCCCCATCAGCTGCACGTCAAACGCCCGCAAACCCAGCGCCCGCCGCGCACCTTCGCGACAATTCGCGAATGCCTCGGGCAGCACCGCATCCAGGCTTTCGCCGCCCTCTTGAACCCGCTTCTGCAGCTCACGGGTCCGGGCGACGATTCCCTCATCGGTCAGCTTCTGGAACTCCGGCTCCAGCGCATTGATCGCCTCGACCAGTGGACGGACGGATTTCACCTTGCGGTCGTTCGGCGTGCCGAAAACCTTCCGCGTGAGTGCACCAAATCCCAGCATCTTTTCTCCGTCCGGGCAGGTTCCTGACTGTAACGAAAGGTTCTCGGGCTTGCCCGCCCCCGACGCCTTCCATAGAAGTGCCTGCAAGAATGCCGAAACTGCTTCTCGCGACTGCCGCGATGTAAGGGGTAGGCCCGGCATAGTCAACGTGGCAGGCTTGTCCGGCCCGATCAGGAGACAGTGATATGCGCAGATTTGTGACGTTTTGGCGGGGCTTGGCACTCGCTCTCATGCTGACCGCCCCGGTTCATGCCGAAGGCGAATCCGCCGACACCGTCGTCGCGACCGTGAATGGCACCCCGATCACGCTTGGCGAAATGATCGCGCTGCGCGAAACCCTGGCCGAACAGTATCAATCCCTGCCTGATGACGTGCTCTTCGACGGCATCCTGAACCAGCTCGTCCAGCAGGAGGTCCTGCGCCAGTCGGTCACCGAAATGTCGCCGCGCCACAAGGCGAACGTTGCCAATGATACCAGGGGTTATGTCTCGGGCGTCGCGATGGAAAAGGTTGTGGTTGAAGCCGTTACCGCCGAAGCGCTTCAGGCCGCCTACGAGGAACGGTTCCGCAACGCCAAGCCGCAAACCGAATACAATGCCGCGCATATCCTGGTCGCCACTGCAGAAGAAGCCGAGGCGATCAAGACCGAACTCGCCGCCGGGGCCGATTTTGCCGAACTTGCAAAGACCAAGTCGCTGGATACCGGTTCGGGCAGCGCAGGCGGTGACCTTGGCTGGTTCGGCCTTGGCATGATGGTCAAACCCTTCGAAGACGCCGTTGTCGCTGCCAAGGTGGGCGAAGTGTCCGGCCCGGTGCAGTCTGAATTCGGCTTCCACCTTATCCTGGTCAAGGAAACCCGCATCGCCGAAAACCCGACGCTGGACATGATCCGCGATGATCTCGCCGCAGAAATCGAAAACGCCGCCATCACGAAACTGGTCGATGATCTTACGGCCAAGGCAACGATCACCCGCGAGGGTGAAGGGATCGACCCGACGATCCTGAAGAACTCGACCTTGATCGACTGACAGGAAAAGGGGCAAGCCATGGGCAAGACCGACTGGAAGGCCGAAGCGAGGGCGCTGAAGAAAAAACTTCGCAAGCTGCTGGACAAAGGGGCCGAAGCCCCGGCCGTGCCGAAAAAGGCCAAGCCGGTCTCGCCCCTTGCCCCCGCCAGCTTCCCGGCCCTTCCCCGCATCAAGGGCGTCGAATTCGCCGCAGTGGAAGCGGGCGTCCGCTATCATAACCGCAAGGATGTGATGCTGGTCCGGCTTGCCCCCGGCACGGCCATGGCAGGCGTCTTTACCCGGTCAACCACCCGCTCGGCCTGCGTGCGCGATTGCCAGACGAAACTGGCGATGAAGGTCGCCGACGGTGCCGGTGCCGCAATCATCGTGAACTCCGGCAACTCCAATGCCTTCACCGGCAAGGTCGGCGACGATGCCGTTGCCGCCGTGACCGGCTCTGTCGCCACGGCGCTGGGCATTCCGGCAAGCCGTGTCTTCTCTTCCTCTACCGGCGTCATCGGTGAACCCCTGCCGCATGACCGCATCACCGCCAAGGTGCCGGCCCTTGCAGCCGCGCTGACCGAGGCGGCCATTGAAGGCGCCGCACAGGCCATCATGACCACCGACACCTTCCCGAAAGGCGCGGCCGCGACCGTGCAGGGCGAAGGTGGGGTGATCAACATCGCGGGCATCGCCAAGGGCTCGGGCATGATCGCCCCCGACATGGCGACGATGCTGGTCTATATCTTCACCGACGCAAAGATCAGCGCGGCGAACCTGCAAAAGATGGTGTCACGCAACGTTGGTGCCACCTTCAACTCGATCACCGTGGACAGCGATACCTCGACCTCCGACACGCTTCTGATCGCCGCAACCGGCCAGTCAGCCGCTGCCGAAGTGAAAGGCGCGGTCGCCAAGGCGTTCGAAACCGCACTGCATGGCGTGATGCGCAACTTGGCCCTGCAGGTTGTTCGCGACGGCGAAGGGGCAACCAAGCTGGTCGAGGTCCGGGTGACCGGGGCCGCCAGCGACGAAGACGCCGCCAAGGTGGCCTTCGCCATCGCCAATTCGCCACTGGTGAAAACCGCCGTCGCGGGGCAGGACCCGAACTGGGGACGGATCGTCATGGCTGTCGGCAAGTCGGGCGCACAGGCCGACCGCGACAAGTTGACCATTCGCTTCGGCGATATTCTTGTCGCCCAAAACGGCTGGCGGAGCCCCGATTACAAGGAAGAGGACGGCGCAGCCTACATGCTGCAACCCGAACTTGTCCTTGCTGTCGACCTTGGTCTGGGCAAGGCAAAACGCTCGGTCTGGACCTGCGATCTGACCAACCGCTACATCGAAATCAACGCCGACTACCGCTCCTGATTTCATCTTTGTCCAAATATCCCGGGGGCCCGGGGGCAGGCCCCCGGCGCGTCCACCAAGGACCTGCGCAATGAAGACCATCCTCGTCTCTGCCGTCGCCCTGATCGACCCCGATGGCCGCGTCCTTCTGGCCCAACGCCCGGAAGGCAAGTCGCTGGCCGGTCTTTGGGAATTTCCCGGTGGCAAGGTCGAACCCGGCGAAACCCCCGAAGCCGCGCTGATCCGCGAGCTGAAAGAGGAACTGGACATCGATACCTGGTCATCCTGTCTGGCGCCTCTGACCTTCGCCAGCCACAGCTATTCTGACTTTCACCTCTTGATGCCGCTTTTCGCCTGCCGCCGCTGGCAGGGCACCCCGCGCCCGACCGAGGGGCAAACCCTCGCCTGGGTCAAGCCGAACGCCCTGCGCGACTACCCCATGCCACCCGCCGACCTTCCACTGATCCCGATCCTGCGCGACTGGCTCTGAACCCTCCGCTCATCGTTCCCTGCCGGGCACTCTTCGCTCGCGCCGCCCCGAAAAGCGAAGAGTGCCCGGCAGGGAACGATGAGCGTTTTCAAGCAGAAACGCCGGACCAAAGGCCCGGCGCATTTCCTAATTTTTCCCTAATGTCCGCAGCCAACCCTTTGCAGGCATTGGATTTCCGCAAAGTGTCCACCGTGGACACTTTGCCTGGATTCATCAGGCCAGCGTCCGCTGAACCTCTTCCCGCTCGAAGATTTCGATGACATCGCCCTGACGGATGTCGTCGTAATTTTCGAAGGCCATCCCGCATTCCTGTCCCGAGATGACTTCTTTCACCTCATCCTTGAAGCGTTTCAGCGTCTTCAGCGTGCCCTCGTGGATCACAACGTTGTCCCGCAGCAGACGCACCCCAGCCGACCGCCGTGCGACGCCCTCGGTGATCAGGCAACCTGCCACCTTGCCGACGTTCGACACCTTGAAGACCTCCAGGATCTTCGCGTAGCCGATGAACGTCTCGCGGACCTCGGCTTTCAGAAGGCCCGAAGCGGCGGCTTTGATGTCATCGACCAGATCGTAGATGATCGAGTAGTAGCGGATCTCGACGCCCTTCTGGGTCGCCGAAGCCCGTGCCGTCGCATTTGCCCGGACGTTGAAGCCGATGACCGGGGCTTTCGACGCCTCGGCCAAGGCAACGTCGGTATCGGTGATAGCACCCACACCCGAATGCAGCACCCGGACGCGGACTTCCTCGTTCCCGATCTTTTCCATCGCCTGAACGATCGCTTCGGCAGACCCCTGGACGTCGGCCTTGATCAGGATCGGCAGTTCCGCGACCGACTGGTCAGCCTTGGCCTTGGCCATCAGCTGTTCCAGCGTGGTCGCAGCACCGGCAGCGGCGCGCTTGTCCTTGGCGGTCTTGATGCGGTAGTCGGCGATTTCACGGGCCTGAGCCTCGGTCTCGACGACGTTCAGCGTGTCACCGGCCGACGGCGTGCCCGAGAGACCCAGCACTTCGACAGCAGCAGAGGGACCAGCTTCGGTCACCGTCTCGCCCTTGTCGTTGATCAGTGCGCGGACTTTGCCCCACTGTTCGCCGACGACGAAGATGTCGCCCTTGCGCAGCGTTCCGTTCTGGACGAGCACCGTCGCGACGGGGCCACGGCCCACGTCAAGCTTGGCTTCGATCACCGCACCCTGCGCCGCCCGGTTCGGGTTGGCGCGGAGCTCAAGAACCTCGGCCTGCAGCGAGATGGCCTCCAAGAGGTCATCCAGCCCAAGGCCGGTCTTTGCGGAAACTTCCACGTCCTGC
The DNA here is from genome assembly GCA_963205235.1 of Pseudomonadota bacterium. Taxonomy (GTDB): domain Bacteria; phylum Pseudomonadota; class Alphaproteobacteria; order Rhodobacterales; family Rhodobacteraceae; genus Tabrizicola. Next base: position 8,208 of record CAUJIP010000103.1, read on the forward strand.
ACATCGCCGGACATCGCTTCGACGACGATCTCATGCTGCAGAAGGTCGGTCCGCACTTTTTGCGGGTTGGCCTCGTGCTTGTCGATCTTGTTGATCGCCACGATCATCGGGACCTTGGCGGCCTTGGCGTGGTTGATCGCCTCGATCGTCTGCGGCATCACGGCGTCATCGGCGGCGACGACAAGCACCACGATATCCGTGACCTGTGCCCCGCGCGAGCGCATCGAGGTAAAGGCAGCGTGGCCGGGCGTGTCAAGGAAGGTGACAAGTTGCCCGTTGGGCGTTTTCACCTGATAGGCACCGATGTGTTGGGTAATGCCACCAGCTTCGCCGGTGACGACGTTGGTCTTGCGGATCGCGTCCAGAAGCGAGGTCTTGCCGTGGTCGACGTGACCCATGATCGTGACGATCGGCGGACGGGTCTGCAGGTCTTCGGACTTGTCCTTGACCGAGTCGATGGCCTGTTCCACGTCTGCATCGGTAACCCGAACAGCTTTATGGCCGAATTCCTCGATCACCAGTTCGGCGGTGTCGGCGTCGATGGGCTGGTTCATCGTGACCATCATGCCCATTTTCATCAGCACCTTGACGACATCGGCGGCACGTTCGGCCATCCGGTTCGCCAGTTCGCTGACAACGATGGTTTCCGGCAACTGAACGTCGCGGACCTGCTTTTCGGCCTTCTGTCCAAGACCAAGAGCCTTGGCGCGCGCCTTTTCCTGCTTGCGCTTCATCGCGGCAAGGCTGCGCTGGCGGCCGCCCTCGTCCGAGATCGCGTCCGACAGGGTCAGCTTGCCCGAACGGCGGCCTTCGTCGCCTGCGCCACGCTTGGCACCACGGTCGGCGCGGTCGTCCTTCTCACGGTCGGTCTTGCGAGGCGTCGGCAGGCCGGGCTTGGCCGAGGCCGGGCCGCGTGCGTCTTCGGTTGCTGCAGCCGGAGCTGCCGCCGCGGCGCGTTCAGCCGGTTTGGCGGCGGCCGGCGGCGGCGTGGCCGAACGGGCGCGCGTGCCCAGCACATCAGCCTTGCGAGCCTCGGCTGCGGCAATCTTGGCGGCGGCTTCGGCCTTGGCTGCGCGTTGTTCTTCTTCGGCCTTCAGGCGAAGGGCCTCTTCGCGGGCGCGGTCCTCACGTTCCTTCGCCTCGATTTCCTCGCGGCGGCGGGCGCGGTCTTCCTCGCGGATGCGGTCATCCTCGACGCGACGTGCTGCATCCTCGGCCTCGCGGGCTTTGGCGATGCGCAGCGCGGCAAGGCGACGCTCCATCTCGGCATCGGAAATGCCTGCCGGACGCTTGGACGGATCGCCAAGGCCCGATGGCGCTGTCTGCGCGCTGCTGCCAGGTGCCCCCGGCTTGACCGGTGTGGGCACCATGACGCGCTTGCGCTTGGTTTCGACCACGACGCTCTTGGTCCGACCGTGGCTGAAGCTTTGCTTCACCTGTCCGGAACGGGGGGCGCCCCCGAGGCCAAGAGGTTTCTTGCCGTCTGTATCGCTCATGCGTCCTACGTATCCTTCATGGCGGTCTCGCCGCCGTCATCCCCGCCCGCCTGTGTTGGCAAATGCCCACGCAGACCGGCAAGTTTTGCCGCTTCCTCTACAACACGTGTTCTGAGTCCGCCAGCGGCAAGCGCGGCGTGTATCGCACGTTCGCGCCCGAATGCCAAACCGATTTCCCCAGCGGACAGAACACCGATAAAGCCGCCCTTGCCGTCTGGCGCGTGCAGCTTTGTCTTGCCCCGTTCTGACCCGTCGCTGGCCTGGATCAGGGTCACCGCAGTGCCCTTGACCAGCCAGTCCTTCACCTTCTCATAGCCGGTGACCGCCTCGCCTGCCTTGCGGGCCATGCTGAGCAGTTCCACGACCCTTTGGCCGACCAGCCTTTCGACCAGGTCCGTCAGATCGGCCGGAACCTTTACCGGCTGTTTGGCGGATCGGGCGAACAACCCCTTCTTTGCCGCCAGAGCCATCGCGGCGCGGTCGGCCGAGACATAGATCCCGCGACCAGGCAGCTTACCCAGAATATCCGGGACGATCTGGCCTTCGGGATCGACACAGAATCGGATCAGCCCAGCCTTTGGCTGGCTTTCTCCGGTCGCAATGCATTTGCGTTCCGGATCGTCCCTGTCCTTTTCCCGACCCCCGCGCGTCATGGCGGCGTGTCCCGAGGCCTGAGATCAGGCCTCGGCCTCCTCGTCTTCGGCAGAATCCTCTTCGGGCTGCTCCAGTTCGGTCGGATCGACCCAGCCCAGCATGACGCGGGCGGTCATGACCAGAAGCTGTGCCTCTTCCAAGGTCATGTCGAATTTTTCCAGAACGCCTTCGTCCTTCTTGCGCTGACCGTTTTCCGTGGTCCAGCCGCCCGCCAGTTCCCAGTCGGCGCAGGTGGCGAAGTCTTCCAGCGTCTTGATCCCGTCCTGGGCCAGCGCTTCCAGCATCTGGGGGGTCAGGCCTTCGAAGTTCACCAGGCTGTCTTCGATCCCCAGTGCACGGGCGTTTTCCATCGCCTTGGCATTGGCCGCTTCCAGATAGTCGCGGGCACGGGCCTGAAGTTCCCCGGCGGTGCCTTCGTCGAAGCCGTCGATGGACAGAAGCTCGTCCAGTTCCACGTAGGCGACTTCTTCCAGGTTGGTGAAGCCTTCGGCGACAAGCAGCTGCGCCATCATCTCGTCAACGTCGAGCGCATCCATGAACAGCTTGGTGCGTTCGGCGAATTCGGCCTGACGGCGCTGTGATTCTTCCGCTTCGGTCAGGATGTCGATGTCGAGGGCCGTAAGCTGGCTGGCAAGGCGCACGTTCTGACCACGGCGGCCGATGGCAAGCGACAGCTGTTCATCGGGAACCACGACTTCGATCTTCCCGGCCTCTTCGTCGAAAACGACCTTGGTGACTTCGGCCGGTTGCAGCGCGTTCACCAGGAAAGTCGCGATGTCCTGGTTCCACGGGATGATGTCGATCTTTTCGCCCTGGAGTTCGTTCACCACGGCCTGCACACGGCTGCCACGCATACCGACGCAGGCACCGACCGGGTCGATGGAGTTGTCGTAGGAGATCACGGCGATCTTGGCGCGCGAGCCCGGGTCACGGGCGACGGCCTTGATCTCGATGATGCCGTCAGAGATTTCCGGCACTTCCATCTTGAACAGTTCCGCCATGAACTGCGGGTCGGTGCGCGACAGGAAGACCTGCGGGCCGCGCGGTTCGCGGCGCACGTCCTTGATGTAGCAGCGGATGCTGTCGCCGATGCGGTAGGCTTCGCGGCCGATCTTTTCGTTCCGGCGCAGGATGCCTTCGCCACGTCCGATGTCGACGATGACGTTGCCGTATTCCTCGCGCTTGACGGCACCGTTGATGATCGTGCCCTTGCGGTCCTTGAATTCCTCGAACTGGCGGTCACGCTCGGCCTCGCGCACTTTTTGCAGGATCACCTGCTTGGCGCTTTGCGCGGCGATGCGGCCCAGATCGACGGGGGGAACTTCGTCGATCACCTCGTCG
>CAUJIP010000104.1 GCA_963205235.1 Pseudomonadota bacterium
TTGAGACATGGCTGTCCCGCAGAACCGCACCACGAAATCCCGCCGCAACATGCGCCGCGCGCATGACGCTCTGGTTGCTGCCAACCCGAACGATTGCCCGAACTGCGGCGAGCTGAAGCGTCCGCACCATGTGTGCAGCTCTTGCGGCCACTATGATTCGCGCGAAGTCGTGTCGCTGGCGCGTGAAGTGGACGTCGACGAAGACGCGGCATAAGCCACGCTTCGCGCCCAAGCCATGGCAACCGACCCTAGGTCTGCGCCTGCCCCGGAACTTGAGCGCATTGTCATATCCGTTGACGCCATGGGTGGCGATCGCGGGCCGGCAGCTGTTGTTGCCGGCATGGCTGATTCAATGGCGCAGCATTCCGGAATGGATGTGATTCTGCACGGCGATCAGGCCGTGCTTGCGCCGCTTGTTGCCAAACATCCGGAATTTTCCAGCCGCATCACGCTGCGCCATGCTGACCGCGTGGTCACCATGCATGACAAGCCCGCTCAGGTCATGCGGCATGGTGCTGGAACCTCGATGTGGTCCACCATTGACGCTGTGCGCGAAGGCGAGGCTGGCGCAGCAGTATCCTGTGGAAATACCGGCGCATTGATGGCGGTTTCTATGCTGCGCTTGCGCAAGCTTCCCGGTGTCAACCGACCGGCGATTGCCTGCCTTTGGCCCTCGCGCAATCCCGGCGGGTTCAATCTGATGCTGGACGTCGGCGCGGATGTGAAGGCCGAAGCCCCCGATCTTTTGCAATATGCGATCATGGGGGCATCCTATGCCCGCAATGGTCTTGGGCTGAAGCGGCCACGGATTGGCCTGCTGAATGTCGGGACCGAGGAACACAAGGGTCGGGCCGAGCTGAAACAGGCGCAGGACTTGCTGGCGCATGCGCAGGACATTGGCGATTTTGAATACATCGGCTTTGTCGAAGGTACCGATATCCCTTCCGACCGGGTTGATGTGATCGTGACCGACGGATTTACCGGGAACGTGGCGCTCAAGACCGGCGAGGGCACCGCCAAGCTGATCTCGGATTTCATGCGCGAAGCGTTCGGCGCGGGTCTGATGTCCAGATTCGCGGCTCTTCTGGCGCTGAACTCGCTCAAGCGGCTGCAACGCCGCATGGACCCCCGGCGGGTGAATGGCGGCGTGTTCCTTGGCCTGAACGGCACTGTCGTGAAATCGCATGGATCTGCGGATGCCACTGGCGTTTCGGCTGCGATCAGCCTTGCCTATCAACTTGCGCAGGTCGGATTCAACGAGCGGCTTGCAGCGCGGGTTGCATCTGCCGAAGCCGCGGGGCAGGATGCCGCACAAGTTGGGCCGGATGCGCCCGAAACCGGAGGCAGTCCGACCGAATGACGATACGCGCCGTAGTCAGGGGCGTCGGGCACTATCTGCCGGACCGCGTTGTTCCAAACGCCGAATTCGAGGCGATCATCGAGACATCCGATGAATGGATTCGGTCGCGTTCCGGGATCGAACGACGCCATTTCGCAGCCGAAGGCCAGACCACCAGCGATCTTGCCACCCGTGCAGCCCGCGCCGCCCTGGCCGATGCCGGGATCGGGGCCGATGCCATCGACGCGATCATCGTTGCAACCTCGACCCCTGACCTGACCTTCCCTTCGGTCGCAACCATGGTGCAGGCCGCGCTTGGCATGACGACCGGCTTTGCCTTTGACGTGCAGGCGGTTTGTGCCGGATTCGCCTATGCGCTGGCCAATGCGAACGCCCTGATCCTGTCAGGCCAAGCGACGCGCGTGCTGGTCATCGGGGCCGAGACCTTCAGCCGGCTGTTGAACTGGAAAGACCGTGGCACCTGCGTTCTGTTCGGCGACGGTGCCGGAGCACTGGTGCTTGAGGCCACCGAGGGCACGGGCACGACCGCCGACCGCGGTATCCTGTCGACCGATCTGCATTCCGACGGTCGCTTCCGCGACATCCTTTACGTCGATGGTGGCACCTCGACCGGCACAACCGGTCATCTGGTGATGGAAGGCAAGGAAGTCTTCCGCCATGCCATTGAAAAGCTGGCCGAAACCGCCCATCGCGCCTTGGACAAGGCGGGTCTTACACCCGAAGATGTCGACTGGATCGTTCCGCACCAGGCCAATATCCGCATCATCGAAGGCACTGCCAAACGCATGCAGGTCCCGATGGAGCGTGTCGTGGTCACTGTGCAGGATCACGGCAACACCTCTGCCGCCTCGATCCCGCTGGCACTGTCGGTCGGCAAGGCGCGCGGGCAGATCAAGACCGGCGATCTGATCGTTACTGAAGCCATCGGCGGTGGTCTTGCCTGGGGCGCTGTCGTCCTGCGTTGGTAAGCGCCTTTAACCACGGGTTCCAAGTGGTTGATATTGACTCGATAATCCATCCGCCGCATGGTCTTTGAAAAGAAGCTCATGGGGGGACAAGATGAGCGAGAAGACCCTGACCCGGATGGACCTTAGCGAAGCCGTGTTTCGCGAAGTCGGACTTAGCCGCAACGAATCTGCCAATCTCGTTGAATCGGTCCTGCAACACATGTCCGACGCCCTCGCCTCGGGCGAGACGGTGAAGATTTCGTCCTTCGGTACCTTCTCGGTCCGCGCCAAGACCGCGCGCATCGGGCGCAACCCGAAAACCGGCGAAGAGGTTCCGATTCTTCCCCGCCGGGTTCTGACCTTCCGTCCCTCGCATCTGATGAAAGACCGCGTGGCTGCCGGCAAGAAGCGCTGATAGGCCCAAGCTATGGACAAGTCACCGGACGCCTTCCGCACGATCAGTGAGGTCGCTGACGTTCTTGAAACGCCTGCGCATGTGCTGCGGTTTTGGGAAAGCCGGTTTCCACAGATCAAGCCGGTGAAACGGGCCGGGGGGCGGCGTTATTACCGCCCGTCCGATGTCGCGCTTCTGGCTGGGATCAAGCGGCTTTTGCACGATGAAGGCCTGACGATTCGCGGCGTGCAGAAGATCCTGCGCGATCAGGGCGCGCGGCATGTGGCGGGGCTGTCCGACGACTCGGTCGAACTGGAAGACGTCGTCGCGGGAACCTCTGATCTTGACGAAGCCGCCTTGATGGCCGCGCTGGAGGCTGATGAGGGCGAGGCGACAACTCCCGCCGCGCCCGCTGGTCCGCTTGCGCTGACCGAAGCGGCCTTCGGGGCATTTGACGACCCCGAGGATGATGAGTTTGCGGATATTTTGCCCGGCAGCGAGCCCGACTTGCCGCTCTTTGCAGCAGCACCCGTTCAGGCAAGACCGCCCGCTGACGCACCCAGGCCCCCCGGCCCGGTCCGTGCCCGCAGCGATGCGAATCTTGCCGCCCTGATCCGCAGCCTTGCCCCCGGCGCGCTGGCAATTGCCCAGCCCGAGCTCGGTCTTTTGGCCCAAAGGCTTGCCCGGCATCGTGCCCGGGTCGGCGACCGGGCCGAGGGCAGCCAAGGCTGACCGAAAGATGCGCTTTCCCGCTTGCACCGGCCCGGAATACCAGTATGTATCGCCCCGTGTCGGGCCGTAGCGCAGCCTGGTTAGCGCGTCCGTCTGGGGGGCGGGAGGTCGAGAGTTCGAATCTCTCCGGCCCGACCATCACAAAGCCGCCCGCCTGCCACATGGCAGCGCGGGCGGTTTCGTTTCTGACGCGGAAAGCGGGGACAGGATGACGACTGGAGTTTTGCCCGCGCAGGCCCTGCGCAGCCTGATCGCCAAGGGTGCCATTGCCGCCGATCCCCCGGTTCGCGACGACCAGTTGCAACCGGCCAGCCTTGATCTGCGGCTGGGAACGGTCGCTTACCGGGTGCGGGCCTCGTTCCTTGCGGGCAAGGGCCGGACCGTGACTGACCGGCTGGAAGAATTCACCATGCACAAGGTCGACCTGACCCAAGGCGCGGTGCTGGAAAAGAACTGCGTCTACCTGATTCCCCTGGCCGAACGCCTGTCACTTCCCGCCGGGGTGACCGCAGTCGCCAACGCCAAAAGCTCCTCCGGGCGGCTGGACCTGCTGACGCGCACCATCACCGATGGCGGGATCGAGTTTGACCGCATTCCCGAAGCCTATGTCGGCCCGCTATATGCCGAGGTTTGCCCGCGCAGCTTTTCGGTTCTGGTCCGGGCCGGGCAACGGCTGAACCAGATCCGCTTTCGGCAGGGTCAGGCGGTGCTGGATGACGCCGCCCTGACCGCGCTGCATTCGCGCGAACCGCTGGTGTCGGGTCAGGCTGTCATTTCCGAAGGCCTTGGCTTTTCCGTCGATCTTTGCCCCGCCAGTGGCGATCTGGTCGGCTATCGCGCCAAGCCCCATGCCGGGGTCGTCGATCTGGACAAGATCGGCCACTACCCCGCTGCCGATTTCTGGGAAGAAGTCCGCACCAAGGACGGCCGCATCATCCTTGACCCCGGCGCCTTCTACATTCTTGTCAGCCGCGAGGCGGTGACGATCCCCCCCGACTACGCCGCCGAAATGGCACCCTACCTGGCCATGGTCGGCGAATTCCGCGTGCATTACGCAGGCTTCTTCGACCCCGGTTTCGGCCATGCCGCAGCGGGCGGACAAGGGTCGCGCGGCGTGCTGGAAGTGCGCTGCCACGAAGCCCCCTTCGTGCTGGAACATGGGCAGGTAGTCGGAAGGCTGGTCTATGAGAAGATGAGCGAACGCCCCGAGACGCTCTATGGCGCAGGTATCGCCTCGAACTATCAGGGGCAGGGTCTGAAGCTTGCCAAGCAGTTCAAGACCAGCTGAGCCAGCGGTCAGGGGCCAAATTTCTTAAGGAAGAAATTTGTCAAAATCCTTCCTCAAGGATTTTGGTCCAAGCCCCGACCTATTCCTCGAAAAGCTCGCTTTGGCCCGATGCGGCGTCATCGTCTTCGCCCGGCATGGCCAGGCTTGGTGCCGGTCGATTGTCCAGAAGACCCGCCGCACGCAGCTCTTTCAGCCCCGGCAGATCGCGCGCCGATTCCAGGCCGAAATGATCAAGGAAGCCTTCCGTCACCACAAAGGTCACCGGGCGGCCCGGCGACATCCGGCGACGACCCAACCGGATCCAGTCCAGTTCCAAAAGCTGGTCTACCGTGCCCCGGCTGACGGCAACACCGCGGATTTCCTCGATCTCCGCCCGCGTGACTGGCTGGTGATAGGCGATGATCGCCAGCGTCTCGATTGCCGCGCGCGACAGTTTGCGCGTCTCGACGGTTTCGCGCGCCATCAGGAAGCCAAGATCGGGCGCGGTGCGGAAAGCCCAGGCGTCACCGATCCGGACCAGTGTCACCCCCCTGCCCTCATAGCGCTTTTTCAGATGCACCAGCGCCTCGGCCGGATCGCAGCCATGCGGCAGACGCGCCTGCAATTCGGCCAGAGTCACCGGTTCGGGCCGCGCGAACAGGATCGCCTCGACCATCCGTTCCTGTTCCCCCATCGGCGGGGCGTCGAAAAGGCTGTCGTTCTCGGCCATCAGCCATCCCTCCGGCGCAGCTCGATGGGGGCAAAGGTTTCGCCCTGCCGCAACGTGACTGCACCCCGCTTGGCCAGTTCTAGCACGGCGGCGAAATGCGCCGCCATGGCCGAGCGTCGCGCCATCGGGGTGACGTTCCAGCCATCCGGCAGAAAGCTGGTCAGCGCCGCCCAATCCCCGGCATAGCCGATCAGGCCGCGCATCCGCTCCAGTGCCTGTTCCATCGTGTAGACATGTTCGCGGTCAAGGACGAAGGGCCGGAATTCATCCTTGGTGCGGATCATCGCATAGGCGCGCATCAGGTCCAGCAGCGTGGCGGTATAGATCACCTTGCGATGGTGCGTCACGTCTTCGGGCAGGCCACGGGCAAAGAAATCGCGGCCCAACTGATCGCGCGCCATAAGCTGTGCCGCCGCCTCGCGCATGGCGGCCAGCCGTTCCAGCTGAAACGCAAGGTGGGCGGCAAGGTCTTCGGCGCTTGGGCCTTCGTCGCCGGGTTCAGGCGGCAGCAGCAGGCGAGATTTCAGAAAGGCCAGCCAGGCCGCCATCACCAGATAATCGGCGGCAAGTTCGATCCGCAGCGCGCGGGCCCGTTCGACAAAGCCCAGATACTGTTCCGCCAGTTGCAGGACTGAAACCTTGCGCAAATCCACCTTCTGCGAGCGCGACAGCATCAAAAGCAGGTCCAGCGGCCCCTCGAACCCGTCGACATCGACAATCAACGCCTCGGCGGCCATCCTATCCTCGGGCAGGATACGTTCGGGCTGATCCCAGGCCTCTTCCTCAGCCATGGGCCAGGTCCAGCAGCGCCTGATCAACCGAGACCCGCGACCGGGGCCGCGCCGCAATCACCGCCTCGGCACGCGCCCGTGCCGCCGGGGTCATCCCGCCCGCAGCCGTCGCCACCTCGACCATCTCGGTCCGCTCTCCGCTGCAATGCAGGGCGATATCCACCCCCGCCGCAAGGCTGGCCCGCGTCCGATCCGCCAGTGAGCCCTTGAGTGCCTGCATGTTCAGATCGTCGGTCATCAGCAGACCGTTGAAGCCGATCTCATTGCGGATCACGTCAATCATTCGGGGCGACTGGGTGGCAGGCAGGTCGGGATCAATCTGCGAAAAGACCAGATGCGCGGTCATCGCCATCGGCAGGTCGGCCAGCGCCCGGAACGGGGCAAAGTCGATCCGCGCCAGATCGTCGGGGGCCACATCGACCGTCGGCAGATCATGATGCGTGTCGACATGGCTAAGCCCATGGCCCGGCATGTGCTTGATCACCGGCTGCACACCCGCGGCCAGAAACCCATCCGCCACCGCCCGCGCGATAAGCGTCACGGTTTCTGCATCGCTGCCGTAGCACCGGTTGCGCAGGAACGGATGCGTCCCGTCCCGCGCCACATCGGCAACCGGCGCGCAGTTGGCGTCGATCCCGACTGCCATCAGTTCAGCCCCGATCACCATCGCCCGCGCCTTAATCATCCGCGCGGCTCCGGCCCCGGCACGGGCCACGGCATCAAACGGCGGGTCCCATTCCTGCCAATGCGGTGCCCGCAGCCGTTGCACCCGCCCGCCTTCCTGATCCACCAGAACCGGCGCATCCCGCCCAACCGCATTGCGCAATTCGCCTGTCAGGCGGCGCAATTGGTCTGGCGTTTCCACGTTCCGCGCGAAAAGGATGAATCCGAACGGGTCTACCTCACGGTAAAAGGCCTGTTCCCAGACCGAAAGCGCAAGCCCTTTGCAGCCAAAGATCACCGCACCCCGACCGACTGTCATCGCTGCGGTACCGGAATGCAGATCGTGCCCTGCGCGGCAAAGGCGGAACAGAACCGCCGCGCGTCATCCTCATCCTCAAACCCATGCGCCCGCAGCCGATAGAAGGTGCGACCACCGCTTTCCGCCGGTTGCAGCACGATTCCCTTGCCGGCCATCACTTCGCCAAACAGCCCTTCCAGCCGCGCCCATTCCGCCCGCGCCTCGTCTTCGGTGTCAAACGCGCCGAACTGCACCAGTCGAGTGCCCACCGGGATCGTAGCCGGATCAACCTCAACCGCGGCAACCTTCGACGAGGTCGCCGCAACCGTTGCTTCGCGCATCGGGCGTGGCTTCGGGCGCGGCGACACCGCAAGCCCGCCCTCAGGTAAGGGCTCCATCGCCAGATCTACATCCGGGGCATCCAGCGCCGCCTCTTCCGGCAGATCGCCCGGAACTTCGCCCAAAGCCTCGGCCAAGGCCGCGTCAATCGCCACTTCGGTCGGGCTGGCGCTTTCGGCCTTCGGGTCGGCGGCAAGGATCGGACTCTCGGCCCCGACCGTCGCCACGGCGGGAGACGCCAGCAGGTCCGGTCCGGTATCCATGCCGATCAGACCGGCGACGTCTTCCGCGCTTAGATCGGCAGGGCGCGGCGCAAGGACCAGCCGGTCCGGCATCGGCGTGGCCGAGCCAAGCGCCGCGACATCATTCACCGCAAGTCCCTGATAATCGATGACTTCGCCACCGGGATCGGTCGGGGCAACCCGCATCGGCCCTTCAAGCGCCCGAATGACCGGCACGCCCTGCACATCGCGCACCGCAAGGTTATAGCCCCAGACGCCGAAACCCACGACGATACCCAGCGACGCCAGCGCACCTGCCAGATTCACATAGCGCCTAAAGACACCGCCAGCCACCCGCGCGACGGGGGCCGAATGGTCCTCGGCTTCTTCGTAATCATAGCCGCCGAAGTCGTAATCCGCGTCCGCCATCTGCTGCCCCTGCCTGCGGGGTGGTTGATCCGCCCCTCGCATTCACGCCTCATGCCCGGCGGGGCGCGTTCTTCAAAAGCGGTTCTGGTCTTGATCGGATCGGAATTCAAACCAAGAGTGTTCGAATTCCCATGCTCGATATTTTCTTCAAGACCTGAACCGCTCTAGCGCATTTCCTCGACCGGAGTGACGCCAAGGATACCAAGACCAGCGCAAATAACAACGCCCACGGCCCGGGCAAGGGCGATTTTCGCCGTCGATATTGCGCTATCGGCCTGCAGGAACCGCAAGCTGTCGTCATCGTTGCCCCGGTTCCACAACCCATGGAAGTCCGAGGCAAGCTCATACAGGTAAAAGGCGACCCGGTGCGGTTCATTGCCGCGCGCCGCGATTTCCACCAGACGCGGCCATTCGGCCAGCTTCTTGATCACGCCAAGCTCGGCCTCATGTCCAAGATGCGACAGATGGGCCACCGACAAGGTGGCGTCGGACACGTCCAGACCCGCCTCGCCGCGCGCCTTGCGCAGGATCGAATTCACCCGCGCATTGGCATACTGAACATAGAAAACCGGGTTGTCCTTGGACTGTTCGGTCACCTTGTCAAAGTCGAAATCCAGCGCCACGTCGTTCTTGCGCGTCAGCATGACGAACCGCACCACGTCGGGGCCGACCTCGTCGATCAGGTCGCGCAGCGTGACAAAGGTCCCGGCGCGCTTCGACATCTTGACGATCTGGCCGCCCTTCAACAGCTTGACCAGCTGGATCAGCTTGATGTCCAGCGTGACGCGGTTCTCGGATAGGGCGCTGACCACGGCCTTCAGCCGTTTGACATAGCCCGAATGGTCGGCACCGAAGATGTTGATCAGCTCGTCAAAGCCGCGCACCACCTTGTTGTAGTGATACGCGATATCCGGCGCGAAATAGGTCCAGGACCCATCCGACTTTTGCACCGGGCGGTCCTGATCGTCGCCAAAGCTGGTTGACCGGAACAGCGTCTGCTCCCGCGCTTCCCAATCCTCGGGGGCCTTGCCCTTTGGCGGCTCCAGCACGCCCTGATAAATCAGGCCCAGACCTTTCAGCCGTTCAATCGCCGCTTCGATCTGGCCAGTGCCGTAAAGCGCCTTTTCCGATGAATAAACGTCCATCTTGACGCCAAGCGCCGCCAGATCCTCGCGGATCATCGCCATCATCATGTCGGTCGAGAACACCCGCACATCCGCCAGCCAGACGCTTTCCGGCTGATTAAGCAGGCTGTCGCCATACTTGACCTTCAGCGCCTCGCCCACCGGAATCAGATAATCGCCGGGGTAAAGCCCCTCGGCAATCTCGGGCGACAGCCCATTCGCCTCGCGATAGCGTTCAAAGGCGCTGCGGGCCAGCACATCGACCTGCCCGCCACCGTCGTTGATGTAATATTCCCGCGTGACCTCATACCCGGCATAGGCCAGCAACGCCGCCAGCGCATCACCGACCACAGCGCCGCGCGCATGGGCCACATGCATCGGCCCGGTCGGGTTGGCGCTGACGAATTCGACGTTGACCTTCCGGCCCTGCCCCAAAGTCGACCGGCCATAGCCCGTGCCCTGGATCAGCACCTCGCGCACCAGCCCCTGCCAAGCCGCAGGCTCCAGCCGAAGGTTCAGGAACCCCGGCCCCGCCACATCGGCGCCCGCCACGCGCGGGTCTGCCATCAGCCGCCCCGCCAGCGCGTCCGCAATCGCCCGCGGAGCCATGCCCGCCGGCTTCGCCAGCACCATCGCCGCATTGGTCGCCATGTCGCCATGCCCCGCATCCCGCGGCGGCTCGACCGCAACAGCGGCAAGGTCCAGCCCCTTGGGCAACACGCCTTCGGCCATCATGGCCTCAAGCTCGGCAACGACAAGCTCACGAATATCGGCGAACAGGTTCATTTGATCACATCCTCTGACCGCCAAGGCCATGCCAGAGGCCATGCCAGAGGTCAAGGATTTGGCGGCAGATCACCCCTGCCGCCAATCCTCCAACGCCGCATTCTCTTCTGCCACCGCCCCAGACCCGGCCGCATAGGGCGACACCACGCCCTTGTTGCGGAAATAATACGTTTCCCGCGCCCCAAAGTAGAACGCCACAATCGCCCCCAAAAGCCACCACAAAGGCTCGGGCACAGCGTTCAACCCCACCATCCTTTGCGCAAACGCCACCGGATCGACCATCGCATAGACGAAAAGCCCGATCGTCCCGAAGGCCAGAAACGGCCGCGGCAACCGGTTCAACCCGTTCACCATCCGGTCGAACCAGCTCAGAGCGGGATGCTGATACTCTTCCCCCAACTGCCGCAGGGCCGCCATCTGCGCCTCGGCCGACAGCTCCATCTTCCGCGTGGCCGAGGGCGTGAACACCTCTGCCACCCCCTTCGCCGCCTCACCCAGGGCCGTCACCGCACCCGGCGAGCCCACCAGATTGCCGATCAACCCCATGCCGCCACCCGTGCCTTGTGCTGGGCCTCGGTCAGACGATACCGGGGCGCGATGAACTCCTCCGCCCGCTTGATCCAGCCGCCCTTGCCGCCATCCTTGGCCCGCGCATATTTCCGGCTGGCTGGCCGCTTGTCGGCCAAGGCGTAATAATAGTTCCGCCGCGCGATCCCGTAGGCATCCGCCAGATGCTCCGGCGCCGCGTCATGGGCCATCTGCGCCGCTCGAATGGTCGCTGGCCCGATCTCGCCATCCACCTCGCAGGGAAACCCCATATCGGTCAAAAGCCGCTGCAGGATCTTCACCGCATTCCCGCCCGCATTCACATACATGTCGAAGACCGACGCCTGAACCACCTCGGGCAAAGCCCCGATCCCCGGAGCCTTGAAATAATGCTCCAGATAGATCTCGACCGCCTGCCCCGGCGTCAGCGCCTTCACATCCTTCACATCGATCCGGCTGTCGCGGGTGACGTCGATCCCCAGACGCCGCAGCGTCCCCAGCGTTACCCCATGCTTGGTGGCCCCGCCTGGATCATCCGGATCATTCACAAAGCCCCCCTCACGGGCGACAATCTCTTCGGCAATCTGGCGCACATCCGGCATCGGCTCCCCCTCTCGGTCGAAGGCAAGCCTTGCAGCACGCGGTTAACGCACCCGAAATCGGGCGCGCGTTCAGTTCCCGTCCTTGGCGTTCGGATCCACATAGACACCCTGTTCCTTCAGGGCGTCGACAACTTCTTTCGGCATGTAGGTCTCGTCGTGTTTGGCCAGAACCTCGCTGGCAACAAAGGTCTCGCCCTCCATCTGGCCAAGCGCCACCACCCCTTGGCCTTCCGCGAAAAGATCGGGCAAGAGGCCGTCAAACCTGACCGGAACCGTGGCATTGGTATCGGTCACCTCAAAACTCACCTCAGTCCCCTCGCCCCGCTTCATCGAGCCTTCGACGACCAACCCGCCGATCCGGAAGGTCTCGCCCGCGCGCGGCGGTTCGGACAGCACTTCGCTGGGAGAGCGGAAAAAGTTGATCCCGTCCCGCATCGCATAGCCGACCAACGCGGTCGCCCCGACCAAAGCCACCACCGCCAGCGCAATGATCTGCACTCGCCGCTGCTTTTTCAGACCCTTCAAACCCGCCATGTCACCCTCATGGGAAAATCGGGGCCAGCATCAGCCCCGTAGTTTCATCCAGACCCAGCATCAGGTTCGCATTCTGGATCGCCTGACCGGATGACCCCTTGGTCAGGTTGTCCAGCACCGCCACCACCACTGCGCGCCCCGGCACCCGGTCGCCAATCACGCCCAGATGGCAGAAGTTCGACCCCGCGATATCGCGAGTCGAGGGCAACGACCCGAACGGCAAAACCTGAAGGAAAGGTTCGCTTTCATACGCCTTTTCAAGCACCTGATGCACGATCTTCGCGTCACCCTTGACATAGACCGTGGCAAGGATGCCCCGGTTCATCGGCAGAAGATGCGGCGTGAACTGCACCCGGACAGGCCGCCCGGCGATCCTGGAAAACTCCTGATCGAACTCACCCAGATGCCGGTGCTTGCCGCCCGCCGAATAGGTGTGGGTGCCGCCCGACAATTCGGCGTGGAGCAGCATTTCCTTCAACGATCGCCCCGCCCCGGAAACCCCGGCCTTCAGGTCGATCAGGATGTCATCCAGATCAATGCAAGCAGCAGCGATCAGTGGACGCAGCGCAAACTGCCCCGTCGCGGCATTGCACCCCGTGCCCGCCACCAGCCGCGCAGACCTGATCTCGTCGCGATAGAACTCGGTCAGCCCATAGACCGCCTCGGCCTGCAGATCGACCGCCGTATGCGGCTGGCCATACCATTTCTCGTATTCCCCAGGGTCGCGCAGCCGGAAATCCGCCGACAGATCAACGATCTTCAGATTGCGCGGCAGCTTTGCCACAACTTCCTGCGTCGTCGCATGAGGAAGCGCGCAGAAGCACAAGTCAACATTGGCAAAATCAATCTCATCGATCTTCTGCAACCGGGGCAGATCCAGATGCCGCAGAAAGGGGAAAACCTCTGCCATCGCCATCCCGGCCTTGCGGTCGGCCGACAGGGCCACGATGTGCATGCCGGGATGCGTCGCGATCAGTCGCACAAGTTCCGCCCCCGTATAGCCCGAGGCCCCAAGAATGGCGATGCGATGGGTCATGGTCCCGCTCCTGCACAGAAGAAACGCGCTCTCTTTGCGCCCCTCGCGCCGCCAATGCAAGACCACCCGCTCACGCTGGAAGAATTCCGGCAATAGTGGCGCATCACGCCCCCGACCCAGGACTTTCTCTTCGCCAAATATCCTCGGGGGGAAGGCGATGGTTTCCCTTCAAACCATCGACGTGGGGGGCGAAGCGCCCCCATCCCCGAGGAGGAGGCGAAGCCCGACGACGAGACAAAAGCCTTGCGACCCTGAAAGGGGCGCTCCGGTCAAATCCCGCCGAAAGGGCCCCGCGCCAAACCCTAAGAATCCATGAACAAAAAATCTCAACACATTGGAATCAGGCCATAAACGAAAACTGTCCACGGTGGACAGGTCAGGGCACCGGCGTCCACATTACATCGTCGATCCGGGGGGCACCCGTGGCCAGCATGACCACCCGGTCGAACCCCATCGCAATCCCGGCAGCCGGAGGCATCCCCTCCAGCGCCGCCAGGAAATCTTCGTCCAGCGGATAGCTCTCCCCATAGACCCGGGCCTTTTCCGCCATCTCCGCCTGAAACCGCCGCCGCTGCTCGCCCGCGTCGGTCAGCTCCCCGAACCCGTTGGCCAGCTCCACCCCGCAGGCATAGACTTCGAACCGCTCCGCCACCCTGGCATCCCCCGGAACCTTCCGGGCCAAGGCCGCCTCCGCCGCCGGATAGTGATCCAGAATCGTGACCCGCCCCATGCCAAGCCTTGGTTCCACCTTCTCCGACAAAACCCGGCTCAACATGTCCGACCAGGTGTCGTCATCGGCCCGCCTAACCCCGACCCGGTCCAGTTCCGCCCCCAACCGCCCCGCGTCCGTCGACCCATCCGCCGCAATCGTGGCCAGAAGATCGACCCCGGCATGGATCCGGAAGGCCTCGGCAACCGACAGCCGTTCCGGTTCCAGATGCGGATCGCAAGTCCGGTCGCGGAATCGCAGCACCGCTGCCCCGGCTTCCCGGGCCGCCAGCCGCAGGAAGGCCATCACGTCCGCCATCAGGACCTCATAGCCCTCGCCCACCCGGTACCATTCCAGCATCGTGAATTCAGGCGAGTGCAGCGCCCCCCGTTCCCGGTTCCGCCAGACGTGGGAGAAGGCATGGATCCGCACCTCCCCCGCCGTCAGCAGCTTCTTCATCGCGAATTCTGGCGAGGTATGCAGGTACATCTGCCGGGGCAGCCCGTCATTCCCGATCGCCTCGGTGGCGAAGCCATGCAGATGCGCCTCGTTTCCGGGGCTGATCGCCAGCGCGGCGGGGTCAACTTCGGTGAAGCCTTCCCCGGCCAGCCAACCCCGGATCGCCGCCTGAATCCGGTTTCGGGTCAGCAGAAGGGGCCGACGATCAGCGTGGAAGGTGGGGTTCCACCAGTTGGACGAGGGATTCATCTGGAAATTCCGGTCAGGATGGGATAGGTCGCGCGGCGACGCTGGTCTAGGGGACCGGCCAACGTATCACAAGGACCTACCCGTGAAAGTCATCGCTTCCTCGCTCCGCAAGGGCAACGTCGTTGAAATGGAGGGCCGGCTTTACGTCGTCCTCACCGCCTCGAACTTCCACCCCGGCAAGGGCACGCCGACCACCAGCGTCGACATGCGCCGGATTTCGGACGGCACCAAGGTCAGCGAACGGTGGCGGACAACCGAGATGGTGGAAAAGGCCACGGTCGACGAGCGGGAGTATGATTTCCTGTATGAAGACGGCGAAGGCTTCCACTTCATGGAGCCGACCACCTATGAGCAGGTCGTCGTGACCGAAGATGTTCTGGGGGCCAACAAGGTCTATCTTCAGGAAAGCATGCGTTGCTATGTGAAGACCTTCGACGGCGTTCCGATCGCGATGGAAGTCCCGCAGAAAATCACCGTCGAGATCCTGGAGACCGAGCCGGTCACCAAGGGGCAGACGGCCTCGTCGTCCTACAAGCCTGCGACTGTCCAGAACGGGCTGCGGGTCATGGTGCCCCCCCATATCGGGCCGGGCACGCGGATCGTCATCAACACCGATGACGACAGCTATGTGGAACGTGCCAAGGACTGATCTGTCCACGCGGGACGGATAGAAACTTCCTTTTCCTATCAACCGCTTGTTTGTGGACATTAAGGAAGTGGAAAGCAAAGGAAGGCGCGCCCCGGCGTGCCTTTTTGCTTTGCGGCGGGCCGCAAATGGCTATTCTGCCGCGAAGGAGGTGCCCGATGCCCGCAGAAGACCATGATGCCTATAAGCCCGCCGAGATTGCAGCCCTGATCGAGACGGCGGGAGTCGCCAAGGCCGCCTTGCCCTTGCACCGGATGGCGACCCTGGCCCTGCTGGCGGGGGCCTTCATCGGCTTTGGCGCGGCCTTCTGGTGCATGGCGATGGCGGGAACGGATATGTCCTATGGGCCGAACCGGGTTCTGGGCGGCACGGTCTTCGCCTTGGGGCTGATCCTTTGCGTGGTCGGCGGGGCCGAACTTTTCACCGGCAATGCGCTGATGGTGATGGCAGCGGTCGACCGCAAGATCGGACCCGGTGCACTGCTGCGGAATTGGGCGGTGGTCTATCTTGGCAATCTGGTGGGCGCGGTCGGCCTTGCGCTGGCCTTTGGCCTTTCGGGCCTGCTGGACGGGCCGATGGGGGAAGTCGCCGCCAAGGTCGCCACCTCAAAGGCCGCGTTGGACCCGGTCGAAGCCTTTGTCCGGGGGGCCCTGTGCAACGCGCTGGTCTGCCTTGCGGTCTGGCTAAGCTTTGCCGCGCGCAGTTCCACCGACAAGATTCTTGGGGTCCTGTGGCCAGTAGCCGGGTTTGTGGCGCTGGGGCTGGAACACTCGGTCGCGAACATGTTCCTGTTCCCGGCGGGCCTTTGGGCCGGGTCAGAAGCGACGCCGGTGGCGATACTGGGCAACCTGTTCTGGGTGACGCTGGGCAATATCGCGGGTGGTGCCGGGGGCGTGGCGCTGGCCTATCGCTATGCCTATGGGGGGATGCGAGGATAAGGTGCATCCGGGTCGAACTGCCCTGTGACCGGATTGTCACAATCTGATAGAATTCTCGTCGGCCCTGCCCTTGGAATGCTGAACACCGGGGCGCGTTCTTTTATTTTTTTGCCATCTTGACGGACCACTGGTCCGCCATTTGGTATATTTGGAAGATATGAACATGAACAAATCGCGTTTGATGCTGGCCGCCTGCGGCGTGGCGATGTCAGTTGGGGTGGGTAACGCCCAGGAATACGGTGTCCTGCTGGAGTTTTCGGTCGGAAACCAGAAGTTTTCGAATGTCCTGAACAGCAACGATGACGGTGTCTATCAGAACTTCAGCGACACTGTTTATGTCGGATCCCTTTCCGCCGGGTTAAGCTTTGGAAGCTTTGGCCTGCAGCTTGACCGGGTGGTCGACAGCAGCGGCGATCCGGGCGATGACAAAGGTGGTTTCTCGGCACGGTCGACCACGCTTCACGCGAATTACCGGACCGGGGCTTATGCGGTCGGCCTGTTCTATGGGGTTGGCGACAACTCTCCTCCGGTCGACAGTGATCTCGGCGACGTGACCTTCCGGGGCGTTGAAGCTGCGGCGAGCTTCGACACCTACCGCATCGCGGGGCAAATCGGGTCGGCAAGCCATACGAATGAACACAGCAGCCTTGACTATTCCAACGAGATGTACGGCATCGTCGAGGCCCAGGTCTATCTGGACAACGGCCTGACATTGAGTGGCAGCCTTGGCTATGGAACCGGTATCATTCATGACGACGACATCGGTGTCACTCAAGTAGCCTTTGGGGTTTCCAAGGCGCTGGGATCATCGGGTCTGGTCGGGACAGCTGGCCTGCGCCACACCATGACCACGGACCATGAAAGCGGAAGCAACGAAGGCAAGGGAAACAACACCGAGTTGCTGATCGGCCTGACCCTGCCGCTGGGCGGCGGTTCGGTTCGCGAGGTCAATGAAAACTCGGTGTCGATGATGCGGACCAACTTGCCGGCAATCGTTGCCGCGATGACTGCGGTCTACGACTAAGCCGTCGCAAGCGGCAGTTTCCAGACATGGACGGCACGCTGGTGGACCCTGCGTGCCGTTTTTCGTTGTGCTAGGCCGCCTCGAACCGGACCGGGTGGCGCATGAACTGGGTCGCCTTGTCCGAGACATAGGCGGGATCGCCCGTGGTCAGGTAGCGGATGCCCTGCCCCGCGCCGATGAATTCCGGGCGGCGGGTCAGGTAGTCGGCGAGGGATTCGGCAACGAGATCGGCTTGGGAATAGACCTTCACTCCGGGGCCAAGCGCCGCGCGGAAGGTCTTTTCGAACAGGGGGTAATGGGTGCAGCCAAGGATCGCGGCTTGTGGATGTGGCATCCGGCGTTTCAGCGCCTCGACATGGCTGCGGACCAGCGCTTCGGCAAGGATTTCGTCGCCCTGTTCGATGGCATCGACCAGACCACCGCAGGGCTGGGCCTCGACATCCACGCCAATCGCCCGGTAGGCCAGTTCACGCTGGAAGGCGCGGGAGGCGACGGTGGCAGGGGTGGCGAAGAGGGCGACGTGTTTGACCGCGACCTCACGCGGGGGGGAATTGTCGCCCCATTGGCGTTCGGTCAGCGCCTCGATCAGCGGGACGAAGACGCCAAGGACGCGCTTTTCCGGGGGAACCCAGGTTTCCTGCATCCGCTTCAGGGCGGCGGCGGAGGCGGTGTTGCAGGCCAGGATCACCAGATCGCAACCTTCGGCCCAAAGCCGTTCGGTCGCGGCGCAGGTCAGGTTGAAGATATCCTCGGCACTGCGAACGCCGTAGGGGGCGTTGGCATTGTCGCCCAGATAGACAAAGGGCACATCGGGCAAACGCTTCGAGATCGCATCCAGAATTGTCAGGCCACCCAGCCCCGAATCAAAGATGCCGACCGCCATGCCTGACCCTTTCCTGCCGCGCCCAATGGGATGCCCCAAGGCGTACGGGATCATAAGCCGGACACGCAGGGGACGAAAGGGCGAATGGGTCTGGAATTGCGGGCTTGGCTTTGCAAGGAAACTCCCTATTTCTGGCGGGCTGTGTTAGCGTTCACGCGCATTTGAAGGGGGCCGTCATGGATTGGGACAAGCTGAGGATCTTTCACGCGGTGGCGGAGAAGGGCAGCCTGACCCATGCGGGGGATGTGCTGCACCTGTCGCAATCCGCCGTGAGCCGCCAGATCCGCGCGCTGGAGGAAAGCTTGGCGGTGACGCTGTTTCACCGCCACGCGCGGGGGCTGATCCTGACGGAACAGGGCGAGTTGTTGTTTGACGCGACGCAAGCCATGGTCAAGCGGCTGGATGCGACGGCGGCGCGGATCAGGGATTCGGAAGACGAGGTCTTTGGAGAATTGCGGGTCACGACGACCACGGGGTTTGGCACCTTGTGGCTGGCCCCACGATTGGCGCGGCTTTACGAGAAATATCCGGCGCTGAAGATCGACCTGATGCTGGAAGAGCGGGTTCTGGACCTGCCGATGCGCGAGGCGGATGTGGCGATCCGGATGAAGGAGCCTTCGCAGGCCGACCTGATCCGCAAGCGGCTGATGAATATCAAGATGCAGCTTTTCGCGACCCCGGACTATCTGGCCGAACACGGAACGCCGCAGACGATGGATGATTTCAGCAGCCACCGGCTGATCTGCCAACATGCGGGCACGGCGCAGGTCGCGGCGGGGGCCAATCTGGTGGCCGAACTGATGACGCATGACATCCCCTCGACCCTGACGGTGAACAACTATTTCGGGGTCTTGCAGGGGGTGGTGAACCATCTGGGAATTGGCGTGTTGCCGGATTACCTGACGGACGATTTCCCGAACCTTGTCCGCGTCCTGCCCGATGTTGAAAGCGGCGAAGTGCCGGTGTTCCTGGCCTATCCCGAGGAATTGCGTCACTCCAAGCGCGTGGGCGCGTTCCGCGATTTCGTGGGCGAAGAGATCATGGCCTATCGCAAGCGACAGCAGGAAGACCTGACCGGGTAATGCTGCTATGCAGCATTTGCATGGCGGGAATGCTTAAAGGGCAGGCATTCCATACTTGTTTGCGCAAGCACAGGGCACTAATTGAACTCGTGAAGCAACGATGAGCTTGCTCTCGTTTCTTCGTACCTCCCTGTTGGACTTGGCCGAGCGGAAGCTCGGCCTTTTTTTTCATTCAAGCGCCAGAAGGCGGGCCAGAAGGAAATTTCGGTCGGCGGCAGAAGCCGCAAGGCCGATGGCCCGAAGATAGTCCAGCCGGGCAACTTCGACCTTTCCCACCCGGACCAGAAGATCGGCACGGACGGCGTGGAAGGGCTGATAGCCGTCAAGGACCCCGGCAAGCGCCTGAACCTGTGCCAGGGCCGGGCCGGGCTGGCCGCTTTCGGCCAAAGCGACGGCGTGATTCAGGGCGACGACAGGAGTCGGTTCAAAATCCTGCAGGCGGGCGTAAAGGGCAGCGATCTGCGGCCAGTCCGGGGCGGTGTCCTCGGCATGAAGCGCGGCAATGGCGGCCTTGATCTGGAAGGGGCCGGTTCTGCGGCGGGCGATGGCGGTGTCAAGCAGGCTGCGACCTTCATCCAGTTCGGCGCGGTTCCAAAGGTTGCGGTCCTGTTGGCTGGGCGGCAGGGTAAGGCCGTCAGGGCCGGTCCGGGCGGCCTGCCTGCCATGGGTCAGAAGAAGGAGCGCCAACGCCGCCTCGACCTCGGGCTGGTGGGGCGTGAGGTGGACCAGAAGGCGGGCAAGGAAGATCGCCTCGGCGCACAGGTCGGTTCCTGCCTGCGGGCCTTGGGCATAGCCGGCGGTGAAGATCAGGTAGACCGTGGTCAGGACCGAATTCAACCGGTCGGGCAGGTCTTCGGGGCCGGGGATCGCAAAGGGGATGCGCGCCGTGGCAATCTTGGCCTTGGCGCGGGACAGGCGTTGGCCCATCGTGGGTTCGGCATCCAGAAAGACGGCGGCGACCTGCTCGGTGGTCAGGCCGCAAAGGCTGCGCAGGGTCAGCCCCACACGAGTCTTTTCTTCCAGCGCGGGATGGCAGCAGGTGAAGATCAGGCGCAGGCGGTCGTCGGGAATGGCCTGCGGGTCAGGATCGGCGGCCTCTTCTTGGGCCAGCAAAGCGATGGCATCGCGATGGCGCGCAAGGCTGGTATCGCGGCGATAACTGTCGATGGCCTTGCGCAAGGCCGCCCGAAGTAGCCACCCCGTCGGGCTTGTGGGAACCCCTGCCCTATCCCAATGCACCAGCGCCGAGGCGGCGGCGTCTTGCAGAGCATCCTCAGCCCTTTGGAAATTGCCAGTGCGGGCGACGAGGGCGGCCAGAAGCCGCCCCCGATCCTGCCGCAGCACCTGGACCAACGGGTCCATGTTCAACCAAAGACGACGAGCGGGAGGACTTCGACGGTGCCATAGGCGGCACCGGGGATTTGCGCGGCCCAATGCAGCGCCTGATCCAGATCGGCGCAGTCGAGGATGTAATAGCCGCCAAGATGTTCGCGGGTTTCAGCGAAGGGGCCATCCATCGTCTCGACCTTTCCGCTTCGCAGCCTGACGCTGGTCGCGGTTGCGGCGGGATGCAGCGCATCGCCACCAACCATCACACCGGCGGCCTTCATCTTCTGGTTCAGCGCGAAATAGGCCTGGTTCATGCTGTCGCCCATCGGCGGGGTCAGTGTGGGGGCGGTGTAGATAAGAGCCATGTATTTCATGGTGACGATCCTTCAGCGGTCGCTTGGCGGGATTGCCCGGCGATCCTAGACCAAGGACGCGGCGGGTGGCGGGATTTCGACAGGAGGGCGCAGGGGTGGCGAAAATCTTTCTAGAAAAATTTTGGGTCCGCGCGCAGTGCGGCGGTTTGCCCTTGGCGGGTGTTTCGCTTATGAGGCCCCATAAGTTGCCAGAGGGGATGCCATGACCGAGCCCACCATCACGCCGGACCTCGTCGCCAGTCACGGGATCAAGCCCGATGAATGGGAACGCCTGCTGGGCATCCTGGGCCGTCAGCCCTCGTTCACCGAACTGGGCATCTTTTCGGCGATGTGGAACGAACATTGTTCCTACAAGTCGTCCAAGATCCATCTGAAGAAGCTGCCGACCAAGGGGCCGCAGGTGATCTGCGGGCCGGGGGAAAATGCGGGTGTTGTCGATATCGGCGACGGGCAGGCGGTGATCTTCAAGATGGAGAGCCACAACCACCCATCGTACATCGAGCCGCATCAGGGCGCGGCGACCGGCGTCGGTGGCATCCTGCGCGACGTGTTCACCATGGGCGCGCGCCCCATCGCGGCGATGAACGCGCTGTCGTTCGGGCTGCCGTCGCATCCGAAGACCGCGCATTTGGTCAAGGGCGTGGTCGAGGGCGTGGGGTCCTATGGCAACGCCTTTGGCGTGCCGACCGTGGGCGGCGAAGTGCGGTTCCACCGCAGCTATAACGGCAACTGCCTGGTCAATGCGTTCGCGGCTGGCCTCGCGGATGCCGACAAGATTTTCTACTCGGCGGCTTCGGGTGTGGGGATGCCGGTGGTCTATCTTGGGGCCAAGACGGGGCGCGACGGGGTTGGCGGCGCGACCATGGCTTCGGCGGAGTTTGACGACACGATCGAGGAAAAGCGCCCCACCGTGCAGGTCGGCGACCCCTTCACCGAAAAGCGCCTGCTGGAGGCTTGTCTGGAGCTGATGGCGTCCGGTGCGGTGATTTCCATTCAGGACATGGGCGCGGCAGGTCTGACCTGTTCGGCGGTCGAGATGGGCGACAAGGGCGGGCTTGGCATCCGGTTGCAGCTTGACGACGTGCCGCAGCGCGAGACGGGCATGACGGCTTATGAGATGATGCTGTCGGAGAGCCAGGAACGGATGCTGATGGTGCTGAAGCCCGAGATGGAGGCCGAAGCGCGGGCGATCTTTGTCAAATGGGACCTTGATTTCGCCATCGTGGGCGAGACGATCCCGGAAGACCGCTTCCTGATACTGCATGGCAACGAGGTGAAGGCGGATATCCCGCTGTCGAAGCTGTCCTCCAGCGCGCCGGAATATGACCGGCCTTGGGTGCCGACGCCTGCTGCTGCGCCCTTGGGGGCGGTACCGGCGATTGGGGCGATTGCGGGTCTGAAGGCCTTGATCGGCTCGCCGTCTTACGCCCACAAGGCTTGGGTTTATGAGCAGTACGACGCTCAGGTCGGCGCGGATACGGTGGTGGCACCGGGCGCTGGCGCTGGCGTGGTGCGCGTGCATGGAACGGGCAAGGCGCTGGCCTTCACGTCCGACGTGACGCCGCGGTACGTCAAGGCGAACCCGGTACAGGGTGGGCGGCAGGCGGTGGCGGAAGCTTACCGGAACCTGATCGCCGTGGGGGCGAAGCCATTGGCCACGACCGACAACCTGAACTTCGGCAACCCGGAAAAGCCCGAGATCATGGGGCAATTCGTCGGCGCGCTGCAGGGGATTGGCGAGGCCTGTCTGGCCTTGGATATGCCCATCGTGTCGGGGAACGTGTCGCTTTACAACGAAACCGATGGGTCAGGCATCCTGCCGACGCCGACGATTGGCGCGGTGGGCATTCTGGCCAGTATGGATGACCTGATCGCGGGGCGTCCGGTCGCGGGTGATCTGGCCATCGTCGTCGGCGTGACGAAGGGGCATCTGGGACAATCGGCGCTTTTGGCCGAGGCGTTCGGGATCGAGGCCGGGGATGCACCGGCGGTTGACCTTGGCGCGGAACGGCGGAACGGCGAGTTCGTTCTGGCCAACCGCAAGGCGATCCGGGCATGTGCGGACCTGTCGGATGGCGGGCTGGCGCTGGCGGTCTTCGAGATGGCCGAAGGCGCGGGTCTTGGCGTGAAGATCGACGGGTCCGAGACCGGGTTCCTGTTCGGAGAGGATCAGGCGCGCTATCTGTTGGCTGTGGCACAGGGCCAGCTTGCGGGTCTGCAGGCGGCGGCGAAGGCGGCGGGCGTGACCCTTTCGCTGGTGGGACAGTTCGACGGCGATCAAGTCCTGTTCGGCGAGGACGGGGCACCCATGGCCGATCTGTCGGCCCTGTATCGCAGCGCCTTTGCGTCGACGGTCGGGGTCTGATGCTGCGCCCGGCGACGGCGGCGGATTTCGGGTTCATCCGCAGTCTGACGACGCGGGCGGATTATGCGCCGTTCATCGGGGATGCAGATGAGGCCACCCTGCAAGGCTGGCTGGACAGCCCCGCCGCCCGGATCGTGATCTGGGAGACCGACGCGGCCAAGGGCTTCGCCATCTTTCGCGAGATTGGTGATCTGTCGGGCCGGGTGGAACTGTTCCGCATCGCGCTCGATCAGGCAGGCGGCGGACGGGGCGACGCCTTCTTCAACGCGCTTCTGGATCATGCCTTCCGCGATCTGGGGGCGGAACGGGTCTGGTTCGATGCCAGCGGCGAAAACCCCCGCGCCATGAAGATTTACGAACGCGCGGGTTGCCTGCGCGAAGGCATCCAGCGCGCGCAGTGGTGGCGCCCGGCGCTGGGCAAGGCGGTCGACCTGCATCTTTTCGGGATGCTGCGCGCCGAATGGCTTGCCCGGCGCGACCAGGCTTAGCAGGCGGCCAAGGTCAGACCTCGACCACCTTCCATTCCGAGGTGATCTCGGCGGTGTGGCGGAACATGGCGGAGGCGGAGCAGTATTTCTCTTCCGACAGCTTGATCGCACGTTCGACCTGCGTCGGGTTCAGCCCCTTGCCGGTCAGGGTGAAGACCATGTGAACCTTGGTGAAGACCTTAAGGTTCCCTTCGGGATCAATCGCCTCGCGTTCGCCTTCCAGCGCCACTTCGCAGCCGGTCACCTTTTGCCGCGCCTTTTCCAGGATCATCACCACGTCAAAGGCGGTGCAGCCGCCAAGACCCAGTAGCAGCATCTCCATCGGACGAACGCCGATGTTGCGGCCACCGGATTCCGGGGCGCCATCCATGACGACCGCATGGCCTGACCCGCTTTCGCCAAGGAAAGCCCGTCCGTTGATCCAGGTGATCTTTGCCGTCATTGCCATGGGAACCTCCGTTTGTGTCATTCCGCCAGCCATGGCGAAAGGTGGATGGTTTGTCAAAGCACCATGCCGGACTTGCGGCACCCTGCCCTGCGTCCTACACTTCTGCGAAAGACAGGAGTGACCATGCCCATCGAAGCCCGCGACATCGAAGCGCTGATCCGCGAAGCCTTTCCGAACGCAAAGGTCAGTGTGCAAGGCGATGACGGCGCACATTTCGCCGCAGAAGTCATCGACGCAAGCTTTCGCGGCTTGAACCGGGTTCAGCAACAGCGCGCGGTCTATGCGGCATTGAAGGGCAAAATGGACGGCCCGAACGGCGCGCTGCATGCGTTGGCATTGACGACAAAGGCACCTGACTGACCTGGGAGGTCCGAATGGCAGGAGACTCGGCAAAGCAGGAACGGTTTGGTGCGACGGTCATGTCGTTCGGGTCGGTCTTTGTGGCTGCGATGGAATGGATGGACCGCCCTGCCCCCGGCGAAATCGAAGAGATGGGGCCGGATTGGTACATGAACTTCTCGACCCTGCTGCATGGGGCGATTCTGGTCCTTTTGCTGTTGGCGCTGGTGCGCTTGCCGTCGATGACGGTGGACAAGCCCGGCCTTCGGACACCATTTCTGGCGATGATCCTTGTCGGGATAGCTGCGGCTGCCTATGTCGTCGGCATTGATCTGGGCATGATCTAGCACGGGGCGCAAGAAACGATGGCGACAGGGACAGGGCTTGGCGGGTTGGTGACGGCGCTGCTTCCGCTGGTCGGGCTGGTGTCGATCGTGAAGGCCCGACGCCGACGCAAAAGCGGCCAGAGCGAGCAGGTTGACGACGATTTCGAGAAGCGCAAGGCGGCGACCCTTGAAAGCGAACGGCGGATGAAGGCCTATCTGGCGTCTCGGGATGGCCACAAAGAGGGATAGTGGAACCCGGCCTTGGCCTATGGTTGATCGAGTATTTCCACTGGATCCAGCCTTGGCTTGTCGGACTTTTGCTGGTCTACGCCGCTGCACACATCTGCAGCCTCTGGCCAGTTCTGAAATAGGGGCCTAGATACTGGCGGGTCACCGGGAAGATGCGTGACCGCGATTGGAGAAGGAAAAACAGATGAGCGCGCAGGACCAGATCCGCGAGACGATCGAAAAGAATGATGTGGTGCTGTTCATGAAGGGCACCAAGATGATGCCGCAATGCGGATTTTCCAGCCGCGTGGCCGGGGTGCTGAATTTCATGGGTGTCGAGTTTGCCGATGTGAACGTGCTGGCCGATGCGGACATCCGGCAGGGGATCAAGGATTTCAGCGACTGGCCGACGATTCCGCAGCTTTACGTCAAGGGCGAGTTTGTCGGCGGCTGCGATATCGTGACCGAGATGACCCTTTCGGGCGAGTTGGACCAGTTGCTGGAAACCAAAGGAGTCACCTTCGACAAGGCGGCAGCGGACAAGATTCGCGAAGCCAACGCCTGATCTATGCACGTAAGGTGGGCAGATCGCCCACCCTACCCTTAGGCGCGTTCTTCGACCTTTGCCGCCATCGCTTCGGCCCGTGCGGCCAGTTCGGCAAGGGTTTCAACAACTTGCGGCGGGATCACCGCCACGTCGCGGGTGGCCATCGGGCGGGCCTCAAGCTCGGCCACCTTGGCGCGGAGCGTGCGGATTTCATCTTCGACCGCCGCTGTCTTGTCGGCCAGCATCAACCCGGCCATCAACAGAAGCTTGGTTTCCGGCAAGCGGCCCAACTGTGCCACGATCGGCGTCGCCTCGGCGTCCAGCATGGCTGCGGCCGAGCGCAGGAAATGTTCTTCACCGGGTTGGCACGAGACCTGAAAGCTCCGCCCGCCGATCATTACGTCAAGCTCAGGCATTGCCGGCCTCCGTCAGATGCGGCTCAAGCGCCGCGAGGATTTCATCCATTTCCGCCATTTCGGTCAGCCGAAGCGCGCGCAGCGCATCAAGTTCCACGACCAGCGCCTTGTTGACAAGCTGCGGCTCGGTGACGCCGTTCATCTGGGCTTCGCGCAGGGCTTCGACCTGCTGCAACAGCGCGGTATTCACGCGGCGCATGCGCTGCATTTCCAGACCTTGCACGTCAAGCTCTTGGGTCAGCTTGTCAATCTTGCCTTGGGTATCACCCTTCGCCTCGCGTTCCTTGGACACGCGCAGCTGCTTTTGCAGCCGCACGGTCAGGGCGCGTTCATCCTCAAGCTGGGCACGAAGGGCGGCCGTCGCCGCTGCGTCGCCGGGCAATTGCGCTGCGGGTTCGGCAGCGGGTTGCACCCGTTGCGCAGGCGCAGGCTGGTCAAGTTTCCTGCCGATACGGTCGAGCGCCGCCGCGATGCGCTGTTCCAGCGCGGTGATGTCCTGCATCGCCAACCCCTGCCCCATCGACGCAAGCTGCGCCGGTCAAATCCTGTTGTCAGGCGCGAATCGCCCCTTGGCAATCTTAACGCGAAACCGCGGAAAGGCGACCTGCCTTTCTTCCCAAGGCGTTGGGGACCAAGCTTGATCTTGCCGGTTCGCATGGTTAGGAGGCTTCGGAAACCCCCGCTCACCCTGTCAAAGGAATGACGCCTTGGATATCCAGACCCTCCGCCAGAAGCACCCCGACCACTGGATGCGCGCAACCGCCATCCGCGCCCTGACGCTGGATGCCGTGGCTGCCGCGAATTCCGGCCATTCCGGCATGCCGATGGGCATGGCCGATGTGGCGACGGTGCTGTTTGAAAAGCACCTGAAGTTTGATCCCAAGGCCCCGCGCTGGGCCGACCGTGACCGGTTCATCCTGTCGGCTGGCCATGGGTCGATGCTGATCTATTCGCTGCTGCATCTGACCGGTTATGCCGACATGACGCTGGAGCAGATCAGAAATTTCCGCCAGTGGGGCGCGATCACCGCAGGCCACCCGGAATATGGCCATGTGGCGGGGGTAGAAACTACGACCGGCCCCTTGGGTCAGGGGATTTCCAACGCCGTCGGCTTTGCCATGGCGGAAGAAAACCTGCGCGCCCGCTGGGGGGCCAAGGTTCAGGACCATTTCACCTGGGTCATCGCAGGCGATGGTTGCCTGATGGAAGGCGTTTCGCAGGAAGCCATCGGCCTGGCAGGCAAGCAGCAGCTGTCGCGGCTGATCGTGCTTTGGGACAACAACGGGATCACCATCGACGGCAAGGTTTCCATCGCCGACATCACCGACCAGAAGGCGCGGTTCGCGGCCAGCGGTTGGGACGTCTTCGAATGCGACGGGCATGACCCCGAGGATATCGACCGGGCTTTGACCGCAGCCAAGGCCAGCCCCCGCCCCGCGATGGTCGCCTGCAAGACCCATATCGCCATTGGTCACGCGGCGCAGGATACGTCCAAAGGTCATGGCGCGCTGACCGACAAGGCGCAGCTTCAGGCGGCCAAGGATGCCTATGGCTGGAAAGGCGGTCCGTTCGAGGTTCCCGCCGACGTCAAGAAATGGTGGGAAAGCCTGGGTGCCAAGGGTGCCAAGGCCCGCGCGGATTGGGAGGCCCGGATGGCGACCCTGTCGCCCGCCAAGCAGGCCGAGTTCAAGCGCATCTTCGCACTGGAGGCTCCGGCCAAGCTGGCCGCTGCCATTCGTGGCGTGAAGAAGCAGGCCGTTGCCGACATGCCCAAGATCGCCACCCGTGCGGCCTCGGAAAAGGTGCTGACGGCGGTGAACCCGGTTCTGCCGGAGACCATGGCGGGATCGGCTGACCTGACGGGATCGAACAACACCAAGACCGCCGACCTTGGCGTCTTCACGCCCGAGGATCGCAAGGGTCGCTATGTCTATTACGGCATCCGCGAACATGGCATGGCCGCCGCGATGAACGGCATGGCGCTGCATGGCGGGGTTCGGCCCTATTCGGGCACTTTCATGTGCTTTACCGACTATGCCCGCCCGTCGATGCGCCTGTCGGCGCTGATGGGATTGCCGGTCGTCTATGTGATGACGCATGACTCGATCGGTCTGGGCGAAGATGGCCCGACCCACCAACCGGTGGAGCATCTGGCGATCAGCCGCGCGACGCCGAACACTCTGGTGATCCGCCCCGCCGATCTGGTGGAAACCGCCGAAGCCTGGGAAATCGCGCTGACCGAAAAGACCCGGCCCACGGTGCTGGCGCTGAGCCGCCAGAACCTGCCTGCGGTGCGGAAGGTCCACACCAACACCAACATGGTCGCCAAGGGCGCCTATGTGCTGGCCGAAGCCACGGGCAAGCGTCAGGTGATCCTGATGGCGACCGGGTCGGAAGTGGAAATCGCCCTCAAGGCCCGCGCGGTGCTGGAGGCAGAAGGCATCGGCACCCGCGTCGTGTCGATGCCCTCGATGGAGCTGTTCGCGGCACAGGACGAAGCCTGGCGAAAGCGCGTCCTGCCCGCTGGGCCGGTGCGCGTGGCAATCGAGGCAGGCGTCCGGCAGGGCTGGGACCGCTGGCTTCTGGGCGAGCGTGGCCGTGAGGCGAAGGCCGGGTTCGTCGGCATGTCGTCCTTTGGCGCTTCGGCGCCGATGGAACGGCTGTATGCCGAATTCGGCATCACCGCGGATGCCACGGTGGCGAAGGTCAAGGCTTTGCTTTGACGCCTTGCCTCGGCTGAAACACTCAGACCGCCCCCCCTTCGGGCGGTCTTTTCAATTGCAGGCCGATCCGTCAGGGTCGCCGCGCGGAGGACCGGGATGAGCACTTTGAAGGGCTATCTGCCCGTGATGGGCAGGCCAAAGCCGGTCGATCTTCTGCGGGCGGCCGGGGGCGCGGGGCTGGGTCTGTCCTTTGGCGCGCTGGCCCTGCATCTGGGTGGCGGCTTTGGCCTTGTGGCCCCGCTTGGGGCGACCACGGTTCTGGTCTTTGCCGCCCCGAACAGCCCTTTGGCGCAGCCCTGGTCGGTTCTGGTGGGCAATACGGTTTCGGCAGTTGTGGCCCTTGCCTTTGCAGCAGCGATGCCAAGCGGACCCTGGGTCGGGCCGCTGGCCGTGGCCCTGGCGATTGCGGCGATGATGCTGGCCCGCGCCCTGCATCCGCCGGGCGGGGCCGTGGCGTTTCTTGTCGCCATGGGGATGCCTGGGGGCTGGGCTGCGGCGCTGCCGGTCGTCGTGGTCGGATCCACGGCGCTGGTGCTGGGCGGGGTGGCGTGGAACCGGCTGGTCGGGCGGCATTACCCTTTGCGGCAGGTGGCGGAACCCGGCCTGCATGGCACGACGGATGCCAGCCCGACCGCGCGGATCGGGCTTGATCCGGCCGAGCTGGAAGGGATCCTGCAGGACTATCGTCAGACCGCCAACATCGGGGTGGTCGATCTGGCCCGACTGGTCGGTGCGGCGGAAGAGGCGGCGGCGGCGCGGCGAATGGAGGGCTTTACCTGCGCCGACATCATGTCACGCGATCTGGTGACCGTGGGACCGGACACGCCGTTGTCGCAGGTCGCCGACCATTTTCGGGAACGGGGCTTCACCTCGGTTCCGGTCATGGCCCGGGACAGGTCGCTTCTGGGGGTGATCTACCAGATCGACCTGATCCAGAAAGCGCGAGAAGATGCGTTCCACAACCGGCAAGGCCTGATGAAAGCCTTCTCGCGGATGATCGACGATTACCGCAGCTCGCCCGTGACCGCGAAGGACGTCATGGAACGTGACGTTCCGCGTGTGGGTCGCGAAACCCCGGTCGGCGCGCTGTTGCGGCTTCTGGCCGATGGACGCACGCCCGCCGTGCCGGTCGTGGACGGCCCGCAGCTGGTGGGGGTGGTGACGCGGACCGATCTTATCTCGGCCCTGGCGCAGCGCCTGGCTTTGGGCTGATCATTCCGGGCAACCGGTATATTCCCCAAGCAAGGATCTTTCAGTGCGTGGCGCTTGCCCTGCCGGTCAGTCGGGCCAGAAGCGGCCCGATCACGCCGGTGGCCAGCGGGATCAGGACAATCCCAAGGCCAAGGCCAATCACGCCATCCACGGCCGCCTGCACGCCCCAGGTGACAAAGCCTTGTGCCGCAGGGACAGCATGGGCAGCCGTTTCGGCCAGATGGTGGATCGTCTGGTAGGGCCAGACCCAAAGATGCGTCTGCTCCAGCCCGTGGATCACGATAGACCCGCCAACCCAAAGCATTGCGGCAGTGCCCACGGCGGACAACAGCGCCATAAGTTTCGGCATCCCCGCCACCAGCCCGCGCCCGAAGGCCCGCGCAGCGGCGGTCCGGCGGTTAGCGGCCATGTGCAGACCGATATCGTCCATCTTAACGATCAGGGCCACGGCTCCATAGACTGCGACCGTGATGATCGTCCCGACCAGGGCCAAGGTCACGGCTTGCAGCCAGAAGCTGGGGCTGTCGATGGTGGCAAGCGCGATTGTCATGATCTCGGCTGACAGAATGAAGTCGGTCTTGATCGCACCGGCAACCTTTTCCTCTTCCAGATGCGCGGGGTCCTTGGTGTCGAAATCCTTTTCGACCTCGTGGTCGGCATGGGGGGCAAAGGCGTGGACCAGCTTTTCCGCACCCTCAAAGCAGAGATAGGCGCCGCCCAGCATCAGAAGCGGAGTGATCGCCCATGGCGCGAAGTAGTCGAGCGCGAGAA
>CAUJIP010000105.1 GCA_963205235.1 Pseudomonadota bacterium
CTGGCGGAAAAGCTGATCCAGAAGATCAAACTAGGACGCATCCGGCGCCATGTTTGCCGCAGGATCGTCGCTCTCGCGCACCTGAATGAAGGCCGGGAAGGCCAGCCCCTTCGCTTGCCCCCAAAGCTGCAGCGCGGGGAAGCGTTCCCCGGTCCATCCGGTCAGGCAGGCGGCAACCGTCTCCGGACAACCCACCACCAGCTTTGCCGCTTCGGCGTGCCACACCTCAGGCTCTGCGCTTTCGACCAGCACGCCACCATGGTAAAGCGTGGACAGCGCCAGCAGCAGTTGCTCGGGCTCTTCGGGTCCGCCCAGCCCGACGACGGCTGTTTCCGGCCGGTCAAAAACCGCAGCATCGTCCCGGAACCGGACCAGAAGCCCGGCATCCGAATACCACTGCCCGCCAAGGCAAAGCCAGTCGTCGCCCGCCGCAACGCCCGGAAACATCCCCTTGGCCTCGGGCATCGGCTGTATGGCCCAGGTTTCGTCCACCAGGACTGCGCCTGGCAAAAGCTGCCCATCGGGAGCTGTGTCCAGAAGAAGGTCCGCCCCTTCCACCCCAGCCCCGGCCCAGCGACCGCCCAGCAACCCCACCGCAAGGATCGAGGCCAGACTGACCACCAGATCATCTGACCGCAGCGCCACAAGCGCCCCGCGCCCGATTCCACGCCGCAGCAGATGCAGCGCCATGTTCCGCGCCACCTGCGCCAAGGCCATCCCGCCAAGCCGCAGCCCCGGTGCGACCAGAACCGGCTTGCCGCCCCGCCGCGCCATGTCGGTCAGTATTTGCCCTGCAAGGCCCAAGTCCGCCCCCGTTTCCCGCTTCATGGCAGGCCGGGGGTGCCTTGTCACCCACTTACGCCTTCCCCGAAGCCGCACATTTCAGGCAAATGACAGCGCCATCCGTCCGCCGCGGCACGGTCCTGTATCAAGGAAATGGTGGGCCCGTTCCAATGCCATCGGGGGCAATCTGGGCTACAGACTGCCCCCGATGGGGTCTGGAAGACCTTGAAGGTCCCGACGGTCAGATGATCCCTGAACGTTTGCGTCCTGCGCGCAAAAGGTTTTGCCCAAAGCTGCAGACGTCAATCAGGGCAATTCGATCACTTGAACGTGGCAAGATAGGCGGCCAGGTTGGCGGCATCCTCGGCGTCGGCAAGCTTGAAGGACATCTTCGACTTGGCCGTATCATCGCCGCTGGCCGCTTTCACCCAGGCTGTCGGGTCGGCAACATAGGTGACGATCTGCGCTTCGTCCCAGACGACGGCCTTGGCGTTCACCGCCAGGAGACCCTCGCCATATTTGTAATCGGCGACAGAGCCGACGGTCCGCCCGACGACACCCCAAAGGTTCGGGCCGGTCTTTCCGCCCTTCTGCACTTCGGTTCCGTCCGGTGCGGTGATCGCGTGGCAGGATTTGCACTTCTTGAAGGTCTCTTCGCCCTCGGACGCATCGGCATCGGCGAAGGCAGGGACTGCCAGGGCAAGAGCAAGAACGGGGAGCAGGTGTTTCAGCATGGGCTTTCCTTTCCGGTTTTCTGAAAGCGGTGTTGGCACGGGAAAATGGGATTGGCCTTGACTTAGGTCAGGTGCGTTCGGCCTCGGCGATCAGGCTTGCCACCCAGCGCGCGGAAACCCAGGTGAAGGGCAGGCCCAACGGCAAGGATAACCATAGTGCCGTGATCGGGGCAATTGCGGGCAGCCCGATGGCGATGCCGATCAGACCCAGAAGGAACAGGTTGATTGCCACCGCGGCGGTCGCAAAAGGCCAAAGAAGCGCCATCAACCGCCACGAGGGCCTAGTGGCTGGTGCCGTCTTCGAAGGTGATCTTGTTCCAGACATTGTATTTTCCTGACGGCTTAACCATCGGCAGACGTTTGATTTCTTCGAATGTCGCGGCGTCATAGACGATGACTGCCCCGTCCATCTCCCAGATCGAGACCAGCGCGTATTTCCCGTCCTTGGTGAATTCGGTATGCGCCACGGTCTTGCCCGGTTCGGGTTTCAGGACCTTGACCACTTCCAGCGATTGCTTGTCGATGATGTGCATCTCGCCCTTGTGCTCGCCGGTGAAGACATCGGCCCAAAGATAGGGTGTGCCGTCGTGGCTGCGCAGAAAGAAGCCGGGGCCCGAGGTTTCGATGGTCTTGATCAGCGACCAGTCCTCCATGTCGATCACGGAGATTCGGCCTTCGTTCAGATGCGGGATGGCGACGACGCGGTGGCCGTTCCGTTCCCAGCTGATACCTGACCCAAGGTGCGGCATTCCCGGCAGCGGCAGGCTGGCGATCTCGCGCCCGACATCCAGGTTGACGACGACGCCGGTTTCGCCTTCGCGGTTGGCGCCGATCAGCTCGCGGTAGTCGGGCGAAAAGAAGAAGTCGTCCAGCGGGGCCGAGACGTCGATCCGGCGGCGGGCGAACAGGCCCTTTTCGGCGCCAACCGCTTCCTCCATCCCGTTTTCGTTGTTGTGGACGAAGCCTTCGGAATAGGGTCCGCCGTCCTCGGTGAAGGCGATCTCCCAGATCTCGGGCACGTCTTTCAGCGCCAGAACGAAGGTCCCGCGTTCGGGGGCCTGATAGACCGCCGAGACGCGGCTTGGATCGCCCTTGCGGCCCTTCACCTCAAACACCTTTGCGACGGTCAGGTCGCCGGCATTCAGGATGGTCAGCGTGTTCGGCAGGTAGTTTGCCACCGCCAGATATTTCCCATCCGAACTCATCGCGATATTGCGGCTGTTCAGCCCCGCCCGGACGCGGCCAACCTCGTGCAGGGACCAGATGTCGTATTTCTGCACCCAGCCATCGCGCGACATGACGAAGACATAGCGCCCGTCCGACGAAAACTTCGGCCCGCCATGCACGGCAAAGGGCGTCTCGAACCGGTCCATGACCTCGAACGTGTCGCCATCCAGCACCGAGATGTGGCTGTCGCCGGTTTCCACCACCAGCGTCACGTTCATCGGATCGGCGGTAAAGACCGGGGCATCGGCGGGGACATACCCCTCGGTCATCACGCGCGACGCGGCGATCTCGGCCTCGCCCCAGACCGGAGTGGGAATCGGCCCGCTGATGAACTCGGCCACGGCGGCAATGTCTTGCGGCGAAAGCGTGTCCTTGAAGGCGGGCATCTGCGTCATCGCCCTGCCATCGGCAATGACCGCCGTCAGCTTGTCGCCCTTCAGCCGCCCAAGGCTTTCGGGAATCAGCGCCGGGCCCTTGCCGCCCAACCGCGTCTCGGCATGACAGGACGCGCAAAGGTCGGCATAGATTGCCGCGCCATCGGGCTGGGCGAAGGCGGGGGCTGCAAGAAGGGCGAACAGGCTAAGCGAAACGGTGCGCAGGATCATGGCTCTTTCCCCGGAAGGGGGTGACGGTCAAGCGGTCGGCATCATCCACGCCGATCTCGGCATTGGTCAGATAGCAGGCAGGGTCCTCGGCCCAGGGGTCACCTGTCACCTGCAGCGCGCGGATGCGGGTGTTGCCACCACAGATGTCCTTGAAGGCACAGGCCCCGCAGCGGCCTTTCAAGGGGCGCGGGCGCTGGCGAAGGGTGGCGAGCATGGCGTCGGGACCGGTCCAGAGCTGGCTGAACGGCGTGTCCTTCACCGAACCCACGGTGTAGTCGGACCAGTAGGTATCCGGGTGAACCTTGCCCTGCGGGTCGATGTTGGCCACGCCAAGACCGCTGGAATTGCCGCCCCAGGCCTCCAGATGCTGCGCAACATGCTCGGCGCGCTGGCTGGGAAAGTTGCGTTCCACCCAACGCAGGAACCACACGGCATCGGCATCATTGTTGCCGGTCACGATCTCCAGCGGCAGATCCTCGGCCACGGCGACCCAGGCGCGGTCGATCAACTGATCCATCGCCTTGCGAGTGCGCGCACGCGCCGTATCCTCGCCCCGGTTCTTGTTGCCGCGGCCAGCATAGACAAGGTGCGACAGATAGAACTTGTCCACCCCTTCCGCATCGCAAAGGTCGATCATCGCGGGCAGCATGTCGGCATTGTCTTCGGTGATGGTAAAGCGCAGGCCCACCTTCACGCCCTTGGCCTTGCAGGCCCTGACCCCGGCAAGGGCGGCATCAAACGCGCCGTCCACGCCCCGGAACCAGTCGTTCATCGGACCGATCCCGTCCAGCGAGATGCCGACATAGTCGAACGACAGATCGGCCAGCCGGTCGATGTTCTCGGCCAGCTTGGTGCCATTGGTCGACAGCGAAAGATGCCGGAAGCCAAGCTGCCGCGCCCGTTCGGCCAGCGGGAAGAAGTCAAAGCGCGACAGGGGTTCCCCGCCCGACAGGATCAGCGCCGGGATGCCAAAGCCGGACAGGTCTTCCAGCACGCCCATCGCCTGATCATGCGTCAACTCGCCCGGAAAGGGGACATCTGCGCTGGTGGTATAGCAATGGCGGCACCGCAGGTTGCAGGTGCGCGTCAGGTTCCAGATCACCACGGGCTTGACCACCCCTGACCGCCGACGGACCGGGGTCGGGTGGACAAGCTCGCGCATGTATTGCGTCAGACGAAACATCAGCCTTCTCCGGCAAGGCGCATGCCCGTTTTCTTCAGGATGCGGGTGGAATAAAGGATGTCGTGGCTGCGGCAGGCCCCGTCCAGCAGGGCCGCGACCTCGGCTCTCTTGGCCTCGACCTCGTCGCGGGTCTTTCCGTGCAGCATGGCAAACAGGTTGTAGGGCCAGTCCGGCAGGGCCCGGGGCCGCAGGTAGCAATGGCTTACGAAGGGCAGGGCGCCGACCTTGGCGCCAAGCGTTTCGGCGACCTGATCATCAAGGTCCCAGACGCTCATCCCGTTGGCGGCAAGTCCAAGGGCATAGTGGTTCGGGGCCAGCGCCACGCGGCGGATCACGCCGTCATCCTGCATGGCGGCCATCCGGGCGATGACCTCGTTCTCTGGCAAAAGCAGCCAGCGACCGACTTCTTCGAAAGGATGTGGCGTCAGCGGCAGGCCCGAGGCCGTTGCCTTCAATATCCGCCGGTCGGTCGCGTCCAGTGTCATGCTTCTACCCGGAACCCGATGAAGAACTCGTGTTGTTTTGGAAAGCGCAGGACTTTCAGCCCTGTCTCCCCCTCGATCCGCCTCGCTGACTTTGCGATGTCATCCGGCTTTTCGCAGGCCAGGACGAACCACATGTTCAGCTTGTGCTGGCGTTCATAATTATGCGCGACCTCGGCATGTGCATTGACCAAAGTCACGACCTCGTCGAACCGATCTTGCGGCACGGCCATCGCGCAAAGGCAAAAGGCCCCGCCCATCGCCTCGGCATCCAGGAACGGGCCGAACCGGGTGATTGCCCCGATCTCGCGCAGGCGCGCGATACGGTCGACGACTTCGGCTTCGGAGATGTTCGCTTCGGCCGCAACCGGCGCGAACGGGGCGTGGGTCAGCGGCAACCCATCCTGTAACCTGTTGATAAGGAGGCGGTCGATGGTATCCAACGCATCAGAGGCAAGGGTCGCGCGCATCAGGCTGCCTCCTGCAGACGGGCACCCGACTGCTTGAAACAGCGGGTGGAAAAAAGGATCCGGTGATCGACGCCTGCCAGGGCTGGCAAGGCGCGGGCGGTGGCAAGAACGTCCATGGCTTCGGGCCGCGACCGGGCGTGGATCATGCAATACAGCCGATAGGGCCAGACCCCGGCGACGGGGCGGCGTTCATAGGCCAGAGTCACGCCGGGCAGGGCGGCCAGTGCTGGCCCGGCCTGGGCCGCGTCGGCCACATCCCAGACCACCATCGCGTTGGCGGTAAACCCCAGCGCGCGATGCCGGACGATCACGCCCAGCCGGGTCAGGATGCCCGCCGCAATCAGGTCGGCGATGCGCGAGATGATGGCAGCTTCGTCCTGGCCCAGCCGGTCGGCAAGCGCAGCGAAGGGGCGGGGGGTCAGGTCCAGCCCCCGGCTGAGTGCGTCCAGCAGCGGGCGGTCGTCGTCGCGCAGGATGGTGGCCTGCACGGTCCGGCTGACGGGCATCGACACCGGGCCTCCGGCCAGCGGGAAGCCAAGGTCGATGTTGAAAGGGCGGACCAGCCGCAGGTCAAGCACCGGAAGACCCGAAGCGGACTCGATCCGCGCCAGCATCGCGGCCAGCGCGTCCGCATTCGGCGCGGTGGCGACGAACCACAGGTTCCAGTCCGCCTCGCGCAGGTAGGAATGGTTCACGCCCGGCTCGGCTCCGACAAGGGCAGCGACGGCTTCGATCCGGTCCTCCGGCACCGCCAGCGCCGCCAAGGTCGAAGCCCCGGCAGTGTTTGGCCGCACGGTCCCCCCGACCCGCGCGATCCGCCCCGCGGCCTGCATCCTGGCCAGACGGTCGATGACCTCGGCCTCGGGAAGGCCAAGGCTGTCCCCAAGGACCGCGAAGGGCTGCGAAACCAGCGGCAGGTCGCGCTGGAAGCGGTCAAGAAGCGCAAGGTCGGCAGGGTCGATCCGGTCCATCGTCTACAATCCCGTCTGGTGCGCGCGGGCGGTGAAGAAGATGCCGGACGGGGCCTCGGCCTTGATCTCGGCAACCTTCTCGCGGGTGCGCGTGTCATAGATCAGCACCTTGTTGTCATCGCGGCTGCTGATCCAGACCTCGGCCCCGCGCGGGGCGAATTCCATATGCAGGATCGCCTTGCCGGGGGTCAGGGTGGCGACGACCTCATGCGTGCGGCTGTCCACTACTTGCACGGTATCGTTCAGAGGCGTGGCGAAGTTGACCCAAACATAAGGCGAGGCGGGCTGGGCGATGATGAACACCGGCTGACCATGGACCGGGGTTGTCGCCACGGTCTCCTGGCTGTCGCGGTCGACCCAGAGGATTTCATGGCGGCCCACGGCGGGCAGGGCATACTGGCCTTCGGTGA
This sequence comes from Pseudomonadota bacterium, assembly GCA_963205235.1. Lineage (GTDB taxonomy): Bacteria > Pseudomonadota > Alphaproteobacteria > Rhodobacterales > Rhodobacteraceae > Tabrizicola. Next base: position 6,866 of record CAUJIP010000105.1, read on the forward strand.
AAGCCCAACTTTGCAGGTGGGGCATCTTGTAGACCGGCATGTCCTCGCCGTCCTTGCCGTAATCGGTAAGAAACTTCTGCGGGGTCGGATTTTCGTCCCAAAGGTCGAAGGCCGTGACGCCCTTTTCGCCGAACAGCCCGACCAGATAGGTGTGCGCGTCATCGGTCAGGACCGCGTCGAACGGGTTCTTCCCGGCATTGCCAAGCATCTTGACCACGGGCTCGGCACCCGAGAAATCGCCCAGAAAGACCTCGCCCGTGTCCCAGACGGCCCAGGCAAAGCGGCGACCGGGGACATCGACCAGTCCGATGGTCTTGCCGTCTGCCGGAATGTCCGCGACCAGCGCCAGCGTGTCGGCATCGAAGACCTTGACCCCGCCTGGTTCATAATTCGACACGGCGACCAGCTTGCCGTCGTCGCTGATCGCCCCGCCGATGGAATTGCCCGCCTGCACCGTGCGGGCGACGATTGTCCGGGTCAGCAGGTCAACCTTCGTCAGCCCGCCATCGCGTCCGAAGACATAGGCAAAGCGTTCATCTGGCGAATAGGTCAACGAGGCGTGGGAAAGGTCGCCCAGGCCTTCGATCCGGCCCAACGCCGCGCGGTCTGATCGGTCGACCAGCACCAGCGACCCCGTCGCGCGTTCGATGACAAGGCCAAGATCGCCGGTCGCGGTCAGTTCGTCCGCTGCCGCGAAAAGCGGCGTGACAAGGAATGCCGCGACCAAAGCAAAGCGTTTCATGGGGTTTCCCCTTTCAGGTAATCTGCGATCCACAGTGCCTCGGCTTCGGTCAGCAGCGGTCGCCAGGGTGGCATCGCGGTGCCAGGAACACCGTCAAGGATGATAAGGGACAGGACCTCGCGGTCGGCCTCGGCCAGGGCGGCTTTGGTCAGCGGGCGGCCAAGGCCCCCTTTCAACGTCAACCCATGGCAGGAGCCGCAGTCCTGAAGCACCATATGCTCCAGTTCCGCGGCCCGCGTGGCGCTGATCTCGGCGGTGGCGGGAAGTGTCAGGGTGATCGACAGTGCCAGCCCCGTCATGCCAGCCCCCGCCCAAAACGGGAGACGGGCGGCACAAGGCGCCCTGCCAAGGCGGCAGACTGTTTCAGGCATAGGCGGCCATCCCGGCCCCCTCACAGAGGGCGGCATCCAGTTCGGCAATCTCGGAATACATCCCGGCGACGCGGCCGATGACGAACAGGACCGGCGCCTCGGGTTGGGCTTTTGCGACCTCGGTGCCGATCTGGCCCAGGGTCGACAGAAGCCTGGTTTCGCGCGGTGTGGTCGCGGCGCTGACCGCCAGCACCGGCAGGGCCGGGGTCATGCCGTGCCGCATCAGCTGCAACGCAATTTCGGCGATGTTTCCAGCGCCCATATAGACGACCAGAGTCGTGTCCTCGGACGCCAGCGACGCCCAGTCCAGATCCAGCACCGCATCCTTGGCGCGGTGGCCAGTGACATAGCGCACGCCGGTCGCAAGGCCCCGGTGGGTCAGCGGAACGCCCGTCGACGAAGCCGCGCCCTGCGCCGAGGTGATGCCGGGGACATAGCTTACCCCTACACCGGCCAGACGGCAGGCCTCCGCCTCTTCCGACCCGCGGCCAAAGATCATCGGATCGCCGCCCTTCAGGCGCGCGACCACATGCCCCTCGCGGGCAAGGTCGACCAGAAGCGAATTGATCGCTTCCTGCGGAACCTTGTGAAATTTCGGCAGCTTGCCGACATCGACCCGCCGCACGCCTGCCGGGATCAGCGCCATGATCTCGGGGCTGACCAGTCGGTCATGCACCACGACATCCGCGCTTTGGATCAGGCGCAGCGCGCGCAGGGTCAGAAGCTCGGGGTCGCCTGGGCCAGCGCCGATCAGGTGGACATGGCCAGGGCAGGGGTCTCGGCTCAGGTCTTTCATGGCTGTCGGGGTCCGATGGCTGAAGGGAAAAAAGGGGGGATGGGATGTCCATCCCCGCCAGGTCACGCCCGCGGCATGGCTGCCGCGGGCACGGGATTGCTTAGTAGACGTCGTCCTTGGTGTTCAGCACGTTGAACTTGCCGGTCGGCGTGACCAGGCGCGGGTCCTTGATCACCGTCTTCAGCTCCAGCGTCTTGTCATCAACCACGACGATCGCCGATTCCTGATCCTTGCCGTTCCAGACAGAGAACCAGACTTCGGTGCCATCCTTGTTGAACTCGGGCTGCACCACGCGCGGCTGGCCTTCGGGGATACCGGCCCATTCCGCAATCGGCAGAGTGGTGTATTCCGGGTCCACGTTCGGATCGCCGCCCATCGCCGTGATGTCGAACACCGCAACCGAGCCCGAGATTTCCGCATCCGGGTTCAGCGGCGCGTCGACGTAAAGGTGCGTCGAGTTCGGGTGGGTCTTGATGAACAGCGACCCCCCGCCCAGCCCGAAGAAGCTGTCGACAACTTTCCAGGCCTGATCAGGGTGCCCTTCCGGGTCGGTCCCGATCAGCGCGATGCTTTCGTCGCCAAGGTGCGAGGTTGCCCAGACCGGGCCATAGACCGGGTGGGTGAAGTTCGCGCCACGCCCCGGGTGCGGGGTCTGGCCACCGGTTTCGACCAGCGCCGTCAGCTTGTCTTCCTTGGTGTCCACCACCGCGATCTTGCCGCGCTGGTTTGCTGCCACCAGGAAGTAGCGCTTGGTCGAATCGAACCCGCCATCATGCAGGAAGCGTTCGGCCTCGATTTCCGTGACCTTCAGGTTCTTCAGGTCGGTGTAGTCGACGAAGAGGATCTTCCCCGTCTCCTTCACGTTCACGATGAACTCGGGCTTGAAGTGCGACGACAGGATCGAGGCCACGCGGGGTTCCGGGTGGTAGGTCTGTTCGTCATAGATCATGCCGCGGGTGGAAACGATCTTCTTCGGCTCCAGCGTGTCGCCGTCCATGATCACGTATTGCGGCGGCCAGTAGGCCCCGGCGATGGCCAGCTTGTCTTCCCAGCCCTCGAACTTCGAGGTCTCGATCGACCGCGCTTCGATACCGATCTTGATGGATGCCACCGTACCGGGGGTTTCCATCCAGAGGTCGATCATGTTGACCAGACCGTCGCGGCCGATCACGAACAGATAGCGACCCGAGGCCGAAATCCGGCTGATGTGCACCGCATAGCCAGTGTCGATCACGGCCTTGATCTCGTAGGTGCCGCCGTCGATCAGGGCGACCTGACCCGCGTCACGCAGCGTGACCGACATCAGGTTGTCGATGTCGATGTCGTTCATCTTCTCTTTCGGCCGGTCCTCGGGCTTCACGACGACCTTCCACGAGGCGAGCATTTCGGGCATGCCCCATTCCGGAGGTGCCGGCGGCTCCAGAAGCAGATAGCGGGCCATCAGGTCCACGTCTTCTTCGCTCAACGCACCCGAGGTACCCCAGTTCGGCATCCCGGCAGGCGAGCCGTAGGTGATGAAGCTGGCCAGATAGTCATACCCGTTCTCGCGGGTGATGTCGGTGGTCAGCGGCTTGCCCGTCGCCCCCTTGCGCAAGACGCCATGGCAGCCCGCGCAGCGTTCGAAATAGATCGTGGCCGCTTTCTGGAATTCCTCTTGGGTCATCACCGGATCGTCCGGTTTGCGACCGGGGATTTCCACCTGGATCTGGCCCAGGGTGGTCATCGACGGTTCATAGGCGGCGGCAGGGCCGTCGGTGTGGTCCTTGGGCTTGTCTTCCGCGATCACAGGCGCGGCCAGGCCCAGGAACAAGGCTACCGTGCCCAATAGGACAGTCCTGGCGGGTCTTGCTCGGGTGGTCATGAGAATCTCTCCGTTCAGCTGGTGAGGCTTTGAGAACCATGGCGCGCGAACCGGAACGTCACCTTGACTTTCGTTAAGGCAATACTCCTTCCGTCGCCACAGGGTCGGGGACACATCACCGGACCGCCACATGTACCGCTTTCTCGCCGCCCTGTTCTGCCTGTCCCTGTCCCATGGTCCTGCCTTGGCCGACGGGCTGATCGCCGACGAGGCGCTGGCAGTGATCGCCCCGACCTCGGACGAGGCGGCGCAACTGCTTGATCTGCAAGCGCCGGTTCAAGTCACGCGCATCGACGCGGGCGTGCCCGGCTGGACCATCAGCAAGGATGGTCGCGTGGTGGGCGAAATCGGCTCCACCTGGGAAATCGCCGGGTCCGTCGGCTATTCCGGCAGGCCGCTTGACGTGCTGGTCGCCATCTCGACCCAGGCGCGGATCACCGGCGCGCGACTGGTCCGCCACAATGAACCCGTACTGACCCTTGGTATCTCTGACTCCGATATCTCGGCCTATGTCGCCGGGTTCGCCGGATTTGACCTTATGGCCGCTGCACCGGACACCAGCGCCCTGCCACCCGTAATCAGCCGCGCCACCGTTTCGACCGGCGTGATTCGTGATGGCATCCTGCGCACCGCACGGACCCTTGCCATCGGGCGCGGCCTGATCTCGGCGGGCGGGGGCATCGACCGCCTGACCTTTTCCGCCGCGACCTGGGACCAGCTTCTGGGACTGGGCGCGCTGTCCGAAACCCGCGTCTCGATGACCAAGGCCGCCGAAGAGCTGAAGGGTGCCAAGGTCCCGATCCAGCCGGGAGAGGGCGACTTCCTGCACCTTTGGGTCGGGATCATCGACACGCCGACCGTCGGCCAGAATCTTCTTGGCCAGCAGGATTTCACCCGCGCCGTGGGCAACCTTGGGGCAGGGGGATCAGCTCTGATCGTCATGTCGCAGGGCGTCCAGTCGCACCGTGGCACGGATTGGAAGAAGACCGGCGTCTTCGACCGGGTGACCGTGGTGCAAGGCGATATCCGCTGGCAGCCGACCGAAGACCGCTATCAGATGCTGAAAAAGCTGGCGCTGGCCGATGCGCCCCAGATGAAAGAGATCAGCCTCTTCGCTCTGCCGCCCGAGATCGACCCGACCCAGCCCCTGACCGTCGAGATCAGCGCCACCCGCTCGACAGCCACCGGCAAGGTCGCGATGACCATCGCGCTTCCCTATACCCTGCCGCAAGCCTTCCGCCTTGCCCCGCCCGCCGAACCCGATCCCCTGTGGAAACAGGCCTGGCAGGAAAAACACCCGCAAATCGCCATCGTTGGCCTGATGCTGACGATCCTCACCCTGATTCTCTTTGCGCAGGAATGGATCACGCGGCGGCCAAAGCTCTGGCGCTTTGGACGGCTTACCTTCCTTGCCTCGACATTTCTTGTTCTCGGCATGGGCCTGAACGGCCAGCTTTCGGTCGTACAGGTGGTCGCTTTTGTCCATTCCCTCCTGACCGGCTTCCGGTGGGAGACCTTCCTGATCGAGCCCGTCATCTTTATCCTCTGGGGCTTTACCGCGCTTGGCATGCTGTTCTGGGGCCGGGGGGTCTATTGCGGATGGCTTTGCCCGTTCGGCGCTTTGCAGGAACTGACCAACGCTGCCGCCCAACGCCTTGGCATCCGGCAGATCGCGGTCCCGCAGGCGCTGCATGAACGGCTCTGGGTGGTCAAGTACACGCTTTTCATGGGCATCCTGGCGCTGTCGTTCTACTCGATGCACGACGCCCTGATCCTTGCCGAGGCCGAGCCGTTCAAGACCGCCATCTCGCTGCGGTTTGTCCGCGCCTGGCCCTTCCTTCTCTTTGTCGCGTCACTCCTCGTCGCCAGCCTCTTCATCGAGCGTTTCTATTGCCGCTATCTCTGCCCCCTCGGCGCGGGCCTTGCGATCCCGGCCAAGCTCAAGATCTTCGACTGGCTGAAGCGCCGCCCGCAATGTGGCCGCGAATGCCGGATGTGCGAGACGAAATGCACGGTCGGCGCCATTGACGCCATCGGACGGATCAACGCCAACGAATGCGTTCTGTGTCTGCGCTGTCAGGTGATCATGAACGATGGGTCTCAATGCCCCGTCCTGAAGCGCCGCGCCCGCACGGAAGGAGCCCCGACATGACCGCCCTGAAGCGCCTGTTCGGTGACGGCTTCCGCGTTTTCTTCCTGTCCGCCGGGGTCTTCGCCATGCTGTCGATGATCGTGTGGGAACTCTACCTCACGATCCATGCCCTTGGCGGAATGGTCGAACTTCCCACCGCCGCACCGCCGCATCTGTGGCACGCGCACGAGATGATCTTCGGCTATGGCGCGGCAGCCCTGGGCGGGTTCTTCCTGACGGCCGTTCCGAACTGGACCGGTGCAAAGTCCGCGCCGCATCTCTTCATCGCCGTCGTCGCGGGCCTGTGGCTGGCCGGACGGCTTGCGGTCTGGTCCTCGGGCAGCTTGCCGCCGGGTCTGGTGGCGATCGCCGACCTTGCCTTCATCCCGGTGCTGATCCTGAAGATCCTGATCCAGCTGATCAAACGGCCAAAGCCGCAACAGCTGATCTTTGTCGTGATGCTCTCGCTTTTCTGGGTCTCCAACCTGATGGTGCATCTGGAATGGCTCGGCTGGACCTCTGACACGCTGTGGTCGGGCCTGCGCGCCGGGCTTCTGACGCTGAGCGCGATGATCATGGTCTTTGGTGGCCGCGTGACGCCCGGCTTCACCCGGAACGCCATGGTCCAGTCCGGGCGCGAAAGCCATCTTCCCCGCAATCCAATGCCCTTGGCCGTCGTCGCCATTGCCGCCGCGATCAGCCAACCGGTGGGCTACCTTATTGGCGCACCCCTCTGGATCATGGGTCCTCTGGCGCTGGTCGCGGGCATGGCCGGGCTTGTTCGCGTCGCGCTCTGGCGGGGCCTCTGGGCCAGAGGCAAGCCGATCCTCTGGACGCTGCACTTGTCCTATGCGGTCAATGCGCTGGGGTTCATCGCCCTTGGTCTTGCCAACCTTGACCGGGGTTCCGAAGTCGCCGCGCTGCATCTTCTGGGGATCGGCGGGGTGGGCGGCATGACCCTGTCGGTGATGTCCCGCGCCGTCCTTGGCCATACGGGCCGCGCCCTGATCGCCCCCGGACCCGTGGCGCTGGCCTATGCGCTGGTTCCCCTTGCCGCACTGGCCCGTTTCGCAGGGTCCGAGTTTCCCACGCTTTACACCCCCGCCGTCCTGACTGCCGGAGCGCTGTGGTGCCTTGCCTTCGCGCTGTTCGTCACTGCGATGTGGCCGGTCTTCTGGGGCCCACGCCAAAGCCGCACCGGAACGGAGCCGCCCCGATCATGAATCGCCGCCGTTTTCTGACCCTCACCGCCGCCTTGCTGGCCCCTCTGCCGGTTCAGGCGGCAACCGTCACCACCTGGGAAGGCCAAGGCCTTGGAGCTGCGCTGACTTTGCATCTGGTCGGGGCCGATCCGCACCACGCGCGAACGACCTTTGCCCGCGTTGCGGTCGAAATCGAACGGATCGAATCCCTTGCTTCGCTTTACCGCGATTCGGCCCTGACCCGGCTGAACCGGGACGGCCACCTCGCCTGGCCTTCGCCCGATCTTCTTGATCTTCTGACCCTCGCCGGTCAGGTCCACACCGCAACCGCAGGGGCCTTTGACCCCACGGTGCAACCGCTCTGGCTGGCCCTGGCGCAAGGCTTGACCGCCGACCCCGCGCTGGTGGGCTGGGACCGTGTTCGCCTGTCGGCCAAGGAAATCAACCTTGACCTTGGTCAGGCGCTGACCTTGAACGGCATCGCGCAAGGTTGGGCCGCCGACCGCATCGCATCGCTTTTGCGCGCGCAAGGGTTCTCCGAAGCACTGGTCGACATGGGAGAGATCGCGGCTCTGGGCTCGCAGACGGGCTGGCCGGTGCAAGTTGCCGGACCCGATGGGGCAAAGCTTGCCAGTACCCGCCTGACTGACCGCGCGCTTGCCACCTCGTCACCGCGCGGAACGCTGGTGAATGGCCAGCCGCATATCCTGGGTCCGCAGGGCCAGCTGCCCCTCTGGCAGACCGTCAGCGTCAGCGCGCCCTTTGCCGCCGTTGCCGATGCCCTGTCCACCGCGTTCTGCCTGATGGACCGTCCGGCCATTGATGCGGCACTGGCCCATTTCCCCGACGCGCAGCTGGAGGCGCTGGCCTGACCCGCTTCCCGCCCATTCCCCAGCCGTCCCAGACCGGCGTCAGCCTGATCGGCCATCCTGTTCTCCATCTTGCCAAGGCGCGGGTGGTTGCCAATTGCACCCGCGCAAGGCCGTTCCCACCAAACCCTCGATTCGCAATTTTTTCAAATCCTTGCCTCGCAGCCGTACAAAAAGCGGTTTCTGGTCGCGCAACCGCCAATCGGCCGCGGAACGCAGGAAAACGGCGAAAGTCGTCTCATCGGTTGACTTTTGTTGATGTCCGAGGTTGACTTTTGTTAAGGCCCGACACCTCCGAAATGCTTAAACCCGCGTTACCTGAAACGCTTCCGGGAAGGATTCCGCCATGCGCGAAGTCATGACCAAGAGCATGGCCCGAAACATTTTCTACGGCGGGTCACTGTTCTTCATCCTGATATTTGTGGGCCTCACGGCCCAGTCACATCTCTACATCGTCAACACCTCGACCGACAAAGCCACGCTGACCCCCAGCGTCGCGGCGGGCAAACACCTTTGGGAAAAGCACGCCTGCATCAACTGCCACACGATTCTTGGGGAAGGTGCCTACTTCGCGCCCGAACTGGGCAACGTGATGACCCGCTGGGGCGTTGAACCCGGCGACAACCAGGCCGCCTTCGACGCGCTGAAGGCCTGGATGGACGCGATGCCTTCGGGGATCGAGGGTCGCCGCCAGATGCCGAATTTCGGCCTGACGGACGAAGAATACCAGAACCTCGCCGACTTCCTGCTGTGGACCGACACGATCCGCGCGCAGGACTGGCCGCCGAATGATGCGGGCTGAGGAGTGACATCATGAAATATCAATCGCAGAAAATCGCGCTGGCCTACTTTGCCGTCGCACTTGCCCTGTTCGCCGTTCAGGTGACCCTGGGGCTGGTCATGGGCTGGATCTACGTCTCGCCCAACTTCCTGTCCGGGCTGCTCCCGTTCAACATCGCGCGGATGCTGCACACCAACTCTCTGGTGGTCTGGCTGCTGCTGGGGTTCTTTGGCGCTGCCTATTACCTTGTGCCCGAAGAATCCGAGCGCGAGCTTTATTCCACCAAACTGGCTTGGTTGCAGCTTGGCATCTTCGTCCTTGGCACTGCCGGGGTCGTTGTGACCTATCTCTTCAACCTGTTCGACGGCAACTGGCTGCTTGGCAATGAAGGCCGCGAGTTCATCGAGCAGCCGAAATGGGTCAAGGCCGGCATCGTCGTGGCCGCGCTGATCTTCCTTTACAACATCTCGATGACGGTGCTGGCGGGCAAGAAAACCGCGATCACAAACATCCTGCTGCTTGGCCTCTGGGTCCTGTCGCTGCTGTTCCTCTTCGCCTTCGTGAACCCCGACAACCTGGCCTTGGACAAGATGTACTGGTGGTACATCGTTCACCTCTGGGTCGAAGGGACGTGGGAACTGGTGATGGCCTCGATCCTTGCGTTCCTGATGCTCAAGCTGACGGGTGTGGACCGGGAAGTCGTTGAAAAATGGCTCTATGTCATCGCCGCGCTGGCCTTGTTCTCAGGCATCCTTGGCACCGGCCACCACTACTACTGGATCGGCACGCCGGGCTACTGGCAGTGGATCGGCTCGATCTTCTCCAGCCTCGAAATCGTGCCCTTCTTCGCGATGATGAGCTTCGCTTTCGTGATGGTCTGGAAGGGCCGCCGCGACCACCCGAACAAGGCCGCCCTCCTGTGGTCCCTGGGCTGCGCGACGCTCGCTTTCTTCGGCGCCGGGGTCTGGGGCTTCCTGCACACGCTGCACGGGGTGAACTACTACAGCCACGGCACGCAGATCACCGCTGCCCACGGCCACCTCGCCTTCTACGGTGCCTATGTCTGCTTGGTGCTGGCCATCGTCAGCTATGCCATGCCGCACCTGCGGGGACGTGACCCCTATAACCAGGTGCTGAACATGGCCTCGTTCTGGCTGATGTCGAGCGGAGTGGTCTTCATGACCGTCGTCCTGACCTTCGCCGGCGCGCTCCAGACCCACCTGCAACGCGTCAACGGCGAGGCCTTCATGGACGTGCAGGACCAGCTCTGGATCTTCTACGCCATGCGCTTCGGCGCCGGTGTGGCCGTGGTCCTGGGTGCCGTCCTGTTCATCTACGCCGTTGCCTTCCCCCGGCGCGAGATCGTGACCCCCGGCCCGCTGGAAAGCGACCGGCTCAGCCGCGATCCTGACCACATGGCCGCGGAGTGATGGTCATGGACGGTTCCCACATCAAGACGGAGGGGGCGACAGCCCCCTTCTACCTCCCCCAGGGCGACGAAGTGGCCGTGTTCCAAGCCGCCGCCGCCCACCGCCTGCCGGTCCTCCTCAAGGGCCCCACCGGCTGCGGCAAGACCCGCTTTGTCAGCCATATGGCCGCGAAACTGGGACGCCCGCTGCACACCGTCGCCTGCCACGACGACCTGTCCGCCGCTGACCTGATCGGTCGCTGGCTTTTGAAAGGTGGCGAGACGATCTGGGTCGACGGCCCCCTGACCCGCGCCGTGCGGGAAGGTGCCATCTGCTACCTGGACGAGGTGGTCGAAGCCCGCAAGGACGTCACCGTCGTCCTCCACCCCCTGACCGACGACCGCCGCATCCTGCCGATCGACCGCACGGGCGAGGAACTGGAGGCCCATCCCGACTTCCTGCTGGTCGCCTCCTACAACCCCGGCTACCAGAACATCCTGAAGACCTTGAAACCCTCCACCCGCCAGCGCTTCGTCAGCCTCGAATTCACCTTCCCGAAGCCGGAACACGAAATCCCCGTCGTCGCCCGCGAATCCGGCCTGCCCGAGGCACAGGTCCAACCCCTCGTGCGGCTGGCCAACAAACTCCGCGCCATGAAGGGCCAGGACCTCGAAGAAGGCGTCTCGACCCGCCTTGTCGTCTACTGCGCCCAGCTTATCCACGGGGGCATGCCCATCGACCGCGCCATCCGCGTCGCGATGATCGAGCCCCTGACCGACGATGCGGATGTGAAGGCCGGGCTCCGCGATCTTGTGACTGCCGTTTTCGGGTGAGGCCGGCCATGTCACGGATCGACTTCGAGCCATGGGAACCCGAAGAATCTGTCGGGAAACTGTGGCACGCCTTTGCCAGCCGTCTGGACGCTGATACCGTCCACGATGGAGCCCGTGTCCTGCTGTCACAGGTAGGCGGACGGCTGGCAGTCCTTTTCCGCGGCCTTGGCGGGGACGCCGCCGTGGAAATCAAGCCGGTGGCGATGGAAACCTCGCACCACCGGCTCTCGTTCCTGCGCAAGCTTGGCACCTGGGCCGAGGCCACGCCCCGCGCCAGCTTTGACGGCGCGACCCTGCGCTTGCCCGAATCCCTCGCCGCCTTCCCGGTGCCCGAGGCCAATGCCGCGCTTTACCTCTGGCTCGCCGCCGCTGCCGTGGCGTTGAAGGACCAGACGCCCACCGATGCCGATGACCCCCTGCAAGCCGACCTCGCCGCCATCGCAACCGCACAGGCGATGACCGATCTGGCCCTGCAAACCGCCCCCGGTTTCCGCAAGCTTCACGCCGACCTTTGCGAAGCGACCCTCCTCTTCCGCCGCACCCCGCGCCTGCCGCCCGTGGAGGCCGCCGTCGAAGCCCATGTCCGCGCCGCCTTGGGCGAGGATATCCCCCTGCCGCCGCTGCCCGCCAAGGCCCCGCGCGGCTATCGTCCGTTCAAACCCGTCCCCCTCTGGCCCGACCTCCGTACCCTTGCGCGCAGCGAAACGACCGCCGTCGAGAACCGCCAGACCGAAGGCGCGCCCGAGGAAGCGTCCGAGGAAAAGACCGCCCGCAAGGCGCGTCGCCGCAAGGCCGATCAGGCCGACCGCACCGACAGCTTCATCCTGCACAAGTTCGAAGCCATCCTGTCGATGACCGAATTTCTCAACCTCAACCGTCGCGTGGAAGACGACGACGAGGACACCGCCAAGAAGGCCGCCGATGACCAGGACGAGATCGGCCTCGCCCAGGTCTCGAAGGCCCCCGCCACGCGCCTGAAACTGCACCTCGACCTCGCCCCCGAGGACGTGGACCGCGAGCAGATTTCCGGCCAGTTCACCTATCCCGAATGGGATGTCCGGACCGCCAGCTACGTTCCCTCACATGCCCGCGTGCTATACTCCCGCGCGGAAGCCAGCGATCTCACACCCCCGTTTCGGGCCGACCCGCGCGCCGCTGCGCGCATTCGTGCCGTCCGCCGCCAGTTCGAGGCTTTGCGTCCCAGCCTCGTCTCGATGCCTGGCTTCCCGGATGGCGACGTGCTTGACACCGAACGGGCGGTGCGCGCGCGGGTCGATTTTCTTTCCACCGGCGAAGGCACTGACCGGGTCTGGCGGCAGACAAGGCCGGAACGCCGCGACCTTGCCGTATCGATCCTGCTCGATGTCTCCCGCTCTACCGAAAGCGCGATCCCCGGCCACGGCCACGACGGGCGCAGCGTGATCGACATCGAACGCGAGGCGCTGGCCGCGCTGGCTTGGGGCCTTGACGCCTGCGGCGACAGCTTCGCGATCCACGCCTTCTCGTCGCTGAAACGCGACCGCGTCTTCGTGCAGGAAGCGAAGCGGTTCGAGGAACCGATGAGCGAGGCGGTAGAAAGCCGCATCGCGGCCCTGAAACCCGGCCACTATACCCGCCTCGGCGCTGCAATCCGCCATACGTCGCACCTCCTGACCAAAGAGGCGCGGAAACGTCGGCTCCTTCTTGTCATCACCGATGGCAAACCCAACGACCTTGACCATTACGAAGGCCGCCACGGGATCGAGGACAGCCGGATGGCCATTCTCGAAGCCCGCCGCGCTGGCCATTCCGTCTTCGGCATCACCGTGGACCGCGACGGGAAAAGCTGGTTCCCGCGTCTGTTCGGCCAGGGTGCCTTTGCCCTGATCCCGCATCCCGAGAAACTGACCCAGGCCCTGCCGCAGATCTATCGGCAGCTCGTGACCGGATGACGTCCCGACCAAACGCTCTTCGGTCACTTCCTGCCTCATCGCTTCCCACCCGCGACGAGAAGACGAAGTCGCACGAGGAGCATCCCCGAAGCGACAAACCGTCTGGTCAGCTTCCCGGCGAACTTCTGATGTGGGTCCTGATCTTTTCCGAAATCGCCGTCTTCGGCGCGGGCCTTCTGGCCTTTCTCGCCACCCGCCTGACCGATCCGCAGGGCTTTGCCGAGGCGCAGTCCCACCTTCACCGCACCGGGGCCGCCGCGAACACGCTGGTCCTCGTCACCTCCGGCTGGCTTGCCGCGCTCGCCACACGGGCCGCCGAGGCAGGCCAGACCCGTCGCCTGCGCCTCCTCCTCACCCCCGCAGTCCTGCTGGGAGCGGTCTTCCTCGTGCTCAAGGCCACCGAATATGCCGACCTCTTCGCGCAAGGGATCGGTACCGAGACCCACGCCTTCTATACCTTCAGCTTCCTTCTGACCGGCTTTCACGCCGCGCATGTCCTTGCCGGAATGGTCCTGCTGACCCTCGTCGGCTGGCTGGCGACGCCAAAGGCGGTCGAGACCGGGGCGGCCTTCTGGCACATGGTGGACCTCGTCTGGGTCCTCCTCTTTCCCGTGGTCTACCTGTTATGAGCCACGTCACGAAAGCCTGGGCCTGGCTGCTTGCGCTCTCTGCCGCCTCCACCGGACTTGCGGCCTCTGGTGTCACCGGGGCCGCGCTGGCCCTGCCGGTCCTGATCCTCTCGGGCCTCAAGGCGCATGTGATCCTGCGCGACTACCTGCGCCTTGCCGAAGCACCCGGCTGGTTGAGGGGCTTTGACCTTGGCCTGACGCTTCTGATCCTTGCCTTCGCGGGTCTTGCGCTGGTGGCCTGAAAGGTTAACAAAAGGGAAATGTCCACAGGCAAGCCATTGATTTGCCTTGCCCGGAATCCGCAACCCGCGTGGACAGGACCTCAGCCTTCCCGAAAGGCTTGGGCAAGGGGCTTGGGCAGGTCGAACTCGTCCAGCACCCTCGATCGCCCGGCCTCCGACATCTTCCGTGCCGTTTTCCGAACGATGTCCAGCGTCGACTCCGCGTCCCTTTCGGCTGCGAAGGGGGCGAAGTACCACTTCAGGAAGACAAAGCAGATCACATCCTCCAGCGCCTGCACCTCGGGGTCGCGCTTGATCCCTTCCTTCCGCAAAAGGACCGTCACCCGCTCGCAGTCCGCAGCCGGAAACCCCGCCTCCGCCATGATACCGGCGACCCGCGCCGCATGCCGCCGCCCCTGCTCGCGCCGCCAGTCCAGATAGCCGGTCTTGCCCTCGGGGTAATCCGACCGGGGCAGAAGCCAGCGCTCGACATGCTGGCCCCGCGCGGCGACCTGCAGAACCTCCGAGGCCTCGGGAAAAAGCCGCGCCAGTTCCGCGTTCATCCGCTGCCCATAGACCAGCGCCTCGCCCTTCGGATCGGCGGCGTTGGCCGCGTCGATCGCCGCCAAAGCCCGCGCAAGACGGTCGCTCACAATCCCCCCTTCGACCAGGCCAGCGCCGGGTCTTCTTCAACATAGTCGCGCAGGGTCGCCAGATCCTCGATCTGGGCGGTGTTCTGCTTGATCGTCACGCCCTGTTCTTTCAGCCGCGCAAAGGCCCGGCTCAGGCTTTCCGGCTTCATGCCAAGTCGCCCGGCGATCAGCACCTTGTCATAGGGCAGGGTCACTTCGCAGGCCCCGTCGGGGCAGGGGGCAAGCTCCAGCAGGAACTCCGCCACTCGTTGCGCGCCGGTCTGCGCCTTCAAGGCCTCGACCTGGGCCACCAGCCCGTGCAGGTGCACGAAGGTCGCCGACAGGATCGAGATCGCAACCTCCGGGTTTTCCCGGATCTGGCGCAGAAAGGCATCCGCCTCGATCCGGATCAGCGTGCAGTCGGTCACCGCCTCGGCCGCAACGGGACAGGTGTCGTGCCGGAACGCGACCGCCTCGCCAAAGCTTGACCCCTTGGTGAAGACCCCCACCACCGCCTCGGCCCCCGAAGGCGCAATGCGGTACAGTTTCACCCAGCCCTCGGCCACGATATAGATCGCGGTGGCCTGTTCCCCCTGCAGGAAGATCGTTTCGGCCCGCGAAAAACTCCGGACCCGCGCGCTTTCCAGCACGGTCCGTGTCACCGCTTCCGGGGCCGAAGCCAGAAGCAGAGAACGACTGGCAAGTGCAACGAATTCAGGCTTCATGCGCAGCGCCCCCTAGGTGTCCCTTCATCCCGGATTCCGCGATGCCAGTCAACTTGCTACCGGCTTCTGCCCTTTCCGCGTCGACGCCGGAATATTGCTGCACACCCCTCGCTGGGTCCGGTCTTGCATCCCACGCTTCAGGCCCGTATTGCGATGGCCCCAAAGCCGCGTCCTTGATCGCAAGGCACGCCCGCTGACGCCGCCTCCGTTGTCTTTCATCCGGGGTTCGTTCACGGTCTTCCGGGATGTATAAGGCGCTAAAAGAACGAATGTCGCATTATGGTCACTGACAAGAACTCTGGAATTACCATGGAACTGTCGGCGCGCGACGCCCACCGCCTTTCCGTCGCGCCGATGATGGACTGGACCGACCGGCATTGCCGCGTTTTTCACCGCCAGATGACCCGGCGGGCGATGCTGTATACCGAAATGGTCACCGCGCCTGCCATCGTGCATGGCCCGAAACCCCGGCTTCTGGACTATTCCCCGCAGGAACACCCCATCGCGCTGCAACTTGGCGGCTCTGACCCCATGGAACTGGCGCAGGCCACCAAGATCGCTGAAGCCTGGCGCTATGACGAGGTAAACCTGAACTGCGGCTGCCCCTCTGACCGCGTGCAATCCGGCTGCTTCGGCGCCGTCCTGATGGAACGCCCCGCGCTGGTCGCAGATTGCGTCCGCGCCATGCAGGGCGAAACCGACGCGCCGGTCACCGTCAAATGCCGGATCGGTGTCGATGACCAGGACCCCGAAACCGTGCTGCCCGCCTTTATCGAGACCTTGGCCGGGGCAGGGGTCCGCCACATCATCATCCACGCCCGCAAGGCCTGGCTGCAGGGCCTCAGCCCCAAGGAAAACCGCGAGATTCCGCCGCTGGACCACGCCCTGGTCGTGGCGATGAAGCACCGCTTCCCCGAGCTGACAATCTGCATCAACGGCGGCATCACCACGCTGGCGCAGGCGCGCGCGCTCCTCGACCAAGGCCTCGACGGCGTAATGATCGGCCGCGCCGCCTATCACGACCCCGCCTCCGTATTGATCGGCGCCGATGCCCTCTGGGGCGACAGCTTCGCCCCCGACCCCCTGACCGTCGTCGACGCCATGCGCCCCTATATCGCCGACCATCTGTCGCAGGGAGGCCGCCTCCACCAGATCACCCGCCATATGCTGGGCCTCTTCACCGGCAAACCCGGAGCCCGCCACTGGCGCCGCGTGCTGTCCGAGGGGGCCAGCCGTGAGGGGGCAGGGCTGTCGGTCCTGGATCGGGCGCTGGAAGAGGTGAGGGTGGGGGTGTGACCGCCTTGGTAGGGTGAGTTATCTATGGCACAGTTCCCGTGCCCTACGCACCGTCCATGTCCGTCACATATACCGGAAATCCATTCGCCACCCGTTGTCAAGGCGCTTGAAATCACGCACTACAAGCGGAGGGATTTTCCGTCACTATCGAAGGGGTTCTAAGTTTGACCGACTTCAAGAACACCTCAAAATGGGAAAAAAAGGACGCCAATACGATCCTTTACCGATACGACTATCAAGGCAAGCAGACCGAGGGCAAGCTTGAAAGAGAGCCTCACATTCTACATGTTCAATTAGATCGCCTGTCGGTGATGGACACGACGGCTTGGACTTTTGCGGACAAAAAGCACCCCGACAGCCCAACTTCCTTTCATCCGCGTGACTACATTAAGGTGGAAGGCAAACTCGACCTTGCTCGGGTTCATGTTTTCACCTTCGACGAAACGCCGACAACGACATTCGACCGGATTGAGGTGAGCATCTATCCAATCCCGCTTGAGGCGATGCAGGCGGCAAGCACCTATAATCGCTGGGCACTTCTTGACAACAAAGATCGGCCTGATGACGGGTGGCTTAAAGACGAGCATGGCCGCATCGACTATTTTGAGGCAAATGAGTATTTCGACAGGGCGTCAATCTCTGCCATTCTGAGGCTGGATCAGGATACATTCGACACGGTCGTGCGGAAGATCAAGAGCGGTGGCAAAATCCGGAACGCTCGACTGGAAATCTTGGCCGACTTGTTCCAGTTCGGGTATGAGGGATTCGTCTCTGGTCCGATGACGACTAGCAACTACGGCCTGCCTTGCGAGCATGACGAACGCAGGGTGAAGGGCCATACGAAGGCGCGTCTCGAGGAGTTGATGCTCGAATGGTCGTCGAATTTGGAAAAGCACCAGCCTGACTTAGCCACTCTCGATCATTGGCCTATAGATGCGACCGACGGGCAATCGCTTGAGCGAGCGCTCAGTGGCCTAGCCGCTGACGTGAAACAAATCCGCGCGAGATTGGAATTCCTCTATCAAGTGGGTGTCGCTGCTGTCGCATTCGTTCTGGTTCGATACCTAGTGCTCTGGCTTGGGTGACGACGATTTTCGAAGAATCCTAGTAAGACCAACCCACCCTGCAACCCCTAACAACCCCCTAACGCCCACAGCCAACCCCTTGAAATCCCTGCCACTCAAAACCTGCCCACGCGCGGGCACCCCGGAACTCTCTGCGGCCCCCACCCCTCACCCCCTCGGACGGGGCAGCATCCACGAGAGCCCCAGCGCCAGCGCTCCACACAGGGCAATCGCCCCCTGCATCGGTACCACCGTCCCGTCCAGGAACGGCCCCGCCACAGCCACCAGCACCCCCGCCGCGACCATCTGCATCGTCCCCCCCAAAGACGCCGCCAGCCCCGCATTGGCCCCGTGATCCTCCAAGGCCTGCACCTGCGCCGAGGGCAGGATCACCCCCAGAAAGATATTCCCCACAAACAGCGCCGCCATCGTGACCGGCAGGCTCGCCAGCCCCGCCAGCCCCAGCGCCAGCCCCGCGAAGGTCGACACCGCGAACCCCGTCGTCGCCACCCGGATCATCCGCAGCGTGCCGACCCGCCGGGCAAGGGGGCTTGCGAATTGCGAGGCCGCGAAGAACCCCACCGCATTCACCGCGAAGGCCAAGGAGAACTGGGTCGGGCTCAGCCCGAATTCGCGGGTGTAGACGAAGGATGCGGTCGAGATGAAGACGAAGAAGCTGGCAAAGGAGAATCCCGCCAGGAAGGTCAGCACCATGAAGGGCCTGTCCCGCAGCAGTGACTTCACCCCCGCCCGCATCGTCGGCCCGTCGAACCTTTGCCGGTTTTCATCGGTCAGCGTCTCGGGCAGGGCAAAGTGGATCAGCAGGAAACTTACCCCCGCCGCGACCAGAAGCGCCCAGAAGATCAGCCGCCACGACCCGAAGGCCAGCAAAACCGACCCCGACAGGGGGGCCAGCAGGGGTGACACCGCGATCACGATCATGATCGTCGACATCATCCGCGTCGCCGAATGCCCGGTCGCCAGATCCCGGATCACCGCGCGCAACACGACCATGTTGGCCGCCCCGCCAAGGCCCTGCAGCACCCGCCCCGCGATCAGCCAGCCGATGCTGGGGGCCAGCGCGCAGACCACCGTCCCCGCGATGAACAGCCCCAGCCCGACATACAAAGGCGGCTTCCGCCCCGCTTGATCGGCCCAGGGTCCATAGATCAGCTGTGCCAGACCAAACGCGATGAAATAGGCCACGATGGTCCACTGCACCGCCTGCATTTCCGCCGCCAGATCAAGGCCGATTTCGGGCATCGCGGGCAGATACATGTCGATGGCAAACGGCCCGACGGCGGCGACCATGCCGAGGATGACCGAAGTGGTCGTCAGTGAAATCTTGGCTGGCATGACTGGTCTTTCCCGGCTGGTGCCGCAACGAAAGCCGCCTTGCTATGCCGCTTTCCCGCCAATGGAAAGGGCCGGCCTACGCTCGCGCAGGCTCTACCAGCCGCACCAGATCGACCGGGCGGTTCTCGACCAAGGCCTCCATCGCGAAGATGCCCGTCACCGTGTCAAAGTCGAACCCGGTGATCAGCCGCTGGTAAAAGGCGTCATACCCGGCCATCCCCTTGGTCACGACCTTCAGCATATAGTCCCACTCCCCCCCGATCCGGAAACAGTCCACCACTTCGGGCAGGGTCCCGACATGGCGCGCGAACCTCTCCAGCCAGTCGCGGGAATGGTGGCGGGTCTTGATCATCACCAGCACCGTCAGGTCCAGCCCCAAGGCCTTCAGGTCCACCATCACCCGGCTGCCCTGCATCACGCCTGCCGCCTGCAAGGCCTGCAACCGCCGCCACAGCGCATTCTGCGACAGGCCGATCCCCTCGGCCAGGTCGCGCTGCGTCAGGCTGCCGTCCTTTTGCAGCATCGACAGGATGCGCAGATCAAGACTGTCAATTTTCGTAGACATACCGATCACCTGACCCAAATTCTGGCGAATATTGCAAGAAAAAGGCAAACTTCACAACCCCGCCTTCGCCTATCTTCGCGCCAGAAGAAGGAGACCGCCATGCCCACCCGCTTTCCTGGCCAGATGCAAAGCTTCCACGACAGCCTTGGCACGGCGCAGGACATTGCCCATGGCCTCATTGGCAAGGGGGCGGAATTCGACACGCCTTTCGGTCGCCAGAAACTCGTCTACGCCGATTACGTCGCTTCGGGCCGCGCGCTGCGTCAGGTCGAGGAGTTCATCCTTACGGAGGTCCTGCCCTTCTACGCCAACAGCCATACCGAGGCGTCGCATTGCGGCGGCCATGTCACCCGCATGCGGCATGAGGCGCGTCAGGCTATCGCCACCGCCTGCGGCGCGGGGCCAGAGCATGCCGTCATCTTCGCCGGATCGGGGGCCACGGCGGGCCTGAACCGGCTGGTGGCTCTGCTGGGCGTCGGGCCGGGAACCCGCGTCGTGATCGGGCCATACGAGCATCACTCGAATATCCTGCCCTGGCGCGAATCCGGGGCCGAAGTCGTCGAACTCGGCGAAAGCTTTGAAGGCGGCCCCGATCTTGACGAACTCAACCGCGCGCTGAAAGGCCCCGGTCGCGTCATCGTTACGCTTTCCGCCGCCTCGAACGTGACCGGCATCCTGTCGGACGTCGAAGCCATCACCCGCACCGTCAAGGCGGCGGGCGCGACAATGGTCTGGGATTATGCCGGGGGCGGGCCTTACCTGCCCATCGCGATGACGCCTGCGCCCGATGCCGCGATCGACGCCATCGTCACCTCGCCGCACAAATTTCCCGGTGGTCCCGGCGCTTCGGGCATTCTGATCCTGCGGCGCGATGCAGCGGTCGCGACCAAACCCACCTGGCCCGGCGGCGGCACCGTCCGCTATGTCTCGCCCACCGCGCATGACTATCTGCCGG
>CAUJIP010000106.1 GCA_963205235.1 Pseudomonadota bacterium
TTGCGGCGCTGCAGGCTGAAGGGTTCGGACCCGTGGCGATAGGTCTGCATCATGTCTCTCTCCGGTTTCAGGCGCCGGGCATGGTGGAGGGGATCCACCAATCCTGCCCGCGCGGGGTTGTGATGTATTCAGGCCAGCGAAAATGGATGGGCGGGGTATAGTCGCACAGGGGCGCAGTCCAGGCGCTGCCGCCGACGCCCCCCCCCGTGCGGTCCTTGAATTCGGCCATTGCGGCATCGCGCGCAGCGGGGTCTTCCAGAAGGCGCAGCGCCGACAGGGCCAGGATCTTGGCCGCAGTCTGCACCATCGGGTCGATGGTGGCCGGAATGCCGCCAAGGGCGTTCATCACCCAGGCCGGATAGGCCTTGCCGGGCGGCGCTTTCAAGGCGGGTCGGGCGACATAGAACCGCGCCGTGGGGGCGTGCCAGGTCATGTCGGTATAGTCGTCAGAGGTCGAATTCAGCTGCGACGGCGGCAGATCGTGGCGCAGGATTGCCTCGGCCTTTTCGGGGTCGATCAGGCGGGACATCTCGTCGATGAACGGGTCTTCCATCGGGGCCATGCCCAGATTGGCCTGAATCTCGCGGGCGACAGCCTTTGCGCCTTCACCCCAGACCGGGGCACCGACGGCCTGCATCGCCTCCCACACCGTCTGGGCGATGGCGTGGTTGGCCAGCCCGTGGCGCGACTTGCAGACCCAGTGCCGTTCCCACCGGCAGCCAGTCAGCATCGCGGCGGCTTCGGCGTTGCGGTCAAGGACTGCCGTCACCTGATCCGCCATGGCGATGGTCGGCACCCGGATCATGTACTGCACTTCGGCCAGACCGGCGGGCAGGTTGTCGGCGGTGGCTTGACCGGCGGTCAGGATCGCCTCGGACACCGACCAGCCGCCCTGATGCGGCAGCATCGCCTCGCGCAGAGATTTCGAGGTCTGGTACATCAGCGTCAGCGCGTCATTCGCCCCCGGTGCCCGCACGGCGGAATGCGATTGCGGGATCGGCGCGCCGTCATGCAGGCCCCAAGTCTCAGGCGTGTCGCAGATAAAGCGGTAGACCATCGCATAGGCGGCACCACAGTGGGTATCCCAGCGCACGGTGTTGCACATCGGCAGCATGTAGAACGGATGGAAAGACAGGATCGCCGCCAGCCCGTCATAATAGCCCGCCGCCGCATGAATGGGCTTGGACCCGCGCACCTTTTCCGCCGGTTCCCCGGTAAACCGCAAACCGCCGGGGATGTTGTGCCGGATCATCGCCGCCTTGATCGCCAACAGCGCACCAAGCCCGGCCATGCCAAGGCCGGAATGCGGGTCGGTATGGCCGCCCGCCTGATAGCCCAGCCCCGCGCGGGGTTCGCGCCTTGTGCTGGCCGCCTGACAATTTCCCGGCACCGCATCGTATTCGGCGTAAAGCCCGATCACCGGACCATCCCCGTTGCGCCAGTCGGCACAGAATGCGGTGGGCATCCCGGCAGAGCCTTCTTCGACCGTGAAGCCCTCGGCGCGCAGGCGTGTGACATACCATTCCGCCGAGCGGTATTCGCGCCAGGCGGTTTCCCCAAAGCCGAAGATTGTGGCCGTCCAGTCTGACAGATCAGGCGCACGACGGTCGATCTCGGCCAAGGCGAAGGTCTGGGCGGGGCTTGGGGTCATTGGTTGGTCCTCTCGCAGAAAGCCTAATCGGCGGGCCCAACACAAAGGAAGTGAAACCTTTTTCAGCGCTCGGCAAACCGTTTTCACCTAACCCCTTGTCCAAGGTTGGAACCGGACCATACTGCGACCATCAGGAAAGGCCCGACCAAAATGCGAATCCCGTCCACTCAGGCCCTGCGCGCCCTTGTCAGTTTCGCGCGCCACGGCACCGTCTGGCAGGCCGCCGAGGAACTGAACCTGACGCGATCCGCCGTCAGTCACCAGTTGCGCATGCTGGAACGGGACCTTGATTTCCACATGCTGGACCGGGTGGGCACGCGGGTGGAGCTTACGGCCCAAGGCCGCGCCTATGCCGATGATGTCCGTCAGGCGCTTCTGGCGATCTCTGGCTCGGCGGCGCGAAATATTGGCCGTGGAGTTGCGGGCAATCTGACTGTCAGCTGCGCCCCCGGCTTCGCCTCCAGCTGGCTGTGCAACAAGATCGCGCGCTTTACCTCGGCCTATCCTGATGTCGCCCTGTCGATCATCACGCCCCGCCGGTTGGGGGAAGTGTCGAACCCCCTGGTTGACCTGTTCATCACCTATGGCACTGGCGAATTCCCCGACATGGAAAGCGAGCATGTGCTGGATGTCGTCACCTCGCCCATCTGCAGCCCGGCGATGGTGAACCGGCTGGGCGGGATGCCCGAGCCGCAGGATGTCTTGCGTCTGGGGCTTTTGCATCTGTCGGATTACGAAGACTGGGCCCTGTGGTTCGCCTCGGTCGGAATCGACCCCGGCCGGGCCGCGACGGGGGTGGTGTTTTCCGACATGCATCTGGCCTATTCCGCCGCGCTTGCCGGTCAGGGCATCGCCATGGGGGATGTCGTCCTGTCCGAAGACGCCCTGACCAGCGGCCAGTTGGTGCGCCCCTTTGACCAGGAAGTGCGCTCTCCCAAGGCCTATTACATGGCGGTGCCGCTTGCGATGGCGGGCAGTCCTACCGTGATTGCCTTCCGAAACTGGCTGCGCGCCGAGCGCGCGCAGGGCTTTTCTTTCTCCAAGATCCCGGCCCAAAACCGGTAACGACAAATTTCTTTTGCCGTTATGAGGAAAAACTATCGTTTGCACGGCTTTGGCCTGCCCTCATAGGATTTCCTCCATGCGGCGGGGCAAGGACGGGGGTCGCCGAGTGGCGAAGGCAAAGGCAGCTGAAATCGGAGCGGAGCGGATCGGCAAGTCCTTTGGGACCTTTGAAGCCCTGACTGATGTCAACCTGACAATCGGTCGGGGTGAGTTTCTGACCCTGCTTGGCCCCTCCGGCTCGGGCAAGACCACGTTCCTTATGATCCTTGCAGGGTTCGAGGCCGCGACGCGCGGACGCTTGACCCTTGACGGGCAGGACATGACCCAGACCCCGGCCGAGGCTCGCGCCTTCGGCATGGTGTTTCAGGGCTATGCCCTGTTTCCCCACATGACGGTCGAGGACAACATCGCCTTTCCTTTGAAAGTGCAGCGCAGGTCTGCGGGCGACATCAAGCGCCGGGTGACCGAGATGGTCGAAATGGTCGGGCTTGGCGGCCATGGCCACAAGCGCCCCTCGGCCCTGTCGGGGGGGCAGCAGCAGCGCGTGGCACTGGCGCGGGCCCTGGCCTATGACCCGCCGGTCCTTTTGCTGGACGAACCGTTTTCGGCGCTGGACAAGAACCTGCGCGGCCAGATGCAGGACGAGGTACGCCGCCTGCACCGCGACCTTGGCACCACCTTTGTCTTCGTGACCCATGACCAGTCCGAGGCCTTGGCCCTGTCCAGCCGTGTGGCCATCTTCAACCACGGTCAATTGCAGCAGGTTGCCCCCTCGCGTGAGGTTTATGAACGCCCTGCGAACCGCTTTGTTGCCGAGTTTCTGGGCCAGATCAACATCCTGCCGCTGGGTGGGGTCAGCGCAGGGGCCAGCGGCACGACCGCAACTTTCGAAGGCCAGACCCTGACCATGGCCGCCTTTCTTGGTGCGCCAACGACGAGTTTTGCCCTGCGTCCGGAATACATGTCGTTGCACATGGTCGCGCCACAAGATGGCAATGCCATCCGGGCGGCCCTGCTTGACCTGACCTATCTTGGCGCGACCACCGAACTTGCCTTGAAGACGCCGGGCGGCACAGCCCTGTCCCTGTCGCAGCCTACCGCCAGCCTGCCCTCCAGCCTGACCCCCGGCGCAGAAGTCTGGGTCAGTTGGGCCGCCGACCGCGGGCTATTCCTTTGACGACCGAATACCGGCCCTGACCGGACCTATAACCTGAAACCAAAAGGGAGACTGTCGATGAATACCCCGTTTGAAACCGACCAGCTTGAAATCCTGGCCGACAAGGCCCGCACCGGCGCAATCTCGCGCCGCCGCTTTACCCAGCTTGCCATTGCCCTGATGGGCACCACCGCTGTTGCCCTGCGGGGAACCCCGGTTCTGGCGCAGTCTGGCGAACTGGTCTTCGTCAACTGGGGCGGCGATGCGATGACCGCCTATGACGCCGCCTACGGCGCGCCGTTCCTGGCGGAAAGTGGCATCACCGTCAAACAGGACGGCTCGGGCCCCAGCGAAGGTGCCATTCAGGCCCAGTTCGAAAGCGGCAAGCCCGCATGGGACATCGTCGACGCCGACCCGTTCTCGGCTCAGGCTCTTGGCAAGAAGGGGATGATGGAGCTGATCGACTATACCGTCGTCGACAAGACCAAGACGCGTGAGGGGTTCGGCTGGGAATTCGCCGCCTCCAGCTATTTCTACAGCTACATCATCGCCTATGACGCCAAGAAATACGGCGACACCCCGCCGACCTCGATGGCCGACTTCTTTGATGTCGAGAAGTTCCCCGGCAAGCGCGGCATGTACAAGTGGGGCGCCGGCATGTGGGAAGCGCTGCTGATGGGCGATGGCGTGGCCCCGGCCGACCTGTACCCGCTGGATGTTGAACGCGCGCACAAGAAGCTGGAATCGTTCAAGGAACATGTCGCGGGCTATTGGGGCGGCGGGGCGGAAAGCCAGTCGATGCTGATGAACGGCGATGCCTCGATGGTGCTGGTCTGGTCGACCCGCGCCAAGCTTCTGGAAAAGGATTCCGGCGGTGACATCGGCTTTATCTGGGATCAGGGCCTGATCGCGCCGGGCGCGATGGCTGTCATCAAGGGCAACCCCGGCGGGGCTGAAGCCGCGATGAAGTTCATCGCCTCGGCACAGGACCCGGCGCGTCAGCTGGTGATGTTCAACCTTCTGGCGCAAGGTCCGGCGAACCCGGCCACCGACGCGCTGCTTCCGCCCGAGGAAGCGCGTTACAACCCGGTCGATCCGGCGAACGCCGCCAAGCAGATTCCGCTGAACATGGAATGGTACGAGGCCAACTATGGTCCCGCGCTGGATGCCTATCTGGCGATCATCTCGGCCTGATTGTTCCGCCCCCCGGCAACCTGCCGGGGGGCGGGCCCCGACTGAAAGCCCGCGCCATGCCCCGTTTGTCCCGTCCTGCCTTGCTGCTTGTGCCCCTGCTGGGCTTCATGGTGCTGACCTATCTGGTCCCGTTCCTGGGAGTGGCCGCGTGGAGCGTGACCCTGCCCGAACCGGGGCTGACGCAATACCAGACGGCCCTGACTGATCCCCTGGTGCTGTCGGTGTTCCTGCGAACCTTCCGGATCTGCCTGATCGTTACGTTCGCGACGATCTGCGCATCCTACATGATCACCCTGCTTTGGGTGCGAGGCAGCCGGATGCAGCGGCTGGTGATCGAATTGTGCATCTTGATCCCGTTCTGGATTTCCGTGCTGACGCGGGCTTTCGGCTGGCTGGCACTGTTGTCGAACAAGGGGATTCTCAATACCTGGGCGCAGAACCTGGGGTTTCTGACCGAACCCCTGACCCTTGTGCGCAACGAATTTGGCGTCATCGTCGGGATGGTGCATTTCCTGATCCCCTTTGCCGCCTTTCCGCTGGCATCGGCCATGCGTGCCGTTGACGAGCGCGTTCTGCTTGCCGCGCGCGGCATGGGTGCCAGTCGCACGCGCGTCTTTGCACAGGTCTTCGTGCCGATGACTGCCCCTGGCATCCTTGGCGCGGCGCTGGTGGTTTTCGTCTTTGCGCTTGGTTTCTTCGTCACCCCTGCGCTTCTGGGTGGCGGTCGGTCGGTCATGGCGGCCGAGCTGATCTATCTTCGTATTTTCCAAAGCCCGAACTGGGGTCTTGGCGCGGCAATTTCGGTGATCCTGATGGTCGCCGTTGGCGGGCTTCTGGCCCTTTTGATGCGGCAAGCCCGCCCGGCAGGTGCGCGATGATCACCCGCCCCGGACTGCTTGCCGTCTGCGTCGCCGCGCTTGTCGCCGTGTTCCTGCTGATGCCGCTGATCGCAGTTATCCCGGTCTCGTTCACCCCCACCCGGTATCTTTCGATGCCCGATGGCGAATGGTCGCTGCGCCATTATCAGGCGCTGATCGACAATCCGGCCTGGGCCAAGGGGCTTGGTCTGTCGATCGGCATCGGCGTGGTCAGCGCGGTTCTGGCAACCAGTCTTGCGCTGGCTTTCAGCCTTGGCATCTGGATTCTGCAGCCACGCTTTGCCGGTCTGTTGCTGGGCATTGCCTTGCTGCCCATGGTCGCCCCGCCCGTCGTCTCGGCGCTGACCCTGTATTTCTTCCTGATCACCCTCAGCAAATTCAACGATTTCGTCGCCTATGACACCTGGGCGGGCGTTGCCCTTGCCCATTCGGTGATGATCGCACCCTATGCCGTCGTTCTGATCACCGTGGCGTTGGCCCAGGTTGATCGCCGGATAGACCTTGCCGCA
Source organism: Pseudomonadota bacterium (assembly GCA_963205235.1). GTDB lineage: Bacteria > Pseudomonadota > Alphaproteobacteria > Rhodobacterales > Rhodobacteraceae > Tabrizicola. The sequence goes on from CAUJIP010000106.1 coordinate 6,454, forward strand.
CGCGGAATGGGTGCGACGCTTGGCCGTCGCATCCGCCAGGTCATCCTGCCAAGCATCCGCTTTGGCGTGCTGTCGGCGCTTCTTCTGACCTTTGTCCTGTCATGGGAAGAAATTGGCGTCACCCTGTTCATCACCTCGGTCGATGCGGTGACCCTGCCGCGCCTGATGTGGATGGGCCTGCGTGACAACATCGACCCGGCCATTGCGGCGATTTCCGTGTTGCTGATCGGCATCGTGGTGATCGTCATTCTGGGCAAGACCCTGTGGTTGGGCAGCAGCGAAGCAAAGGCGAAATGACCGAAAATCCCCAGCCTCAAAGCACCGGAGTCTATCTGACCCGGCTTTTGAAAACCTATGGTGTCGAGGTGGTCTTCGGCATCCCCGGCGTCCACACGGTGGAACTGTACCGCGGGTTGGATGGCAGCGGGCTGCGCCATGTCACCCCCCGGCATGAACAGGGCGCTGGCTTCATGGCCGACGGCTATGCCCGCGCGTGCGGGAAGCCGGGGGTTTGCTTCATCATCTCGGGCCCCGGCATGACCAATATCGTCACCGCGATGGGGCAGGCCTATGGCGACAGCATCCCGATGCTGGTGATTTCGACCGTCAATGCGCATGGCCGCATGGGGTCGGGCGAGGGCTGGCTGCACGAACTGCCGAACCAAAGCGCACTGGTCGCCGGGGTGTCGGCGTTCAGCCGCACGGTCCACCGGCCCGAGGAACTGGCCCCCGCGCTGGCACAGGCCTTTGCGATCTTCGACAGCGCCCGCCCGCGCCCGGTTCACATCGAACTGCCGATCAACGTGATGCTGGCAGACGCCTCGCATCTGGCCGTTCCTGCCGATCCTCCGCGTTTGCGCCGACCCGCGCCTGCGGTCGAGGGCATCGCTGCGGCGGCCACCTTGCTGAACGGGTCAAAGACTCCGCTGATCCTTGCCGGAGGCGGAGCCGTGCAATCCGCTGAACGCTTGCAGGCACTGGCCGAAACGCTGGATGCACCGGTCGTGATGACCACCAATGCCCGCGGCAGTCTTCCGCCTGACCATCCGTTGGGCGTAAGCCTGACCGCATCCATGCCGCAAACTCGGGCTTTGGTGGCGGCTGCCGATGTGGTTCTGGCCCTGGGTACGGAACTGGGTCCGACGGATTATGATTTCTACGAAGACGGCGGCTTTGCCATTCCGGGCAAGTTGATCCGCATCGACATCGACCCGGCGCAGATCATGCGCAGCCACATGCCAAGCCTGGGTCTGGTCGGCGATGTGGGCGAGGCTTTGGCGCAGTTGACCCCGCTGATTGCGCAGCGCCTTTCTGGTTCGGGGTCTGATCGCGCGCGAATCGCGAACGGTGGAAGCGCGGACTTGCCCCGCCCGATGCGCGCTGGCCTGCAAATTCTTGACCTGATCCGCAAGACCTTGCCCGATGCGTTGATCGTGGGCGACAGCACCCAACTGGTCTATGCCGGAAACACCGCCTTTGCCGCGTCAGTTCCGGGCGGTTACTTCAACTCTGCCACCGGTTTCGGGACACTTGGCTATGGGCTTCCGGCCGCCATTGGTGCCGCACTGGGGGCACCCGGTCGCCCGGTTGTCGCCCTGGTCGGGGATGGCGGGCTGCAGTTCACTTTAGCCGAACTGGCCAGCGCAGTCGAGGCGCAGGTGCCTGTCATAATGATATTGCACGACAATTCCGGATACGGTGAGATCAAATCCTACATGCAATCCCTTGGTATCACGCCCCTGGGAGTGGATATCCTGACGCCGGATCTTGCGGGTATCGCGCAGGCCAGCGGCTGGCGAACGGATCGCGTCGACGCTTTGGACAATCTGGTTCCAAAACTGCAAACGGCTGCGGGTCAGGATAGGCCCAGCTTGCTGGTGATCCGCGATCTGTTTGGACAAGACCTCGCATAGGACCTTGCCTTTCGGCCCTGCCCGCCATCTTCGGGGCCTCCATTGCCGTTGATACGGCTTGCGTTATCAGTCTTCGTCACCCGCAATCTGGGCAAGGACCGCACCTTTTCCGCGCCAGCGCAGGAAAGCAGGCAGTGCCAAAGCCAGAAAGGCCACGGTCAAGAGCCCGGCCGAAAGCGGTGTGCTGACCAGTGTCGTCCAGTCGCCCTGCGCAATCGACAGTGCGCGGCGCAATTGTTGTTCTGCCATCGGGCCCAGGATCAGGCCAACCACGACCGGCGCAATCGGATAGCCGTATAGCCGCATCAGGTAGCCCATCACCCCAAAAATCAGCAGCATCGACAATTCGACCGGGGAAGGGTTCAGGCCAATTGTGCCCAGCGTCGCAAACAGCAGGATTCCCGCATAAAGCCAGGGGCGTGGAATGGTCAGCAATTTCACCCACAGCCGGATCAACGGCAGGTTCAGCACCAGCAGCATTATATTCGCGATCAGCAGGCTGGAGATCAGGCCCCAGACAAGTTGCGGGGAGGTTGCAAACAGCAGCGGCCCGGGTTGCAGCCCGAACTGTTGAAACCCCGCCAGCATGATGGCGGCGGTCGCCGTGGTGGGCAGGCCCAGGGTAAGCAAGGGCACAAGTGTGCCTGCAGCAGCGGCATTGTTGGCGGCCTCGGGTCCGGCGACGCCTTCAATCGCGCCGTGGCCGAATTCCTCGGGGTGCTTGGCCAGCCGCTTTTCGGTGCCATAGGACAGAAAGCTTGCGATATCCGCCCCTCCTGCCGGCATGGCCCCGATCGGGAACCCGATGGCCGTGCCGCGCAGCCATGGCTTCCACGACCGGCGCCAATCCTCGCGCGTCATGGCGACCGAGCCTTTGATCGCGTGAACCTTTTCCTGCCCGGCCGCCCCCTGAGCTGCCACGAACAGCGCCTCGCCCACGGCGAACATCGCGACGGCAAGGGTTGTGACTTCGATCCCGTCCAGAAGCTGCGGCACAGCGAAGGACAGCCGTGCCTGACCGGTCAGCCCGTCGATGCCCACCAGCGCCAAAGCAAGCCCGACGAACAGTGATGTCAGCCCCTTCATCGTGCTTTCGCCAAAGGCAGCCGAGACGGTGACGAAGGCCAGCACCATCAGCGCAAAATATTCACGCGGGCCGAAAACCAGCGCCAGCTTCACGATATGGGGGGCAAGGAAGGCCAGCGCCAGCGTGGCCAGCAAACCCGCGACGAACGATCCGATGGCGGCGGTGGCCAGTGCAGGTCCGCCCCGCCCGGCGCGGGCCATCTTGTTGCCCTCCAAGGCGGTGACGATACTGGCGCTTTCCCCCGGCGTGTTCAGAAGGATCGAGGTCGTCGACCCCCCATACATGCCGCCATAATAGATGCCCGCGAACATGATAAGCGATCCTGCCGGATCAAGCCCATAGGTGACAGGCAGCAAAAGCGCCACGGTCAGCGCCGGGCCGATGCCTGGCAGGACGCCAACCGCCGTGCCAAGCGTCACGCCGACCAGCGCATAGAACAGGATCATCGGGTCAAGGGCGGTGGCAAAGCCCTGCAACAGAAAATCGAATGTGGTCATCTCAGCCCCCGAAAATCAGGGTTTCCGGGAAACCTTCCGGAAGGTTCAGCTTCAGCAGGTGGTCGAACACGCCATAGACGATCAGGGCAAATGCAATGCCGACCGGAAGGTTCAAAGCCCAGTTGCGCTTGCCGAAGGCAGCGGCGGTGCAGGCGAACAGCAGTCCCGAGGCGATGGAAAAGCCCAAAGGATGCAGCAGGACCAGTTGCAGGGCGAGGCCCGCGATGATGAACAGAACCGGCACCGGTTGCTGGCGTGGAACGCCATAGGCGCCATGGCGAAGGCCCTTCCAGACATGGGCCAATGACAAAAGCCAAAGGCAGATACCGACAAATATCGGCGCATCCCCCGACCCGACACCGGCATAGCCCCCCTTGTCGGGAATGGCGGCCCCTTGCCAGATCAAAAGCGCGCCAAGCCCTGCCAGAAGGGCCGCGACGACGAACGCCGCCCCATCGGGGCGACGTCCTGTTTCAAGATCGAAACCGCTCATTTGACCAGGCCGATGTCCTTCAGGACAGCGGTGGTGGCTTCGATTTCCTTGGCAAGCTGGGCGTCGAACTCGGCCCCGGACAGGTAGGTGTCAGCCCAGCCCTTGGACTCGAGCATGGCCTTCCAGCCTGCCGATTTGGCCAGCGCGTCGATGTCGGCGGTGACAGCGGCTTTCTGTTCATCCGACAGGCCGGGGGCGGCCGCGACCATGCGCCAGTTCTGCACGTTCACGTCATAGCCCGATTCCATCAGCGTCGGTGCATCGGTGCCCGGCCACTTTTCGGCGGTGGACACAGCCAGCATCCGCATCGTGCCCGCCTCGACTTGCGGCAGGAATTCGCCCACGCCGGAAATGCCCACCGTCACCTGGTTGCCAAGGATCGCGGCCAAAGCCTCGCCGCCACCCGAAAAGGCGACATAGTTGATCTTGGTCGGGTCGATGCCCGCAGCCTTTGCCAGAAGGCCCACAGTGATGTGGTCGACGCCACCGGCCGAGCCGCCCGCCCAGGACACTGACCCCGGATCGGCCTTCATCATCTCGACCAGTTCGTTGATGTTCTGGATCGGGCTGGATGCCGAAACCGCAATCCCCACCGCTTCGCCAGTCAGACGAGCAATCGGTGTGACATCGGCCAGTGACACGGGCGATTCATTGGTCAGGATGGCACCGACCATCACATAGCCGCCGACGATCAGTTGGCTGGCATCGCCCGAGGTCGAGGAGGCGAACTGCGCCAGACCCACAGTCCCACCAGCGCCGGGCACGTTCTGCACCTGAACCGAGGTGGAAATGCCTTCGGCCTGCATGACTTCCTGCATGGCGCGGGCAGTGCCGTCCCAGCCGCCGCCGGGGGCCGCCGGGGCCATGATCATATAGTCTTCCGCAGCCGCCGGCATGACCAGCGCAGTTGCAAGAACGGCACTCAGAAGTGCGTGCTTCATATCGATTCTCCTCCCAAAGCACGGTTATCCGTGCTGTTTTTCCAAGGCGGCACCTCCTCGTGCCAACCCTGCCCGGAAATTCAGCACATTTACCTGTCAAGAAGCTGACAAGGCTATTCCCGCCCCAGAGCCTCGCGCCAAAGCCGCAGCAGCCGCTGGCGTTTTGCCTGATCCAGATAGACCAGGACCCCGGGGCTGACCGGCACGGGACGCAGTTGATCGCCCAACGCGGCCTGCATCGCGGCCCCGCTGCCCGCGCCCGAAACTTCAAGACTGACGGACGGCAAGCGCAGCTTTTCGGAAAGGATCGTCTGACCTTCCGCGCTCATCAAAAAGGCAAGGAAGGCACGGCCAAGCTCGGGCGAGGCTGCCGAACGCGGTACCAGTGCCACCCGCGACACGACCACCGTGTAATCGCGCAAGAGGACAAAACCGATGTCAGGTGCCAGCCGGGCCTGTTCGGCCGCATAGGACCCAAGGATGTTATAGCCCAGCACCAGCCTCCCATCGGCAACCCGGTCGATGATGTCCTGCGAGGTGGGATAGGTCTGCAACCCGGCCTTTCCCATCGCCCGCAGCAAGGACCAGATGTCGGGGAAGTGCTCGGCATCCCGCGCCGCGAACAGATAGCCGACGGCGGATTTCTCGATGTCATAGGTGCCGATCCGGCCCGTCAGGCTGTCGGGGGCATTGGCCAGCCAGTCCAGAAGCTCCAGCCGTGACTGGGGCGGGCCCTCGGGAAAGCTGGGCTTGTGATAGACCAGCACCGCCGGCTCGAAGGTCAACGCAAAGGCGGTGTCCTGCCACTTGGCCCAACTAGGCCAGTCGCGGGCCATGGCCACCGATACCTCTTGCCCATAGCCGTCATTGGCAAGTTTCAGTTGCAGATCCATTGCCGAGGAAAACAGGAAATCCGCCGAAGCCTGTCCGGCATCCGTTTCCGCAATCACCCGTGCCGCGATTTCGCTGGCCAGAAGATCCTCATACCGAACGGCGACATCCGTGTGGCTGGCCTGAAACGCCTCGATCAGGGTTGATGCCAGGCGGCTGTCCAGCGTCGAATAGATCACCAGTTCCTGTGCGCCCTCGCCAGGCGCAGGGTAGTGCGTGGTCTCGGCCACGACCTGGCTTGTCAGGGCCACCACCGCAAAAGCTGTTCCAAGGGTCATGCGCATCCTGAAAACCTGCCTCAGCAAGAGACGGTTCACAACAGCTCAGATCACTTCTAAGCTGCGGCATAGGGGGGTTCATGCGGCTTTTGCTGGTCGAAGACGATCTGCCACTTGCCGAGGCGCTGATGTCGCTTCTGGTCTCGTCGGGCTATGCGGTCGACTGTGTCCATGATGGCGAAGCGGCCCGGGACCTGGTGGCAGCCGAAGATTTTGACCTGATGATCCTTGACCTCAACCTGCCGGAACTGGACGGGTTGTCGGTCCTGCGTGCCATGCGGGCGCAAGGAAACCGCGCCGCCGTGATGATCCTGACCGCCCGCGGCGCAGCCGAAGACCGCGTGCGTGGCCTTGATCTGGGGGCAGATGACTATATGGCCAAACCCTTTGACGTGCGCGAGTTCGAGGCCCGGGTGCGGTCGCTGTTGCGCAGGCAGGCGGGCTTGCGATCCTCGACCCTCAGCCTTGGGCCCTTGTCGCTGGACCTGACCAGCCGCCAGTTCTTTGGCAACGGGCAGGTCATGGACCTGCCGCCGCGCGAACGGGCAATCCTTGAGCTTCTGGTGACGCGGGCGGGCAAGGTCGTGGCCAAAGAGGCGATCGTGCAATCGGTAACCTCGCTGGAGGACAATCTGTCGGACAATGCGATCGAGCAGTACATCTCGCGCCTGCGCCGCCGTCTGCATCCGCTTGGGCTGGACCTGCGCACGATCCGGGGGATCGGCTATCTGATGGAAAAGGGCGGCGACGCGCCATGAGGCCCTATTCGCTGCGGCGCAGGCTGCTTCTGTGGCTTTTGCTGGCGACAATGGCGCTGGGACTGGTTGCCCTGATCGACACCTGGCGCGAGGCGTTGCGCACGGCGCAAAGCGTGTCTGACCGCGTTCTGGTGGGTTCGGCCTTGGCCATCGCCGAAAGGGTGACGGTGGACGAGACGGGCGGACTGGAAGTCGACATTCCCTATTCGTCGCTTGAGATGCTGACCTCGACCGCGCAGGACAAGGTCTTTTACCGCGTCGATGGCCCCGTGGGCCACTTTCTGACCGGCTATCCGGACCTGACGGTTGTCACAGTTCCGCCCGGTGAGGTGGGCTTTGCGGACGGGTTTTATGGCGATGTCGGTATCCGCTCGGCGACCCTTACGCGCGAAGTTTCCACCGGCGAGGCGTCAATCCGCTTTGCGGTCACCATCGCCGAATCCACCCGGGCCCGGTCCGAGTTGGCGCGGTCAATTCTGGTGCGTTCGGCCTTGCGTCTGGCAGTCCTTGTGCTTGGCGTGGCCACACTTGTCTGGATTGCCGTCACTGTTGCCTTGCGACCGCTGGAAAGACTTGGCGAGGCAATCGCCGAACGCTCTCCCGGCGACCTGCGGCCCGTCACTGCCGATACGCCTGAAGAGGTTGAACCCCTTGTCGGCGCGATCAACCTGTTCATGGACCGCCTCCAGACCGCGTTGGATGCCCTGAGGAACTTTACCGGCAACGCAAGCCACCAGTTGCGCACCCCGCTTGCCGTCGTTCGCACCCAGCTTGCCCTGATCGACCGCAGCACCGGCCCCGACAAGGCCGCAGCCGCCAGCGCCAAGGCCATTTCCGCGCTTGAGCGCGCGGAACGGGTGTTGTCCCACCTTCTGGTACTGGCTCGGGTCGATGCCAGCGCCGGGGCGTCGACACTGACAGCCGTCGATCTTGTTGCCACGGCAAAGGCCCTGACCTCTGAAATGGTGCCGACAGCACTGGTGCAAAGCATTGACCTTGGATTTGAAGGCCCCGACACCGCCGAAGTGGCTGCCGACCCGATCCTGCTGGCCGAACTTCTGCGAAATCTGGTGTCGAACGCGATCACCTATGCAGGGCGTGGTGCCGTGGTCACTGTGCGGGTTGTCGCGCAGCCGGATCATGTCCTGCTTGAAGTCGAAGACAACGGTCCGGGCCTGTCGGAACAGCAGATGGCCACTGCAGTCCAGTCCCGGCGCGGCTCCTCGCGACCCTTGCCGCATCTGGGCGGAGACGGGGCGAACGGCATGGGCCTTGGCCTTGCCGTCGCCGTCGAGATATCAGCCTTGTTTGGAACCAGACTTCGCCTGCAAAAGCCGGGTTCGCACCCTGGCCTGGTGGCCTCGATTGCGTTCAACCCATTTGCCAAATGATTGCTAAGCGCTTGGATGCAAAGGGCGCTACCATGGCAAAGCCGAAGAAAGTGCGGTGCATAGCGCGCTGACCAGCGGGCTTTCGCTGCGTCAGGTTGCGCCGGTCTTACCCTCGTTGCAGCAGAAACTGCATCAGCCTTTCACTGGCGCGCGTCGGGCTAAGTTCGCCTGGCCGCAGGTCATAACCCCAGCCGCTGGCGATCTTGTCCGGGAATGGTTCAATCAGCGAGCCGCGTTGAATATGAACGTTGGCCAGCGAAGCCAGCGTGACCGCACAACCCAAGCCTGCGATTGCCATTTCCAGCGCGACGTTCGAGCTGTCTGTCTTCAGGCCCTGCACCAGCGGCAGATCTGGAATGCCATGATGGCGGGCGAAAGCTTCCCACAATTCCTGTCGGCCAAGGATATGGATCAGACCCTTGCGCAGAACGTCGGCCGGGGTTCGAATGGCATCGGGGCCGGTCAGGAAATCCGGCCTGCAGACCATGACAAGAAGCTCTTCGCCAAGGCTCTCGCCGCCAAGCGGCTGGCTGACGTGCCGGGGGATGATCCTCAGGTCGACAATCTGCTCCGTGGTCTCTGCCCAGATCGTTGCGTGGACCGTCACCTCGACTTCGGGGTTCTCATGCCGGAAAGCCTTCAGCCGTTCGGGCAACCAGTTCGTCGCAAGGCTTGCGGGGCAGGCGATGACAACCTCTTTTCGATGCCGAACGGTCTGCACCTGCCCCGTCGCCACGTCGATCTGCGCCAGCGCCCGCTGCAGCGCCGGAAGATAGGCAGATGCCACTTCGGTCAGGGTCAGACTGCGCGGGGCGCGGTAGAAAAGCGGACGACCGATGAATTGCTCCAGTGCCCGCACATGGCCAGAAACGGCGGCCTGGGTCAGTCGCAACTCTTCCGCCGCCTTCGTAAAACTCAGGTGGCGGGCAGAGGCCTCGAATGACCGGATATAGTTCAGCGGCGGCAGGTACTTCATCGTCTCATTCTCCCACCGCCAGCCTAGTCGATCCGCCCTGATCAGGCCACTGCACATGCCCCGGAATATCTTGGGTTCTGGACCCTGTTTCGCTTTCGTGACTTTGCCCGACAAGGATGTAGGCTGCGCAAAAGGATGAGGAAACGCGATGCGGGAAGCAAGAAGGGGACGGCGCGAAAAGGCCGGGGCCAGCATCGCTCAACTCCCGTGGGAGGATGTCCGCAACCCCTATGCGCCGATGGAAATCCTGTCTGCCGACCAGATGCAGGACCTGCACGACACCTCGGTCCGTATCCTGAAAGAACTGGGCATCAAGGTGATGGGCGCCAACGTGCGCGCGCTGTTCGCCAAAGCCGGGGCGAAGATCGACGCTGACGGCATCGTCCGGATCGACGAAACGATCATCGAGGCCGCGCTGGCCACGGTGCCGCGCCAGTTCACGCTGACCCCGCGCAACCCGGAAAAGCGGGTGACGATGGGCGGGGACCATCTGGTCTTTGGCCTTGTCGCCGGTCCGCCCAATGTTCATGACCGGGTGAACGGGCGCCGGTCCGGCAATCTGGCCGACTATCAGAACTTCATCCGCCTCGCGCATCACTTCAACACGATCCACATGATCGGCAACCAGGTGACCGCGCCGCAGGAACTGCCCGCGAACAACCGGCATCTCGACACCTATTTCGCGAACCTGACGCTTTCGGACCTGACCTTCCACTGCACCGCCATCGGCCGGGGCCGGGCGATGGACGGCATCCGGATGATGGCCATTTCGCGCGGCCTGACGCTGGAGGAAATGGCGCAAGACCCCGGCGTGATCACCATCATCTCGGTCAACTCGCCCCGGCTTCTGGATGATGCGATGGGCGACGGGCTGATCGCCATGGCCGAACATGGCCAGCCCGTGACCATCACCCCCTTCACCCTGATGGGTGCGATGACCCCGGTCAGCCTGCCCGCCGCCATGGCCCAGCAGAATGCCGAGGCGCTGTTTGGCGTCGTCCTGACCCAACTGGTCAAACCCGGCGCGCCGGTGATGTACGGGGCCTTCACCAGCAACGTCGACATGCGGTCCGGCGCCCCCGCCTTCGGGACGCCGGAAAACACCAAGGCCAACGTGATCGCCGGGCAACTGGCGCGGCGATATGGGCTGCCTTACCGGACCTCGAACGCCAATGCCTCGAACGCGGTGGACCTGCAGGCCGCCTATGAAACCTCGATGGCCACCTGGGGCGCGGTGATGGGCGGGGCGAACCTGATCTATCACGCGGCAGGCTGGCTGGAGGGCGGGCTGACGGCCTCTTACGAAAAGCTGATCCTCGACGTGGAAATCCTGCAAAACATGGTGGAATTCCTGCGCCCGCTGAAATGGGATGCCGATGAGCTTGGCTTCGACGCCATCCGCGATGTGCCCGCCGGGGGCCATTTCTTCGGTGCCGAACACACGATGGCGCGCTATGAAAAAGCCTTCTACCAGCCGATGCTGTCGGACTGGCGCGGGTATGAGAATTGGGCGCTGGCCGGGGCGAAAGAGGCGGGGGACCGCGCGACCGACCTTTGGCAGCAGGCGCTGAGAGAGTATGAAGAGCCGCCGATGGACCCGGCCATCCGCGAAGAACTTGAAGCCTATGTCGCCAAACGGCGGGAAGAGATTGGAAATGACGAACCCTGAAACCCCCAAGCTGAAATCCCACGCGCAGGCCGTGGTCATCGGGGGTGGCCTTGTCGGCTGTTCCATCCTCTACCACCTGACCAAGCTGGGCTGGACGGATGTCGTCCTGCTGGAACGGTCGGAACTGACCTCCGGGTCAACCTGGCACGCGGCGGCGAATATCCACGGGCTGCATGACAGCACCAACATCAGCCGGTTGCAGCACTACACGATGGGTCTTTACAAGGAACTGGAGGCTGAGACCGGCCAGGGCTGTGGCATCTTTCAGCCCGGCAGCCTGTATCTGGCGCAGACCGAGGCGCGGGAACACCAGTTGCGCCTGCAGGCCGCCAAGGCGTGCTATTATGGGATGCAATTCCACGAGGTGACCCGCGACGAGGCGGAGCGGCTGCATCCGCTGGTCGACTTCACCGGCATCCGCTGCATCATGTACGAACCGCAGGGCGGCAACGTCGACCCGTCGGGGGTGACCATGGCCTATGCGGCGGGCGCGCGGGCCCGGGGGGCGCAGATCCACCGGAACTGCCCGGTCACGGCTACGCGGGCGCAGGCGGACGGGTCGTGGATCGTGGAAACGCCGCTTGGGACGGTGCATACCCAATGGGTCGTCAATGCCGCTGGCCTTTGGGCGCGCGAGGTGGCGGCGCTGGCCGGGATCACGCTGCCGCTGATGCCGACCGAGCATCAGTATTTCGTCACCGAGACCATTCCCGAAATCGCCGCGATGGACCGCCGACTGCCCTCGGTCGCGGATCGGGATGGCGAGTATTACCTGCGGCAGGAAGGCAAGGGCCTTCTGGTCGGGGCCTATGAAAAGGACATGCGGTTCTGGGCCGAGGATGGTACGCCGCAAGGGTTCGGCCACGAGCTGTTCGCCGACGACCTTGACCGGATCGAGCCGAACATGATGCGCGCAATCGCCCGCGTTCCGGCGGTGGGCGCGGCGGGGATCAAGCGGGTGATCAATGGTCCGATGATCTGGTCGCCGGATTCCTCGGCGCTGTTCGGCCCGGTTCCGGAATTGCGGAACTATTTCTGCTGCAACGGGATCATCCCCGGCTTTTCGCAATCCGGCGGGCTTGGCCTTCTGTCGGCGGAATGGATCGTCACCGGCGAGCCGAAGCTGGACATGTTCGGCTGGGACCTTGCCCGCTTCGGTCACTGGGCGGGCAAGGATTTCACCAAGGCCCGCGTCCGCGACCAATATGCCAACCGCTTCAAGATCCATTTCCCGAACGAGGAACGCGCCGCTGGTCGCCCGGTGCGGACCCGTCCGATCTATCCGGCGCAAAAGGCGATGGGCGCGGTCTTTGGTCTGAACTATGGCTGGGAGCATCCGCTGTGGTTCGCAGCCCCCGGCGAGCCGACCGAGGAAACCATCGGCTTTGACCGGCAGAACTGGTGGGGTCCGGTGGGCCGCGAGGTGCGCGGCCTTCGTGACCGGGCGGGGATCATCGATATCTCCAACTTCGCCCGCTATCGGATCACCGGCCCCGGCGCGCGGGAGTGTCTGGATGCGCTGCTGGCGAACCGCATGCCCACGGTTCCGGGGCGGTCCTGCCTTGCGCCCCTGATCGGCAAGCGCGGGGGGATCGCGGGGGATTTCACCGTGACCTGTCTGGGGGACGGCGACTATTTCATGGTCGGCTCGGGCATGGCGGAACGCTATCACAAGCGGTTCTTCGATGCGGTGCCGCTGCCGGCGGGCACCCGTTGGGACAGAGTGACCGAGGCGATGGCGGGCTTCAATGTCGCGGGTCCGCTGGCGCGCGACCTGTTGCGGCGGCTGACGAATGCCGACCTGTCGAACGCGGCGT
>CAUJIP010000107.1 GCA_963205235.1 Pseudomonadota bacterium
AAGCAAGCGAACGGGGGCTGGCTCTGGCAGGATCCTGGTCCTGCTACCTGGCGCCCACCTGAGACCTCTGGCTCTCGGGAAAACCCCGGCTCTCACGGTTGCTGCGGGCCCGCCACCCTATCGCCGGACGCGCGGGCCAGTGTTCGGGCCAGTCTTGGCGGGACCACGCGCGGCAACGGGCACCAGCACCGGTTCAGAAGCGCCATGCCCGCCTTTCGGGTCATCCTCGCCCTCGGCCATGCCCATCACGCGGATTGAAAACTGCACGGCGGAAAAGACGATGCCGTTAAACACGACCAGCATGACCGCAGCGATCCAGCCGATATCGGAACCCAGGACAAGATGCCCGATCCCGGCGATATCCAGCCACAAAAGCCCCGCCGTGAAGGCCGCAGAAATCAGGAACCCCAGACCGACACTTTCGATGTAAAGGCGGACAAGTTTTGGCATTGGCACCTCCGAAGTCAGTTGCAAGGTAGGGTCGCGCCCGGGTCTTGCCAAGCCCGAATACCCACCCGCGCCGATCCGACGCAGGCCTAGACCCCGTCGTGCCGTCCCGGCATCCGCGCCTCGCGCAGGGCGCGCAGGTCATCGGCACTGACGCGCGGGGCTGTCTCGACCACCACCTTATCGGCCTGAATTCGTGCGTGTCGCCGGTCCCATGCCAGAACGGCCGTCGCCGAAAACCAGCAGGTTCCCCACAGCGTGAACAGGACCGACAGCGCAAGAAAGGGCAAGTTCAGCGCCAGCGGCGGATCGCCTTCAAATCCGACAAGATACCCCATCGCAAGATAGGTCCCATAGGCCATGGCCCGGCCAAGCGCGTCGAAAAATCCGAAATAGACCATCGCGACCATCCACAGGCCCCAGGCGGTGATCAGGCTGAACAGACCCGATCCAAAGCCGAAGAACGGATCGGAATCCCGTCCCTTGGGGGTTGCGGCATGGGCCGCCGCAGTCATCGGCACGGCCATGGCGAAATAGAACAGCGAGTTCACGACAAGATAGATCACCAGGGACAGGCCCGCGAGCAGGGGAATGTCGAACCCCACTGATACCGAAACGTTCTCACCCAGGCCCAGAAGGCCAAGCCCGGTTCCGATTGCAACCGACACCGCCAGAAAGAAAAGCGAGCACAGAGCGACAAGCACCCCCATCGTCAGGCTGGACACAACCAGTTTGGCAAAGGACGGCTCATTGCCGTGGCCATGCGCCGCAAGGGCGCAGCGATAGCCGGCAAAACCGATAAAGGTGATGACGCCCCAGCTGACCGGCAGGCCCGCAAAGGGGATGATCGTCAGCAGAAGAAACGGCAGGCTGACCGCAAGAACCAGCGGGAACAGAAAGACATAGTGCCACAAGGTCCCGATCGACAGGGGTAGCGCACGCAGAAACAAAGGCATTGGTCAAAAGTTCCCCTAGGTATCCTTTCGCGCATATTTCCCGACCAAGGCCCTTCGGGCAAGAGGCATTGATCTTGCCCGAGCCCCTTGAAGCGCGACCGAGAGCGGCACGGCGGGCCGGAACGGTGCCAATCCGGCGGGAAGCGCGAAGATAACCGCCTTGAAATGATCCTGATCAGGGCGGGGGTGCCGGTGCCCTGCGAAATTCTACCATCTTCAGGAAAGGATGCGCCGTGACACCCCGAGTGACTTTGTTCTGCATCGCCGATGAGGCGGGCTTCCGGCTTTTGCTTGGCAAGGGCAGCGACCTTCACGAAGTTCTGCACCGAAGCGCCAACGAGTTCGATGATGTGTCGCATGAATTCCACAGCAGCGGGCGCGGTCGGGCCGGAGCCGCGCATACAAGCTTTGGCCATGACTCCAGCTCAAAGGCCGAAATCGAACGTCCGCGGTTTGCAAAGCATGTGGTTCAGGCGTTGGTGGCGGAATGGGCCAAGGGAACGGCGGACCGGATAGTGCTGGCGGCTGGGCCAAAGATGCTTGGTGCCCTGCGCGACGCACTGCCGCCAAGCCTGACCGGCCATATTGCTGCCGAGCTTGCCAAGGACCTTTCCGACGTCCTGCCAAAGGATCTTTTGCAGCACATGCCGGACCTACCACAGGTCTGACCCGGCAAGCCCGCTGTCCCGCTGAAAGGCCCCCCGATCACCGGCATCAAGCCAGACCCCAGCCGCTTGCCCGAACCGGAACCAACGCAAAACGGCTTTGTGTGGGGGCGCGGGTTGAAGAAGCGGGTCTTCGCCAAGGCGGCGGCCTGCAAGACCGCCGCCAGCAATGAAAGGCCGTGGCCCTTTGGCGGCCGGGCCTAGGCCTCCATCGCCTCAAGCTCGTCAATGAAGCCCGCGATCATCGACAGGCCCTTGTCCCAGAAGGCCGGGTCCGACAGGTCAAGGCCGAAGGGGGCCAAAAGTTCCTTGTGGTGCTTGGACCCGCCCGCCTTCAGCATGTCGAAATACTTTTCCTCGAACCCCGGCAAGCCGCTGGCATAGGCCGCATAAAGCGCGTTCACGAGGCCGTCGCCGAAGGCATAGGCATAGACGTAGAACGGCGAATGCACGAAGTGGGGGATATAGGCCCAGAAGGTCTCATACCCGTCCATGAATTCAAAGGCGTCGCCAAGGCTTTGCGCCTGCACCGACATCCACAGCGCGTTGATGTCGTCGGGCGTCAGTTCCCCCTGCGCGCGGGCCGCATGCAGCTTGCATTCGAAATCATAGAACGCGATCTGCCGGACGACCGTGTTGATCATGTCCTCGACCTTGCCTGCCAGCAGGGTCTTCTTCTCGGCCGGTGTCTTCGCCCCATCCAGCAACTTGCGGAAGGTCAGCATCTCGCCGAAAACGCTTGCCGTTTCCGCCAAAGTCAGCGGGGTTGAGGACAAAAGTTCCCCCTGCCCCGCCGCCAGCACCTGATGGACGCCGTGGCCCAGTTCATGCGCCAGCGTCATCACGTCGCGCGGTTTGCCAAGGTAGTTCAGCATCACATAGGGGTGGACGGTCGTCACCGTCGGGTGCGCAAAGGCGCCGGGGGCCTTGCCGGGTTTCACGCCGGCGTCGATCCAGCCCTTTTCGAAGAAGGGCTTGGCCAAGTCTGCCAGACGGGGGTGGAAGGCGGCATAGGCCTCGGTCACGGTCTTCTGCGCCTCGGCCCAGTCGACCAGACGCGGCGGTTCGATCGGCAGCGGGGCGTTGCGGTCCCAGACCTGCAGCTTGTCCAGCCCCATCCATTTCGCCTTCAGCCGGTAATAGCGGTGGGAAAGCTTCGGATAGGCCGCGACAACGGCATTGCGCAGCGCCTCGACCACCTCGGGTTCGACATGGTTCGACAGGTGACGGCCATGCTGGGGGCTGGGCATCTTGCGCCAGCGGTCGTGGATTTCCTTTTCCTTGGCCAGCGTGTTGTGGACCCGGGCGAAGAGTTTGAGCTGTTTCTGGAATCCTTCCGCCAAGGCCCGGGCCGAAGCCTCACGCCGGGTGCGGTTCTGGTCGGTCAACAGGTTCAGCGTCGCCTCAAGGTTCAGCTCTTCGTTTTCCCCGACGACCTGGAACATCATCCCGGCCATGGTTTCGTCGAACAGCTTGTTCCAGGCCGATGCCCCGACAACGCTTTCGTCGTGCAGGAACTTCTCCAATTCATCCGACAACTGGTGCGGCCGCATCGCGCGCATCCGGTCGAAGACCGGCTTGTAACGGGCAAGATCGGCATTCGCCGCCAGAAGCCGCGCCAGATGGTCATCCTCCAGCCGGTTGAATTCCAGGCTGAAGAACACAAGCGACGTGGTGGCATTGGTCACCCGTTCCTCGGCGTTGCCCATGAACTGGGCGCGCTCGGGGTCGATGGTGTTCTGGTAATAGCGCAGGCCCGCAAAGGACATCAGCCGCCCTGCGATGATGTCGATCCGCTGATAAGCCTCGACACAGGCCAGCAGCCCGCCAGCATCCAGCCCCGAAAGCTTGCCTTCATAGGCTGCGGCAAAGGCGGTGCAGGACCGTTCCAGTTCGGCCATGTCGGCGGCGAATTCCGGGCCATCGGCGCTGGGGTAAAGGTCCGTCAGGTCCCAATCGGGCAGGTCGCCGAAGCCGCCACCTTGGGCATTGGCATCAAAGACGGGCTTGGGCAGTTGCAGGGTCATCGCGTCCTCCGGATTGGCTTGACCCTATCTAGGGCGGGATCGCGGCAGAGGGAAGCCGGGACGGCCTTCTCGTTCGACTTCGTCTCCTCGTCGGAAAACCCCAGCGCGAGGAGCGACGAAGTCGACGACGAGCGTCCCGTCAGATGTCCACCGCCACGTCATAGACCCGGTCGATCATCGCCTGCGTCCCGCGTACGAATTCCAGCGGGCAGGGATAGGCCACACCGTCGCGGATCGTCCGGTTGAACGCCTCGACCTGAAGCTTGTACTGGTTCACGGCAGGGAAGCGTTCCACCGTCACCCGGTTGCCGTTCTGGTGCAACTCGACTTCGGACAGATCGTTCACATTGGCGTTGAACGGCCCGCCTTCCAGCCGGATCATTCCCTTGGTGCCCTGGAAGGTCGCCACCTGCCGGTTGTACATCCGCATCGAGGTCATCGAGCCATAGGTGAACCGTCCCCCCGGCCCCTCCATCACCCCCGCGACCTGGGCAAAGGCGTCGATGCCGTTTTCGCGGTGAATGCGCGCCGACAGGTCCACCGGTTCCGCACCGGTCACGAACCGGGCGCAGCCAAAGGTATAGACCCCGATGTCGCGCAACGAACCGCCCCCGGTTTCGGGCTTGTTGCGGATATTGCCGCCCTCGGTCAGGTTGAAACTGAAGGCGACATCAGCATGGACCAGCGTCCCGATTTCGCCTGCGGCCAGCCATTCCTTTGCCCGCTGCCATTGCGGGTGATGCACGATCATATAGGCCTCGGCGGCCAAAAGCTTGGTTCGGTCGCGGGCCGCGATGATCTGGTCGATCTCGCGCGCCTTCATGGCGATTGGCTTTTCGGTCAGCACATGCTTGCCCGCTGCCAGCGTCTTCAGCGTCCATTCCACATGCATGTGGTTGGGCAGGGGAATATAGATCGCGTCGATCGTCGGGTCGGCCAGCAGCGCCTCATAGGTCGAATGCACGGTCAGGCCGGGGCAGAAGGCCTGAAACCCAAGCGCCTTTTCCGGGTCCGACGTCGCCAGCGCGGCAAGCTCGGCCCCCTCGGCGGCATGGATCGCGGGTGCCATATGCTGACGCGCAAAGTTGGCGGCCCCAAGGACCCCCCAGCGAACAGGCTTCATGCTTTCCTCCACTCTCCCAATCCCCTGCCAATAGGTCAGATTCGGAGGCGCAGTTCAACCAGCTTGCGCCCGGTCCTAGTTCGCTTGCGACTTGCGCAAGCCCCCGATGGCCAGGAAAAGGACCCCGGCAAGATAGCTCATGCAAGTGGCCAGCAGGGTGATCCAGGGATAGGTCAGCAAAGCCGCGACGAAGACTACGGCGACAACCAGCGCATAGCGCGCATGATCGGCGGCAATCGTGATCCGCTTCAGCGACGGGGTCCGCACCCGGCTGATCATCAGGACGCCGATCCCGACCATCCAGGCCGCGACCATCAGGGGCGGCAGATGCACGGCGTCATCCGAGGTGAAGGCCAGATAGATCGGCGACATCACCAAAAGCGCCCCGGCTGGCGAAGGCACACCGATGAAAACGGTCTTTTCCGCCGCTTCGCCCGGGCTCTTCGATCCGACGTTGAACCGGGCCAGTCGCAGCATGCAGCAGACCGCATAGACAAGACAGGCGATCCAGCCAAGCTGGGCTTCGGCCTGCAGATCCCACAGGTACAGCACAAGCGCCGGGGTCACCCCGAAGTTCACAAGGTCGCAAAGACTGTCAAGCTCGGCGCCGATGGCGCTTTCCGACTTCAGCATCCGGGCAAGGCGACCGTCCAGGCCATCCAGAATGGCCGCCACACCGATCAGGAAGACCGCAAGGGCGATGTTGCCCGCAATTGCATAGCGGATGGCCGTCAGCCCGGAACAAAGCGCGAGGATCGAGACAAGGTTCGGCAGAAGCTTCAGCAACAAAAGCTCGCGGGGTTCTTCGACCGGCTTGCGGGCCATGGCTATTCCACCCGTGCCGCGCGCGCCGGAGTATCCTGTCCGATATGCGCGATCACCGATTCCCCGGCAACCATGGTCTGGCCCAGGGCCACCTGCGGATGCACGCCTTCGGGCAGATAGACATCCAACCGGCTGCCGAACCGGATCAGGCCAAAGCGTTCGCCGGTGCGAACCCCGTCGCCGGGATGCTTCCAGCACATGATCCGCCGCGCGACCAGTCCGGCAATCTGCACAACGGCGATCTTGCGGCCATCGGCCATTTCAATGGCCAGCGCATTGCGCTCGTTCTCTTCGGACGCCTTGTCCAGCGAGGCGTTGAAGAACTTGCCGGGGCGATAGACGACCGCTGTGACCCTGCCCGCAATCGGGGCCCGGTTCACATGGCAGTTGAAGACCGACATGAAGACCGACACCCGCACCAGCGCCTCGGGCCCCATGCCAAGCCCCGCCGGAGGCACGGCGCGCTCGATCAGGCTGACCACCCCGTCTGCCGGGCTGACCAGAAGGCCCGCGTTCAGCGGCACCGAGCGTTTGGGGTCGCGGAAGAAATAGTAGCACCAGATTGTCAGCCCAAGGCCAAGCCAGCCCAAAGGCTCCCACAGCCAGAACAGCGCCGCCGTGATCGCGGCAAAGACGGGCACGAATTTCCACCCCTCGGGGTGCATCGGCTTGATTACGGTATCAATCATTCTCATGCGGCTTCCCTACCCCTGCTTGGGCCTAGGATCAAATGAAACCTTCGGGCAGCGACAGCATGGTGGCGCAAATGCGGCATCGGACCCTTTGACGGGTCCGATGCCAATTCCATGCGAAAATCGTGGCACTTGCCTTAAGCGGTGACGACCATCCCCTTGCCCCGCGCCAGTTCGCGCATCTTGGCCTGCAGCTTTTCAAAGGCCCGCACCTCGATCTGGCGGATCCGCTCGCGGCTGACGCCATAGCTTTCCGACAGGTCTTCCAGCGTGACCGGCTCTTCCGACAAGCGGCGCTGCATCAGCACGTCCTTTTCCCGGTCATTCAACACGGCCAAGGCCTGCGCCAGCAGGGCGCGACGGGCGTCAAGCTCGTCCTTTTCCTCATAGGCTTCGGCCTGATCGCTGTCTTCGTCTTCCAGCCAGTCCTGCCACTGGGTCGAGCTGTCGCCGTCCGACCCCACGGTCGCGTTCAGGCTGGCGTCCGACCCTGACAGGCGACGGTTCATGTCGATGACTTCGGCCTCGCTGACCGACAGGTCCTTGGCAATCTGGGCCAGGTTTTCCGGGCGCAGGTCGCCCTCTTCCAGCGCGCCGACCTTGGCCTTGGCCTTGCGCAGGTTGAAGAACAGCTTCTTCTGCGCGCTGGTGGTGCCCAGCTTCACCAGTGACCACGACCGCAGGATATATTCCTGGATCGAGGCGCGGATCCACCACATCGCATAGGTCGCCAGACGGAACCCCTTTTCGGGATCAAACCGCTTGACCGCCTGCATCAGGCCCACATTCGCCTCGGAAATCACCTCGGCCTGCGGCAGACCATAGCCGCGATAGCCCATCGCGATCTTGGCCGCGAGCCGCAGGTGGCTGGTCACCATCTTGTGCGCGGCACTGGAATCCTGATGATCCACCCAGCGCTTGGCCAGCATGTATTCCTCTTCCGGCTCCAAAAGCGGGAACTTGCGGATGTCCTGCATGTACCGGTTCAGGCCCTGTTCCGGGCTTGGTGCGGGAAGGTTGGTATAGGTGCTCATTCTCTGCCCCCTGTTCGCCCCGGTGCGACTGCGCCCCCGGGAAGTGCGTAACTTAAGGTAACCGCACCCGCCTCGCAAGGGGTGTCCTATCACCTTTCCGTTTAACGGCAGGTAAACATCACTCCGCCGCCGCCCAAGCTTTGTGACAGCGCCATCACGCCGATGTCAGCGCTATCAGATCGCCACCCTCTCGCCCAACTCGACCACGCGGTCGCGCGGCAAGTGGTAGAAGTCGGTCGGATCGGCGGCCAGTCGGCTAAGCGCCACATATATCCGGTCCATCAGCAGCTCGACCCCCTTGCCCTTCGCCACAGCGCGCCGGTGCCCAAGAAAGAAGGTCGAGGTCATCACGTCGAACTTCAGCCCCGCCCGCCGGGCATGACCCATCGCGCGGCTGACGTTCGGCGTTTCCATGAAACCGAACCGCAGGATCAGCCGCAGGAAACAGCCGCCCAGGGGTTCGACCGTCACCCGTTCCTCGGCCGTGGCAAAGGGCACGCGCAGTGTCTCGACCGTCAGGAACACGGTCTGCTCATGCAGGACCCGGTTGTGTTTCAGGTTATGCAGCAGCGCCGACGGCACGATCTCGGAATCCGGCGTCAGGAAAAAGGCGGTGCCCGGAATGACATGCACCGAAGAGTTCCGCATCGACTTGACCAACGACTTGACCGAAATCGCCGTCTTGTGCACCCGCATCAGCACCTTCTGGCTACCCCGCCACCAGGCCGACATGATCAGCGCCATGCCACAGGCGATCAGGACCGGGACATAGCCACCATCCAGGAACTTCATCGCATTCGAGGCAAAGAAGGTCGTCTCGACCAAAAGGACCGGCGACACGATCAACAGACTGATGACCAGCGGTATCTTCACCGCCCGCCACAGGAACAGCGCAGCCAGCGTGGTTTCCAGCACCATGCTGCCCGTCACCGAAATCCCGTAGGCCGACGCCAGCGCCGCCGAGGACTGGAACGACAGCACCAGCGCAAGAACCCCGAACAGCAGGATCCAGTTGACCATGCCGATATAGATCTGCCCGCTGGCGGCCTCTGCCGTGTGCCGGATCGTCAGCCGGGGCAGAAAGCCCAGCTGGATCGCCCCGCGCGCCACCGAAAAGGCACCCGAAATCACCGCCTGGCTGGCAATCACCGTCGCAACCGTCGCCAGCGCCACCAGCCAGGGCAACAGGCCTTCGGGGGCAAGCTCGAAAAACGAATTTTCGGCCCGTTCAGGATGCGCCATGACCATGGCCCCCTGCCCCAGATAGTTCATCACCAGCGCCGGCAGCACCAGCCCGAACCAGGCCAGCTTGATCGGCTTGCGCCCGAAATGGCCAAGATCGGCATAAAGCGCCTCGCCCCCGGTCACCGCCAGAAAGATCGCCCCCAGGACGACAAAGGCGACTCCGGTATGCTCGAACAGGAACACCAGCCCCCAGATCGGATTGAACGAGGCGAGGACAGACGGCGTTTCGCCGACGTGCCACAGCCCCAGCCCCGCCAGCGTCAGGAACCAGACCACGCAGATCGGCCCGAACAACCGGGCGATCTTGGCCGTCCCGCCCCGCTGCATCAGGAACAGCGCGATCAGGATGCCCACGGTCAACGGCAGGACGAACGGCTCCAGCGAGGGCAGCACAAGCTCGGCCCCCTCGACTGCCGACAGCACCGAAATCGCCGGGGTGATCGCCGCGTCACCGGCAAAAAGCGCAGCCCCGCCCAGCGCCAGCATCAGCACCGGAACCGACCGTCTGCCCGCCGCCAGCCGGACAAGCGTGTACAGCGCCAGAATGCCGCCCTCGCCCCGGTTGTCGACCCGCAGAAGAAAGAAAATGTACTTGACGGTCACGATCAGGATCAGCGTCCAGATCAACAGGGACAGGATCCCCAGCACTTCGCCCGCTCCGGGGGTGACCGCCCCCGTCGCCCGCAAAGCCTCCCGGAAGGCATAAAGCGGCGAGGTGCCGATATCGCCGTAGACAATCCCGATCGCCCCCAGCGTCAGGGCCGCCAGCCCGTGACCCTTGGCCTCGTCGTGGTGGATGTCGTCCTCG
>CAUJIP010000108.1 GCA_963205235.1 Pseudomonadota bacterium
AGAAACGACAGGCAGGTCATCGCCATGACAGCGCCGATGTCGGTCTGAAAGCCGAACATCGCCGAAATGGCCACGGTGATCGGCTTGCCGGCGGTCACGGTCAAGATGCGGGCAAAGACGACCTCGATCCAGGAAAAGACAAAGCAGAAAAAGGCAGCAACGGCAATGCCGGGTGCAAGGGCTGGGATCAGGTGGCGAAAGAAGAACCCCGTGCCGGAATGGCCATCAAGAAAAGCGGTTTCGTCCAATTCGCGCGGCACGGCGCGGATGAAGCTTTCCAGAATCCAGATCGCAACGGGCAGGTTGAACAGCGCATGCACAAGGGCAATCCCGACCGGGGAATTCACCAGCCCAAGACGGGCAAAGATGATGAAGATCGGCAAGGACAGCACCACCGGCGGCGTGACGCGAAACACAAGGATCAACAGCAGAAAGTGGCGGTCGCCTACAAAGCGAAATCGCGCCAGCGCATAGGCCGCAGGCAACCCGCAGATCAGGCACAGCGCGACGTTCATCGTCACATAAGCAAGCGAGTTCAGGATGGCCGACTGCAATTCGGGCGTTGTCAGCGCATGGGTGTAGTTCATCAGACTAAAGCTTCCCACGGCGCGGCCCTCGACCGGAAGCGTCACCGTGAAGCTAAGGATGACAGCCTGCGTCAGCGGCAGCAGGATAAAGGCGGCAAGAGCCAGAATGGCGAAACCGCGTCTCATGCTGTCGGTTCCTCGCGGCGGGTAGCGATGACAAAGGCCCAGACGATGGTCAGCACGATCAGGAAATACAGGCTGGCCCGCGCGGCGGCCTGCCCATAGGAAAAGCCCTTGATCTCTTCGCCAAGCTCCAGCGTGAGAAACCGGGTGGCATCATTCGGGCCGCCTGCGTTGATCGTGAACGCCTCGGTATAGATCATCAGGCTGTCAACACAGCGCAGTAACAGCACGATCGCCAAAGCGCCGGTGATGCGGGGCAGTTCGATATGACGGAACACCGCCCAACCCGTGGCCCCATCAATGGACGCGGCTTGCCGGTAGGCTTGGGGAACCGACGCAAAGCCAGCATAGGCAAGGATCGCAACCAGCCCCAGCCAGTGCCATGTATCCACCATCAGGATGAGTATCCATGTGTGCACCGGGTTGAATTTGTAGTCAAACCCCCAAGCCGCGACAAAGCCGAACAGCCCGGTCTGCGGCTGGATCATGCCCAGCCACAGCATCGGGATCATGTTCCACGGCACCACCAGCGGCAGCGCGCAGAGCACCAGCCCCCAAACCGCGCGGCGGCCAAGTGACAACAGGAGTTTGGCTACCAGAATGCCCAAAGGGATCTGCACGCCCAAGGCCAGCGCCGAAAACAACAGGCTGCGCCCAAGCGAGGCCCAGAAGCGGTCACTGTGCAGGATATCCTCAAACCATTGCAAGCCGACCCAATGCAGTTGGTCCAGCGTAAAAATGTCGTGCAGCCCATAGTTGACGACCGCCAGCAACGGCAATCCCCCGACCAGCGCAAGCAGGCAAAGGGCGGGCAACAGCAGGAACCACGCGCGGTTATCGGGCCAACGATCCATCGTCCCCCCGTTTGGTCATGGGGCGGCCCGCGACAGGATCCACATCAGGTCTGCATGTGTCAAAGGCACCGGATTTGATTTCATCGATGAAGATTGCAGCGCTGCTTCGGCCACGTCCGCATGATCGGAAGGCGCAAGCCCTTGCACGCTCAGACCCTCAAGCCCGGCGCGGCGGACCCAATCTGCGGTGGTCTGGGGCGCAGTTTCAGCGATGCCGCCAAGCACCTGTGCAATCAGGGTACAAACCTCGGCCAAGCGTTGGGCGGCCTGGGCGTTTTGATCCGCACGGTTGCGGTTCATCTGCAGAACCGGCCCGAGCAGCACGGCGCAGACGGCACCATGCGGCGCGGGACACATGCCGCCAATCGGTCCGGCCAACCCATGCACCGCCCCAAGCCCGGCATTGGCCAGCGCAAGGCCGCCGCACAGGCTGACCCATGCTAGTTCATCGCGGGCGGTGGCGTCTTCGCCCTGCGACAGGCGGTGCAAGGCGGTCAGGCCGCGCGCGATGGCGGGGCGGGCAAGCGCGTCGGTAAAGTCATTGGCGCGGGCGGACAGGTAAGGCTCGATCACCTGCACCACGGCATCCAGCCCCGAGGCAAGCGTGACCTTCCACGGGCAGTGATCCGTCAAAGCCGGGTCGACGATGGCCAGCCGCGCCAGCATACGGTCATCGCGCAGGCTGACCTTGCGGCGATGGTCGGGCAGGCCGATCACGGCGTTCTTGGTCACCTCGGCCCCGGTTCCGGCGGTGGTGGGCAAGGCGATGAGCGGCAGGGGTGCGGTGGACAGCGGCAAGCCGCGCCCGACGACCTCCAGATGGTCCATTAGGGGCGTGGCCGACGGGATCAGCGCCGCCAGCGCCTTGCCCATGTCCAGCACCGCGCCGCCGCCCAAGGCCACAACCCAATCCGGGGCAAACGGGCGGGCGGTCGCCAGCGCCGCTTCCAGCATCGGCAGGGTGGGTTCCTCGGCGCAAGGCAGGGTCATCAAAGTGCAGCCCTTGGCGCGCAAAGCCTGCAACAGCCATTCGGCGCGGGCGGGATTTGCGCCGTGCACCAACACCCCGCGCGGGCCAAATGCGGCAATGGCCTCCGCCGCCCGGTCCTTCATGCCCCGGCCGAACAGGATCTGCGTTGGCGTCTGAATGGAAAATCCCATCACACGGCCATGGTTGCGGCAACGGCGCGGCCCCAGCGGGCGTATTTTGCATCGCGTGTGGCGGGGGCCATTGCGGGCGTAAAACGCCGCTCCAGCGCCCAGCTTTTCTGAAACTCGTCAGGCTGCGGGTAGATGCCCGCTTGCAGCCCCGCAAGATAGGCCGCGCCTAGGGCGGTGGTTTCGGTCACGACGGGCCGGTCCACGGGCGCGCCCAAGATATCGGACAGAAACTGCATCGCCCAATCCGACGCCGTCATCCCGCCATCGACGCGCAGGATGCCATCGGCGGCGGCCCCCCAATCTGACCGCATCGCCTCTAGCAGGTCGCGGGTCTGGTAGCCCACGCTTTCCAGTGCGGCGCGGGCCAGTTCAGCCGGGCCGGAATTGCGGGTCAGCCCATAGACCGCGCCGCGGCAATCGGGCCGCCAATAGGGCGCACCAAGACCAGTAAAGGCCGGAACCAGCACGACATCCTGCGTGGGGTCGGCGGCATCGGCAAGCGGTTGGGTTTCGCGCGCCTCACGGATGATCTTTAACCCGTCGCGTAACCATTGCACCACGGCCCCAGCGATAAAGATCGACCCTTCCAGCGCATAGGCGGTTTGGCCGTCCAAACGGTAGGCGATGGTGGTCAGCAGACGGTTGGTCGAGGGCACCATGTCGGCCCCGGTGTTCAACAGCGCAAAGCAGCCAGTGCCGTAGGTCGATTTTATCATGCCGGGCTGAAAACAGGCCTGACCTATGGTCGCCGCCTGCTGGTCACCGGCGGCGCCAAGGATCGGGATTTCGCGACCGAAAAGGTCGGCGCGGGTGGTGCCAAAATCGGCGGCGCAGTCCTTGACCTCGGGCAGCATGGACATCGGGATGTCCAGAAGGCCGCAAATCTCGGCGTCCCATTCGCCTTTGGCAATGTTGTAAATCAGGGTACGGGCGGCGTTGGTGGCGTCGGTCGCGTGAACACGCCCGCCGGTCAGCTTCCAGATCAGGAAGGTGTCAACCGTTCCGAAAGCCAGTTCGCCGGCCTCGGCCCGCTGCCTTGCGCCGGGGACATGGTCGAGCAGCCATTTGATCTTGGTGCCCGAGAAATAGGGGTCCAGCAGCAGCCCGGTGCGGGCGGTGATCATCGGCTCGTGCCCAGCAGCCTTCAAGGCGGCACAGGTGTCGGCGGTGCGGCGGTCTTGCCAAACGATGGCGTTGTGAATTGGCTCGCCCGTTTTGCGGTCCCAGAT
>CAUJIP010000109.1 GCA_963205235.1 Pseudomonadota bacterium
CCCCCGGTCGCGCCACGCACCCTTGGAGGGTGGCGGACTTATATGGAGAGAACCTATGGCACGCGAGATCATCGATCTTACCGCCGAGGTACGGACGGGGACAGGCAAGGGGGCCGCCCGTCAAGCCCGTCGTGAGGGCTACGTACCTGGCATCATCTATGGCGACGGGCAAGAACCGGTCGCGATCAAGATGAAATTCAACTACCTCCTGACCAAGCTGCGGCAGGGCCGTTTCCTGCAGTCGCTCTTCAACCTCAAGGTCGAAGGTCAGCCCGACGTCCACGTCATCTGCCGTGGCGTCCAGCGCGATGTGGTCAAGGACATGCCGACCCACGTCGATTTCATGCGGATCCACGATGACAGCCGGATCGAGCTGTTCATCCATGTGACCTTCATCAACCACGAAGCGTCGCCCGGCCTGAAACGCGGCGGTACGCTGACGGTTGTGCGTCACGAAGTCGAACTTGAAGTGACCGCGGGCGATATCCCCGATCACATCACGGTCGACCTGACCGGCAAGAAGATCGGCGACGTCATCCACATCAACGACATCGAGCTTCCGGCTGGGGTCAAACCCACGATCGCCCGGAACTTCGTGATCGCCAACGTGGCCGCCCCTGCGGGTCTGGCTGCTGCCGTCGAAGACGAAGCAACCGCTTAAGGTTTCTGACAAACAGGACCAGCGCGGGGGGCCTTCGGGTCCCCCGTTTGCTTTTTCGGGGCTGGTTGAGCCGCCCCCTCCCGACCGCTATACCATCCGAACCGGGACTGGCCCGGCAAGACCGGGGATCACCGTGAAGCTGTTCGTAGGACTTGGCAATCCGGGCGCGAAATATGCGGGCAACCGGCACAACATCGGTTTCATGGCGCTGGACCGCATCGCCGCCGACCACGGCTTCACGCCCTGGCGCAAGGCGTTTCAGGGCCTCGTCGCCGAAGGCCGCCTCGGGGCCGAGAAAGTCGCCCTTCTGAAACCCGAAACCTTCATGAACCTGTCCGGCCAGTCAGTGCAGGCCGCCGTCGCCTTCTGGAAACTGCCACTCGCCGACCTTACCGTCTTCCATGACGAACTTGACCTTGCCCCCGGCAAACTGCGCCTGAAACAGGGCGGTGGCCACGCCGGGCACAACGGCCTCCGTTCAATTCACGGCCACCTGGGCGAGGCTTATGCCCGCGTCCGCCTTGGCATCGGCCATCCCGGCGTAAAAGACGCCGTCGCGGCTTACGTCCTGCACGACTTCGCAAAAGCCGACCAGGATTGGCTGGAGGACCTCCTCCGCGGCATTTCCGACGGTGCTCCGGCCCTTGCCGAAGGCGACGGACAGAAGTTCATGAACGCTGTCGCCGTGCGCACCGCACCGCCCCGGTCATCCACGACCCGAGTTGAATCCCCGACTGCGGTTTCTGCACCGTCGCAACCACCCGCCCCTGACGCCGAACCCGACAGCCGCAGCGCGATGCAAAGGCTGATGGACAAGTTTCGCTAGACGGCCCTTCCCCCTTTCACCTGGCGAAAAATATCCTCGGGGGGGAAGTCGGTTTGCCGCTTTCGGCAAACCGGCATGGGGGACGAAGCGCCCCCATAACCAAGGAGGAGGCGAAGCCCGACGACGAGACAAACGGCTTGCGCGGAACGCGCTCGATTTCATAGGCCTGCCTCGCCGCGCGCGATCAGCCCCTTCAGCGCTTGCCCAACCAGCGCCGACACCCCCGGCTTTTCCAACGCGGCAAAGGGCAGCGGGCGGCAAAGCTCCATCGCGGCAACCCCGACGCGGGCCGTCAGCGCGCCGTTCACCACCCCCTCGCCAAACCGGCGCGACAGCTTGGACAGCACCCCGCCCCCGGCGACCGAGCCGATCAGATCGTCCGTCAACGCCATCGCCCCTGCGGCCACCAGCGACCCGAAGACCCTGCGCAACAGTCGCAGACTGCCGAAACTGCCCGACCGACCGCCATAGATCTCGGCAATCCGCCGGATCATCCGCAGGTTCGCAACCAGCGCAGTCGCCACATCGGCCAGCGCCAGGGGAACCAGCGCGGTCACTGTCGCCACTTGCCGTGCTGCCCCTTCGATCACCAGCCGCGCCTCGGTGTCCAGCGGCGTCAAAAGCTCCCGCTCGGCCAGGGCAAGCAGGGCATCGGCATCCATCACGTCCGCCTTGCGTTCCGAAAACCGCGCCAACCCCCAGGCCACATCGCCCCGCGCGCTGTAAAGCCGGGTCAGGGCATCGGTCACCCGCCGCGCCTCGGCAAGGTTTGCCTCCGCCTGCGCCGCCTCGGCCCGCTGGCGCAACCCGTCCAGACGGCGCAACCGGATGAAGGCCGCCCATTCCCGCAGGCCAAGGATCACCCCGGCCAGAACGGCGGCCCCGACCAGCCCCATGGCCAGCCAGCCCAGCACCACATTGCGCGCCAGAAGCCCGGTCACGAAATCATAGGCCGCGACCGAAAGCGCAAAGGAAAACACCGCGCCAAAGGCCCAGATCGCAAAGCGGGTCATTGCCGAACCGCGCCGCGCCGACGGGGCTGCAACGGCCTGCATCGCCTGACCTTCCGGCGAAACATCCGGCACAGGCGGCGCGGCGGCAGGGTCTGCAACCTCGTCAATCTCCTGCACAAAGGGCTTGGGGGGCAAGCTCACAACGCATCTCCGATCAGGAAGTCAATCGCCCGGTCCAGCCGGATATGCGGCGGGCCTTCGCCGGGTTTCAGGGTCAGCCGGGCAGGCGCAAAGGTCATGAGGTTGTAATCCGCCTCCAGCCAGCTTTCCGCCCCCTCCCGCGCGGGCGACAACAGGCGGCTGGGGTCTTCCGGCAGATGGCCCGGATACATCACTGCAGGCCTGCCTGTGGCCAGAAGCGTCCCCTTTACGGCTGGCAGGGCCTCGCCGTCACGACTGGCGGTTTCCTCGACGGTCGCCCGCAGACTGGCCAGCGACATCGCCTCGGTCCGCGCCCCGCTGAAATCGGCGCGGGACTTCGCCTCGGCCAGCAGCGCCGCCGTGATCCCGGTCAGCGCCGGGTGCTGCAAGTGGTGCAGGTGATCCGCCTTGGTCGCGGCAAACAGGATACGCTCGACCCGCCGACCGCCGAACAACGACGACAGCCACGAATTCCGCCCCGGTCGAAAGGCCCCCAGAACCTCGGCCATGGTCTGCCGCAAGTCTTCCACCGCGCGCGGCCCCTGATGGATCGCGCCCAGCACATCGGCCAGCACGATCTGCCGGTCGATCCGCGAGAAATGGTCCTGAAAGAACGGTCGGACCACCCGCGCCTTATAGGCCTCGTACCGCCGCTCCATCTCGCGCCAAAGACTGGCGCGAGGGGTATGGGCGGGTTTGGGCAGGGGGGCAAAGGTCAGGACCGGCGACCCCGCCAGATCACCCGGCAACAGGAACCGACCGGGCGTGACGTCGACCCGCCCCAGATCGCGGGCCGCGGCAAGATAGGCGGTGAACGTCTCGGCCAAGGCCCGCGCCTTGTCTTCCTCCAGCCGCAGCGCCCCATCCTCGGCCCGCGCCTGGGCCAGGAACCCCGCCGCCTCGGCCCGCTTGGCCAGCCGGGTCAGGGTCGCCTCGGACCAGGCCTCGTAAGTCTGGTCAAGAAGGGCAAGGTCCAGTAGCCACTCCCCCGGATAATCGACGATATCGAGGTGAAGGGTTCGCGGCCCCCGCAGGAACGAGAACAGCCCCGACGGTGCCACCCGGAACGACAGCCGCAGTTCCGAGATTGCCCGGGTCGAGGCAGGCCAGCGCGGCTGATCACCGGTCAGGGCAGCAAGGTGGGTTTCGTAGTCAAAGCGGGGCAGGGTCACGTCGGGCTGGGGCTGCAGATAGACCGCCTGAATCCGCCCCTGAGCCTGCGCCTTCAGTTGCGGCATCCGGCCCCGGTTCAGCAGGTTCGCGACGAGGGCGGTGATGAACACGGTCTTTCCCGCCCGCGACAGGCCGGTCACCCCCAGCCGCAGGGTGGTGTCGAAGAAGGTCTCGGAAAGGACCGCACCGGCACCCTCCACCCCTCGGGAAATCCCGTCCGTCAGCCCGGATAACACGCCTGCGGCCCCTTCTTCCTTGGCCTGCCCAAGATAGGTAGCGGCGGTGGGGATTGATAGGCCCCGGCTGATGGGGCGGCGGAAATGTCCGGGCGCGGGCAGGGTGTCCACGCTGGACCGATTTCTCAGACATTTGATTTCAATGGCTTGGCTGTGGACATTAGGAATCTGGTAACGATTTCGAACCTGCATTCCCAAGCCCGGTCATCCGGTGTAATCACGCCCCATGCCCCGCTATGCGCTTCAGATTGAATATGACGGTGGCCCGTTTGCGGGCTGGCAGCGGCAGGCGGGGGGCTTGCGTTCGGTGCAGGGCGCGGTCGAGGCGGCTTTGGGCAAACTGGAGCCCGGCCCCCATACGATCGCCGCCGCCGGGCGGACGGATGCCGGGGTGCATGCGACTGCGCAAGTGGCGCATGTGGACCTTGCCAAGGACTGGGACCCGTTTCGCCTTGCCCAAGCGCTGAACGCGCATCTGCGGCCTGATCCGGTAGCGATCATCGCCTGCGCGCTGGTGCCCGATGACTTCCACGCCAGATTTTCGGCCACCGGTCGGCGCTATACCTTCCGGCTTGTCGCCCGCCGCGCGCCAGTGACGCATGACCGGGGTCTGGTCTGGCAGGTGCTGAACCGGCTGGACCTGTCCGCCCTGCGCGAAGGCGCGGCGCAGCTGATCGGGAACCACGACTTCACCACGTTTCGGTCAACCCTGTGTCAGGCGAAAAGCCCGGTGAAGACGCTGGACCGGATCGACATCAGCGAACACCCCTATGCGGGAGGCATCGAATACCGGTTCGACCTGGCCGCCCGCAGCTTTCTGCACAATCAGGTTCGGTCGATTGTCGGTACGCTGGAACGGGTCGGCGCCGGGGCCTGGACCCCCAAGGATGTGCTGTCGGCGCTTCTGGCGAAGGACCGCGCGGCCTGCGGGCCGGTCTCGCCGCCGCAGGGCCTCTATCTGGTGGGGGTAAGCTATCCGGTCGATCCTTTCGCGGGGGCGGCTCGTCGGTGACTTCGTCCCTCCTCGCGGGTCAGGGAACCAACCGACGAGAAGACGAAGTCGAACGAGGAGGCCCCGATCCGGGCCGCCTCAGGCCCCAAGCAGCCGGTGCACTTCGGCCCGCAGATCCTTCAGCTCGAACGGTTTGGAGATGAAGCCATCCGCCCCGAGCTCCAGCCCGCGCTTGCGCTCTACCGCCGAGCCGCGCGCCGTCATCATCAGGACCTTCACATCCGAAAGCATGGGATTGGCGCGGATGCGGTGGCAGATCTCATAGCCCGACACTTCGGGAAGCATGATGTCCAGCAGAACAAGGTCGGGATGGGTGGCGGTGATCCGTGGCAGGGCATCGGCACCAGAGGCCACACGATCATGGCCGAACCCTTCGCGAAGGATCAGATATTCCAGCGCTGCGGCGATGTTGTCTTCATCCTCGACAACCAGAACACGGGGGGTGCCGGTCATTCCGGCCCCCTTGCCGCCACAAGCGCGCGCGGGGGGCTTGTGCGGGCGGTGCGGATCGGGAAAGCTTGGGCAAACGGAGGAACCCACGTGCCCGACCTGCCCAGCATCGCCCTGATCCAGTCCCAGTTTCTTGACCCCCTGCGCATCGGCCTGATCGTCGGTCTGGTCATCACGATGTACCGGACCCGTGCGGCAACCGGACTGGTCATGCCGCTGGTTCTGGGTGTGGCCTTCGTGGCGGTGATCCTGCCGATGTCCAATCCCAAACCGGACGTGACGCTGGTCGATGCCGTGCTTGCTGGACTGGTGTCGAACCTTGTCATCCTTGCCATCGTCCTTGGCCTTTCGGTGATCGTCCGGCGTCTGCGCGGCTAGGTCCTGCACCCCGGCAAAGGGCTGCGACGCCTGGCCCTGGGCAAAAGAGGCGGGCTTTTGCCAAGCCCGCCAGTCTGCGCCCAGAGAAGCCCGCGGAAAGGGGGGCGGGCTTCTGTGGAAGCAGCGGTCCGGGCCAAGGCGGATGCCCTGGCCCGGCGCTTTGGCATCAGCGCGACGAGTCGTCGGCGAAGATGTCTTTCTTGTGGGTTCCGTTCGGCACGAACAGCGCACCGATCACCACCGTCATCAGGGCGACGACGATCGC
>CAUJIP010000110.1 GCA_963205235.1 Pseudomonadota bacterium
GTCAGAAACTCGCCCTTTCCGATGGAAAGGTTCAAATCCTTTACGACCAGCGAAACGCCGTCATAGCTTTTCTGGACATGCTCAAAAGCGACAAAAGCATCGCTGCGCGGCTCTGAAGTCACCCGTTTCTCCCCGTTGGCATGGGCGCTTTGCGCCTTCTAACCGGTCTCGACTTAATCTTCATTCACGCTGCAATGCAACGCTGAACTTTCCGCGAGCGGCGATCGTGATCTGCACCCGCTACCTATCGGGCCATAAACCCTAACCCGACGGCCATCGATCCTTTTGCGGCAGGATTGACGTAAAAAGCGACACGGTCAATCCTGCGCGCAATAAAATTTCACTCAGGATCAAGTGCGGAAGAATGTCCCAAAGGCAAAGGGCGCGGAGGTTTCCCCCCCGCGCCCTTTAGCTTGTCAAAACCCGACCCTGGTGCGGATGAAAAGACTCGAACTTTCACTCCGGTTAAGGAACAGCGACCTCAACGCTGCGCGTCTACCAATTCCGCCACATCCGCAGAGGGTCTGGTTTCGGACGCCCGCTATCTAGCGGCAGTCGCCGGGGAAGAAAAGGGGGATTCGCATCCCTCCGTGAGTTCCCCGGTCGATCTGTCGTGGCCTTAGTACGGGGTCAGGATCATCAGGGGCAGACGCACGGCAAGAATGGCCATCTGCTGGGTGACAGCGTCGGAATCGGCGACAACCGGGACGGCAGAAGGCGTTTCTGCGGCAGTCTCGACCACCAGGATTTCAGTCGTCGCCGCTTCGGCAAGGGCGTCGTCGGCCTCGGCGGTGGCGACCAAAGGCGTGGACACATCCGCTTGGGACGCATCCGATCCTTCCTGGGTCGATTCGGTCGCGACAATGGTCACTTCCGGTTCGACAAGGGGTTCGGGGGCGGGTTCGACGGCGGGCTCAGCCGCAACCTCGACCACCGCCTCGGCGGGGGCGGGCTCTGTCACCACAACTGCGGCTTCCTCGGTCTCGACCACGGGGGCGACAGCGTCGGTCCGGCCGTTGATCGCATAGGATGCCTTCTGGATCAGAAGATCGCGCCCGCTGACTTCGGGGGCGACGACCATCTGGCCGCG
The DNA here is from genome assembly GCA_963205235.1 of Pseudomonadota bacterium. Taxonomy (GTDB): domain Bacteria; phylum Pseudomonadota; class Alphaproteobacteria; order Rhodobacterales; family Rhodobacteraceae; genus Tabrizicola. The sequence continues at coordinate 1,091 of CAUJIP010000110.1, forward strand.
ATCCATCGCGTCAATCGCGATCTGATACCAATCCATCGCAAGGTCGGGCCGTTCGGTCGCGCCGTAGCCCTGGCTAAGGTGGTGGCCGAGATATTCGGAGTACGCCCGTTCCCCCAAGGCCGTCAGCAAAAGCGCCGACCCGATGGCGACGGTCATGTCATCCTCGGCGTAGCCGGTGCCCAGACAGACCTTGGCGGTGCCCGAAAGCTGTGCCGGAGACATGCCCGAGGTCAGGACAAAGCCCTCCACACCTTTCAGCACCTCGGCTGCAGGTTTCAGGGACAGGGCCGCGACAGGTTCCTTCAGGACCGGACCGAAGGCCGCGCATTGTTCGGCGATCTGTTCGGGGGTGAAGCTGGCAAGCTTGGCGGTCAGGGCCGTGCTGGCGTCAATCGCTGCGCCGCGCGCCAGGCAGAACTGTTCGCCCAAAGCGAAGCTGGCGTCCAGCATGGTGTCGGCGGTGGCCATCCCGCCGTTGCCTGCCGTGGCCAGACTGATCGAGTCGCATTCCGACGCAAGCGAGCCCTTGGCCCCGGCATCGCCCATGAAGGACGGAAGTGCCGGCGCTTCTTCGGTCATTGCGGCTTCGGTCACCTCGGCCTCGGTCACGTCGACCGGTTCTTCCTCGGCTGCGGTTTCGGGTACCAGCCGTGGCAGGGCCGCAGCGGCGGCGGCGGCAACCGAACCCTCTGCCGGGGCAACCGTGCTGCCCGCCAGCGACGTGGACGGGGCGACCCCGGACATTTCATCGCGCTGCGCAACCAGCAGGGCCTTCAGGCCAAACGGGCTGCTGGAGACGGTATCGGCAACCGTCGCGCCGCCCGCAACAGCGCGCTGATAGGCGGTCACGAGAATCAGGCGTTCGTTTTCCGTCAGCTCGCCCGTGGCGGGATAGCCAAGAAAGGCCTGGTATTCGGAAATCGCAGCCCGGGACTTTGGCCCGATCGACCCGTCGGGCGTACCGACGTTGTAGCCAAAGTAGTTCAGCGCGGTCTGCACTTCCTTGTTCGCCACACGCGCGGCAGAACTAGACGAAGAGGAGGACGAGACCGTGGTCTTTTTCTTCTTCTTGTTGTCCTTGGCCACGGCGCTGCCGATGATGCCACCGATGATCAGACCGGCGACGACGTCACCGCTGTCGGCCCGCACTGGCTGGGGCAGCGGAGAAATCGGCGAAAGCGCCACAGAAGCGATCAGCGTGGCTGTTGCAATTCTTTTCATCTTCATCACATCACTCCCTTGGAAAATCCTTCAAGCGGCAGAGTAACACGGCTTTGCTGTCACGAAAGGCAGGAATTCCGAACCTCGGGCGAAGACTGGAGCATTGGAATGGTTGAATGGCGGCATTTCCCCGGACTTTCGCCCTATTTGGAAACGATTTCCGCGATGGAGGCGCATGTCGCCGCCATGAACGAAGGCCGCGCGGGCGAGGAGATCTGGCTGCTGGAGCATCCGCCACTTTACACGGCCGGAACTTCGGCCAAGCCCGCCGATCTGGTGCAGCCCGACCGCTTTCCGGTCCATCCCGTGGGGCGGGGCGGGCAGTACACCTATCACGGGCCGGGGCAGCGGGTGATCTATTGCATGCTGGACGTGAAGGCGCGGGGCGGAGACGTGCGCTGTTTCGTGCGCGAGATGGAGCGTTGGGTCATCGAGACGCTGGCCGAATTCAATGTGACGGGCGAGATCAGGGAAGGCCGGGTCGGTGTCTGGGTCACCCGGCCAGATCGTCTTGGGCCGGACGGCAAACCTGCCGAGGACAAGATCGCTGCCATCGGCATCAAGATCCGCCGCTGGGTCAGTTTCCACGGCATCTCGATCAACGTAGAGCCGGATCTGAGCCATTTCGAGGGAATCATCCCCTGCGGCATCCGCGACCATGGGGTGACAAGTCTTGTCGATCTGGGCCTGCCGGTGACGATGGCCGACCTTGATGCCGCCCTGATGTCGACCTTTGCGCACCGGTTTCAGGGCGTTTGCCCAAGGTAGTTGCCGCATAGCAGCACGATGCTATTGCATATCAATTGCCCTCTCCCCCATGTTCCGACCGTGGAAGCGCCCAAGTGCGCACCGTCATACAAGAGGACATCATGACGAAGTTCATCCTTCTGGCCGTCACCGCCGCCGCTTTCTGGACGCCAGCATTCGCAGGCGATGCCGCTGTGGGCGAGGAGTCGTTCAAGAAGTGCAAGGCCTGCCATTCGATCATCGCCCCCGACGGGACCGAGATCCAGAAAGGCGGCCGGACCGGCCCGAACCTTTATGGCGTCGTGGGCCGCCCGGTGGCTTCGGACCCCGATTACGCCTATGGCGCGTCGGTTGCCGCTTTGGGGGCTACGGGCGCAGTCTGGGACGAGGCGAGCATTGCCAGCTATGTCGCTGACCCGACCGGCTATCTGAAGACGGCGCTGGCTGATGATGCGGCCAAGTCGAAGATGTCGTTCAAACTTGCGGATGGGGGCGCCGACATCGCGGCCTATCTGGCGTCGGTCGCGCAATAGGCTGCGTCCAAAGGTCAAGGCGCATGGGCGCGACCCCACTTCGGGGCGCGCCCATTTGCTTTTGGCCGGAAATCTGCCTTCCCGGCGAAGTCATGCATTGCGACCTTGACGTCGCACCGCTAAAGACAAGCTCACAAGGGAACCGGGCGGGCCGTTTCGCGGACCCTCATCCGGCATGAAAAGAATCGACCAAAGCGGGAGACGCCCATGGCGGACGCAGCCATCCACGGCCACGAGCACCACAAACCCGGGTTCTTCACCCGCTGGTTCATGTCCACAAACCACAAGGACATCGGGATCCTTTACCTGTTCGTCGGCGGTGCCGTCGGCCTGATCTCGGTCCTGTTCACCGTCTACATGCGGCTTGAGCTGATGCATCCGGGCGTGCAGTACATGTGCCAGGAAGGCGCGCGCTTCGTG
>CAUJIP010000111.1 GCA_963205235.1 Pseudomonadota bacterium
CGGATGCTGGCCGAGGCGATGAAGGAAATGGCCGCCGAACAAGAGGCGCGCCAGCAGCAGTACCAGCAAAGCGGCGGGCAGCAGGGCCAGAATGGCGGGCAAAATGGTGGCCAGAACGGCGGGCAGCAAGGCCAGCCGCGGGAACGCCATGAAGGCTATGAGCGGCGCGAGCGGGGCGACCGGCAGGACCGGGGCGAACGCCGCGATTACAATCGTGACGCACGCGAAGGCCGTGAGTTCGGCGGCGACGAACCCGTGATGGCAACCGATGTCATCGATCTGAACGCGGGCGATGATACCGGGCTGATCGTGACCCCGGAATCTGTGGCGCGCGCCCGGATCGAACCGGAAGTGACGGCGGCAGAAGCTGCGGCCGAGTCCCCCGCGCGCGAAGACCGGGGGCCGCGCCGTCCGCGCGCGCCGCGCAAGCCCAAAGCCGAGAGCAAACCCGATGGCGAACCGCCACAGGAAGCTGCCGAATAGCTCTGCCTTCAGGCGGGGCTGGTGACCGGTTACTGAAGGCCGCGTCACGACCAGTCGCGCGACCGGACTTTCAGGCGCAAAGCAATGCGCCCCTTTGTCGGCACACATAACAATGCGTGCAGAATCGGACCGAAAGTGATACCATTTCAAGGGGTGGCAGCAGTGCTTAACCTTGAAAATGTTTAATCTTTCTGGGGGAAAGAATGAAAGCAAGAGTTTTGATGGCCGCGGCGGCGTTTGCTGCTGTTGGCGGAATGGTGAGTGCACAGGATTGGAATGGTGGCTATGTCGGCCTGAGCGCGAATTCGGGTGACGGCAATCTTGATCTGTTGGGATCGCCGTTTGCTTACAAGATTGACGGTGGCACCGCGCTTGGCATCTACGCCGGTTACAACCATGTGCTTGCGTCGAATCTGGTTCTCGGTGGCGAGCTTTCTTACAGTTCGGCAGAAGGCAACAGCATGCCAGTCACCCCATGGGGATATGATGGAATGCTTCAGGCGCGGGCCCGTGTCGGCTATGCGATGGACAACATCATGCCCTACGTCGCACTGGGCATGGCGAAAACCGACTTCAATGTTGCCAGTACGATCTTCAGCGATGAAACCGGGATCACCTTCGCGGTGGGTATGGACTATATGATGAACGACAAGATGAGCCTGCGCTTTGAATACAACGAAGCGCGATTCAACAGCGTCGGTGAGCCCACGATCTTCCCGCCGGACGTGGCGGATCTGAAGGTCAAGACGCTGACCATTGGCGCGGCCTTCCACTTCTGATCCGTAGGGCTGATCAATGCGGTTCGGGCCTTCCTGGTGACGGGAAGGCCCCAGTCATTTCTGGCTGCCTGCGGCGAACACCCCACCGTTTGTCAGTTCGATCAAGGTCTTCAGCCCGTTTTCTACCGCCTGCCGGTCGCGTCTGCGCATCCAGTCGAGCCAGAGCCCGTCCAGCGTGGCCATGATCGTGTCGGTCAAAGCCGGGATTCGGTTGGCCGGGACCAAGGGGGCAAGCAGGGTTTCAAGCTGCGAGCGGTAATGGGAATAAAGCGCAAGTTCGGTTTCCGCGACGGCGGGGTGCGCGGCAGCGGCGGACCAAAGGTCGATCCGGGTGCGGATATGGGCGGGGGTCAGGAAGGCTTCGGTGAAACCCGCATTCAGAAAAGCTTGCAGTCTGGCCAGTGGTGTCGTGGCGTCGCTGTCGTCTGATGCCGTGCGCAGGCGGGCCGAAAGAAGCCGGTAGGCTTCGGCAAGAACCTCGTCCATCCCGTTGAAATGATAGCTGATATGGCCAAGCGCCATGCCTGCTTCGGCTGCGACCTTGCGGGCGGTCAGGCCCGTATGGCCTTCGCGGCCAAGGACGCGCAGCGCTGCCTCGGCGATCATGGTGCGGCGGTCGGTCTGGGTTTGGGAACGGGGCGTGGTGTCGGACATGTCGGTCTTCTACCTGAAAAGAGCGTGCTTGACAGGATGTCGCAGTTTGTACAAACGTACAAGCCACCTGATGGAGGCCAGCATGGACGTTTCCCACTTTCTGAATTCGCATCTTCTGGACCCGAAGATTGGCGGCAAACGGCTTTGGGCCGATATGCTGGACCAGGCGGTTCATGCCGAGGCCTGTGGGTTTCGCGGGGTCACGATCCCCGAGCATCACCTTTTGAACATCCTGCTGATCCCCTCACCCCTGCAATTTGCGGTGGCGGTGGCGGCGCGGACAAAGCGGATCGAAGTCGCAAGCTCGATCTGCCAGTTGCCGATCCGGGACATGCGGATTTTCGCGGGCGAGGTGGTGCAGGCGCAGGCGCTGTGCGGTGGGCGGCTGGTGTTGGGGGTGGGTAAGGGGGCGTTCGGGTTTGAAACTGGACGGCTTGGCGTGCCGATGGAGGAGACCAAACCCCGGTTCGAGGAAAGCCTAGCGGTGCTGGAGGCGCTGCTGACGCGGGAAGAAGTGTCGTGGGACGGCCAGTGGTACAAGTTCGATGCCCTGACCGTGATGCCGCGCCCCGAGGACCCGATTCCGCTGGCGCTGGCGATCATGGCCCCGCCGGGGATCGAGACGGCGGCGGCCAAGGGATACCACATCCAGACAACGCCCCTGTCGGCCAGCCATGGCGTGCTGGAGGGGCAGGTTGACGCCTTCCACCGCGGCGCGGCGCGGTCGGGCAAGGTGGGGCAGCGGCTGTCGCTGCAGCGCGGGCTGTTCGTGGTGCGGAACGAGGCCGAGGCCGCGCGGTTGGCCGAAAAGGCCTATCGCTATTACGAAAGCTTCGACAACGTCTTCGGTGGCCCCGGGATCGTGGAGCGAGGGATGATCAAGCCCCTGCCGCGCAGCCAGACGATGGCCGAGTTCCGCGCCAATATTCTTATTTGCGGCCGGGATGAGATGATCGACCGGCTGTCGACCTATGCCGAATTGGGGATAGACGAGGTGATCTCGTCCTCGAACTTCGGGCAGGATCAGGCGGAGGTCATCGACATGATGAGCAGGCTGGCAGAGGATGTCATGCCAAAGGTTGCCAAGACGGCCCGGCAGGCCGCGTAAAGGGAGGAAGACATGCCAATCATTCGGATCGAGATGTTCGAGGGTCGCACCCCCGACCAAAAGCGCGCCTGCGCCGAGGCGGTGACGAAGGCCTGGTGCGATACCTGCGGGGGCACGCCGCAGATGGTGACGGTGGTCTTCACCGATCTTGCCAAGCATGACTGGGCGACGGCGGGCCGACTGGCCAGCGATCCGAAGGTCTGACGATGGCGATCGATTGTTCCTATACGGTGACTGGGCAGGGCGAGCCCCTGTTCCTGATCCACGGCATCGGCGCGCGGCGGGCAACCTTCTCCAAGCTGGTCGAAGGGTTGAAGGACCGTTTCACCTGCATCAGCTATGACTTGCGGGGCCATGGTGAAAGTCCTGTGCCCGAGGGTCGGTTTGACCTGGACGATCTGGTCGACGATCTTGAGGCGCTACGCGCCAAGCTGGGGATCGAAAAGGCCCATTTCGCGGGGCATTCGCTGGGCGGCATGATCGGCCCGCGCTATGCGCTCCGCCACCCAGACCGGGTGTTGTCGCTGGGCCTGTGGTCCACGGCGGCGTTCCGGACCGAAGACGACAGCGCCAAGGTGATGGGCGTTGTCGCGTCGATGCGGACAAAGGGAATCGGGCAGGTTCTTGACACCCTGACCGCGCGCTGGTTCACCGATGCCTTCTGTGCCGCGCACCCGGAAGTGATCGACTGGCGGAAGAAGCAGGTGATGGACACCCCGGCGGAGGTGTTCCTGAACGTCTTCGACATCTATGCCGAATGTGAAATGGCCCCTTGGTTGCATGAGGTGACGGCGCCCGCGCAGATCATCACCGGCGAGAACGACGGCGGCTGCAACCCGCGCCTGAACCAGCTGATCCAGGCGGCGATGCCGGGGTCGGAACTGGTGATCCTGCCCGAATTGAAGCACGCGATCTTCATCGAGGCGACCGATCAGGTCAGCCCCCATGTGCGGCGGTTCCTGCTGGAACAATCCGCGCGCTAAGATGCTGACCCGCAAAAGAAAAAGCCCAACCTTGAGGCTGGGCTTTTTCTTATGGCTCCGGCGGTAGGGATCGAACCTACGACCAATTGATTAACAGTCAACTGCTCTACCGCTGAGCTACGCCGGAACACGGGGGGGCTATAGCAAGTGGTTTCGGGGGCGGCAAGGGGGGTTCTGGGGAAAAATCCTGCAAGTGTCAGGCAAGGGCGTAACGGGCGCCGGGATCCAGGGCCGGGGTGGCGGTGACATGGCCCCGACTGTGCAGATCGACGAGATGGGCGAAGACGTTCCGTTCGGCAGCGGGCAGCAGGTGGGGGGGCGTGTCAACGTAGACGCGGGCGGTCAGGTCGGAAATTGACGCCGGTTCTGCCTCAAGTGCGGCAAGGATCTGCGCCTCTCGCCCCAGACGGTGGTGGGTAAGGTCGGCCAACCGCTGCTCGGGCTCGTCAACCGGATCGCCGTGACCGGGCAGGAACCGCGACCACCGCCCTTTGGACAAGCGGGCGAGCGAGGCCATGTAGTCGCCCATGTCGCCATCTGGGGGCGAGACGATGCTTGTCGACCAGCCCATGACGTGATCGCCGGAAAACAGGATGTCGCCCATGGCAAGCGACAGGTGCCCGCCAAGGTGGCCGGAGGTGTGAATGGCGGTGAGCTCGTAGTCGGGGCCTGAGAGTGGGGTGCCATCCTCCAGCCGTAGATCCGGGGAAAAGGTCAGGTCCAGCCCTTCGCCATGCGGCGGCAGGCTGGGGGCCAGCGCCTGCATCAGCGAGCTGCGCCCGTCGGTCGCGCTGCCAAAGGCGTGGACCGGCGCGCCCGTCGCCGCAGAAAGCCTTGGGGCAAGCGCAGAGTGGTCAAGATGGGCGTGGGTCACGACAATCCGGGCGATGCGCTGACCGGGGCCCGGGGCGGCAAGGATCGCGGCAAGATGGCTGTCAAGATCGGGGCCGGGGTCGATCACGACCAGGTCGCTGCCGCCGACCAGCCAGGTATTGGTGCCGGTGCCGGTCAGTGGTGAGGGGTTGGCAGCCCGGATCAGGCGGATCGGTGGCAGGCTGGTCATTCCTGACGCCTTCCCAAGTCGGGGACGGGAAGATAGGGTCGTCGGTGATGTCGATCTTTCAACGCATTCTTCCCAGGGGGCTTTACGGTCGCGCGGCGCTGATCCTTCTGGCGCCGATCGTGACGATCCAGCTTGTCTTCTCGCTGGAGTTCATCCAGCGCCAGTATGAAGACGTGACCCGGCAGATGACGCAAGGGGTGGCGATTGATCTGGCCTTTCTTCTGGCCGAAATCGACAACAGCCCAACACCCGAGGCAGCACTTGAGCGTGTCGGCGATGTTGCAAGGGCGCTGGAAATCACGGTGTCGATTCCAGCCGGACCGCTTTCTCCGCTAAAGGACAAGCAGGCCCAGATCGATCTTTCCGGCGCGACGATCATCGCGACGCTGCGTGATCGTTTGCCAGGGTTGGTGGCGGTGGACCTGACAGATGAAAACCGGGTCGTGCGGCTGCGGTTTGACAGCCGGCACGGGGCGGTTGGGGCCGAACTGAACCGCAGGCGGATGTCGGCGACCAACCCGCATCAGTTGCTGGTTCTGATGATCGTCACCTCGGTCCTGATGGCGGTGATCGCCTATATTTTCCTGCGCAACCAGTTGCGGCCGATTACCAAGCTGGCAAAGGCCGCCGAGGAATTCGGCAAAGGGCGCAGCTTTCGCTATCGGCCACGCGGGGCGGTCGAGGTGCGGGCGGCTGGGCAGGCGTTTCTGGACATGCGTGACCGGATCGAGCGGCAGATCGAGCAGCGCACGCTGATGTTGTCTGGGGTCAGCCACGACCTGCGCACGCCACTGACGCGGCTTCGGCTGGGCTTGGCGCTAATGCCCGAGGATGCCGAGACGCTGTCACTGCAACGCGATGTGTCTGACATGGAGCGGATGGTCGAGGAATTTCTGGCCTTCGTTCGCGGCGATGCGATGGAAGGTGCCGAGGCGGTCGATGCCGTGGCCTTGACGCTCGAAGTCCTTGACCGGCTTGGCGGGGGCGACTGGCTGGTCGAGGTCATCGGCACGCCCGTGCCGGTGGTGTTGCGCCCGCAGGCGGTCAGTCGCGCGCTGGAAAATCTGGTGTCGAATGCGATCCGCTTTGGCAAGACCATCGAGCTGCGGCTGGAGTTCCGCGACCATGCGCTTGTATTTCGGGTCGAGGATGATGGCCCCGGCATTCCGCCAGATTCCCGGGCCGAGGCGTTGAAGCCTTTTACCCGGCTTGACCGTTCCCGTGATCCGAACCGGGGCGGCGGGGTCGGGTTGGGCCTGTCGATTGCCGCCGATGTGGCGCTAAGTCATGGCGGCACGCTAAGCCTGTCGCAAAGCGAAAGACTGGGCGGGTTGCGGGCTGATCTGGTGATTGCGCGTTGATCCGGGTGTCAGCGGCCAGCGCCAAGGTCAAGGATCCAGTGCAGCTTGCTGTCGGGCGCATCGCTGACGGCGATCCCGATGCCAACCTCGCGCACCTTGCGCAAAAGAATGTTGGCGCGATGCTTGTCGGACCCCATCCACCATTCCACCGCACGTTTGCCCGAAGCAAACCCCCGCCCGGTATTTTCAGCGGCTGTCCGGAACGCATAGCCGACCCGTTTTAGCCGAGTCTTCAGCGTCGCCCCGTCCGAGCTTTCATGGCTGATCGACTTGCGTTCGGCATTGTCACAGGCAAGCGCCTGCGCCGCCTTGTCCAGCTTGGACGACAGTTTCAACGCCGTAAGCCCCGCTGCGCGCCGTTCCGCATTCAGATGGGTCAGCAGTTCCTGTTGCAGGGCAGCCGCGTCGCTGGGAACCTCGCAAGCGACGACGGGACCTGTCACCAGTATCGTGACGGCAAGCATGACGACTGCGGAAAGGGAAGCTTTGGTCATGGATGTAACAGCCCAACTTGCGACTCTTCACCGTAAGGTTGCATGACAATTGGGCCAAATCTGGGGGAATTGTGGCGATGTTTTGAAGAACCGGCGCAAACGTTACTTTCCTTCCGGCCTCGGCTTGCGCAGGTTGGCTGGCAATCGGAGAACGACTGAATGCTGGATGGAATGATGCGACCGGTGATCGACGCCCCGTTGAACTGGGGTGGACGGCGGTTGGCGGGGCTTGGAGTCTCGGCCGACGCGGTTACGCTTATCGGGCTGGGTTTCGGGCTCTTGGCGGCGGCATTGCTGGCGATGGGCCTTGGCGGTGTCTGGGTCGTACTGCCCCTGCTGGCAAGCCGTCTGTCCGACGGGCTGGATGGGGCGGTGGCGCGGGCGCGGGGCAAGACCGACTTTGGCGGATATCTGGATATCGTCTGCGACTTTGCCTTCTACGGCGCGATTCCGTTGGCCTTCGTGCTGCGCGATCCGATGGCGAACGGGGCGGCGGGGGCGTTCCTCTTGGCCACATTCTACGTGAACGGCGCGACCTTTCTTGGCTATGCGGCCCTTGCTGCACGGCGTGGGCTTGAAACCACGGACCGGGGAGAGAAGTCGCTTTATTTCACCGCGGGCCTGATGGAGGGGACCGAGACGATCCTGTGCTTTCTGGTGATGGCGCTTTGGCCCGCGTCGTTTGTCCCGGTTGCCTGGGTCTTTGGCGCGCTTTGTCTGGTGACCGCCCTGTCGCGCGTGATTCTGGCGGCCAGGGTCTTCGGTACGGGCCACTAGCGCCTTGAATTCCGGCCAACCGACCCGCCCTTGCAGCCCCCGTCGCGGGCCACTAAGACTCTGGCAACGATCTGGCGATATTTCTCGTTCTTGAAGAAGGCAGGCCCCGATGCGCGATCCCGTAGACCACTATATGAACACGCTTGTCCCGATGGTCGTCGAACAGACCAGCCGTGGCGAACGCGCCTATGACATCTTCAGCCGCATGTTGAAGGAACGCATCATTTTCCTGGGCGGCCCTGTGCATGACGGCATGTCCAGCCTGATCTGCGCGCAGCTGCTGTTCCTGGAATCGGAAAACCCGTCCAAGGAAATCAGCATGTACATCAACAGCCCCGGTGGCGTTGTGACGGCGGGTCTGTCGATCTATGACACGATGCAGTACATCCGGCCCAAGGTTTCGACCTTGGTGATCGGGCAAGCCGCGTCGATGGGCAGCCTTCTGCTGACGGCAGGCGAAAAGGGCATGCGTTTCTCGCTCCCGAACTCTCGCGTGATGGTCCACCAGCCTTCGGGCGGCTATCAGGGGCAGGCGACAGACATCATGATCCACGCCCGCGAAACCGAAAAACTGAAGCGCCGGTTGAACGAGATTTATGTCAAGCACACCGGCAACGACTATGCGACCGTCGAAGCCGCGTTGGAGCGTGACAATTTCATGTCGGCCGAGGATGCAAAGGACTGGGGTCTGATCGACCAGATCCTGGAAAGCCGCGGAAAAGCCGAAGATTCGGCATCGTGACGCCGATTATTCCTGCTTTCAAAGGCGGGAATTTCGGATTGTGGTGAACCGGGCATTGGCCTAGACTCATGAACAATGGCAGGGGGGCGCGCCCTGCCGGAGTGGTCAAACAGCGTCAAGAGGTTTGCGGATGGCAGGCAATTCCGGCGACAGCAAGAACACGCTTTACTGCTCGTTCTGTGGCAAAAGCCAACATGAGGTACGCAAGCTGATTGCGGGTCCGACAGTATTCATCTGCGACGAATGCGTCGAACTGTGCATGGACATCATCCGCGAAGAGACGAAGACCACCGGTCTGAAGTCCAGCGATGGCGTGCCGACCCCGCGCGAAATCTGCAAGGTGCTGGACGATTATGTCATCGGCCAGATCCACGCCAAGCGGGTGCTCTCGGTCGCGGTCCACAACCACTACAAACGGCTGAACCATTCGTCGAAGACGGATATCGAGCTTTCGAAGTCCAACATCCTGCTGATCGGCCCGACGGGCTGCGGCAAGACCCTGCTGGCGCAGACGCTGGCGCGGATCCTGGATGTGCCGTTCACGATGGCGGACGCGACCACGCTGACCGAGGCGGGCTATGTCGGCGAGGATGTTGAAAACATCATCCTGAAACTTCTGCAGGCATCCGAATACAACGTCGAACGCGCGCAGCGCGGGATCGTCTATATCGACGAGGTCGACAAGATCACCCGCAAGTCCGACAACCCCTCCATCACCCGTGACGTCAGCGGTGAAGGGGTGCAGCAGGCGCTGCTGAAGATCATGGAAGGCACGGTCGCCAGCGTCCCGCCGCAGGGTGGCCGCAAGCATCCGCAGCAGGAATTCCTGCAGGTGGACACGACCAACATCCTGTTCATCTGTGGTGGCGCATTCGCGGGTCTGGAAAAGATCATCGCGCAGCGCAACAAGGGCTCTGCCATCGGCTTTGGTGCCGAAGTGCGCGGTCCGGAAGAGCGGAGCGTTGGCGAACTGTTCAAAGAGCTTGAGCCGGAAGACCTGCTGAAATTCGGCCTGATCCCGGAATTCGTCGGTCGTCTGCCGGTCATCGCAACCCTGACCGATCTGGACGAAGAAGCACTGGTCACGATCCTGACCGAACCGAAGAACGCGCTGGTGAAACAGTATCAGCGCCTGTTCGAAATCGAAGGCGTCAAGCTGACCTTCACCCCTGACGCCCTTGTCGCGATTGCCAAGCGCGCGATCAAGCGCAAGACCGGGGCGCGTGGTCTGCGGTCGATCATGGAAGACATTCTTCTGGACTCGATGTTCGAACTGCCCGGCATGGACGGGGTCGAGGAAGTCGTCGTCAAGGAAGAGGCGGTGAACCTTGGGGCGAAGCCGATGCTCGTCTATACCGAGGTCAAGAAAAAAGAACCGCAAAAGGCCTGATCCGGGCTGGTTCCACGGCAACGGGCGGGCGTCAGGCCCGCCTTTTTTATTTGCAGCGTCGGCCATGACCCGCGGATTTGCCAAAGCCGCGCGCTTCGCCCTAGACCTTGGCATGGCTTTCGGCCATATGAGGGGAAATCGTAGCGGAGGCCCTGATGTACTTCCTCAAACGCCTGTTGACCTGGTGGAACAGCCAGACGCTTGGCACGCAGCTTTTCACTGCCCGCAAGGGGGTGAAGGTCGGCGAGGATGACGCAGGCAACAAGTTCTATCAGACCCGTGACGGCAAGCGCCGCTGGGTGATCTTCAACGGCGAGATGGAAGCAAGCCGCGTGTCCCCCGATTGGCACGGCTGGCTGCATTTCACCTGGGACGAGCCGCCGACCAAATCCCCCTTGAAGCACAAGCCCTGGGAAATGCCGCATCAAGAGAACCTGACCGGCACCGAACTGGCCTATGCCCCGCCGGGATCGATCCGTCGCGCCGATCCTGTCGCCCGGCGCGATTATGAGGCTTGGCAGCCCGAATAATGGCCTACGAACGCGCAGAGATTCTGGCCGGTGCGGCGATTCTGGCGGTGGCCATCGGCTTTGCCGTCTATGCCGGGGCTGGCACGAACCTTATGCAGGGGGCCGACAGCTATGCGCTGACGGCAAGTTTCCGGTCGATCGAAGGGGTCAGCGTCGGCACCGATGTTCGGCTGGCCGGGGTCAAGGTCGGCACTGTCACCGATTTGAAGCTGAACCCCGAAACATATTTTGCCGATGCCGTCATTTCGGTGCGCAATGACGTGATCCTGCCGATTGATTCGACCGCCCTGGTTTCGTCCGAAGGTCTGCTTGGCGGCACCTTCGTCGAATTGCAGCCGGGTGGCATGCCCGACTCTCTCGCCCCCGGCGATGAGATCGAGGATACCCAAGGCGCGGTCAGCGTGATCTCGCTGCTGATGAAGTTTGCAGGCGGCGGCGAAGGTGACGCGGCGGCAGGATCCACCACGCCATGATGCGGATCGCGCTGTTTCTGGCCCTGGCTCTGGCCATTCCGGCCCATGCGCAAGACGACACGCAGACCGAGGGGCCGGAATTCACCGAATCTGACGGGGCCGAACTGCGGTTCCTTGACAAGCTGACCAGCGAAACCGGCGATGTGGCTCTTGGTCTGGGGCAATCTGCCAAGTTCGGGCGGCTGCTCGTCCAGCTGAACGATTGCCGCTATCCCACCGCGAACCCGGTCGCGGATGCCGAGGCGCACCTGACCATCGTCGACGAATCCACCGGCGCGGTCGCGTTCAGCGGCTGGATGCTGGCCTCTGCCCCGGCTTTGTCGGCGCTGGACCACCCGCGCTATGACGTCTGGGTGTTGTCCTGCAATCTGCCCGAGGCCGCGGCGGATGCGACGACAGTGGGTGACGGCGGATAACCCTTCGGGGCGAAGTCCGCCCGGTGGGCCAAGGCATCGGCCAGACGCTCATGATACTCGGCGCGCGGGATTTCCACCCCGCCAAGGCTGGCCAGATGCGGGGTCAGGAACTGGGTGTCAAACAGGCGAAACCCGCCCGCGTTCAGGCGATGCACGGTATAGGCCAGCGCGATCTTCGACGCATCGGTCCGGCGCGAGAACATGCTTTCGCCGAAGAAGGCGGCGCCCAGAGTGACACCATAGACGCCACCGATCAGGACCTCGCCGTCCCACACTTCGATGCTATGGGCATGGCCAAGCTTATGCAGCGCCTCATAAAGCGTTTGGATTCTGTGACTTATCCAGGTTTCCTCACGCAGAGCGCAGGCTTCGACAACGCCGGTAAAATCGCGGTCGGCCGTGACCTGAAAGCCGCCCTGACGGATGTGCCGGGCAAGGGATCGCGACAAGTGGAAGCCGTCCAGCGGCATAATCCCCCGGTGGCGGGGGTCGATCCAGTGGATTTCCGGATCATCGCGGCCATCGGCCATGGGGAAGATGCCCATGGTATAGGCCCGCAACAGAATATCCGGGGTGATCTGAGGATCCGGCATCAGGCGCTGACGCGGGCCAGATGCCGCTTGGAAAGGGCCATGGCCGCGCGCTGGGTCCAAGGTGAGGCCCCTTCCGCCAGAACCAGATGCACCGGCACTGGCGGCAGGGCGGGCAGGCCGGGGGCGCTTGTGCGTTCGGTCAGATCGGCAGGCCCGGTTCCGGCAGCAACGGCGGTGACAGCCCGGCCGGAACGGACAGCCGCGAATATCCCGGCCTGACCTTTGGACTGCACACCGACGCGCCAGGCCTGACCTGCGGCATCCAGCGTCTGGGTCATCGCGCGGCGAAAGACGCAGCCATCGGGATAGGCGGCCAAGGTCACCTCCCCGTCCCAGTCGGGGGCGGTCACCCAATTCAGCGCCATCTCCACGCTGCTGGTTGTGCCTGCGGGAACAGCGGCGGTCGTGACCAGCGCAAGGTCGATCTCGCGCCGTTCCAGCGCCGCCATCAGATTGGCGGAAAGATCGCAGACCAAGTCGATCTCCAGCCGGTCGAAGGCTGAGCCAAGGTCGCTGATCAGCCCGCCCAGCCAGCCCGAGGCATAATCGTCCGGCATCCCCAACCGCAACCTGTCACGCGGCGGGCGGGACCGGGTGACCGACAGCATCTCGTCATAGGCCGACAGCACCCCCAGCGCGCGGGCGTAAAGTTCTGCCCCGCGCGGGGTGGGTTGCAGGCCACCGGGGCGGCGCAGGAACAGGGGCGCGCCAATCTCGGCCTCGATCAGCTTCAGCCGCATCGACATCGCCGCCTGCGTGCAGGCCATGCTGTCGGCGGCCCGGCTGACCGAGCCCGTCTCGTGGATCGCGACAAAGCTGCGCAGCAGGCGAAGCTCGATATCCATCCCCATAACCCCGGCTGATGCCCCCATCAGGGACATTTGTTCGACAGCTAGCACGGGGCAAGCGAAAACGCCAAGGCATCACAAAGGGGGCAGAAATGCGGGTTGGCTTCATCGGTCTTGGCACTATGGGAAAGAACGCGGCGGCGAATATCCGGCGCAAGGGGTTTGACCTGGTGGTCTACGACATCCGCCCAGAGGCCGCGGCCCCGCTGGTTGCAATGGGGGCCACTGTCGCCGACAGCCCCGCCAAGGTTCTGGCCGCCGTCGATGTGGTCGTGACCATGGTCTTCGGCCCGAAGGAAGTGGAACAGGTCCTGCGCGGCCCCGGCGGGTTCTTGTCAGGCAACCCAAAGGGCAAGGTCTGGATCGACATGACGACCTCGTCACCCTTCCTGATGCGGGATCTTGCCGCCGAGTTCGAAGCCGCAGGCGGGCAGGCGGTTGATGCGCCGGTCACCGGGTCAGTTGATGCCGCGATCCGGGGCGACATGCCGATG
Source organism: Pseudomonadota bacterium (assembly GCA_963205235.1). GTDB lineage: Bacteria > Pseudomonadota > Alphaproteobacteria > Rhodobacterales > Rhodobacteraceae > Tabrizicola. Next base: position 13,189 of record CAUJIP010000111.1, read on the forward strand.
TTTGTCGGCGGCACCGATGCGGTGATCGAAAAGGTCCGCCCGGTGATCGAAGCGATGGGCCAACTGCGCAAGGTCGGGGCCTATGGCAACGGCTATGTGGCCAAGCTGGTGAACAACCAGCTCTGGAAAATCCACGCCGCCGCCATTGGCGAGGCGATGGTGACGGCTAAACTCGCGGGCCTTGACCCCCTGACCTGGTGGGAGGTGATGAAAGGCGGCGCGGCCGACAGTTTCGTCCTTTCTCACGACGTGCCCTCGATCTTTGCCGGTCACTATGACCCGTCCTTCCCGATCCGCCTGTGCCTGAAAGACCTTGGCCTGATCAAGGAACTGATGGACCGCGTGGGCACCACCGCCACCCTGACCGACGCCACCCACGAACGCTTTCGCGAGGCCGGGCGGCGCTATGGCGACGGGGCGGGCGAGATGACCGTCTGCAAGGTGATCGAGGACAATGCCGGGATCGACCTGCGCGTGCCGGGGGATTGGCAGAACCCGTGGGAGGTCAAGCACCCCGGCTAAAGGAAAGGGCGCCCGAAGGCGCCCTTATCCGTTCAGGCCGGCTTCGCGAATTTGCGGTCCAGCCACTTTTCCAGCCAGTGGATGTTGTAATCCCCGGTCTGGATATCGGGCTCTTCCAGCAGCAGATGAAACAGCGGGATCGAGGTGTCGATGCCGTCGATGATCAACTCGCTCAACGCCCGCTTCAACCGCGCCAAAGCCTCAGGCCGGTCGCGGCCATGCACGATCAGCTTGCCGATCAGGCTGTCGTAATAGGGCGGGATCCGGTAGCCGTCATAGATCGCCGAATCCATCCGCACACCAAGGCCGCCGGGGGCGTGGAACTGGGTGATCCGGCCGGGGCAGGGCGAGAAATTCGGGATCTTCTCGGCGTTGATCCGAACCTCGATGCAATGGCCGTTGATCTGCAATTCATCCTGCGTGAACGACAGGCCCAGCCCGCTGGCAACCCGGATCTGTTCGCGCACAAGGTCGATGCCGAAGATGCCTTCGGTGACTGGATGTTCGACCTGCAGCCGGGTGTTCATCTCGATGAAGTAGAACTTCTCGTCCTCGTACAGAAACTCGATGGTGCCCGCGCCGATGTATTTCAGCTTCTTCATCGCCTCGGCGCAGACCTTGCCGATTTCAGCCCGCAGCTTCGGCGTGATCACCGGGCCGGGGGCTTCTTCAAAGACCTTCTGGTGACGGCGCTGCAAGGAACAGTCGCGTTCCCCCAGATGCACGGCACCGCCCTTGCCATCGCCAAACACCTGAATCTCGATGTGGCGCGGACGCTGGAGGTATTTCTCCATATAGACTTCGTCATTGCCAAAGGCGTTCTTCGCCTCGCTGCGCGCGGTGCGGAAGGCAACCTCAAGCTCGGATGCATTGGTGGCGACCTTCATCCCGCGCCCGCCGCCGCCAGCGGTGGCCTTGATGATCACCGGATAGCCGATGTCCTCGGCCACGGTCTTTGCCGTCTCGTAATCCGGCACGCCGCCGTCAGACCCCGGAACGACCGGGATGCCCAACTCTTTCGCCGTCACCTTGGCCGTGATCTTGTCGCCCATGATGCGGATATGTTCCGCCGACGGGCCGATGAAAGTCAGGCCGTGATCTTCCAGCGCCTGCGCAAAGGCTGCGTTTTCCGACAGGAAGCCATAGCCCGGATGCACCGCTTGCGCGCCGGTGATCTCGCAGGCCGAAATGATTGCGGCCTTTGACAGATAGCTTTCCGATGACGGCGCAGGGCCGATGCAGACCGATTCATCTGCCATGCGCACATGCATCGCGTCGGCATCGGCGGTGGAATGGACGGCAACCGAGGTGATCCCCATTTCCCGGCAGGCCCGGATCACGCGCAGCGCAATCTCACCCCGGTTGGCGATCAGGATTTTATCGAACATGGCCAGAACCTTATTCGATGATCATCAAGGGGGCGCCGTATTCGACCGGGTGGCCGTCCTCGACCAGAATGCGCTTTACCGTACCCGCGCGCGGGGCGGGAATGTGGTTCATCGTCTTCATCGCCTCGATGATCAGGACGGTCTGGCCTTCGGTCACTTGCGCGCCAATGGTCACAAAGGGCGTGGCACCGGGTTCGGCGGAAAGATAGGCCGTGCCAACCATCGGCGAGGTGACCGCGCCGGGATGCTGGGCCGGGTCTTCATGCGCAACAGCGGCGGGTGCGGCCGGGGCAGCGGCGGCATGAACCGGCGCGTGATGCTGAACCGGGGCCGGGGCGGCGGCAACGGTCACGACAGTCGCCTGCTTGACGACGCGGACTTCCAGACTGTCGTCCTCGCCATATTCCCGCTTTACCGAAAGCTCGGTCAGGTCGTTCTTGTTCAGAAGCTCGGCCAGTGCCGAGATGAAGGCCACGTCAGTTTCTGTCGTCTGCTTGCTCATGCCGTCCTCTGTTCCTGTTCTGCCGGGCTGGGCGTCTTGCCGCGCCCGCGCAGTCTGGTGTCTGAAGCTTATACGCGAGCCGCTCAGGGCTGAAAAGCCGCGAATCCGATCTGGCGGTGACGGCTGGGAAGGCCTCAAAAAATCTACATTCGGATAAAATTTACCGTTTGATAAAAAAACCGACCTGTGCCAGCCTGATAAAAAGACAAACAGGGAGGACATGCGTCCGATGACGAACAGCCCGCTGACGCCCGGCATTGTTCCGGGCCGCCTGCCAGCCGCAGCCTATGCCAGCAACTTCGGCGATCACGAACCGGCGCTTGATGCCCACGAGGCGCGCGTCGCGGCGGATCGCTGCTATTTCTGCCACGATGCGCCCTGCATCACGGCTTGCCCGACCGATATCGACATTCCCCTGTTCATCCGCCAGATCGCAACCGGCACCCCGGAGGCGGCGGCTCAGACGATCTGGTCGCAGAACATCCTTGGCGGCATGTGTGCCCGCGTCTGCCCGACCGAGACTTTGTGCGAACAGGCCTGTGTCCGCGAAACCGCCGAAGGCAAGCCGGTCGAGATTGGCCGCCTGCAGCGCTTTGCCACCGATCATGCCATGGCCAAGGGCAAGCAGCCCTTCAAACGTGCAGCCCGGACCGGCAAGCGCGTGGCTGTCGTCGGGGCGGGGCCTGCGGGTCTGGCCTGCGCGCACCGGCTGGCCGTGCACGGCCATGACGTTGTCGTGCTGGAACGCCGCGCCAAGGCCGGGGGCCTGAACGAATATGGCATCGCCAGCTACAAGGCCGCAGGGGGCTTTGCCGCGCGCGAAGTGGAATGGCTGCTGGAAATCGGGGGCATCGAAGTGCGGACCGGCGTCGAACTTGGCCGCGATGTGACGCTTGACCAGCTGAAGGCCGAGTATGATGCCGTTTTCCTTGGCATCGGTCTTGCCGGGGTGAACGCGCTTCGGGCGGCGGGCGAAGAGCTTGAGGGCGTCCGCAACGCTGTCGATTTCATCGCTGAATTGCGCCAGTCAACCGACCTGTCGAAACTGCCTGTCGGTCGCGATGTCGTCGTGATCGGCGGCGGCATGACCGCCGTTGACGCCGCCGTTCAGTCCAAGCTTCTGGGCGCCGAGAACGTCACCATCGTCTACCGTCGCGGACAGGACAAGATGTCCGCCTCGGGCCATGAACAGGATCACGCGGTCCAGACCGGGGTGCGGATCATCCACAATGCCGCCCCGGTTCGGGTGATCGGCAACGGCAAGGCCGAAGCGGTCGAATTCGCCTATACTCAGGACGGGCCGGGCGGGCTGAAACTGTCGTCCGAAACCTTCACGCTGAAGGCCGATCAGGTGTTCAAGGCCATCGGCCAGACCCTTGCAGGCCAACCCAAGGACCTGCCGGTCGACGGCGGCAAGCTTGCCGGTGCACAGGCTACAGTCTGGGTCGGCGGGGATTGCGCCGCCGGGGGCGAGGATCTGACCGTCACCGCCGTCGCCGAAGGCCGCGATGCCGCCGAGGCGATCCACGCCCGGTTGACGGGCGCATGATGATCGCGTTTCTCCCTTGTATTCGGCCAGGTCCAGCGTCACACCGGGCACGCACAGGGAATGACCATGGACGCCTGGATCGAGAGTTTCATCGCCTTTGTCGATCGCAACCGCGACTGGTTGCCGCTGATCATGGCGATCTTTGCGGCGGCCGAGAATCTGGCGTTTCTGTCGATCCTCATTCCCTCCACTGCAGTTCTTGTCGCCATCGGGGCGCTTGTGGCGACGGGTGCGGTCGACTTCATGCCGCTGTTCATCGGCGCCAGCATTGGCGCACTGGCCGGGTCGATCATCAGCTATTGGCTGGGGTGGCGCTATGGCGCGGCCGTTCTGGCGATGTGGCCGCTGAAGAACCATCCCGAGATGGTCGAGAAGGGCAAGATCACCTTCAACCGTTTTGGCGGCGCGGCCATGATCATCGGCCATTTCACCACAGTCTTCCGACCGGTCGCGTTCCTCATGGCCGGGATGAGCCGAATGTCTGTGCCCCAGTTCATGATCTGGAACACCATCGGCAGCCTGGCCTGGGCCTGGCTCATTCCCAAGTTGGGCGAATACGGCGGCGACATTCTCGGCTGGCTCTGGTCGTTCGTCTGACCGGCGCCGGGCAGATTGCCCACCCGGCGAACCAAATCCCCACATATCTCAAGGAGGCTTCCCATGGCTGACCTTTCCGCCAATTTCATCGGCATCAAGTCCCCGAACCCGTTCTGGCTGGCAAGTGCCCCGCCCACGGACAAGAAGTACAACGTCGAACGCGCGTTCGAGGCTGGTTGGGGCGGCGTTGTCTGGAAGACGCTCGGGTCGGAAGGCCCACCCATCGTCAACGTCTCCGGTCCCCGCTATGGCGCGATCTGGGGGGCCGACCGCCGCCTTCTGGGCCTGAACAACATCGAACTGATCACCGACCGCCCGTTGGAGGTGAACCTTCAGGAAATCAAGGAGGTCAAGCGCAAGTGGAAAGACCGCGCGCTGGTGATTTCCCTGATGGTCCCCTGTGAGGAGACCTATTGGAAAGACATCCTGAAAGCGATCGAGGATACCGAGGCCGACGGCGTCGAACTCAACTTCGGCTGCCCGCATGGCATGGCCGAGCGCGGCATGGGCTCCGCCGTGGGGCAGGTGCCGGAATATATCGAAATGGTCACCCGCTGGGTCAAGCAGTACTCGCGCATGCCCTGCATTGTGAAGCTGACGCCCAACGTCACCTCGATCCTGCCGCCCGCAATGGCGGCCAAGCGGGGCGGGGCGGATGCGGTTTCCCTGATCAACACGATCAAGTCGATCACCAACGTCGACCTCGACTCGTTCTCGCCCTTCCCGATGATCGACGGCAAGGGCAGCCACGGCGGCTATTGCGGCCCGGCGGTCAAGCCGATTGCGCTGAACATGACGGGCGAAATCGCGCGGCATCAGGAAACCCGCGGCCTGCCGATTTCCGGCATCGGTGGCGTCACCACCTGGCGCGATGCGGCGGAATTCATGGCGATGGGGGCGGGGAACGTGCAGGTCTGCACCGCCGCCATGACCTATGGCTTCAAGATCGTGCAGGAAATGATCTCGGGCCTGTCGCAGTATCTGGACGAAAAACAGATGAGCCTGAATGACCTGATCGGTCGTGCGGTTCCGAATTTCGTCGAATGGCAGCATCTGAACCTGAATTACGTCACCAAGGCGGTGATCAATCAGGACGACTGCATCAAATGCGGTCGTTGCTATGCGGCTTGCGAAGATACCAGCCACCAGGCCATCGCCATGTCCGAAGACCGCACCTTCACCGTCAAGGACGACGAATGTGTGGCCTGCAACCTGTGCGTCAACGTCTGCCCGGTCGACAACTGCATCACCATGAAGACCCTGCCGGAGGGCGCGCTTGACGAACGCACCGGGCGCAAGGTCGGCACCTATGCCAACTGGACGACGCATCCTAACAACCCCTCTGCCCACGCGGCCGAGTGATCGCATTCTTCGGGGTCCGGGCGCTGGAACCATCCCGCCCGGACCTTGCCTGCGACGGACGGCATGCCCTGTCCGGTAGGGTTGGACCCGAAGGCCCCATCAGTGCCACACCGGAACCGGTCGAATCTCCCCGGTTCAATTTCTTTCAAATCCGTTAACGCGGATCTATAAGGGTTTGAAATCATTGTGGTTAGGCGAATTGTCCACCGTGGACAGTCAACGCTCCAGCAGCCGGGTGAACAGCGTCCCAAGAAAGCGGCCAGCCTCGGAATAGGGGTCGTGATCCGGCCCAAGCACGGCGCGGACCTGGACGTCAAAATCCGCGTAATGCTGGGTCAGCGCCCAGATCGAGAAGATAAGATGCACCGGATCGACCTGGGCAATCCGCCCCTGATCCATCCAGGCCTTCAGGACCGCCGCCTTTTCCTCGACCAACAGGCGCAAGTCGCCCTCGATCGCGTCGCGCATCCGGGGCGCGCCTTGCAGGATCTCGTTGGCGAAAAGCCGACTTTCGCGCGGGAAGTCCCGGGCCAGATCCAGCTTGCGCCGGACATAGCCCATGATCTCCTGCATCGGATTGCCCGCCGGGTCCATCGCTCGCAACGGATCAAGCCAGGTGTCCAGAAGCCCGGTCAGAAGCGCGGTGTGAACCTCTTCCTTCGAGCGGAAGTAATACAGCAGGTTCGGCTTGGACAGCCCCGCCACTTCGGCGATCTGGTCCAGAGTTGCCCCGCGAAACCCATGCAGCGAAAACACCTCCAGCGCCGCATCAAGGATGATCTCGCGGTTTCTTTGCTGGATGCGGGATTGAGGGCGCGAGGAACTGGACATGGAAACGGGTATAAGGACAGGTCCTGCATGGATAGCGCGGGCAGCAAGCCAAGGTCAAATCATTCGACCCCGCCGCTGCCCCGCCGCGCGCGGTCCTATTCCACCATTTGCAGGATGCCCCAGGGCAATACCGTCATCGAGGCAACGATGATCAGAAGGGAACGCTTGATGCCGGTGAACATGTCTCTCTCCGCAAGTTTTGAACTGCCGTTCCTGGCAGCCGTCGGGTAAGGTGGACCGAGGATCACCGGAATCGAGGGGCTTGCGATGAAACGCCGCAGTTGTGACGCGACCATTCTGGTCGATGACGCCCGCGTGCGGGTCACACGGTTTGATTTCGCCCCTGGGGCCGAGACAGGCTGGCACCGGCATGGGCATGACTATGTGATCACCGCCGTGACGGACTGTCCGATGCTGCTGGAAGACCCCGGCGGCGGCACGCGGCGGGTGACCGTTCCCGCAGGCACCGCCTATCGCCGCAGCGAAGGGGTTGAACACAACGTCATCAACGACGGCGATCAGCCCATGAGCTTTGTCGAGGTCGAGCTGAAAGAGCCGCAGCCTCAGGGCTGAAGCACCAGTTTCGTCGTGGCGGGCGGCAAGTCTTGCCACAGGACCGGCGGGAAATCGGGCGCGGCCCCGGTGGCTGGGGGCCGAAGGGTGCAATCGTTTTCGTCGAAGGTGACCAGGTCCGCGACGCCGGGCCGGTCGCGCAGGTCGTCGCAGGCGATGGGCTGGACAAGCAGGTCTTGCCCGTCCCAGGTTGCGACACTGTAATAGGCCCAGGTCTCGTTCGCAGACTCGGCGGCCGTAAGCTGCATCAGCCAATGGCTGTAATCCAGCTCGACAAAGTGGAGGATCGGGTCGTCTTGCGTCGTTCCAGAGCCCGTCGGGTCATGCAGCAGGTAATGGCCGCCCTTGGGCGTTACCGTGATCATGGGCGTTTCCGAGACTTTCCAGTCGGCCCCGTCCAGGTCGTAACTGGCAAAGGTTGTGGTCTCCGGGCCAAGTAGCGTAACCGATTGGCCGTCGTCAAAGCGGGGGACTTCCGACATCAGGAAGCAGCCCGACAGGATCACGCAAGCGGACAGGCCAAGGGCCGTGCGCAGATGGGTCATTGCATGTTCAAGAACTGCCGCAAGCCGCGCACGACCAACTGATGATCTTCAACCTGCGGCAGGCCCGAAACAGTTGCCACGGCCACGACCCCCACGCCCCGGACCCGGATCGGAACCGCGCCGCCATGGTCGGCAAATTCCGCACTGTCCAGCCCGTGTTTCGCCAGAGTCTCGCCCTTTGCGCGGTGGCGCGTCCCGACCAGAAGCGAGGCCTCCTGAAACCGCAGGGTGGTGTTCGACTTGCGCCGGGCCCACAGGTCATTGAGCGGGGCCGAACCGGGCAAGGCGGCATGAAACAAGGTCCGGTCCGAAGTCCGGATGTCGATCACGACCGGCAGGCCTGCGTTCAGCGCCAGGTCTGTCAGAATCTGACCCAAGCGCAGGGCATCCGTCTCGGCGAACTGGCCCAGCACCAAAGCCGCTGCTTCGGCCTCGAGTTCCGCAATTTCCATCGTCGCTCCTCAGATTGCTCCGATCCCGCGCAGGACCATGTCTTTCACGCTTGCTTTGGCCTCGGCCCATTGCCGGTCGTTCAGCGGCTTGTCCCCGTTCAGCGTCTGGATCTGATGGCCAAAGTCGGCATAGTGCTGGGTCGTGGCCCACAGCATATACAAAAGATGCCGCGGATCGACCGGCCGCATCTTGCCCTCGGTGATCCAGCGCTGGATCACGGCAATCCGGCCATTGGTCCAGTCGCGCAGCGTGGTTTCCAGATAATCCTGGATCACCGGCGCGCCGTGCATTACTTCGCTGGCCCAGACCTTGGAGCCATAGGGATGGGTGCGGCTGATATCCATCTTGGCATCAATATAGCCCCCAAGCCCCTCAACCGGCCCCGGCGCATCGTCAAAGCTTGAGGCGGCATCAAGCCAGATCTCGAAAATCTGTTGCACGACACGGCGATAGAGGTCTTCTTTGGTGGCGAAATAGTAATGCAGGTTGGCCTTCGGCAGCCCCGCCATATCGGCGATCAGCTGCATCGTTGCGCCGCCAAACCCCGCCTCGGCAAAGACCTTTTCGGCGGCATCCAGAATGGCGCGCTCATTCTCGCGCCTTATGTCGGTGCGGCGGGGCCGAAGCCTTGAAATCTGGGCGTCACCGCTCATCTTTGGACATCACATTTATGTTGACCGGTTGGTCAGGTTGTGGTGCGTTTCATCTTGACCATACGGTCAGGAAGTGAGTCGCGGCAAGGGGCAGGATGGCTCCGCTGTGAATGGGGAGTGTGCGATGCCAAAAACCGGGGACAACCTGCGGATCAATCCTGAACGCCTGTGGGACGCGCTGGAGGAAATGGCGCTGATCGGCCCCGGCATTGCGGGCGGTTGCAACCGTCAGACCCTGACCGATGCCGATGGCGAAGGCCGCCACCTGTTCGCGGGCTGGTGCAAGGCGGCGGGCCTGACCATGGGCGTCGACACCATGGGCAACATGTTCGCAACGCGGGCGGGGACGGACCCTGCCGCGCTGCCGGTCTACATGGGCTCTCACCTCGATACCCAGCCGACCGGCGGGCGCTATGACGGCGTGCTTGGCGTGCTGGGGGCCTTGGAAGTCGTGCGCACGATGAATGACATTGGGGTCAAGACCAAGCACCCGATCGTGGTCACGAACTGGACCAACGAGGAAGGCGCGCGGTTTGCCCCGGCGATGCTGGCAAGCGGCGTCTTTGCGGGCATCCATACCGAGGACTATGCCAAGTCGCGCAAGGACCCGGACGGCAAGGTCTTCGGCGAGGAGTTGTCGCGGATCGGCTGGGTTGGCGATGAGGTCGTCGGTGCCCGCAAGATGCACGCGATGCTGGAACTGCACATCGAGCAGGGGCCGATCCTGGAGGCCGAGGGGAAAGAGATCGGCGTTGTCACCCACGGGCAAGGGTTGTGGTGGCTGGAGATCACGCTGACCGGCAAGGACGCCCACACCGGATCGACGCCCATGAACATGCGGGTGAATGCGGGCCTTGGCATGGCGCGGATCACCGAACGCGGCCACCAGATCGCGATGAGCCACCAGCCCAACGCCGTCGGCGCGGTGGGGCAGGTGAAGGTCTTCCCTAACTCTCGCAACGTGATACCGGGCAAAGTGGTGTTCACGGTGGATATCCGGTCCCCCGAACAGGCCAAGCTGGATGCGATGAAGGCCGAGGTCATCCGCGCCGCCCATGCGGTGGCGAAGGAGCTGGGTCTGGGCATCGGGATCGAGGATGTGGGTCACTTCGACCCCGTCACCTTCGACCCCGGTCTTGTGAAGATCGTCCGGCAAGCGGCGGAAAAGCTGGGCTATTCCCACATGGACATCGTCAGTGGCGCCGGCCACGACGCCTGCTGGATCAACCGCGTCGCCCCCACGGTGATGGTGATGTGCCCCTGCGTGGACGGGCTTTCCCACAACGAGGCCGAGAAGATCAGTCCGGAGTGGGCGGCGGCAGGGACGGATGTCCTCCTGCACGCGGTGTTGGAAGTGGCGGGGGTGGTGGGGTGATGTCAAAGCGACTCTTCTTAGTTCTTGGAGCGTTCCTTCAAACGTCAATTGGTATGCCTGCAGCTGCAGATGGTTTTATGATCGAAACAGATACAGAGGAGTTGCGCCGGTTTGGAAACGATCCCTTCTTTTCGGAACTTGCGGTAGGTGATGAAGCCTATGTATACATTTCAAGCCTTTGCGTTGATGATGGTACCCTGCAGCTAATATCCAACATCAAGATCGCTTCAATGAGTGAGTATAATTTCAATCTCAAGTTTAAGCGAGAAATCAACAACTCTGTTACAGGTGTGGTTGCAGCAGGAGAAAGCGCAGAAGCTTCTGAGAAGGCTTCTTGGTTTTCAGAGTTTGGAAACTTGTACCAATGCTCAAAGCTTTCAGAGGTGGCTCCGTTTGAGCCCACACTTTTGCGCGTGTTAAGCATAGACGGATTCACTGACATAAAGTCTCTGATGAGACACCACTTCGGTCAATAAACAAGACGTGGAGAATTACGTGATGACCACCATCATCAAGAACGGCACCATCGTCACTGCCGACCTCACCTACAAGGCCGATGTCCGCATCGAGAATGGGGTGATCACCGAGATCGGGCCGAACCTCAAAGGCGGCACAGAACTCGACGCGACCGGCTGCTACATAATGCCCGGCGGGATTGATCCGCATACGCATCTGGAGATGCCCTTCATGGGCACCTATTCGGCGGATGATTTTGAGTCCGGCACGCGGGCGGCGCTGTCTGGTGGGACCACGATGGTCGTCGACTTCGTGCTGCCGGGGCAGGGGCAGGGGCTGATGGATGCGGCCCAGATGTGGCACAACAAGTCGGGCCGGGCGAATTGCGATTACTCCTACCACATGGCTGTGACCTGGTGGGGCGAGAAGGTGTTTGACGGGATTGCCGACAGCATCAAGGCCGGCATGACCAGCTTCAAGCATTTCATGGCCTACAAGGGCGCGTTGATGGTGAACGATGATGAGATGTATCAGTCGTTCAAGCGCGTCGGTGACCTTGGCGGGCTGGCAATGGTCCATGCCGAGAACGGCGATGTGGTGGCCGAACTGACGGCGAAGCTGCTGGCGGAAGGCAACACCGGACCGGAAGCCCACGCCTACTCCCGCCCGCCGCAGGTGGAGGGCGAGGCGACCAACCGCGCGATCATGATTGCCGACATGGCGGGGGTGCCGCTTTATGTCGTGCATACCTCTTGCGAGGACAGCCACGAAGCGATACGCCGCGCCCGCCAACAGGGCAAGCGGGTCTGGGGCGAACCCCTGATCCAGCACCTGACGCTTGATGAGTCCGAGTATTTCCACCCCGACTGGGACCATGCCGCCCGCCGCGTGATGTCGCCGCCCTTCCGGTCGAAGCACCATCAAGACAGCCTCTGGGCCGGGTTGCAGTCTGGCTCGCTATCAGTCGTGGCGACCGACCACTGCGCCTTTACCACGGAACAGAAACGCTTCGGCCTTGGCAACTTTGCCAAGATCCCCAATGGGACGGGCGGCCTTGAGGACCGGATGCCGATGCTCTGGACCCACGGGGTCGCCACCGGCCGCCTGACGCCGAATGAATTTGTCGCCGTAACCTCAACCAACATCGCGAAAATCCTGAACTGCTACCCGAAGAAGGGCGCGGTTCTGGTAGGGGCGGATGCCGATCTGGTGGTCTGGGACCCGGAGAAGTCGAAGACTATTACGGCGGGCAAGCAGCAATCGTCGATTGATTACAACGTCTTCGAGGGCCATACCGTCAAAGGCCTGCCCCGGTTCACCCTGACCCGCGGCCATGTCTCGGTGCATGACGGGGAAATGCGGACGCAGGAGGGCCACGGCAAATTCGTCGCGCGTGAGGCGCGGCCCGCCGTCAACCGCGCGCTGAGCCAGTGGAAAGACCTGACCGCGCCACGTCCGGTGTCGCGGAGCGGTGTTCCGACGACGGGGGTGTAGTTTTTTGGTCAGGAACAATTCAGCCGTTACGGAAATGGAAGAGGCCAAGACTGGCGTTCCGTCTGCGCGTTGGCAGGCCAGCCAAACGTTGAGCAAGCTCAATTACATTCTGGTTGGGGACTATGAGTTTGGCCACCAGACCAAGCGATATATCGCACTATCATTCCTGATCATTGCCGTGTTGATAGGTTTTGGCAGCTATACACAAACGGGTATCTTTCGAAACTCGGTCGTTAGCTATAGGCCTGACTTCTATTCTGGCTTTCTGGCGATTGGTTTCGTGGCCGCGCTTCATGTTAGGCGCCTAATTCCGGTCAGCCTTAGCGTCTACTTTCTGCTTTCATTTTCACTCAACACCGCTGTGACTGCTATTATTATTCAGGGTCTGCTTGGCACTGGTGTCGTGTTCGGACTGGTGATGAAAACCGCCATTCCTGCCGCGTTGTTGATGACCTGGCTTGGCATAAGGGCATTCGCACCCATCATGTGGCTTCTCGTTGTCGTACTTGGTTCCTTCAACCTAGGGTCTATGAGCAATGCAATGGGCGTTTGGGGGTTTGGCTTTCTCTTGCTTACCGTGATTGGGATTCTGATGCAGATAGAAGGCAATGTATCATCGATGAAGGAAAATATTCTCTACGACTTGACCGGGAAGTTGCCAGAACGACTAGAACCTTTGGCGCTTTCGTCAGCAGTTGTGAAGAATTCCGGATCGGACGCATCGTGAAAGATACCACCAACTCTGCCCCAGTGATCGAAGCCAAGGGCTTGAACCTGGTGTTCCAGACCGCCGACGGGCCGGTGCAGGCTTTGAAGGACGTCAACCTGACGATCAATCGGGGGGAGTTTGTCAGCTTCATCGGGCCAAGTGGTTGCGGGAAAACAACTTTCCTGCGGGCGATTGCGGCTTTGGAGCATCCGACTTCGGGCACTTTGACCGTCAACGGCATGACCCCGGATGAGGCGCGCAGGAAGCGGGCCTATGGCTATGTGTTCCAGGCGGCGGGGTTGTATCCGTGGCGGACGATTGCCGGGAACATCAAATTGCCGTTGGAAATCATGGGATTTGACCGGGCCGAACAAGACAGGCGCGTCGCGCAAGTACTTGATCTGGTAGAGCTTTCGGGGTTTGGCAAGAAGTTTCCGTGGCAGCTTTCGGGGGGGATGCAGCAGCGCGCCTCTATCGCCCGCGCCTTGGCCTTTGATGCCGATATCCTGCTGATGGACGAACCCTTCGGCGCGCTGGATGAAATCGTCCGCGACCGGCTGAACGAGGAGACGCTGAAGCTTTGGGCGCGGACCGGGAAAACCATTGGTTTCGTTACACATTCCATCCCAGAGGCGGTATATCTTTCGACCAAGATCGTCGTCATGTCCCCCCGTCCGGGGCGGATTACGGATGTGATTGACTCGCCCTTGCCCAAGGAAAGGCCCTTGGAAATCCGCGACAGCCGGGAATTCATCGAGATCGCGCATCGGGTGCGGGAGGGGCTGCGGGCCGGTCACCATGAAGAATAGGTTAAGCGTCTTCATTCCGTCTTCCTTTTATCTTCCTTCCGTCTTCCCTTCGGGTGGACAGGCGCGCCAAGGAGGCGAAGGGTGACAGGTCATGGCCAAAGCCCCCTCCAAGCCGCCAAAGCTCCCGCCGCCGACCGTGCGGCAGTGTTGGGGCGCGTTTCTGAAATGGGTGGTCGGCGTTCCGCTGGTCTGCGTGGGCGGGCTTGGGATCATCGGGGGTGCCCTCTGGCTGGCGGGCGGGCAAGAGCTGATGTGGCAGACCACGCACGACATGGGGACGGCGCTGTTCTGGATCATCGGGATCATGCTGATGTATCCGTTGATGCTGTTCGTCTGGGTGGCCGAACTGCGCGACGGGCTGAGGGCCGCGCGGGAGTGGGAGGCGTTGATGCCCGAGGCGCAGGCCGCAGCGATTGCCGAGGCGAAGGCCGCGAGGCCCGAGCGGCGCAAGCGCAAGAAGGAATAGCGGGATGAGTTGGGTCACGGCACTTTGGCTTGCAGCCTCGACCGCCGTCTTTGTGGCGGCGAATGGGGTCTTGAAGACCTATGCGATCAAGGGGGGCGTGTCGGTTCTGATCGGTGCGCTGGCGCTGTTCTGTCTGGGCAACTTCCTGATGGTGCAGGTGATGCGGGCGAATGGGCTTGGCGTCGCCATTGCGATGTCGGTGGTGTTCCAGCTGATCGCGATTTCTGGGATGGCGATGGTGGTCTTTGGGGAAAGGCCGACGGGGTTGCAACTTGCCGGGATGGCTTTGGGGGTCGTGGCGGTGTTGATGATCGCCTGGCCTGCGGGGGCGAAGGGATGACGGGCGTTGCGCGGATTGCCGGGGTCGGAGCCTCCAGCGGGGATATTTCGGCAAAGATGAAATCGGGGGCGGTATGAAGGCGCGAGGAACGGTCTTGCCGGTACTGACGGTTCTGGGGCTGATCCTGGTGATCTGGTATGCGGCCTCGGTCTGGATGAACTCCACCTGGGTCTATGATCAGGCGGAACGGGCTGGGACCATGGTCAGTTTCGCCGAGATGGTGCCGCAGACGATGACCCAGGAGCGGCCCCTGCTGCCGCCGCCGCATCAGGTGGGGGCGGAGTTGTGGGAGGGACTTCGGCTAGGCTCCGGTTACGAGGTTTTCTTGCAGAGTGCCGACCAACCCATTCTCGACCGGCTACAGGCCACCTTGGACCATGTCTTCAGCAAGAAGGGTCTTGTGTACCACGGCTACGTCACCTTCAAGGGCACGATGATGGGCTTCGGGCTGGGTATCCTGTTCGGCTCGCTTCTGGCGATGGCGATTGTGCGGTTCCGTGTGATGGACATGAGCGTCATGCCCTGGGCGATCATCAGCCAGACCATTCCCATCGTGGCGCTGGCGCCGATGATCATCACGGTTTCCAGTCAGATGGGTTTGACGGATCGGGATGTGCCTAAGGCGGTGATTTCGGCTTACCTTTCGTTCTTTCCGGTGCTGGTCAGCATGGTGAAGGGGCTGCGCAGCCCGGATCAGATGCAGTTGGACCTGTTGAAGACCTATGGCGCGGGTGAAGGGGCGGTGTTCTTGAAGCTGCGCTTGCCCGCGTCGATGCCGTATTTCTTTGCCTCGCTGAAAGTGGCGGTGGCGGCGAGCCTGGTCGGGACCATCGTGGGCGAGCTGCCGACCGGGGCCATCGAGGGCCTGGGCGCGCGGATGTTGATCGGGTCGCAGTTCGGTGAGCCGCTGATCATGTGGGCGGCGCTGTTTGCGGCGGCGATCCTGGCCGGGTTGCTGATCGTGGCAGTGGGGATTGTCGAGCGGCTGGCACGCAAGCGGATGGGGGTTCCGGCATGAGCGCGCTGCTGTTTGCCCTGCTGGTCTGGCTGGCGGCCTGGGCGCTGAACGTCTGGCTGGCGGGAAGCCCGGTCGCGAAAACTCGGTTCGGCAAGGCCCTTGTGCCGCTGATCTTTGGCGCGACGCTTCTGGTGCTGTGGGAGGGGCTGGTGCGGGGGCTGGGCATCGCTCCGGTGATCCTGCCCGCGCCAAGCGCCATTGCCGCGAAGATCGCGACCTCGTTGCCGATGCTGTGGCAGGACTTCGCCCAGACCATCCTGAAGGGCGCGATTCCCGGCTTCCTGATCGGCAGTGGTGCCGCTTTCCTGACCGCCGTCGCCATCGACCGCAGCCCCTTCCTGCAGCGCGGCCTGCTGCCCATCGGCAATTTCGTCGCGGCGCTGCCCATCGTCGGCCTCGCGCCGATCCTGGTGATGTGGTTCGGCTTCGGCTGGGAATCCAAGGCGGCGGTCGTCGTGGTGATGGTGTTCTTCCCAATGCTGGTGAACATCGTCGCCGGGCTTCAGGCGAGCGAGCGGATGCAGCGCGACCTGATGGCGACCTGGGGCGCAAGCTACCTGCAGACGCTGGTCAAGCTGCGGCTGCCGGCGGCGCTGCCCTTCGTCTTCAACGGGCTGAAAATTGCATCGACTCTGGCCTTGATCGGGGCCATCGTTGCCGAGTTTTTCGGCAGCCCGACCTTCGGCATGGGGTTCCGCATCTCGACCGAGGTGGGGCGGCTTGGTCTTGACATGGTCTGGGCCGAGATTGCGGTGGCGGCATTGGCGGGATCGCTTCTTTATGGGATCGTCGCGCTGATCGAACGGTGGATGACCTTCTGGCATCCGTCGCAACGGCATTAACAAGGGCTCGGAGGGGCCCCAACACGGGAGAACGGCAATGAAGAAGCTACTTACGGCGGCGGCCTTGGCAGCGATGGCGACAGGCGCCAGCGCCGAGGACGTGAAGCTGCAGCTGAAATGGGTCACGCAGGCCCAGTTCGCGGGCTATTACGTCGCGCAGGCGAAAGGGTATTACGAGGAAGAGG
>CAUJIP010000112.1 GCA_963205235.1 Pseudomonadota bacterium
CCGCAGTCCCGGATCGGCGGGACAGCCATCCTTGGTGGTGTGGCAAGTGCACATTTCGGCCACCTCTTGACCCAATCCCTTGGCCGTATGTGGGCAGCCGCTTTGGCACCAGAGGCGCCGATCCTGTTCCTTCCGGAATCCGCCGGATTCACGGCGCTTCCAGACTATTTCATCGAACTCGTCCGCAGTTTTGGCATCCGCAATGACCTGCGCCTGCTTCATCGGACCACGCATTGCGACCGGCTGATCCTTCCGCAAGACATCTGCAATCTCATGCATCGGCCAGCCGCCTCGCCCTGGTTCCGTGCCTGGCTGGAAACCCGCCGCCCGATCCTGCCGGGAGTCGACAGTTCTGCACTGGTCTATGCAAGCCGCAGCAACCTCGGGCTTCAGAACGGCCAGTATCTCCAGGAAGCGGCGCTAGAGGCGGCCCTGTCCTCGAATGGCTATCGAATCTACCACCCCCAAGACCACACGATCCAGCATCAGATCGAAACCTACGCCAGCGCGCAGCGCCTGATATTCGCGGACGGCTCTGCCGCGCATCTTTGGTCATTTGTCGCCCGCCCCGAGCAGAACGTGGCGATAATCCTCCGCCGTCCGCGTGATCGCTATTTCGCCCGCTGGTTCCGGGGGCTCGATTGTCCGCCTCCGGCCTTCATAGATTGCGGCCTTGCCGATTTCCGGCGTCGAGGCGATGGCCCCGCCCGCAGCATAACGCTTCTCGATCTCGACGCAGTCTGGAGAGAATTGAGAACATTGGGGTACCATCGGGATCACCGGCAGATCGGACCTCCGTGCGCCGATCTTGAAGCCTGGATTGCCACCCTCTCTCCACGGTTTGCAAGCCTGGGTTCGCCCCCCATGCCGTTGGACGATCTCTCGCTCCGGCTCTTGGCCATGCGTCGGCATGTCGCCATGCGTGCGCGGCCCTCCTGAATCCCTGTCGTGACGGACTGCCGATTGCAAATCCGGTCAGATCGGGCGAGGTTGCCGGAAAGCCACCATTTGCAGTCGTGCCATATGCTTTTCAATCCCACGTCCCTTCCCGAAGTGCTGATCCTCACCCCCCGTCGCTTCGGCGATTCGCGCGGCTGGTTCATGGAAACCTGGAACGCGAAGGCCATGGCCGACGCAGGCCTCGACCTGCCCTGGGTGCAGGACAACCATTCCTTCTCTGCCGCCAAAGGCACCCTGCGCGGCCTGCACTTCCAGTCGCCTCCCCGCGCGCAGGACAAGCTGGTCCGCTGCACCCGTGGCGCGATCCTCGATGTCGCCGTCGACATCCGCACCGGCTCGCCCCGGTATGGCCAACACGTCGCGGTGGAACTCACCCCCGACAACGGATGCCAGCTCCTCGTGCCCAAGGGCTTCCTGCACGGCTTTGTCACGCTGACCGCCGACACCGAGGTCCAGTACAAATGCTCCGACCTCTACAGCCCGGAAAACGATGGCGCCGTCCGCTGGGACGACCCCGCGCTCGGCATCGACTGGGGCACCACCGCGCCGATCCTGTCGGACAAGGACGCGCGCGCGTCCCTCCTCGCCGAGATCGGCCAACCCTTCCGTTACGAGGTCATGGAATGAAGCTCCTCGTCACCGGCGGCGCCGGGTTCATCGGTTCCGCCGTCGTCCGCCTCGCCATCGCCCGTGGCCACGAGGTCGTCAATCTTGACGCCATGACCTACGCCGCGAACGAAGCGAACGTCGCCTCGGTCTCGCACTCCAACCTCTACAGCTTCGAACAGGCCGACATCCGCGACCGCGCCGCGCTGGACCGCATCTTCGCCACCCATGCCCCCGACGCGGTGATGCACCTCGCCGCCGAAAGCCATGTCGACCGTTCCATCGACGGCCCTTCCGACTTCATCGAAACCAACATCACCGGCACCTTCAACCTGCTGGAATCCGCCCGCGCCCACTGGATGCGTGCCGGTAAACCGCAATCCTTCCGCTTCCACCACATCTCCACCGATGAGGTCTTCGGCTCCCTTGGCCCCACCGGCCAGTTCACCGAACAAACCCCCTACGACCCCCGCTCGCCCTACTCCGCCTCCAAGGCCGCCTCTGACCACCTCGTCCGCGCCTGGGCGGAAACCTACGGGCTTCCCACCGTATTGACGAACTGCTCCAACAACTACGGCCCCTACCATTTTCCCGAAAAGCTGATCCCGGTCACCATCCTGAACGCGCTGCACGGGCGTCCGATCCCGGTCTACGGCAACGGCGAAAACATCCGCGACTGGCTCTACGTCGAAGACCACGCCGACGCCCTCCTCCTCGTGCTGGAAAAGGGTCAGATCAACCGCAGCTACAACGTCGGCGGCGAGAACGAGCGCCGCAACATCGACCTCGTCCGGACCATCTGCGCCCTCCTCGACGAAATGGCCCCCAAAGCCACCCCCTATGCCGACCAGATCACCTTCGTCACCGACCGCCCCGGCCACGACGCCCGCTATGCCATCGACCCCACCCGCATCCAGCAAGAACTTGGCTGGCAACCTTCCGTCACCGTAGAGGAAGGCCTGCGCCGCACCGTCCGCTGGTATCTGGACAACGAATCCTGGTGGCGTCCGCTTTTGACCCGGCAGGGTGTGGGCGAAAGACTTGGCAAGGCCTGATGGACACCCTGTTCTTCCTCGCCTCCAAGACCCTTGGCATGGTCTCGCGGCTGGAAACCTGGGCGCTTCTCCTCATGGCCCTCGCCCTATGGTTCCTCTGGCGCGGGCGCACGCGAAAGGCTGCGGTCTGCCTGACTGTGGTTTTCACCGGCACCCTTGCCCTGACGATCCTGCCGCTTGGCGACCTCCTCCTTCGCCCGCTGGAATCGCAATTCCCCGCCCGCCCGCCGCTGACCCACGTTGACGGGATCATCGTCCTTGGCGGGGCCGAAGAGACAGGTGCCAACCGCCACTGGGGCGGCGCGCAGGTCAACGACGCGGGCGAACGCCTGACCGAAGGTGCCATGCTCGCCCTGCGCTTTCCAGATGCGAAACTGGTCTTCACCGGCGGTTCCGCCCGTGTCGGGCGCAGCGAAGACACGACCGACCCTTCGGAAATGGTCCGTGACCTTTGGACCGGGCTTGGCATCGCGCCGGACCGTATCCTGCTGGAACAGAACTCCCGCAACACGGCGGAAAATGCCAGCTTTACCCATGATCTTGTCACGCCCGGCACCGGCGAAACCTGGGTCCTCGTGACCTCGGCTTTCCACATGCCGCGCGCCTACCAGACCTTTACCCGGCAAGGCTGGACCGGGCTTGTCGCCTGGCCGGTCGATTTCCGGTCAGGTGACCTTGCCGACGGGCGTGGAATCTGGCGTCTTGATCGCAACCTTTTCGGCGTCAATCTGGCGCTGAAAGAATATCTTGGCACTCTGGTTTATCGGATCACCGGCAGATGACCCTTCTTGTCTTCGGCAAAACCGGCCAGGTCGCCCGCGAACTTCAGCGGCTTTTACCCCAGGCGCACTTCTTGGGGCGGGATCAGGCTGACCTGTCCGACCCCGCTGCCTGTGCCGCCGCCATCGCCGCCAGCGACGCCACCGCCGTGATCAACGCCGCCGCCTGGACCGCCGTCGACAAGGCCGAAACGGACGAAGCCGCTGCGACGATGGTCAACGGCACTGCCCCCGCCGCGATGGCGCAGGC
This sequence comes from Pseudomonadota bacterium, assembly GCA_963205235.1. Lineage (GTDB taxonomy): Bacteria > Pseudomonadota > Alphaproteobacteria > Rhodobacterales > Rhodobacteraceae > Tabrizicola. The sequence goes on from CAUJIP010000112.1 coordinate 3,651, forward strand.
CGCCGCTGCAAAGGGCATCCCCTTCCTTCATATCTCGACCGATTACGTCTTTGACGGTCAGGGCGACCAACCTTTTGCCCCCGGTCACCCCACCGCGCCGCTTAACGCCTATGGCCGGTCGAAACTGGCCGGAGAGCAGGGCGTCCGCGCCGCTGGGGGCAGCCACCTGATCCTGCGCACCTCATGGGTCGTTTCCGCCCACGGGGCAAATTTCGTGAAAACCATGCTGCGACTGGGGCGCGAACGGCAAAGCCTGAACGTCGTCGCCGATCAGATCGGCGGCCCCACCCCCGCCGCCGCCATCGCCAGGACGCTGGTTACCGCCGCCCAAGCGATGCGCGATGGTGCGCAAGGCGGCACTCACCATTTCGCGGGCGCACCCGACGCAAGTTGGGCCGACTTCGCCCGCGCGATCATGGCCAAGGCGGGCCTGTCCTGCCAGATCCGCGACATCCCGACCGCAGACTACCCCACACCCGCCCGCCGCCCGATGAATTCCCGCCTTGATTGCAGTACATTGACCGCAGCATTCGGCATGGCGCGCCCTGATTGGCGGTCGGACTTGACCGATATCGTGAAGGAGCTTTCATGACCCGCAAAGGTATCCTGCTTGCCGGGGGCACCGGTTCCCGGCTGTGGCCGATCACGCTGGGCGTCTCAAAGCAGCTTCTGCCGATCTATGACAAGCCGATGATCTATTATCCGCTGTCGGTGCTGATGCTGTCAGGCATCCGCGAGGTTGCCATCATCACCACACCCGAAGATCAGCCGCAGTTTCAGCGTCTGCTGGGCGATGGGGACCAATGGGGTATGCAGTTCACCTGGATCATCCAGGACCGACCGGAAGGTCTGGCGCAAGCCTATCTTCTGGCCCGCGATTTTCTGAATGGCGCACCCTCGGCGATGGTCCTGGGCGACAACATCTTCTTCGGCCATGGCCTGCCCGAAGTTCTGGCCCGCGCCAACGAACAGGACTCTGGCGGAACGGTGTTCGGCTACCATGTCGCCGATCCAGAACGCTATGGCGTGGCCATTTTCGACGCCGATGGCCGTGTCACCGAACTGGTCGAAAAACCTGCTGTCCCGCGCTCCAACTTTGCCATCACCGGTCTCTATTTCCTTGACGGACGCGCGCCGGATATTGCCGCCGGGATCAAGCCCTCGGCACGGGGGGAACTGGAAATCGTTGATCTTCTGGAACACTACCGGGCCGAAAGCTCGCTTCAGGTCGAACGCATGGGACGCGGCTTTGCCTGGCTTGATACCGGCACGCCCGGAAGCCTGTTGGAAGCCGGAAACTTCGTCCGCACCTTGGAAGAGCGGCAAGGCATGCAGGTCGGCTCACCCGACGAGATCGCATTTCGTCAAGGCTGGATCGACCGCACCGCGCTTGCCGACCGCGCCCAGGCCTTTGCCAAGTCCAGCTATGGCCGACATCTGGCCGGCATCCTGCGTGATAAGGGCCAGTAAGCGCAAACCGCCCGAAGTCAGGCACCCTGGGGCTATGCCATTGGGACTTGAGTTAACAAACCCTGAATGTCCAAAGCCAACCCATTGTAATCATTGGCCCGAAAGTTCTGTCCAGCGTGGAAAGATCAGGCAGCCTGTTCCGCCGCCGGACGCCGGATTGCCCCGGCCGCTTCCAGAACCAGCGGCCGCAACCCGGCCCCCCCGGCATCCAGCACCGCGAACAACTGCCGCCGCATCCGGGGCTCCCAGAAGTCGTTGACATGGGACGCCAGCAAGGCAACCCCTTCCGCATGCGGCTTCGATTCCATGAATTTCGCGATGTCATTCGCCATGCGAACGATCTTGTCACCCGACATGGGCATTCTCCGTCAAACGATCTGAATGTGAAAAGACCTCGAACCGGTCGGGTCTTGCAAGGGCCACCAGCGTGATCCCGGCATGATCCGCCAGTTCCACTGCCTCGACCGTCGGGGCCGAGACGGCGATGATCATCGGTGCGCCCAGCATGGCAACCTTCTGCACCATATCGGTCGAAACCCGGCTGGTCAGTACCACCGCGCCCTCTGCCGTGATCCCCTGCCGCAGCAGCCCGCCAACCAGCTTGTCCAGCGCATTGTGCCGCCCGACATCTTCCCGCGCCAGCGCGATCCGCCCGTTCCAGAACGCCGCACAATGGGCCGCGCGGGTGGCGTCATGCAACCGCTGTTCGCCTGGCAAGGCCGCCACCGCCGCCATCACCTGCGCAGGCGTCATTCGAAAACCTGAGGGCGGAACCACCAGCACGTCGCGCAGCGCCTGATCGATCGAGTCGATCCCGCACAGCCCGCAGCCCACCGGCCCCGCCATCACCCGCCGCCGCGCCGCCAACCGCGCCTCGGCCTCGGGTTTCAGCCAGACCTGCACATCCCGGCCCCTTGGCACGGCCTCAACTTCGACCGACAGCACATCCTGCGGCCCGGCGATGCCTTCGGTCAAGGCGAATCCGTATCCGAAATCCTCCAGGTCCGCAGGCGTTGCCATCATCACCGCCTGGGTCGTGCCATTGAACGACAGCGCCACGGCAACCTCTTCGGGCAAGACTCGATCCCCGGCAGAAACCGACGGACCGAACACCAGCCGAGGGGTCGGTCGTGATCCTGTCGGGGCCCCGTTCATTCTGCAGCCAGAATCCGCCGGGACTGCGCAGCCTGCGCCGCGTATTCCTCTTGCCATTCGGTCGGCCCGTTTGACGGGCTGACCTGCACCGCCGTCACCTTGTATTCCGGGCAGTTTGTCGCCCAGTCACTGAAGTCGGTGGTGATGACGTTGGCTTGCGTGTCCGGGTGGTGGAAGGTCGTGTAAACGACACCCGGGGCCACCTTGTCGGTGATCACCGCCCGCAGCGTCGTATCGCCCGACCGGCTTGCCAGCTTGACGAATTCGCCGTCCTTGACGCCCCGGAATTCGGCATCATGCGGGTTGATCTCCAGCACGTCCTCATCATGCCAGACGACGTTCGCCGTCCGCCGGGTCTGCGCGCCCACGTTGTACTGCGACAGGATGCGCCCGGTCGTGAGCAGAAGCGGGAAGCGTGGGCCGGTCTTTTCATCGGTCGCCACGTACTCGGTGCGGATGAACTTGCCCTTGCCGCGCACGAACCCGTCGATGTGCATCAACGGCGTGCCTTCCGGCGCCTTGTCGTTGCAGGGCCACTGGACCGACCCCATCGTCTCGATCTTCTCATAGGTCACGCCCGCAAACGACGGGGTGGTCATGGCGATTTCTTCCATGATCTGCAAGGGATGGGTGTAGTTCCAGTTTGCGCCCATCGCTTGGGCAAACATCTGGGTGACTTCCCAGTCGGCATAGCCCTGCTTCGGTGCCATCACCTTGCGGACCATGTTGATCCGGCGTTCGGCGTTGGTGAAGGTCCCGTCCTTTTCCAGGAAGGACGAGCCGGGGAAGAACACATGTGCATAGTTTGCGGTCTCGTTCAGGAACAAGTCGTGGACGATCACGCATTCCATCGCGGCAAGGCCCGCCGCGACATGCTTGGTGTCGGGGTCGGATTGCAGGATGTCCTCACCCTGGCAGTACAGGCCCTTGAACGTGCCCTCGACAGCGGCATCCAGCATGTTCGGGATACGCAGGCCGGGTTCCGGGTCGATCTTCACGCCCCAGAGGTTTTCATAAATCGCCCGCACGTCCGCGTTCTTCACATGGCGATAGCCCGGCAGTTCATGCGGGAACGACCCCATGTCGCAGGAACCCTGCACGTTGTTCTGACCGCGCAGCGGGTTCACCCCCACGCCGCGACGGCCGATGTTGCCGGTCAGCATGGCAAGGTTGGCGATGCCGATGACGGTGGTAGACCCTTGGCTGTGTTCGGTGACACCCAGACCATAGTAGATCGCCGCGTTACCACCGGTCGCATACAGCCGCGCCGCGCCACGGATTTCCTCGGCCGGGACACCCGTGACCATCTGCACCGCTTCGGGCGAGTGGTTCGGGGCCGAAATGAACTCGGCATAGTCCTGGAATTCGTCCCAGTCGCAACGTTCCCGAATGAACGTTTCATTATACAGTTTCTCGGTCACGATCACATGCGCGATGGCACTGACAACCGCCACGTTTGTCCCCGGCGTCAGTGCCAGGTGATGCGCGGCCTTGTAATGCGGGCCTTCCACCGTTTCGGTCCGGCGCGGGTCAACGACGATCAGCTTCGCGCCCTTGCGCAGACGCTTCTTCATCCGGCTGGCAAAGACTGGGTGCCCGGCATGCGGGTTGGCACCGATCACCATGATCACGTCAGCTTCTTCCACAGAATCGAAATCCTGCGTCCCGGCGCTGGTGCCGAACGTCTGCCCCAAACCATAGCCGGTGGGCGAATGGCACACCCGCGCGCAGGTATCCGTATTGTTGTTCATGAAAACGCCACGGGTCAGTTTCTGAACCAGATAGGCCTCTTCATTGGTGCAACGCGATGAGGTGATGACCCCCACCGATTGCCGCCCGTATTTCGCCTGGATACCCTTCATCTTCGACGAGGCGAACTCCATCGCCTCGGCCCAGGAAACCTCTTTCCACGGGTCAGCGATGTTGTCGCGGATCATCGGCTTCAGGATGCGGTCCTGGTGGCTGGCATAGCCATAGGCGAAGCGGCCCTTGACGCAGGAATGGCCGCGGTTTGCCTTGCCGTGCTTGTAGGGGGTCATGCGAACCAATTCATCACCGCGCATTTCGGCCTTGAACTGGCAACCTACGCCGCAATAGGCGCAGGTGGTGATGACGGAATGCGACGGGGTGCCGATGTCGATGATTGACTTCTCCTGCAGGGTTGCCGTCGGGCAGGCCTGCACGCAGGCACCGCAGCTGACGCAGTCCGACGCCAGAGCGTTGTCGGTCTTAGCCCCGAACGACACACGGCTGTCAAAGCCCCGGCCTTCGATGGTCAGCGCAAAGGTGCCCTGAACTTCCTCACAGGCCCTAACGCACCGGGAACACACGATACATTTCTGCGGATCATAGCTGAAATAGGGGTTGGAGTCGTCACGCGGGATGTACAGCGGGTTCGCCTCACCGCTGGTGTTCTTGACCTTGAAGTGGGTGTCCACCGCGTCATAGCGCACGTCGCGCAAGCCCACCGCGCCGGCCATGTCCTGCAATTCGCAATCGCCGTTGGCGCTGCAAGTCAGGCAGTCCAGCGGGTGGTCCGAGATGTAAAGCTCCATCACCCCACGGCGCAGCTGTTTCAGCTTGGCGTTCTGGGTGTGAACCTTCAGGCCCGGCGCGACCGGCGTGGTGCAGGACGCCGGGGTGCCGTTGCGGCCTTCGATCTCCACCAGGCACAACCTGCACGACCCGAAGGCATCGACGCTGTCTGTAGCGCACAGTTTAGGCACCTGAATGCCCGCCTCCGCCGCCGCGCGCATGATGCTGGTGCCTTCCGGCACCGTCACGTCAAAGCCATCGATGGTCAATGTGACCAACTGTTTGCTTTTGGCGGCAGGCGTCCCGAAATCGCGGTCGGGGATGATGAAGTCTTTCATCTCAGGCACCTTTTCTGGCGTCAGTTAATTGGGCGGCAAGCTGGTGGGCGACGATGGCATTGGCGTGGCCATGGCCCATCGAATGGGTGTCTTTCAGAAAAGCCACGATCTGCATGTGCGGCAGATCAAGCTTGTCCTTGATAGCATCGAACCAATGGCTCATCGGCTGGCCATAGGTCTTTTCGATTGACGGAAAGTAAGAGGCTGGCCCCTTCACCGATCCGTTCATTCGGCGGCCTCCTTCGCGCGGGCGAAATCATCGGGGAAATGCGTGATCGCCGACATCACCGGATAGGGCGTGAACCCCCCCAGCGCGCACAGGGAACCGAGTTTCATCGTGTTGCACAGATCGGTCAGGATCGGCATCGCACTGCTATCACCGCGTGCCAGTCGGTCCAGCGTTTCCACGCCACGGGTCGACCCGATCCGGCAAGGGGTGCATTTGCCGCAGGATTCAATCGCGCAGAACTCCATCGCGAAGCGGGCCATGGTCAGCATGTCGATGGTGTCGTCGGCGATGGTAAGACCGGCGTGGCCGATCAACCCGTCCTTGCCTGCGAATTCCTCATAGCCGAAGGGTGTGTCGAACAAGGACGGCGGGAACCAGGCACCCAGGGGCCCGCCCACTTGCACCGCCTTGACCGGCCGACCGCTTGCCGTGCCTCCGCCAATGTCGTTGACGATCTGACCAAGCGTCAAACCGAACGCGCATTCATAAAGCCCGCCATGCTTGACGTTCCCGGCGATCTGCAGGGGGATCGTGCCGCGCGACCGGCCAAGGCCGAAGTCCCTGTAGTGCTGCGCGCCCTTGGCCATGATCACCGGCACGGAAGCCAATGAAATCACGTTGTTGACCACCGTCGGCCGCCCCATGAAGCCCTGCAGCGCGGGCAGAGGCGGTTTCGCGCGAACCACGCCACGTTTGCCTTCAAGCGAGTTCAGAAGCGAGGTTTCCTCGCCGCAGACATAGGCTCCGGCACCGACGCGAATCTCCATGTCGAAGGCCGCACCCAGCACACCTGCGGCCCGCGCAATGGTCACCGCCTGGGACATCACCCGGATCGCCACCGGGTATTCCGAACGGATGTACACATAACCTTTGGTCGCCCCGCAAGCGAGGCCCGCAATCGCCATGCCTTCGATCAGCGTGAAGGGGTCGCCCTCCATCAGCATCCGGTCGGCAAAGGTGGCGCTGTCACCTTCGTCCGCGTTGCAGACGATGTATTTCTGGTCCGCAGCAGCCTCGGACACGGTTCTCCACTTGATACCAGTCGGAAAGCCCGCACCGCCGCGTCCGCGCAACCCGCTGTCGGTCACTTCGGTCACGATCTGCGCCTTGGTCATCGACTTGGCGCGGTCCAGCCCAACCAGACCGCCATGCGCGCGGTAATCGTCCAGCGACAGCGGGTCCACCACGCCAACGCGGGCAAAGGTCAGGCGCGTCTGACCCCTCATCCAGGGGTGATCCTCGACCAGACCAATCGCCTTGGGATGCGTCGTCAGATCGCCGAACAGACCCGGCACATCGGCAAGTGTCATCGGGCCAAAGCCCAGACGGCCCGCAGCCGAAGCCACCTCGACCAGCGGTTCCAGCCAGATCATCCCGCGCGAACCGTTGCGAACAACCTCGACCGCGACGCCACGACGTGCAGCTTCGGACGTGATCGCCGTCACCAGCGCATCCGCGCCAAGCGCAACCGCCGCCGAATCCAGAGGAACGTAAATCTTCATTTCGCCACCTCTGCGACCAGCGATTCATCCACCCGGCCCACCAGCCGGCCGTCGACCATCGCCGCCGGTCCGCAGGCGCAAAGGCCAAGGCAGAACACCGGTTCCAGCGTGACGCGGCCATCTGCCGTCGTGCCGTGCCAATCGACCCCAAGCGCCTTCTTGATCCGCTCGGCAACCGCATCCGCGCCCATGGTCTGGCAGGATTCGGCCCGGCACAGCTTGATCACATGCTTGCCCGCCGGGGCATCGCGGAAGTCGTGATAGAAGCTGACCACGCCATGCACTTCCGCCTTCGACAGCGTCAGCGCCGCCGCAATCTGCGGGATTGCGCTGTCCGGCACATGGCCGAAGGCATGCTGGATGGCATGAAGGATGGGAAGCAGCGGCCCCTCAAGGCCACGATGGGCCTCAAGGATTTCGGCAACACGGTCGGTGTAGGCGTCAGAATCAAGCATGCGGGCAACCTCTGGCTGGCATGCCTTGGTATACGCGGTTTGATAGGTGATTCAATGTCGATATCCCGTCAAACGATAGACAGAAGCTATCGAAACAGCCGAACTGCCTCATCCACCAGGGCCTGAAGGACCGGTGTTTGCGGGTCGCGTCGGGCGGCGATCAGGCCGACGGTATGTTCGGCTTCGGGGTCCACGATGGGGATGGAATGCAAGCGTCCATCCGCCACGAACATGTCAGCCAGCTTTTTCGGCACAACCGATGCCCAGCGCCCGGTCAGCACATGGGCAACCAGCGCCATGGTCGAGTTCGACTCGATCATCGGCACCGCCGCCACCCCCGCTTCGCCCAGATGCTGGTTCACGATCCGCCGGTTCTGCATGTCCGAGGTCAGAAGACACAGCGGCACCTGCGCCAGTTCCCCCCAACTGACCTGCCGCCGCCCCGCCAGTTCCGACCCCGGCGCGATCAGCAGGCGGTAAAACTCGGTGTAAAGCGGCACCTGCGCCACCCGGCCAAGGGGTTCGTTGTCCAGATAGGTGATCCCTGCCTCAAGGTCCAAAGCCTCGATCCCGGTCAGGATTTCGGCACTGGTCCGCGACAGGATCGACACCCGCACATTCGGGTGCTTCATCGTGAAGGGGCCGGTCAGGTCGGCGACCATCGGCAGGGCCGTGGGGATCACCCCCAGCCGCAGATTGCCCGACAGGCCGGACCGGACCACCCGCATTTCGTCCTTCAGCGCGCGGACATCGCCAACAATCCCCAAGGCGCGGTCAAGAACGCGCTGGCCTTCGGGTGTCAGGCCCTGAAACCGGCTGCCGCGATACACCAGCTGCACGCCAAGCTGATCTTCCAACTGCCGGATGGCCGATGACAATGACGGCTGCGTCACGCCGCAAGCCTCGGCGGCGCGGCCAAAGTGCCGTTCCTTGGCAAGGGCGATGAACATTTCCAGCTTGTCGATCATCCGCAAACCCTGCCGCGTCCCACGCCCACCCGCAAGTCCCGCCCTTGCCCGCACAGGCTCAAAGCCCTACCTCTGTGTCATGCGCCGTTTCATCCCCTTCCTGCCGAAGCCTGCCCTGGTCCCCGTGGTCCGGCTTTCGGGCACCATTGGCACCGGGTCGCGCGGGTTGAATGACGAAAGCCTTGCCCCGCTGATCGACAAGGCCTTCAAGATCAAGCCCGCGGCGGTGGCGTTGCTGATCAACTCTCCGGGCGGGTCGGCTGTGCAATCCTCGCTGATCGCCGCCCGCATCCGGCGGTTGGCCGATGAGAAAAAGGTCCCGGTCCATGCCTTTGTCGAGGATGTCGCGGCCTCTGGCGGCTATTGGCTGGCGACAGCGGCGGATGACATCTGGGTCGATGCCAGCTCCATCGTCGGGTCGATCGGCGTGATTTACGCCAGTTTCGGTTTCCCCGAGCTGATGGCGCGGCAGGGTGTCGAGCGGCGGGTGGTGACGGCGGGCAAGTCGAAAAGCTTTGCCGACCCGTTCCTGCCGCAAAAACCCGAGGATGTTGACCGCCTGAAAGCTTTGCAAACCCCGATCCATCAGGCCTTCATCGCGCAGGTCACCAAGGCGCGCGGCAACAGGCTGGACGCCAGCGCTGACCTGTTCAACGCCGATATCTGGGTGGGCCAGCAGGCAGTTGACCTTGGCCTTGCCGATGGCGTGGCACATATGGTGCCAAAGCTGAAAGCGCTTTACGGTGACAAGGTCAGGCTTCTGCCGCTTGGCCGCAAGCGCAGCCTGTTCCAAAGGTTGGGCCTGTCGCTGGCCGATGAGACCTTGGGTGCAATCGAGGACCGCGCGCTTTGGGCGCGGTATGGGCTTTAGATGCTGGTCAAGGTCATCATCGTCTTCCTGTGTTTCATGGTGCTGGTCGCCCTGATCGGTCGTGCCCTGTTCCCATCCGCCCTGCCGCGCATCATGCAGCCGCCGAAACCCGGCGCGAAATGCAAACGCTGTGGCCGCCCGCAGATTGGCACCAAACCCTGCGACTGCCGGGGGCGGGCATGACCGCACTTGTCACCGGGGCCGGGAAACGCCTGGGGCGCGAGATGGCGCTTTATCTGGCAAAGCGCGGCCATGACGTCGCGATCCACTACGCCTCCAGCAAGGATGAGGCTGAGACGGTGGCCACCGAAATCCGCGCCATGGGCAGCCGCGCCCAGACCTTTCACGCCGATCTGTTGGACGAGGCGCAGGTTCAGGGCCTGATCCCCGCCGCCATTGCCGCCCTTGGCCCGCTGACCGTGCTGGTCAACAACGCCTCGATCTTCGAATACGACCGGATCGACACGGCCACCCGGAAAAGCTGGGACCGCCATATCGAATCGAACCTGCGCGCGCCCTATGTCCTGACCCAAGCCTTCGCCCGCCAATGCCCGCCCGCCACCACCGACGCCGCAGGCGAACCCTTGGCCCAAGGCCTGATCGTCAACATGCTGGACCAGCGCATCCAGAAACTGACGCCCGAGTTTTCGACCTATACCATCGCCAAGATGGGCCTTTGGGCCCTGACCCAGACCGCCGCGCAGGGCCTTGCGCCCCATATCCGCGTCAACGGCATCGGGCCGGGGCCAACGCTGATCGGCACCCGCCAAAGCCCCGAGCATTTCGCCCGCCAGCGCGCCGCGACCGTGCTTGGCCGGGGGGCAAACCCTTCGGACATCGTGGCCGCCCTGGGGTTTTTCCTCGACAGTCCGGGGGTTACGGGCCAGTTCATCGCGGTCGATGGCGGTCAGCGGCTGGCCTGGAAAACGCCAGATATCCTTGGGGTTGAATAGGTCTTTAGGCCCACAGCAGCGACAACTTGTCCACTTTTCGCCCGATCGTCACGGGCTAGTTACAATTCGCCTGAGTTTTCAGGGATTTGCGCGGAAACCGAAATTCTTTCCTTTTATTTCAACGGCTTGCAAAAATGCCTAAAAATTAGGCAACTTCACGAACTCGGCATAAAACAAGGGAAATTCCGCACTCCTGAAATCTTCTCCTCAGAGTTATCCCCAGAAACCGTGGACAGGATTCCTCTTGCCACCACCCCTACTTCGGTGCAGCGCTGACCGAGAATCGACACTGCGAGAGTCATGGAAGAAAAACCCCGCACCGGACATGAGGTGATCCAGGATTACCTGAAGACGCTGGACGGTTCGCCCGGCGTCTACCGCATGCTGAATGCGGCCTCCGAGGTGCTGTACGTCGGCAAGGCGCGCAACCTGAAGGCCCGCGTAAGCAACTATGCCCGCCCCTCGGGCCATTCGGGCCGCATCGCCCGGATGATCCACGAAACCGTGTCGATGATGTTCCTGACGACGCGCACAGAGCTTGAGGCGCTGCTGCTGGAACAGAACCTGATCAAGCAACTGAAGCCGCGCTATAACGTCCTTCTGCGCGACGACAAAAGCTTCCCGAACATTCTCATTTCCGCCGAACACCCCTATCCGCAGATCAAAAAGCACCGCGGCAAGAAGTCCGAGAAAGGTGCCTACTTCGGCCCGTTCGCCAGCGCGGGTGCCGTGAACCGCACCCTGAACCAGTTGCAGAAGGTGTTCCTCCTGCGGAACTGCAGCGACAGCATGTTCGAATCCCGCACCCGCCCCTGTCTGCAATACCAGATCAAGCGCTGCTCTGCCCCTTGCGTCGAAAAGATCAGCCCGCAGGGCTATGCGACCCTCGTCGATGACGCCAAACGCTTCCTCGAAGGCAAGACCACGTCGGTTCAGGCCGATCTGGCCAAGTCGATGGCCGAAGCCTCTGAAGCGATGGAATTCGAACGCGCCGCCGCGCTGCGTGACCGTATCAAGGCGCTGACCCAGGTCCAGCAGACCCAAGGCATCAACCCGCAGGGCGTGGCCGAGGCGGACGTTGTCGCCCTTCACCTTGAACACGGGCTGGCCTGCGTCCAGGTCTTCTTCATCCGCGCCAACCAAAGCTGGGGCAACCGCGATTTCTATCCGAAAACCGGGGCAGGCGCGGAAGAGCCGGAAATCCTCGAAGCCTTCCTCACCCAGTTCTACGACGACAAGGATCCCCCGCGCCTGATCCTGCTGTCGCACCCTGTCGACAACCCCGACCTCGTGGCCGAGGCGCTGACTGCCCGCGCTGGCCGCAAGGTCGAACTCGCCGTCCCCCAACGCGGCGAAAAGGCCGAACTGGTGGAGAACGCCACCCGCAACGCCCGCGAAAGCCTCGCCCGCCGGATGGCCGAGTCGACCACGCAGAACAAACTTCTCACCGGCCTCGCCGAAGCCTTCGACCTCGACGCCCCGCCGCAGCGGATCGAGGTCTACGACAACTCCCACATCCAGGGCACCAACGCCGTCGGTGGGATGATCGTCGCCGGGCCGGAAGGCTTCTTGAAATCGCAATACCGCAAGTTCAACATCCGGTCCGAGGCCGGGGCGAACTCCGACGACTTCGGCATGATGAAGGAAGTCCTGACCCGCCGCTTCGAACGCCTGCTGAAAGAAGACCCCGAGCGGAAGTCGGACATGTGGCCGGACCTCCTGCTGATCGACGGCGGGGCAGGGCAGGTGTCGGCGGTGGCCGAGATCATGAACGAACTCGGCGTTGAAGACATCGCCATGGTCGGTGTCGCCAAAGGCATCGACCGCGACGCGGGCAAGGAAGAATTCCACCGCCCCGGCGAACGCCCCTTCGCCCTGCAACGGAACGACCCCGTCCTCTACTTCATCCAGCGCCTGCGCGACGAGGCCCACCGCTGGGCCATCGGCGCCCACCGCGCCAAACGGGCGAAGGCCGTCAGTATCACGCCGCTGGACGATATCCCCGGCGTCGGAGCCACCCGCAAACGCGCCCTTTTGCAGCACTTCGGCAGCGCCAAGGCCGTCGCGCGCGCGGGGGTGGCTGACCTTCAGGCCGTGGACGGAATCTCCGAGGCAATGGCCAAGACGATTGCCGACTTCTTCTCGGCCAAAGGCTGACCTTCAATCGCCTCCCTCCGCGCTTTCATCTTTGCCCAAATATCCCCGCCGGAGGCTCCAACTGCGATCCCACGCGCCACCGCATCCGGAAACGCGCCGCAGCCGCCGATTCGGCGCATTCGTTAACACCCGCCGCGCCTTCCGGGCGGGAAGACCAAAGCAAGACGAAAGGAAGACGTAAGGAAGACGTCCGAATTTGCCTTAACCCCCTGATCTAATGCACCGATCCTTGGCAACGGCCCGCTCCTCCCGTCCCTCCGGTCTGTCCTCGCTTGTCCCAGCGAAGCGCGACCGCAAGGAAGCAATGAGCGGCCCATTGGCGATGAAGCCTCTTTCCCCGCCTGTCCCCATCGTCTACCAATTCGGTCATGAAGTGGACGATCCCGAATACCCTCACCGTCCTTCGCCTGTGCGCCGCCCCCGGCGTCGCGGCGATGTTTCTTTATTTTCACCGGCCCTGGGCCGACTGGTTCGCCCTGACCCTGTTCGTCGGGGCGGCGGTGACAGACTGGTTCGACGGCTACCTCGCCCGGCTGTGGAAACAGGAATCGAAGTTCGGCGCGATGCTGGACCCGATCGCCGACAAGGCGATGGTGCTGATCGCTCTGATGGTCATCACCGGCTACAACGGGATGAACCCCTGGCTGATCCTGCCCGCGACGGTGATCTTCTTCCGCGAGGTCTTCGTTTCTGGCCTGCGCGAATTCCTTGGCGGCAAGACCGTCAAGCTCAAGGTGACCAAGCTGGCCAAATGGAAGACGACCGCCCAGATGTTCGCCATTGCCGCGCTGTTCCTTGGCACCGGGCTGGAATACCTGAACGGGGTCGCCATGCAGGGCATGACCCCCAGCGAATATGCCGAGGCCGTCACCGCAGGCCTTGCCGACCCGATCCGCGCTTGCGGCAACCGCGACTGCGCGTCCTATGCGAACCTGGTCGGGTTCTGGCTACTGTGGCTCGCCGCCCTGCTGACGGCGGTGACGGGGTGGGAGTATTTCGCGAAATCCCTGCCGCACCTGCGGGACGAGAAATGATCGACGTGCTGTACTTCGCCTGGGTCCGGGAACGGATCGGGCTTCCGCGCGAAAAGGTGGAAACCGGGGCCGCTACTGTGGCCGATCTGATCGATGAACTTCGCGGGCGAGAGGATCGTTATGCGGCCGCTTTCGCCGATATTTCAGCCCTGCGCGTGGCGTTGGATCAGGAACTGTCCTCGTTCGATGCCCCGCTTTCGGGCGTCCGCGAAGTGGCCTTCTTCCCCCCGATGACGGGTGGCTGAGATGCGCGTCGCGGTCCAGCCCGCGCTGTTCGATCCCGGTGCCGAACTGACCGCCTTCACGGCGGGGGTTCGCGGGGCGGGGGCGGTCGTGAGCTTCACCGGGCTGGTCCGCGACGAAGGCGGGTCCCTGTCGGGCATGGAGATCGAACATTACCCCGGCATGACCGAGAAGGCGATTGCCGGGATGGTTGAGGAAGCTGTCGCCCGCTGGACGCTTTCCGACGCCCTGGTGATCCACCGCTACGGGCCCCTGAAACCGGGGGAGGCGATCATGATGGTCGCGACCGCCGCCCCGCACCGGGGCGACGCCTTCGCGGCGGCAGAGTTCCTTATGGACTACCTGAAATCCCGCGCACCGTTCTGGAAGAAAGAGACCGGGGCAGGGGGCGGGGCCTGGGTTGCGGCGAAGGATGCCGATGAAGAGGCCCTGAAGCGGTGGTAGTGTCCACGGTGGACAGCCTTGCCGCATCCAATCTTTTCAAGCTCTTGGTTGTGGACGTTTACGCATTATTCATGTGATTCACTGGCAGCGTTGCTTGGGTCCGTGCCGTGGCAAGATGAGTATTTGTGCCAAGAGGATGCACAATTCTAATCAAACTGTCTGAACCGCGTTGCGTGACTGGGTTGCAAATCCCCCGGCATCGGCTGCGCCAGCCAGACCGCGCGGGCGATGGCGCGGGCAAGGCAGGTCGCGGCGGCGTGGCCCAGTTGGAACGTGTCGGTCAAGGGGTCGTTCAGCGCCTTTCCTCCGGTTGCGACGCTGAAGACCAGATCGCCGTCGATGGGCGTGTGCGAGGGCACCAAGGCCCGCGCCATGCCGTCATGGGCGGCGACGGCCATGCGGTGGGCCTGAGTCTTGGTCAGTGTGGCATCGGTCGCGACGATGGCGATGGTTGTGGCCTCTCCCATCCTTTTGCGCGGCAGAGGGGCGTTCTGCGGCAGCATGGGGGCCGAGCCAAGACCGCCGAACTCCTGCCCTTCCTCGAAAGGTGCCGCCCAGAAATGTGGGCTTTCGCCGACGGTTGCCTGCCCCAGCGCGTTAACCACGGCCAAAGCGCCGACCGTGATGCCCGAGGGCAGGATACAGGAGGCCGAACCGAGCCCTCCCTTCAGGTTGCCGGTCAACGCGCCATAGCCAGCGCCAGCGGTACCAAGGGAGAAATCGCTGGCAGCTGCATCTAGTGCGGCACGGCCCAAGGCGGGATAGGGGCTTTCGGTCCAGTCCTTGTCTCCGCCGTTCAGCAGGTCGAAGACAATCGCCCCCGGCACAATGGGCACCCGTGCTGGTCCAACGGCAAAGCCGCGCCCCATGGCGCGCAGGCCGGCCATGACCCCGGTTCCGGCATCAAGGCCAAAGGCCGACCCGCCTGAAAGGAAGATCGCATCCACCTCTTGCACCAGCCGGTCGGGGGCCAGAAGGTCGGTCTCGCGCGTGCCGGGCGCGCCCCCCATGACATGGACGGCAGCGACAAAGGGGCGGTCAGCGGTCAGGACCGTGACACCGGACCGAAGCGCAGGGTCATCGGTATTGCCGACCCGCAGGCCCGCGACATCGGTGATAAGGTTTCGGGGTCCGGGACGCATGAGAACCTTCCTGTCTTGGCCTTGCAGGGGGCGGGCGGGCGTGGCACCACTGCCAGCCTAGGACAAGGGAGGCAGCAATGCAAAAGGTGGCACTGGTCACGGCGGGTGGGTCGGGCATGGGCGCGGGTGTGGCCCGCAAGCTGGCAGCCGAAGGGTATGCAGTGGGGATCCTCTCCTCCTCCGGCAAGGGCGAGGCTTTGGCCACGGCGCTGGGCGGCATCGGGGTGACCGGATCGAACCAGTCGAACGACGATGTGCAGCGGCTGGTCGATGCGGCGATGGCGAAATGGGGCCGGGTGGACGTGCTGGTGAACAGCGCCGGTCACGGACCGCGCGCGCCTTTGGTCGAGATCACCGATGAGGGCTGGCATCAGGGGATCGACATCTATTTCCTGTCCGCCGTCCGCCCGATCCGCGCCGTGACGCCGATCATGGAGGCGCAAGGCGGTGGTGCGATCCTGAACATCACCACTTTCGCGACGTTCGAGCCTGACCCGGCCTTCCCGACCAGCGGTGTGGCGCGGGCAGGGCTGGCGGCTTTCGTCAAGCTTTACGCCGACCAGTATGCGGCCAAGGGCATCCGGATCAACAACCTGCTGCCGGGCTTTATCGACAGCCTGCCGGAAAAGGACGTGTTCAAGCAGCGCATCCCGATGGGCCGTTATGGCCGGGTCGAGGAAATCGCCGCGACGGCGGCGTTCCTTGTGTCGGAAGGTGCTGGCTATATCACTGGGCAGAACATCCGGGTGGATGGCGGGATCACCCGGTCGGTGTAACGAAGGCGCAGTAGGCGCTTGTCGGCCCTGAAGGGCCTTATCGCTTGGTCGTCGTGCAAGCGAAGAGGTCCGTCAGGGCCGATGAATGGCGATTAGAAGTCGAAAATATCCGACAGAAAGCTTTCGCGCCGCTTCTTCTTGGTGCCGTGCCGATAATCGTCGTCGTCATCATCCCGACGACGGCGGTCGTCGTCGCGATAGGCGGTTTGTGCCGCGCGCGGCTCGGGCTGATAGATCGGGGCCGCCTGACGCTGGGGCGCGGGTGCTGCGGGAACGGGCTGCGCTGCGGGCGCACCGCCGACGCTGCGTTCGATGATCTTGTCCAGCTCTCCTCGATCCAGCCAGACACCGCGGCATTTCGGGCAATAGTCGATTTCGACCCCGCCACGATCAGCCATCACCAAGGTCTCGTTGTCCACCGGGCAGCGCATGCAATCCTCCATTTGTCCGTTCCCATCTTAGATGGGGTTGCATTTGCGACCTGCAAGGGTCGAAAACGCACTTGCGCGATCTGTCGCAAGGATGCATCTTGGCGTGGAGCAGTGGCGATGGCGTCGCCACGGGGGCACATGCCCCGTCGCTTGCAGATGTTTCTGCGTCCGTCCTGTACGCCGGGACCTTTCGGGGTTCCTAGGCGTATTGCCAGACCCCTATGAATGAGGTCTGGAAATGTCACTGAACCGTCCCGAAATGTACCGCTTTCACAATGGCGGCAAGAAAGACGCGCTTCCCTTTGCCGATCAGGAATATCATGATCGCCTGAAAGGCCTGCGCGCCATCATGGAAAAGAACGAGGTGGACGCGGTCGTTCTGACCTCGATGCACAACGTCGCCTACTACTCGGGCTTCCTCTATTGCTCGTTCGGGCGTCCCTATGCCTGCGTCGTCACCCCGACCCAGTGCGTCACCATCAGCGCGGGCATTGATGCCGGTCAGCCCTGGCGCCGGTCGATTGATGACAACATCACCTTCACCGACTGGACCCGCGACAACATGTGGCGCGCGGTCGCCTCGGTTTCGGGCGTGGGCAAATCCATCGGCTATGAAGCTGACCATCTATCGGTCGAACGTCTGGGCAAGCTGGAAGCGTTCCTCAAGCCCAAGCGCGCCATGGACATCGCGCCTGCGACCATGTTCCAGCGGATGAAGAAATCGCCTGCCGAACTGGTGATGATCAAGCATGGCGCGAACGTGGCTGACGTGGGCGGCTATGCCATCCGCGAGGCGATCAAGGTTGGCGCGACGGAACTGGAAGTGTCGATTGCCGGTCGTGACGCGATGGAGCGCGAGATTGCCAAGCGCTTCCCGGATGCCGAATACCGCGACACTTGGGTCTGGTTCCAGTCGGGGATCAACACCGACGGCGCGCACAACCCGGTGACCAACCGCAAGCTGCAGCATGGCGACATCCTGTCCTTGAACTGCTTCCCGATGATCAGCGGCTATTACACGGCGCTGGAACGCACGCTGTTCGTGGGCGAGGTCGACGACGCGTCCATGCGCGTCTGGCAGACCAACATCGACAGCCATGAATACGGGATGAAGCTTCTGAAGCCCGGTGCGTCCTGTGCCGAGATCACGATGAAGATCAACGAATTCCTGGCCGAACGGCAGATGCTGCAATACCGGACCTTCGGCTATGGCCACAGCTTCGGCATCCTGTCGCATTACTATGGCCGCGAGGCGGCGCTGGAACTGCGTGAGGATATCGACACGGTTCTGGAACCCGGCATGGTGATCAGCATGGAACCGATGCTGACCATCCCCGAAGGCATGCCGGGTGCGGGTGGCTATCGCGAGCATGACATCTTCATCGTCACCGAAGACGAGCCCGAGGATATCACGCACTACCCCTATGGGCCCGCGTTCAACGTGGTGGCGTAAAGTTCAAGGGCCGGGGGAAACCCCGGCCCTTGATCATGAGGCAAACCAAGGCTTGGCGCCGCCGAAGTCGGGAAACGGGTCGGAATCGGCTGGACAGCGGGTTTGACCAAGAAGATTCGGAAATCTCAGCAATATTTCTCTTGACGTAGGGTCCGGCGCATGGCCGAAGCTTTGCCTAGCTGCCCTTAACCTTGAGTCTGCCAAGTGAAACCATCCCTTGCCCGGATCCTTGCGATCCTTGCCCTTCCCTTGCTTGCCGCCTGTGCATCTGCACCACAACAGCCCGACGTCGTGCCGGGATATGAGGGCGTTCAGGACGGTGAGTTCTTCATCGAGCCGGTTCCGGCCCAATACCTTTACGACGGCAATCGCCGCGAAGAGGTGGCCTATGCCGGTGACGAAGCCCCCGGAACAATCGTTGTCGATACCCATGTCCGGAAGCTTTACTATGTGATGGAGGGTGGCCGCGCGATGCGCTATCCCATCGCCGTTGGGCGTGAGGGGATCTCGTTCCGCGGCAATGGCGTGATCGGGCGCAAGGAAGAATGGCCCTCGTGGCAGCCGACCGCGAACATGGTTCGCACCCGGCCCGACCTTTATGCCGAATATGCCGGTGGTCTGCCGGGCGGGTTGATCAACCCACTTGGGGCAAGGGCGCTGTATCTGTATCGCGGCGGTCGGGATTCGATGTTCCGCATCCACGGCACTGCCGACAATGCCTCGATCGGGCATGCGACCAGCGCGGGCTGCATTCGTCTGTTCAACCAGGACGCCATCGACCTTTATACCCGTGCCGACGGTGGGACGCGGGTCAAGGTGCGGTCGGAAGCGGAAAGCCTTGAGATGGAAGGCCCGCAGATGATCGACGCCTATGGCCGTGTTGTGGCCGAGACGCCGGAAAACATCGCGAAGAAGGAAAAAGACCTGGTCGCGATTGAAAAGCAGGCCGAGAAGGACCGCGTTGCCGCCGAGAAGGCTGACAATAAGCGTCTGGCTGCCTGCGACAAGCGTGGCATCGCCGCCGAAGAATGCCCGCGCCCGACGGCTCCGGGCGCGATGGTGACGGTCGGAACCTCGGGCGATTCTACGTCCGGATGACGTAATCCTTGAGCGTGGTCTCGACCGCCTCCCAGATGCCCGCGAAACCGGGCCGGATCAGATAGCTGTCACCCGCCCGCAGGTGGGTGACGCTGCCATCCTCGCCGGTCAGGATGGAATGGCCGGAATGGATGTGAACATATTCCCATTCGGCATAGGACACCCGCCATGCGCCGGGCGTGGTTTGCCAAAGCCCTGAATAAAGCCCGTCGAGGTCTTCGGTGTTCCAGGTGGTATGGACCGGGTCGCCCTTGACCACTTTTGCGGGATCGGGGCGGCTGATATCCGGTGTGATACCCTCGCGGGTAAGGCGTTGCAGAAGGGACATGCGGCTTCCTTTCGGTTTCATGCCATTGGCCCGATTGCCGCCTGCGACGTCAACCCCGACCCTTGCTGCGCTGCGGCGCAATATTGTTGCACGCAGGCGGCGCTTGTGCCCATATGACAGGCAGAATGCGAAATGCGGAGGGCTTAGATGAGCGCGACTTCCCCCGTCCGGTCTGTGCTGCCTCCGGATATCCGCGCGCGGAAGGGAACCACGCCGCTTGTGGTTCTGACGGCCTATTCCACCCCGGTCGCGCGGCTGGTCGATCCGCATTGCGACATCGTGCTGGTGGGCGATTCGGTGGGAATGGTGGTCCATGGCCTGCCTTCGACCCTTGGCGTCACGATGGAGATGATGATCCTGCATGGTCGCGCGGTGGTGCGCGGCGCGCAGAAGGCGATGCCGGTGATCGACATGCCGTTCGGGTCGTATGAGGAAAGCCCGCAGCAGGCCTTTCGCAACGCGTCGCGGCTGATGGCGGAAACCGGGGCACCTGCGGTCAAGATCGAGGGCGGGGTGCATATGGCCGAGACGATTGCCTTTCTGACCGCGAGGGGCGTGCCGGTGATGGCGCATGTCGGCCTGACGCCGCAGTCGGTGAACACCTTGGGCGGTTACAAGGTCGTTGGCCGGGCGGAAGAGGCCGAAAAGGTGATGGCCGATGCCCGTGCGGTCGAAGATGCGGGGGCGTTCTCGGTGGTGCTGGAAAAGGTGCCCGAGGGGCTGGCGGCGCGGATCACGCAAGCGCTGACGATCCCGACGATTGGCATTGGGGCCGGCGTCAGGTGCGACGGGCAGGTGCTGGTGGTCGATGACATGCTTGGGCTGTTCACCGAGTTCCGGCCCAAGTTCGTGAAGCGCTATGCCGAGCTTGGACAGGCCGCCGATCAGGCGATTGCCGCCTATGCGGCGGATGTGCGTAGCCGCGCCTTCCCCGCGGCGGAACACAGTTTTCCCGATGAAGTTCCGGTGAAGAAATGATCCTGAAGACGGTGGCCGACCTGCGGTCGGTGGCGCGCGGCTGGCGGGCGAAGGGCGAAACCATCGGTGTCGTGCCGACGATGGGGGCGCTGCATGATGGGCATCTGTCGCTGGCGCGTCGGGCGCGGGCGGAATGTGACCGGGTGATCACCACGATTTTCGTGAACCCCAAGCAGTTCAACAATCCCGAAGACCTGAAGAAATACCCCCGGACGCTGGAGGCGGATGCCGAATTGCTGGGTACGGTCCCGGTGGATGCGGTCTTTGCCCCACCGGTCGAGGAGGTTTACCCGGACGGCTTCATCACCAACGTCACGATGCAAGGCGTCGCGCAGCCGCTGGAGGGCTATATGCGCCCCGGCCATTTCGACGGCGTGGCGACGGTGGTGACCAAGCTGTTCGGCATGACTTTGGCCGACAAGGGCTATTTCGGCCAGAAGGACTGGCAGCAGTTGCAGGTGGTGCTGCGGCTGGTGCGCGACCTGAACGTGCCGGTCGATGTCGTGGGCTGCGAGACGATCCGCGAGGGCGACGGGCTGGCGATGTCGTCGCGCAACGTGCGGCTGACGGCAGAGGGGCGGTTGAAGGCCCCTGTGCTGTATGCCGCGATCACCCGCGCCGCCGACGATATCCGCGCCGGTCACGCCGACCGGATGGCGATCCGCGAAGCCGCCGAGACGATGCGCGAGGCGGGGTTCGAGCGGGTGGAATATATCGAGTTGAGGGATGCCGAAACGCTGATGCCCTCGGACGACCCGCGCCGCCCACGCCGGATGCTGGCCGCGGCCTGGGTCGATGGTGTGCGGCTGATCGACAACATCCCGGTGTGACGGGCGGTTTTCGAATTGAGCGCTGACGCGCGAACACCTTTTGTCTCGTCGTCGGGCTTCGCCTCCTCCTCGGTCATGGGGGCGCTTCGCCCCCCACGCCTTTGGTTTTCAGGAAAACCAAAGACTTCCCCCAGAGGATATTTGGGCAAATGTGAAATGCAGCCGTTCATCTTTGCTGGAACTATGCCCGCGAGAGGTATTCCGGACTTGGCGGCCTGCGGAAGTTGCTGCAAGACTTGCACTGTTGGCGGGGGTCGAAAAATCTGCGCCGGGATGATGTAATTTGTCGTCACATGACTATGTGATGCAACCGAAGTTCAACGGAGGGTCGGATGGCCGATTTCGAGACGCAGATCAAGGACAGCCAGGCGCAGGTCGCCGAGGCACAGGCAAAGATTTCCGCCATCACCAGCCGGATCGAGGAAGCCCGGTCGAAGCTGGACCAGGGTGTCTCGCTGGACGTGGAAAACGCCACGCTTGAGGATGTGCACAAGCACACCGACCTGATGAACGCGAACATCGCAGAACTGATCATGGGGCTGGACGATGTGACAGCGGGCTTCTCGGCTGAGTTTGCCGAGATGCGGACGAAGACCGGGATGGAAAGCTTCATCGGAATCTTTTCGTCTGCCAAGGCGGAATCGATGCGCCAAGAGCGGATGCGGTCGGCCTCGGTCGATGACAAGTTGCAGGACCTGATCTCGAAATCGGACGTGATCGTGAAGCTTTTGCAGGGCCAGCTGGACCTGTTGAACGGCCAGAAGACCAAGGTTGAGACGAACCTTGCGGGCACGCTGGTCGAACGGGAGGACACTGTCGGCGCACTGGAAGCGGTGCGCAAGGAAGTCGCCAGCCTGGACCCGAGGATCATCGAGCTGGAGAACAAGATCTCGGTCGAACAGGACGCGGCAGCGCGGACGAAGCTGGAGACGGAACTTGCGACGCTGAACGCGCAGTACAACGCGCTGGTGCAGGACGAACAGGTCAAGCTGGCGAAGTCCCAGACGCTGGAGCGGTATATCGAGAAAGGCAAGACCTGGGTCGACAGCCTGCAGAACCAGGCGGCGACGCAGTTGGTGCTGATCAACAAGCTGCAGACGGACACGAAGCAGCGGGTGGTTCTGTATGACGCGCTGACCTCCAGTTTGAAGACCGCCCAGCAGCAGGACGTGGCGCACCGGATCAACGAGATCGGGGTGAAGACCGACCAGGAAGCCCAGACCGCGATGGCGGCGATTGGGGCGGCGACCAACGACAAGATGGCCGACATGCTGGAAGCGCATGAGGGGCACATGGTCTTTGCCCGCCAGATCCTGGAGCAGAAGGCGAAGGCGGATGAACGGTTTGCGCGCCGGTTCGCGGCGATTGTCGAGAAGCACGACAAGAACGCGTATGGGGAATGACCTTTGAGGATCAGGTTCGGTGGAGCCGGAAATGGGGAGCAATTCTGTTGCTCTTCAGCGGCGTCGTGTTGGGCGTGCTGGTCGTCCTGCGTGAGAGCGTTGATCGCAATGCGTTGATGGTATGGTCGAACGTTGTCACGCTGACGATGGGCGGTGCGTTCGTTCTACTGGTGTTCGGTGGACTGGGGCGACCGCTGCAGAAAAGGCTTTATCATCGTGTCTTCGAAGCCAGTGAACACTACCGCACGAGACTAGCGGCCAATCCCTTTATCCGTTGGTTCTGGTGGCTTGATAACGAAGGTCGCGACCGCGATGCCTGACCCCACTGTCAAAGACGTCCTCACCTCGGATCACCACGAGCTCTACGACACGCTCGTCGCGCGGCGCTATTTTGCCAAGTTCGACCGGATCACCGGGCATCTGGGCCGCGTTGCGGCGGAGGTGGAGGCGGAGGGGCGGTTGAGCCGGACCGAGGCGCGGGTGCTGGGGCGGTATCTGACGGCGGTGGCGGGGACGTTCCGGGCGCTGAGCCACAAGTATCTGATGACCGGGCGGGGGGAGACGGCTCCGCGCCTGACCATCGACCGGCATGAGAGCGGGTTTCCGGTGGCTCAGGAGCTGATGACCATGGCGGTCGATGCGCAGCAGGCGGAAAAGCATCTGGCGGGGATGCCTTCGGAGGCGGAATTAAAGGACCGGATGGTGCGTCAGATCGTCAGTGATCAGACGATCCCCACGGCGCTGCAGTTCGCCCTGTCGCAGCGATATTACTATGAGGCGCTGGTGGCGGGCGGCATCTTCTGGGCGCGGAATGATCCGGATGCGCAGTGGATCGAGGATCTGGGCGAGCGGCGGCATTTTCTGGTGCATTGGGCGGTCTGGGACACTCAGGTCAACCTGCCGGTGGTCTATTTGATGGACGTGGAGGACAGCGGCAAGAAGCCCCTGCCGAACGACGCCTACCGTTGGCCGCAGGTGCAGCAGGCGCTGATGGCGCAGTCGGTGGGTGGGCTGAAGCTGGTGACCATCGCCACCGGGTTCGACAAGGATTTCGAGGGGCTGCATCCGAAACGGCTGCGGCGGATCATCCTTGGGCCGATGTATTCGGCAAGCTTCACCCTGCAGTCGGGACCAATTTCCAAGGTGCTGGACGGGGCGAAGGCCCCCGAAGGCGAGGATTGGGCGCTGGTCTGGACGGTGGAAGATCTGGTCAGCGACCGTGAGGAAGAGGTGAAGGACGGCTGGTTCTCGACCGCCATGCGGCAGGTCTACAAGCTGGACCCGGTGGCGGGGGCCGAACTGGGGGCGACGCGGCAGGACCGGATGATCATCCTGCCCGAAAAGCCCTATCAGGTGCTGGTCGAACAGAACCCGAGGGGCTTGCAGGGGTTGCGGAAGTTCGTCGTGGGGGCCGGGGGGCGGTTGATTCCGACGTTGTGATTTACGGGCACCCCGGGGCGCTGCCCCGGACCCCGGGATATCTTCAGACAGAAAATGAGGGTTTCATGACCACGCGCGACACGATGGAGCTGAAGGAAGAGGTGATCCGGGCGCAGTATGAGGCGGCGCTCGGGATGGTCCTTGGCTTCGATCATGCGCCGCGGTTGGCGAAGGCTTTGATGACGGCGCCGGTGGCGGAGCGGTCGCCCGGCGTAGGGGTGCGGCCGACGTTCCGCTCGACCGTGCCGGGGATGGCGTCGCGGTCGACGGCGCGGCCCGGCGGGGTGCGGCTTAGCGAGAGGGTGGAGGCTCTGGGCGACGGGCTGGTGACCCCGGTGCAGGCGGCGGTGCTGACTGCGCTGCGGCGGTCGCTCGCGATTGCGCTGGCGATGGGCGAGACGTTTTCGGCGCAGTCCGGCTTGGCCGAGTTGAAGAAGGCGAACCTTGAGGGGCGGGTGCCAGAACCCAAACGGTTGGAATTCGGCGAACTGCTGCAGGGTGAGGCGCTGGTGGTTTTGTTCACCTTTGCCAATGCGCTGGCCTATCTCATCGCGCCGCATGTGGGGCCGGGGACGGTGGAACTGGGCGAGGTGGAGGAGGTGCTGACCGACAACGCTCCTCTGGCCTTGCAGGGGGCGTTGTGGGAGCTGGATCAGGACATCGGCGCGCTGGCGACGGATGAGGCGAAGCTGGTGGCGGTGGTGTCTGCCTTCGCCGAAGCGTTGATGAAGAAGGTGCAGATCCGGGCGGAGAATGGCGTTCGGGTTTCTGTCTTTACCGGTGGTAGCTGGAAGGTTGAAGCGGATCAGTTGACCATCGCGGGGTTCAAGCCTGCGAAGGCGGCGAAGGGTGGCATGATCGCCATGGCCTTCAAAGCGCCGCATGAGGTGGTGGGGAACCACATCGCCAAGTATCAGTCGCTGCGGCTGTCGAAGATGCTGATGGCCTATGACTTCGAACGCCGCCTCAACCCGTTTGCGGAACTGGGCGGGTTCATCTTCACCTTCATGGGGGACGGGAAGCCGGGGACGGGGAAGACCACGCTGATCCAGATGATGGCGGGGTTGCTCAACGATTACTGCAAGGTGGCGGGGTATCCGTTCCGGTATCAGAACTTTTCCATCGACCAGATCGACAGCTATCAGGGGAAGTCGGGTCAGAACGCGAAGGCTTTTATTGATGCGGTGCTGGACCCCTCGGTGATCGGCTTCGGCACCATCGACGACATCGATCAGGTGGCGGGCAAGCGGGGCGACCGGCAGTCCTCGGCCGGTCAGCAGGAGGTGACGGCGGTCTTCATGGGTGCTTTCGCCGGGGCGGGGACGGTGGTGCGGGGGAACTGCACGTTCGGGATGTTCTCGAACTACCCCGAGAACGTGGACGACGCGCTCCGCCAACGCGCCGGGGCGCGGTTTCTGGTCGACGGGCCGCAAAGCCGCGAGGATTACATCGACATCCTCTCGCTTCTTCTGGGAAAGAACCATGCGATCCCGGTGGGGGACCATCAGCTTTTCGCCGCGCAAGAGATCAGGAAGGCCGTGACCGCCAGCTTCGAGGGCTATTCGAAGCCGCATGAAGACGGGCTTCTGAAGGTCTGGGACAAGGTGTCGGGCGAGATCGGCACGCTGGACACGCTGGCCAAGCTGGGGGCCTATCTCAAGGCGATCCAACAGGCCGATGACCGCTTCACGGGCCGCGCGATCAAGAACATCACCGATGCGGTCAAGGTCCGGGCGATGGACTTTGAACTGCCGGATGAATGGATGGAAAAGCCGGATGTGTTCCTGTTCAAGGGATATGACGAGAAGCTGGCGATGATCAAAGGCCTGATGACCCCGATCACGGTCGAAATGGTGATCCAGGAGATCAACCGCTATGCGGACAGCGAATTCCGCTATGCCGACAAGTCGGATGAGGCGGCCATCGAGGCGATGGTGCGGGATTTCGGTCGGACGGAGGAGGCGAAGAGAAGGTATCTGGAGGGGAAAAAGTAATGGGCTCGGTGCTGCACAATCCATTGGTTTTCACGGCTGATTTCATCTGGCCCCTCTTGGTCGCGCTGGTGTTCTGCCTGCGCTGGGGGCCAAACAGGGGCGTGCTTTTCGCAGCGATCCCGGCGCTGGCCGGGGTCTTCGTGCTGTTCTTCCTGCAGGTGAGTCCGGGGGCGGGCAGGGTTGGCTCGGCCTTCGGCTACATGACCCATGAGGGCATCATGTGGGTTGCCAGCTTCCTTGTCGGCGCCGCGCTTGGGTCGCTGATCTGGAAACTGCGGCGTCCAAAGGGGAAGCGGTGAGGGTCTTCCCGGTTTAGCTTGACGGCGTGGATCACCAAGCGCCTCATCCAACGCGGACTCATCGCTGCCGACCACCTTCGCCCCCGAAAATTCCCCCTTCGCATGGGTTTTGGCTGTGCCATACTCTTGCCAGGTCGCTGAGGGCCGGAACAACTCCCGCCGGCTAGGGCGGGGCAGAGAGGGACTGTATCATGTTTAACGAATTCAAGGCGTTCATCGCGCGGGGCAATGTGCTTGACCTTGCGGTCGGGGTGGTGATCGGGTCAGCCTTCACGGCGATTGTCAGCGGGTTGGTCGATAACCTGATCAACCCCCTGATCGGGATGATCATCGGCGGGATCGACTTTTCGTCGGTCGGATTCTCGATTGGCGACGCCTATTTCGGGATCGGCAACTTCCTGAACGCGGTCATCAAGTTCGTGATCATCGCCTGGGTCGTGTTCCTGATCGTCAAGGGCGTCAACAAGATGATGCCGAAGAAGGAAGAGGCCCCCCCGGCGGGTCCGTCGGACAACGATCTTCTGAAAGAAATCCTGGCTGCCTTGAAGGCCAAGTGATCAAAGGACCGGCCCGCAAGGCGATTGCGGGCCGGTTCCGTTTCAGGCCGCTGCCGGGGTGCGCGGGCGCAGGTACCAATACCAGGCGCGATAGGCCCAAAGCGCGATCAGCGGGCCAAAGTGGACGGCGGCAGGGGGCCAGCTGCCCCAGTTGTGCAGCGCGGCCCAGTGGATCAGCACCAGCACGGCAGCGGGATAGGCGGCGCGTTGCAGCAGCTTCCACCCCGCATGCAGCCAGCGCTGGCTGGCATTGTTCGAGGTGATCGCCAAAGGCACGAAGATCAGCATGGCAAGCCAGCCGGTCCAGATGTCGGTGTGGGGCAGGGCCTCGATGATCCGGTCCAGCGTGCCCCGGTCGATCACATAGACGACCGTATGCAGCGCGGCATAGACGAAGGCCGCGACCTCGAGGTCCCGGCGGTGATGCAGCAGCCAGCGCGGCCAGCTTTGCCCCCGGAACAGCAGCATCAGGCCGGAGGCCATCATGCCGATGATCATGAAGCGGGCGGCGAATTCGCCGGTCGGATGCAGAAGGCGGTGAAATGCCTGGGCATCATCGCCGAACAAGGGCCCGATCATGGTGACGGCGGGCAGGGCAAGGACGATCCACAGGATCAGGGTCGAAGGTTTGTAACCTAGAAATGACATGGGGCACCTGTTGCTGGTGCCCCATATACGCTGTGTTGCGGCGTTTCCGTCGCGAAAATTACATCGCCAGCGCTTCGGCACCCGAGATGTAGGGCAGGCCAAGCGCCTCGCCCACGGCGGCATAGGTCAGCTTGCCAGCATGGACGTTCAGACCGTTCAGCAGGTGCTTGTCGTCGGCGCAGGCCTTCTTCCAGCCCTTGTTGGCCAGCGCCAGCATGAAGGGCATGGTCGCGTTGCCAAGCGCCTGGGTCGAGGTGCGGGCGACGGCGCCCGGCATGTTGGCCACGCAATAGTGCATGATCCCGTCGACTTCGTAGATCGGGTCCTGGTGGGTGGTGGCGTGGCTGGTCTCGAAGCAGCCGCCCTGGTCGATGGCGACGTCAACCAGTGCCGCACCGGGCTTCAGCTCTTTGAGCTGGGCCTTGGAGATCAGCTTCGGTGCAGCCGCGCCGGGGATCAGGACCGCGCCGATGATCATGTCGGCTTCGCGGGCCAGCGCGATGGTGTTGCCAGCCGAGGCATAGGCGTTCTTGAACTGGCCGCCGAACACGTCGTCCAGATAGCGCAGGCGGTTCACGGAACGGTCGATGACCGTGACATCCGCGCCCATGCCCGAGGCGATCTTGGCGGCATGGGTGCCGACAACGCCGCCGCCGATGACCAGAACCTTGGCAGGCAGCACGCCCGGGACGCCGCCCAGAAGCACGCCACGGCCGCCATTGGCCTTTTGCAGGGTCCAGGCACCGACTTGCGGGGCAAGGCGACCGGCGACTTCGGACATCGGGGCGAGGAGCGGCAGGCCGCCACGATCATCGGTCACGGTTTCATAGGCGATGCAGGTCGCGCCGCTGGCGAGAAGGTCCTTGGTCTGCTCCGGATCGGGCGCAAGGTGCAGATAGGTAAAGAGAATCTGGCCTTCGCGCAGACGCTTGCGTTCCACGGCCTGAGGTTCCTTGACCTTCACGATCATATCGGCCTGAGCAAAGACTTCCTCAGCCGTCGCAAGGATCTTGGCACCGGCGGCGACATAGTCGGCATCGGCAAAGCCAGCACCCATGCCGGCCAAGGTTTCGACCACAACCGAATGGCCATGGTTAACGGCCTCGCGGACGGCATCAGGGGTCATCCCGACGCGGAATTCCTGCGGCTTGATCTCTTTCGGGCAACCGATCTTCATGTCTCTCTCCAAATTGGGGGCCAATCCCATATCGGGCAAGTCTGCCGGGTTCCTACGGAAATGCTTTGAAATCTGATTGGCATCAGGCAAAGTTTGTCGTAGTTTCTTCGAATAAATCGCACAAATGACGAAGATTCCACCATGGCTACGGAACTTGACGCAACAGACCGTCGCATCCTGGCTGTTCTGCAACGGCAGGGGCGGATCACCAATGCCGAACTGTCCGAGGTGGTGAACCTGTCGCCGTCCGCCTGTCACCGGCGGGTGCAGCGGCTTGAGGAAGAGGGGTTCATCGCGGGCTATGTCGCCCTGCTGGATGCCCGCAGGATCGGGCGGATGGCGACGGTGTTCGTGGAAATTACCCTGCAAAGTCAGGCAGAAGACCTGCTGGATGCCTTTGAGCGCGAGGTGGCGAAACTGCCGGACCTTCTGGAATGCCACCTGATGGCGGGGACGGCGGATTACCTGCTGAAGCTGATGGCCGAGGATACCGAAGACTTTGCCCGCATCCACCGACAGCACCTTTCGCGCCTGCCGGGGGTGCGGCAGATGCAGACCTCGTTTGCGCTGCGGACGGTGGTTCGGACGACGGCCTTGGCGGTGTGAGAAAAGGCCGACACGGGGGGCAAGAAAGCGTCTTCCTTTTGTCTTCCTTTCGTCTTGCCTTCTGGAGGGTGCCCGTGCCCCGCCGCAGCCTGTCGCATTCCTGTTACATCATTTCGATATTTCCCGAATCATGGAAATTACGTATGCCTCCCGCGCGTTCGAAGCGCTTGGTCATCCGACGCGGCTGGCCGTCTTTCGCCTTCTGGTGCCGGTCGGGTCAGAGGGTCTGGCGGCAGGCATGATTTCCGGGCAGTTGTCGCTGCCGCCTTCCACCCTGTCGTCGCATCTTGCGGTCTTGCAGGAGGCTGGTCTGATCCGGGCGCGCCGTGAAGGGCGCTTTCTGCACTTCTCGGTCCATCGGGCTGGACTTGCGGACCTGACCGGCTGGCTTTTGCAGGACTGTTGCGGCGGTTCCCCCGAACTTTGCGCCCCGGTCCTGGCCGGGATCGCCTGTGCTTGCTGAGGTCTGCCATGTCTGATCGCGTCTACAACGTCCTGTTCCTGTGCACCGGCAATTCGGCCCGGTCTATCCTTGCCGAGGCGGTGATGAACCAGATTGGCGCTGGGCGGTTCCGGGGCTATTCCGCCGGGTCGCGTCCTACGGGTGCGCCCAATCCGTTTGCGCTCGACCTGTTGCGGCGCGAGGGGATCGACACCGGCTTTGCCCGGTCGAAAAGCTGGGATGAGTTTGAAGGCGAGGGCGCGCCGAAGATGGATTTCGTCTTTACCGTTTGCGATTCGGCGGCGGCAGAGGAATGCCCCTATTGGCCCGGCGCGCCGATGACGGCGCATTGGGGATTGCCGGACCCGGCGGCGGTGGAAGGGTCGGATGCGCAAAAGGCGCTGGCCTTTGCCGAGACCTTCCGCGCCCTGACCCGGCGCATTCAGGCCTTTACCGCCTTGCCCCTTGCCAGTCTGGACAAGATCGCGCTTCAGTCGCGGCTGAAAAGCATCGGGGAAGACCGCGCATGACATCTGCAAGACGGCTGGTGGCCGAGGGGCTGGGCACGGCCCTGTTGACGGCGGTTGTCTTCGGGTCGGCGGCGATGGGAGCAGCGCTGACCGAGGATGCCGCGCTGGGGCTTTTGGTGTCGTCCCTGTCGACGGGGCTGGCCCTGTTCGTGCTGATCACCGTGTTGGGGCCGGTGTCGGGGGCGCATATGAACCCGGCGGTGACGCTGGTTTTCCTGATGCGGGGCGAGATTCCGACCGGCGCGGCGGGGGCCTATCTGGTGGCGCAAGCCCTTGGTGCTGTCGCCGGGGCGGTGCTGGCACATCTGATGTTCGGGATGGCCTGGCTGGAATGGTCGGGGATCGTGCGGGACGCGCCGCGGCTGTGGCTGTCGGAAGGGGTTGCGACATTCGGGCTGGTTCTGGTGATCCTGGGCGGGATCGCGGCCAAGGGGCCGGTTCCGGCGTTGGTCGGGGCCTATATCGCGGCGGGGTACTGGTTCACGTCCTCCACATCCTTTGCCAATCCGGCGATGACCTTTGCCCGGACGCTGACCGGGACGGGGGCGGGGATCAGGATCGACGACTTGGCTCCCTATCTGGTCGCGCAAGTCGCCGGGGCGCTGGTTGCGGCGGTTCTGGGGCGGTGGCTTTTTGCAGGGGAACCGACGCCGCGCTAGTTGCGGTCAGCTTAGGGTCAGGTCCAGCGCGGCAAGGTCGCTTGTAGCGGTGGCAACCTCGGCCCGACCCTTGTCGGTCAGGGCATAGATGCCGCGCTCGACCCGTTGGAACCAGCCGTAATGGTCATCGCGCAGGATCGTGGCGGCGCGGGGGACGCCGGTTGCCTTGGCAAGGACGGCGGCTTTCAGCGGCCCGTCCCAGAGACCGGCCCCGCAGCGCAGCGCGTCCTGGCGATAGGCGGTCATCCGTTTGACCCCGGTGGTGCCGCCCCGGTTCGGGTCGCCCACGCGGCGGTGGAATTCCTTCAGCAGCGCCGTGGCGCGGGTCGTGTTCTTGCGCGGGGCATAGGGGGCGGGGTCAAGATGCGGCTCGACCGTGTCGGCCTTGACGGCCAGAAGCCCAAGACCCAGACGGCGGCAAAGGGCGATGATGTCGCGGTAGCGAAGTTTCCAGCCCTTTTCGCCCGACACGGGAACCGCCAGATAGACATGGTCGAACAGCGACTGCCGCGCGATGCCCTGCATGACCAGCGCAAGCGAGAAGGTCAGCTTCATCTCGACAACGATCGGGGGATCATCGCCCCGGATGGCAAGGATATCGCAGGCCCCGACCTCGGCCTTGACGACATAGCCCTGAGTTTCGAGGAAGGCTTTCAGGGCGGGGTAAAGGTCTGATTCACGCATGCCGCAGGGAACCATTTTCAGGGTGGTTGGAAAACCCTGTCGCGGTCATTTCGCGGCCAAGTCCGCCCAGGCAATCCCGGTGCGGCGCTGAAGTTCGGGCACGGCGCGGGGGTGGGACAGGAAGCGGGGGATGGGCATCATCTCCCAGCCCTGACCTTCGTCGCCAAAGCGGATCGCGGTGATTTCGGCGCGGGTCAGGTGGCCTGCGAAGAATACCGAAGGGCGCGCGGGGTTTGCCATCGAGGGGAAGACGCGCTGCCAGATCAGCCGGTCGGGGGGCAGGCGCAGGCCGAATTCTTCGTCCAGCTCGCGCAGAAGGCAGGTTGCGGGGTTTTCGTCGCCTTCGCGTCCGCCGCCGGGAAGATCCCAGTGATCCGCCCAGCCAAGGCCGGGCAGATCGTCACGCAGATAGGTCAGGACCGTGGACCCGCAGAAGAAGGCGGCCTTGGCCCCGACGAAATCCACTTGTAACCCTCAAGGGCTGTCGTTGATGTCGCGGTCCCAGATCTTGACCTGACCGTGCCGGACGCCCACCAGACGCCGCAGCACGACCCAGGACACCACCGAAGTGATGGCAAAGATCAGGAGCAGAGCCGTTGCCCCGGCGGTGATGCCAAGGCCGACAATGACCCCGGTCAGGATGGCCCCAACGGCAAAGCCAAGGAAGATGAAGCCGGGAAGGGCGACTTCAAGAATTCCCAGAATGAAGCCCAGAATGACCCAGGCCCACCAGGTGCCGATCAGCTGGTCAAGCATCTTAGCTGCGCCCCTTCAGCATCTTGAACGCATCCCCGAACGCCTCAAGCGCATTGGCGGGCACAAGGATCGTCTGCTTGCCATCGCCCGATGCAATGGATTGCAGCGCCTCGACCTGTTTCAGGGCAACCTGGAACTGCGCGGCTTCAAGCCCGTTTTCCTTGATCGCGACCGAGATGACGCCGGTGGCATAGGCTTCGGCGTCGGCGGTCACCCGGCGGGCCTTGGCCTGCTGTTCGGCGGCGTAAAGATCGGCGTCGGCGGCAAGTTCGACCGAGCGTTTCTTGCCCTCGGCCTCCATCACCTGGGCGCGGCGGGCGCGTTCGGCGTTCAGCTGCTGCATCATCGCGGCGCGGGTCGCCTCGTCCAGATTCACGTCCAGGATTTCGGCGCGCGTCACTTCGACGCCCCAGTCATCAACCATGGCCGAAACCTGTTCGCGGACCCGTTCGATCAGCTGGGCGCGGTTCGACTGGACCTGGTCCAGTTCGAGCTTGCCGATTTCGGACCGGACGATCCCGGCGACGGTGGTGGCAATCGCGCCGTCGACATCGCGGATCCGGTAGACGGTCTTTTCCGGTTCGGTCACG
Source organism: Pseudomonadota bacterium (assembly GCA_963205235.1). GTDB lineage: Bacteria > Pseudomonadota > Alphaproteobacteria > Rhodobacterales > Rhodobacteraceae > Tabrizicola. Next base: position 36,826 of record CAUJIP010000112.1, read on the forward strand.
CGGTAGAAGACCGAGGTTTCGACCTTGACCAGCGCGTTGTCGGCGGTGATGGCATCCTGGCTGGCATTCGGAAGCTGGCGTTCCAGCACCGAGACCTTGTGCGCGATGCGGTCAAGGAAGGGGACGACGAAGTTCAAGCCCGGCCCAAGCACCGAACGAAGCTGGCCAAAGCGTTCGACCACATGCTTTTCCGACTGCGGTACGACGCGCACGCCAAGGTAAAGGCTGATGAGGATAAAGAGTGCAATCGCAAGATAGACGCCCGATGCGCCCAAAAGACCGTCCAGTCCCATGACAAACCCCCTTGTTTGAAACCAGCGCATGAAGGCGCCTGTTCAATGTTGCCTCTCTGGCCCCATTTCGCAAGTGGCGGATAACCCGACCCTGGGGATTCGCCGCCATCTTCCGTATGCGGGCCGAAGCAGATAGGGTCGCGCCGTTCAGTTCGAAGGGGGCCGCGATGGCGCAGCGTTTGCATCTTGTTTTCGGGGGAGAGCTTGTTGACCCCCAGTCCAACGTCTTTCGGGACGTGTCGCAGCTTGATGTCGTCGGGATATTCCCCGACTACGAGTCAGCCTTTGCCGCCTGGAAGTCCAGCGCGCAGCGGACGGTGGACAATGCCCACACCCGCTATTTCATCGCCCATCTGTACCGGCTGCGCGATGAGGCGAAGGCCGGGTCCGCGACCGAGGCGTTCAACGGCTGATCGATGGTCGCCTCGATTGGTCTGAAGCTTTACAACCTTGGACAGCGCCGCGAGGCGGGAAACGAGGCTGAACGTCCGCTGCGTCCGGCTGGGCCGCTGGCGTGGTTGCATGTTCCAAGCGAGGCACTGTCCGGCCCGATGTTCGCGCTTGCCCGGCGGTTGATCGAGGATGACGGCGTGGCGGTCATGATGACCTGTCCGCAACCGTTGGTCGGACGGGCCGGCGTGATCCTGCAGCCACCTCCGGGCGAGACGCCTGCCGATGCCAAGGGGTTTCTGGACTATTGGCGGCCAGAGATCGGCGTGTTTTCGGATGGCGAGTTGCGCCCGGCTTTGCTGCATCAGGTGGCCGAGCGGAAGATCCCGCTGCTGATGGTCAATGCGCGCGGTCCGCGGTTTCTGCGGGACCGGGATGGCTGGTATCCGGGATTGATGCGGTCGGCCCTTTCGGCGTTCAAGCAGATTCTGGCGGTTGACGAAGCGGGGGCGAAGCTGTTCCGCAAGGCGGGCGCTCCGTTGTCGGCGGTGGCGGTGACGGGCCGGACCGAGGAGGAAAGCGTCGTCTTGCCCTGCCTTGAACGTGAACGCGCGACGCTGGCCGATCTTCTGGCGGCGCGTCCGGTCTGGTTTGCGGCGGGTCTGCCTGCCGCCGAGGAAGCCGTGGTCCTGCGGGCGCATCGGGTGGCGTTGCAGCATTCGCACCGGTTGCTGTTGATCCTTGCACCGGATGATCCGGCACAGGCTGCCGACCGCGCCCGCCGGCTGGAGGAAACCGACGGCTGGGTCGTGGCCCAGCGTGCGCGCGAAGAAGAGCCTGATCCGGCGGTCGAGATTTTCGTGGTCGACAACCCGGCGGACTACGGGCTGTGGTATCGGCTGGCCCCGGTCACGTTCCTTGGCGGCAGTCTGACCGGTCCCGGTCCGACCCGCGACCCGATGGAGGCGGCGGCGTTGGGGTCGGCGATCATCCATGGCCCGAAGACCGGGCGCTTTGGTCCGGTCTTTGGCCGGTTGGGTGCGGCCCGGGCGACGCGGGCGGTGGCATCGGTGTCAGACCTCTCGGATGCGCTGGGCGAGCTTTTGGCCCCCGACCGGGCGGCGCGGCTGGCGCAATCGGCCTGGGCCGTGGCCAGCGACGGGGCCGAGGTGACCGAGCTGGTGCTGGACCGCATTCGCGCGCTGATGGACGGGGGCGACTGATGCGGACGCCGGGGTTCTGGTTCACGCCGCGCAACCGGCCCGGTCTGATCGCGCGGCTGTTGACGCCGCTGGGCTGGATCTATGGGCTGGCGACAGCGCGGCGGCTGCGGCGGCCCGGCTATCGTGCCGGTGTGCCGGTGATCTGCATCGGCAATCTGGGGGCGGGCGGGGCCGGGAAAACGCCCACCGTGATCGCCGTGGGACAAAGGCTGACGGCGCGGGGGATGACGGTGCATGTGGTCAGCCGGGGCTATGGCGGATCGCTTGTCGGGCCGGTGCGGGTGGAGGAGCGCAGGCATACGGCGGCCGAGGTTGGGGATGAGCCGCTGCTTTTATCGTCGATGCTGCCGGTCTGGGTGGCGCGGGACCGGGCGGCAGGGGTGAAGGCGGCCGAGGCGGCCGGGGCGCAGGTGATCCTGATGGATGACGGGTTCCAGAACCCGGCGGTCAAGCCTGCGCTGTCCTTGGTCGTTGTCGATGCAGCGCGGGGGTTCGGCAATGGGCGGATGATCCCGGCGGGGCCATTGCGGGAACCTGTGGCGGTGGGGCTTTCTCGCGCCGACATGGTGCTGGCGATTGGTGGCGATTTGGCGCAGGCGTCGTTTCAGGCGGAATGGGGCGATGGAATCAAAGTGCCGGTCCTGCGCGGTGCGCTTTCCCCCCTGGCGACGGGCATGGATTGGCAGGGGACGCGGGTGCTGGCCTTTGCGGGGATTGCCGATCCGGCCCGGTTCTTTGCCACCTTGCGCGATCAGGGGGCCGATATCCTGCGCGCCGAGGCGCTGGCCGATCACGCGCCCCTGTCCGAGACTTTGTTGCGGCGGCTGGAGGCGGACGCGCAGGCGCTGGGGGCCGAGCTTGTGACCACGGAAAAGGACGCGGCGCGGCTGCCGCCGGTCTGGCGGGCCAAGGTTCTGGTGTTGGTCGTGCGGCTGGAGATTGCGGATTGGGGTCCGCTGGACCGGGCGCTGGCGGGATTGGGGCTTCCCGTCGGCTGAGGTCGGGCTAGAGGCTGCCGACAAAGGCCAAAAGCGCTGCCCTGTCTTCGGTCGTCATGGCGGCGACGGCATCGCGTTGCGCCTGGGCTTCGCCCCCATGCCAGAGGATCGCCTCAAGCAGGTTGCGCGCCCGGCCATCGTGCAGGAATTGGGTGTGACCCGAGACGGTTTCGGTCAGCCCGACCCCCCAAAGCGGCGGCGTGCGCCATTCGCTGCCCGAGGCGCGGCCTTCGGGGCGGTTGTCGGCAAGGCTCGGACCCATGTCGTGCAGCAAAAGGTCGGTATAGGGCCAGATCGCCTGCGCGCTTTGTTCTGGCTGGTCGGTCAGCGACAGGGTGACGAAGCTTGGTTGATGACAGGCTGCGCAGCCGGTGGCGGTGAAGAGGACCTTGCCCTGCAGAACCGTGGTGTCATCCGCGCCGCGACGGGCGGGAACGCCAAGATTACGGGCATAGAAGGTCAACATGTCCAGCCGTTCGTCGTCAACCTCCAGCCCGTCACCGCCCTGACCATGCGGCGCGGTGCGGCAGGCGGTTTGCCGATCGGTGCAGTCGCCCCAAGGGTCGGGGTACAGCGGGTTTGACAGGCCCATGTCCATCGACAATGCGGCGGCGGTCTGGTCCCGGATCGTCGCGGCCCCGGCCTTGAGGCCAAAGCGCCCCAGCATCGGCACGCCGTATGCAACCGAAGGCACGATTTGCGGGCGGCCGGAAATGCCGTCGTGATTGCTGTCATCCGGGTCGGCCAGTGCGAGGATATCGGCGGCGGGGATCGCCTCCAACAGGCCAAGCCCGATCATTTGGGGTGCGATGCGGGGCGACATCTGCAGGTCATCGGCGGGGGGGCCAAAGGCGGGATCGGCAAGGGCATAGCTTGGCGCCCGCAAGGAAACGGTGGTGCTGTCGGCAAGGGTCACGGGGGTTCCGGTGTAGGTGATCGAAAGCCGTCCTTCGGCCATCTGGCCCGGTGCGGCGAAATCCTGAAGCTGGCCGCCATTGATCGGATCAGGCTGGGTCGCGATCCATTCGGTGATACCTTCGGGTGTGTCCCCGCCGGGGCGCGACAGGCGCAGGACCATCGAGATGCTGTCATCCGTTGGTCCTTCGGGCGCATGGCCGCGACCGTCCTTCAGGTGGCAGGCCTGACAGGAGCGGGCGTTGTAGACCGGGCCGAGACCGTCCGAGGCCGGGATTTCGGACGGGGCGGCGATCCAGAGTTTGCGGAACAGGCCGTTGCCCCGGTTGAAGCTGTGCAAGCGGTCTTCGGTCAGACCGGCGGAGGGTTGCGAGAAGGCGTCGTCCTTGGTGGTGAAGGGAACCGTCAAGGTTCCGCCGGGCAGAGATTCGGCGGCGGCAAGGCGGTCAGGGTCGTCAGGGGGCAGCAGGCTTGCGACAAGGGCTGCGCGGGTGTCGGCGTCAGTTGGAAGGATCGACAGGTGGCGGTCGTCTAGAGTTTGCGCAAAAGTCGGGGCGGCCACGAGCAGAGCAAGAAGGCGCAAGGACAAAGACATGAGCCGGTTCCGGGGCAACACCAAGTCGCGCCGGTAACTTTCGCGAAGATTGCAAGAAAATCAATGCAACTGACGCTGGCGCGGGGCCGTTCCCGTCTCAAACCGGCTTCACGTTTTGCGGAGCGGGTCAACTTGGGCCGATGCGGCTACCGCGATCACGAACAAATTCCTTAAGAAAGGAATTTGGCGAAATTCTTACTCAAGAATTTTGGCGCAGCGGGAAGCGCATGGCGACTGTTCAGTTCCCCAAGCCGGCAGGCAGTTCGGCCACCACTGCGCGCGCGGCGGCGGCGGGGTCTTTGGCCTGCCAGATCGGGCGACCGACGACGATGTGATCCGCCCCGTCGGCAATGGCCTGATAGGGGGTTGCAATGCGTTTCTGGTCACCCGTTGCGGCCCCGGCAGGGCGGACGCCGGGGGTGACGATCAGCTTGCCGCGCGCTTCGGGCAGGGCGCGGATCATCGCCGCCTCTTGCGGGCTGGCGATCACGCCATCGGCCCCGGCCATCAGGGCTCGGGAGGCGCGTTCAAGGGTGATGTCGTGGATATCACCGGGCTTGATCAGGTTGGCGTCCAGATCGGCGCGGTCAAGCGAGGTGAGGACGGTGACGGCAAGGATCTTGAGGTTGGTGGCCCCTTTGCCAGTGGCGGCGGCGGCCACGACCTGGGGGTCGCCATGGACGGTCAGGAAATCAAGGTCGTATTGGGACAGGCCGCGAACGGCAGCCTCGATCGTCGCGCCGATATCGAACAGCTTCATGTCCAGGAAGATGCGCTTTCCCTGTTCGTGCTTCAGCTCATTGGCCAGCGCCAGACCGCCCCCGGTCAGCATGCCAAGGCCGATCTTGTAAAAGCTGGCGGCGTCGCCGATCCGGGCCACCAGGTCGAAGCCCTGCACCACATTCGGCACGTCCAGTGCCACGATCAGGCGGTCATCGGCAGGCATGGCGGGCTCCGTTCAAGGTTCGGCGCGGTTTGACGATGGGGGCGTCCCCTGTCAAGACTTCCTGACGGAGGGCGACATGATCCTGGCATTTGACATCGGCGGCAGCCGGATACGGGCGGCACTTTGGGATGGGGCGGCGTTGCAGGCGCTGGGCGAGGTTGCGACGCCTGCGGCCGATCAGGCGGGGTTTCTGCAGGCCATCGCCGATTTTGCCGAAGGCAAGGCGTTGCGGGGCATTGCGATCTCGATTGCCGGGGTGGTCGATCCGGCAACGGGGATTGGCAAGGTCGCGAACATTCCGGCGATTGACGGGCTGGCGCTGGGGCCTGCGCTGCAAGACAGGGTCGGGTTGCCGGTGCTGGTCCTGAATGACGCCGACTGCTTTTCGCTGGCCGAGGCACGGATGGGCGCGGGGCGCGGGCATCGCACGGTGTTTGGCGTGATCCTTGGGTCGGGCGTCGGGGGCGGGCTGGTCATCGGGGGGAAGGTCGTGACCGGTGAGGGCGGCTATGCCGGGGAATGGGGGCATGGGCCGGTGATCAGGGGGGAGTATGCCTTTACCTGCGGCTGCGGTCAGGTGGGCTGCATTGACACCTTGGGCGGTGCGCGCGGGTTGGAGCGGTTGCACAAGGCGCGGTGCGGTGTGGTGCTGCGGTCGGAAGACATCGTAACCGGCTGGCAAGCGGGCGAGGCGACCGCCGTGGCGACGATGGCGCTGTGGCGCGATTTGGTCGCAGGGCCATTGGCGATGGTCCTGAACGTCGTCGGGGCCGGGGTGGTGCCGGTGGGAGGCGGGCTAAGCCGCGCGCCGGGGTTGGTTGCCTATCTTGATGCGGCGTTGCGGGCAGGCGTCTTGCGGTCAACCAGTGCGGCGCTTGCGGTGCCTGCGGAATGCGGGGCGGATGCGGGGCTGCTTGGGGCGGCGGTGGCTGGGGCAGCCGAATGGGGATGAGGCTGGAGGTTTGTGTCGACACTGCCGAAGGGCTGGCCACGGCGATTGCGGGCGGGGCCGACCGGATCGAGCTTTGCGCGGCGTTGGCACTGGGCGGGCTGACCCCTTCGGCGGGGTTGATGGGTTTGGCGGCGGCTTCACCGGTGCCGGTCATGGCGATGATCCGGCCAAGGGCGGGGGATTTCCAGTGGTCCGAAGCCGACGTCGGGGTGATGGAGACCGAGATTGCCGCAGCCCGTGCGGCGGGGTTGGCGGGGGTGGTACTGGGGGCTTCGCTTCGGGACGGGCGGCTTGATGGCGGGGTGCTGGAGCGTCTGGTGGTCGCGGCGGCGGGGATGGATCTGACCTTGCACCGCTGCTTTGATCTGGTGCCGGACAGGAGCGAGGCGCTGGAACTGGCGATAAGGCTGGGGTTCCGGCGGGTGCTGACCTCGGGCGGGGCGGTGACGGTGGGCGAGGGGATGGCGCAGATCGCAGCGCTGGTTACCCAAGCTGCGGGGCGTATTTCGATCATGCCGGGGTCGGGGGTTGGGCCGGAACTGATGCCAGACCTGAAAGCCCTTGGCATTGCCGAGATTCACGCGTCATGTTCGGTGTCGATGGCGGTTGCCAAAGGCCTTGTGGACATGGGTTTTTCCCCGGCGGGGTTGCGGCAGACCGATGCGGGCAAGCTGCGCGTGCTGCGTCGGGCGATGGAATAGGGAAGGACAAGGCGATGGAGATCAATTTCACCTATGATCGCCCGCTGGACGGGCCGGGATCGGGGCCGCTGACAGTTGGCTGGTTCTTGGCAAGCGACAAGGGCGCGGTGCTTTACGATCCGCCGGAACGGGTGATGATCCGCCCGCCGAACAAGACCAACGCCAAATCGGCCAGCCGCTGCCCTGCGGTGATCCAGCTGGAAAGCCGGTATTTCATGGTGAAATGTCCGTTCGACCTGCACATCGGGTTTCAGCGCGACGAAAAGGGCAAGGCGGTGCTTGTCAACCGGGCGGGGGCATCCAGCCCGATTAGGTCGTCGAAGCTGAACGAAGTGCTGACGCTGGTGAATGAAGCGGAATGGCGGTTCCCGGATCGCCCGACAGTGCAGTTGCACTTGCCCTATTATTTCATCGCCGACGAGATGGTCTATATGACCCAGCTTGCCGCTTTCGCCCATTACCGGCCTGATCCCCTGCCCGGAACGATCTTTGGCGGGCGGTTCCCGATCTCGCTTTGGCCGCGCCCGCTGATGTGGGCCTTTGAATGGCACGAGCCGCAGAAAGACCTGATCCTGCGCCGGGGGGAACCGCTGTTCTATGTGCAGTTCGAGGCGATGGACCCATCGCGGGCCGTGCAGGTGGTCGAGGCCGAGCGGACGCCAGAGGTGCAAAGCTATCTGGATAGTCTGGCGGGGGTGGTGAATTACGTGAACCAGACCTTTTCGCTGTTCAAGGCGGCCGAGGCGATCCGTCCGAAGAAGCTGTTGACCCCGAAAGAGCGCAGTTAGATCACCTGTAGTCCTGACAGCCGCGACGGCGGCAGCGGGCGGGGTTCGGGGTCGGGCGGCAGGCCAAGCGCTGCAAGCACCGGGCGCAGGTGGCGCGGGTCGCCCCAGACCGAGACGTGCACTTCGGGCGGATAGCCGTTCGCCAGGTATTCCGGGATCAGGGCGACGATCCGCACCCGAAGCGCGTCGCCATGATCCAGCGACGGCAAGACGATTTCGCTGGCCAGCGGGCCAAGATGGCCGACCAGCCCGTCACGGCGGCGCGGGATCAGGCCAAGGATGGGTTTGCGCACTTGGGCAAAGACCCCGATCCGCCCGTCCGATAGCCGTTCAAGCCGGGCGACATCACCGATGGCCAGCCCCGACCGGGCGACATGCACAGTCAGCCCTTCGACCGGGGCCTTGTGCAGAAGGGGCAGTTTGCTGTCGGTCATCCGGGGCTTTCGGGCAGGGGTGTGGGGCTTTGGCAAAGCATGTGGGCCTTGGTGCAGGCGGCGCAAGGCAATCTTGGGTTGCAAAGGGCCGGGGCGGCGGAACCCGCCGAAACCGCCCCGCAGCATCGGCGGGGAAAGGACCAGTTCTGCTGCAAGCGGGGTTTCGCCGAGGATCGAAATTGCTGGCTGGGGATTGCAAAGCGGGGGCGTGCTCCCCAGATTTCGGTCAAGGCCCTTTGCGTTCGTGCTGGAAGTCCGGGCGGCGCGTCTGGGGTGCTTTAGCAAAGGAGAATACCGATGAATTTGGAGAAATTCACGGAACGGTCGCGCGGGTTTTTGCAAGCCGCCCAGACCATCGCGATGCGGGAAACCCATCAGCGCGTGCTGCCTGATCACCTGTTGAAAGCCCTGATGGATGACGATCAGGGTCTGGCTGCAAACCTGATTCGCAAGGCGGGTGGCTCGCCTGAACAGGTCAATCTGGCGGTCAATGCGTCGCTTGCCAAACTGCCCAAGGTCACTGGCGGCGATGCGCAGACCTATATTGACCCATCGCTGGTTCGCGTGCTGGATGAAGCCGAAGCTGTGGCCAAGAAGGCCGGGGACAGCTTTGTTCCGGTCGAACGGCTGCTGACCGCGATGGCCTTGGTCAACACCCGGGCCAAGGATGCGCTGACGGCGGGTGCCGTGACGGCGCAGGGGTTGAATGCTGCGATCAACGAGGTTCGCAAGGGTCGGACGGCGGACAGCGCTTCGTCGGAAGACACGATGGAGGCCTTGAAGAAATATGCGCGCGACCTGACCGAGGCCGCGCGGGACGGCAAGATTGATCCGATCATCGGGCGGGATGAGGAAATCCGTCGCGCGATGCAGGTTCTTTCGCGGCGGACGAAGAACAACCCGGTGCTGATCGGGGAACCCGGTGTCGGCAAGACCGCGATTGCGGAAGGTCTCGCCCTGCGCATCGTCAACGGTGACGTGCCGGAGAGCCTGAAGAACAAGAAGCTGATGGCGCTGGACATGGGTGCCTTGATCGCCGGGGCGAAGTATCGCGGCGAGTTCGAGGAGCGGCTGAAGGCGATCCTGAAGGAGATCGAGGCGGCCTCGGGCGAGATCATCCTGTTCATCGACGAGATGCATACCCTTGTCGGTGCGGGGAAATCCGAAGGCGCGATGGATGCGGCGAACCTGATCAAGCCGGCGCTTGCTCGCGGGGAACTGCATTGCGTGGGCGCGACCACGCTGGATGAATACCGCAAGCATGTGGAAAAGGACGCGGCTTTGGCGCGCCGGTTCCAGCCGGTGTTCGTGTCTGAACCGACGGTCGAGGATACGATCAGCATCCTGCGCGGGATCAAGGAGAAGTACGAACTGCACCACGGGGTGCGGATCACCGACAGCGCACTTGTGGCGGCGGCAACGCTGTCGCACCGCTATATCACCGACCGATTCCTGCCCGACAAGGCGATCGACCTGGTGGACGAAGCCGCCAGCCGGTTGCGGATGGAGGTGGATTCCAAGCCCGAGGAGTTGGACGCGCTGGACCGTCAGATTCTGCAGTTCCAGATCGAATCCGAGGCCTTGAAGAAGGAAGACGACGCGGCGTCCAAAGATCGGCTGGAGAAGCTGGAAAAGGAACTGGCCGATCTGCAGCAGAAGTCGTCGGCCTTGACGGCGAAATGGCAGGCCGAACGCGCCAGTCTGGATGCGGCGCGCGGTCTGAAGGAAGAGCTGGACGTGGCGCGGGCCGAGTTGGAAGGCGCCAAGCGCGAGGGCAACTTTGCCAAGGCGGGCGAGCTGCAATACGGGCGCATTCCCGAGCTGGAGAAAAAGCTGGGCGAGGCTGAGGGTCGCGAAGGCGAGGCGCTGGTTGCCGAAGCCGTGCGCCCCGAGCAGATCGCCGAAGTGGTCGAGCGTTGGACCGGGATCCCGACCACCAAGATGCTGGAAGGCGAGAAGGAAAAGCTTCTGAAGATGGAAGAGGAGCTTGGGAAGCGTGTCGTTGGCCAGCGAACGGCGGTGGAGGCCGTGTCCCGTGCGGTCAGGCGGTCACGCGCTGGGCTGTCGGATGAAAACCGGCCGCTTGGCAGCTTCCTGTTCCTTGGCCCGACGGGTGTGGGCAAGACCGAACTGACCAAGGCGCTGGCGGCCTATCTTTTCGACGACGACAGCGCGATGGTGCGTATCGACATGTCCGAGTTCATGGAGAAGCATTCGGTTTCCCGCCTGATCGGTGCCCCCCCCGGCTATATCGGCTATGATGAAGGCGGGGTGCTGACCGAAGCGGTGCGGCGGCGGCCTTATCAGGTCGTGTTGTTCGACGAGGTCGAAAAGGCGCATCCGGATGTGTTCAACGTGCTGTTGCAGGTGCTGGACGATGGCCGTCTGACCGATGGTCAGGGCCGGACGGTCGACTTCAAGCAGACGCTGATCATCCTGACGTCGAACCTTGGGGCGCGGGCCTTGTCCGAATTGCCGGAAGGCGCGGATGCGGGCAAGGCGAAGGCCGAGGTGATGGAAGCCGTGCGGCAACACTTCCGCCCGGAGTTCCTGAACCGTCTGGACGAACAGATCATCTTTGACCGGCTGAACCGGGGCGATATGTCGGGCATCGTGGAAATCCAGCTGAAGCGTCTGGAAGCCCGGCTTTCCTTGCGCAAGATCACGCTTGATCTGGAGGCAAGCGCCAAGGCCTGGCTTGCCGACGAAGGCTATGATCCGGTGTTTGGTGCCAGGCCGCTGAAGCGGGTGATCCAGCGTCAGTTGCAGGACCCGCTGTCCGAGATGCTGCTGGCGGGGGAAGTGCTGGATGGCACGACGCTGCATGTCACGGCAGGGCCCGAGGGTCTTATCATCGGCGACCGTGTGGTGCAAAGCCGCCGCGAGCGTCCGGCCGAGGCAGTTGTGCACTGATACGACAGACGTCCGAAAATGACGAAGGCGAGAGGAAACTCTCGCCTTCGTCATTCCAGCAGTCTGGTTCCTGGTTCGGCGCTAGATCAGCAGAACCTGCGTCCCGACCTTGGCCAGTTCGTACAGTTCCTGAACATGTTCGTTGTAAAGCCCGATGCAGCCGTTCGACGAGCGGCGGCCGATCTTGCGGGTATCGTGGGTGCCGTGGATCCGGTAATACTGCCACGACAGATACAACGCCCGCGTGCCAAGCGGGTTTTCCTTGGCACCGCCCTCGATATGGTCCGGCCAGTCGGGGTAACGCTCTTTCATGGCGGCGGTCGGGGTCCATGGCGGGTTGACCACCTTGTCGACCACTTCGGTCTTGCCGCGCCGCGTCAGTTCATCGGAAATCGGAACCGAGGTTGGATAAAGCCGGTAGATCGACTGATCCTCGGACCAGTAGTGCAGCGCGCGCGAGGTGATATCGACAAGGATCGCACCATTGCGGGTGTTGTCGAAATAGTCCTCCCAGCGCAGCATCCGGAAGCTGGAAATGTTGTGCCGGGTGCTTTCCGTGACTGCGGGCTGATATTCGGTCGTGCCGTCTTCGGCCCGGGCCGGAAAGGCCACCAGACCGGCGACGCCCCCGGCAACGCCAACCGCTGCGCCCAGAAGACCGCGCCGGCTGATCACGTCGTTTGCCATCTTCAACTCCTAGGTCAACTCGTTGCGCGGGCTATAGCGCAAGCTCCCGCCGGCTGCAAATCAAACCCCCGTCAGCTTCCGCCGATCGGCATAAGCCCGTTTGAACATGGCGCGCGCTTTCGCTATGGAGAGGCCGAACGCCGCGATCTGCGGCCAATCTGCTTCATGAATCGGTGGACCGAATGGAAAGACGCCTGTTTCTTCTGAATGGCCTGGGACTGAGCCTTGCCCTGTCGGGCTGCATGTCTTCGGCCCCGACGATCGGTGCGGATGGCAAGCCCTTGCCGAAGGTCTATCCGATCAAGCCGGGGGATGTGCAGGACATCACCTATCGCTTTCTTGATGCGGTCAACACGCTGCGGCAGGCCAAGTCGTTGCCGCCGCTTAGCCTGGATGCGCAACTGACCGCCGCCGCTGCCACGCATTCCCATGACATGTCGGTGCAGAACCGGCCTTGGCACTTCGGCTCGGACGGGTCGTCACCGTTGGTGCGGGTGCAGCGTGCCGGGTATACCGGGCGGCTTCTGGGCGAGTTGATCTCGGAAACCTACGAGACCGAGCTTGAGACTCTGTCCAGCTGGATGGGCCAACCCGATACGCGCCTTGTGATCATGGAGCCTTTGGCCATGCGCATGGGTTTTTCCTGGTTCCAGGAACCGGCGGGCAAGATCTGGTGGACCTTGGTGACCGGGACCTGAGGTCCCGCTGGTCTGATCTTCGGCGATCCGGGCCCCCTTTGCGGGGCCCTTCTTCTTTTCGGCTTATGGCAGGATGTTGATCGGGGTTCCGGGTTTGATCATCGCGTAGATATGTTCAATTTCGCGGTCGGACACGGAAATGCAGCCCCAGGTCCAGTCGCGCTGGGAAATCGGTTTCACCGGCCCGCCGTGAATGAAGATATCCCCGCCGGGTTCCTTGCCTGCCTCTTTGGCATGGGCGCGGTCGGCGTCGTTCGGATAGGAAATCCGCAGCGACAGGTGGAAATTGGAATCCGGGTTCTTGTGGCTGATGGTATAGACACCTTCGGGCGTCTTGCCGTCGCCTTCAAATTCCTTGTGCCCTTCCGGCGCGAAGCCAAGCGCGATGTCATAGGTCTTGAGAAGATCGTGGTTGTGGAAGAGATACATCTTCCGGTCCGATTTATCGACCTGGACCAGGGTGACTTCCGGGCCGTTGTAGCTGCGGAATTTGGAATGGCCGCAGGCCGCAAGGCCAAGCGCCAAAGCCATCATCGCCATTAGTCGAAGGAAACGCATGCCTGCCTCGGGATATCTTTTCCTGTTCCATAGCGGAAAAGGCCGGGCGTTCCTAGCCATCTGTCCGACCGGGAAAATCACGGAAACGTCAGGTCAGGCTGAACCTTGCGACAAGTTCGACATGGGTGGACCAGCGGAACTGGTCGACGACCTGCACCCAGTCCAGCGTGTATCCGGCGCGGGTCAGGGTTCGGGCATCGCGGGCAAAGGTCACGGGGTTGCAGGACACGGCGGCGATGACCGGGATGGACGACCGGGCAAGGGCCGCCGTCTGCGCCTCGGCGCCCGCGCGGGGCGGGTCGATGACGGCGGCAGAGAAGGGCTTCAGCTCATCCGCTTCCAGTGGGCGGCGGAAAAGGTCGCGGGCCTCATGGCTGATCCGGTGCAGGTTCTGTGTATGCCGCGCCGCCAGATCCAGCGCCTGGATCATGGCTGCGTCGCCTTCGACGGCGTGAACCTCCATCGCCTCGGCCAAAGGCAGGGTGAAGGTGCCCACGCCCGAAAACAGGTCAACCACCCGGCGCTGCGGGCCAAGCGCTTCGCGCACCCCGGACAAAAGGGCGGCTTCGCCTTCCGCCGTTGCCTGCAGAAAGGCCCCTGCCGGGGGAACCACGGTGGCGCGGCCTATGGTCTGTGCGGGCCGGTCGCGCAGCGCCACGGTTTCGCCGTCCCATGTCAGGCGGGAAAAGCCATGCGCCTCGACCACGCGGGACAGGTCAAGGCGGAAGGTGCCGTCCAGCGGCTTGCCGCCGGTCACCACCACGTCGACGCCCCCCCGCGTGACGGTGACCATCAGCGAAAGTTCGGTCGTGCGCGATCCGCCAAGCGCCACGAGCGCCTCAAGCCCCGGAAAGGCGGCGATCAAGGCGGGATGCAGCAGTTTGCAGTCCGGGATGGGGGTCAGGATTTCCGACCCCTTGGCGTGAAAGCCCAAAAGCACGCCGCCCTTGGTCCGGCGCCCCGACAGGGTGGCGCGGCGGCGAGTGTTCGCGGGCGAGGTGACCATGGGTCTGAATGGGGCGGTCAGGCCCTGACCGGCAAGGGCGGTCTGGACGACCTCTTGCTTCCAGCGGGCAACAAAGGGGTCGGCGGCGTGTTGAAGCTGGCATCCACCGCAGGCGCGGGCATGGCGGCAGGGCGGTTTGACCCGGTCGGTCGAGGGGGTGACGATGCGGATATCGGTCAGCCGGTCGCCGGTCAGAACCCCGTCAGCCTCCTCGCCCGGCAGGACACCGGTTGCGAAGATGGGGCTGTCGGGGCCTTGCGCCACACCGTCGCCCAAATGGCCCAGCCGGTCGATCCTGTACGTCACTCTGCCGCGTCCATTTCGTCTTCGGTGCCGATGAAGCCGCCGGATTGCCGGTTCCAGTAGCGGGCGTAAAGGCCATTCTTGGCCAAGAGCTGCGCGTGGTTGCCGTCTTCGACGATCCGGCCATGATCCAATACGATGATCCGGTCCATGGCGGCGATGGTCGACAGACGGTGCGCGATGGCAAGGACTGTCTTGCCTTCCATAACCCGGTTCAGGGCGGTCTGGATGCTGGCTTCAACCTCGGAGTCCAAGGCGCTGGTGGCTTCGTCCAGCACAAGGATCGGGGCGTCCTTCAGGAAGGCACGGGCAAGGGCGATGCGCTGGCGCTGGCCGCCCGATAGCTTGACCCCGCGTTCGCCAAGATAGGCGTCATAGCCGGTGCGGCCTTCGTGGTCGCGCATGGCCAGGATGAAATCGTGCGCCTCGGCGGCGCGGGCGGCGGCGATCACCTGCGCTTCGGTCGCGTCGGGGCTGCCGTACAAGATGTTCTCGCGCGCGGTGCGGTTGAACATGGCGGTTTCCTGCGTGACCATGCCGATCTGGCGGCGCAAGCTTTCCTGCGTCACGGTTCGCAGGTCGATGCCGTCGATCAGCACGCGGCCCTGTTCGGGGTCGTAAAGCCGCAGGATCAGTGACACGAGCGTCGATTTCCCGGCCCCGGATGCGCCGACGACGCCGATCTTTTCGCCCGGATGCACGGTCAGTGACAGCGCGTTGACCCCGCCCTTGCCATCCTCACGCTTGCGGCCATAGGCGAAGGACACGTCGTCCAGCCGGATT
>CAUJIP010000113.1 GCA_963205235.1 Pseudomonadota bacterium
CCGAAGTAACGTGACCCACAAACCGTGAAGCTGACACCTAGATCATCGGGTTACCCCTACTAGGCCGATATGCTGCGATTACGACGCCGATGCGCCCAAACCGCCCGCATATCCCTTCATTACATCAAATTTTCAAAGAGCTATCTTCAGACAAAAAACGTGCGATCCGCCAATTCCTTGGCGTATCCCTTTGCGCCTTGCCTTCAGATTTTCCGAACTTTCGCTTCGTCTTACCGTCGCTTCCGTCCGTCACCGTCACGTTTCCGCTTCGGTGAGGCGGTATTTACGGAGACCGTCCGGAAGCCGCAAGAGCAAAAAACACGATCATCGCAAAAATTTTGCAGAAACCGGAAAACAACGCAAAATCTTGTGGTTGGCGCAAGAAAGCCCACAAACGACGCGGCGTTGCGGCAACTTTCTTGCGCTTGCAGCATCTCGAGGGCGCCTCAGGCTGTCACGCGCCGACGCATTCCACCCTTGGGAACCAGTCGAAGTGCCAATAGGGCCAGGGTCAGGCCCAGATAAACCAGCACTTCCGTCGTCCATACCTTGGAAAGCAGGACAAGATGCACCACCCCGGCCAGAATCGCGACGTAGGCCAGCTTGTGCAGCCGGTTCCAGGCCGCCGCCCCCATGCGCCGGATCGCCCCGTTCCACGAGGTTACGGCCAGGGGAATCATCGCGAGGAAACCGATCATCCCCAGAATCACGAAGGGCCGTTTCGTCAGGTCGGCGAGCATCTCGTCCCACCGCAGACCCATGTCCAGCCAGACCCAGGCCGTCAGATGCAGTGTCACATAGATGAACGAGAGCAGCCCCAGCGCGCGGCGGAAGCGCAGAAGGTTCAACCGCAGCAGCCGCAGCGGAGTAATCGCCAGCGAAGCCAGCAGGAACTGCAACCCCCGCTCGCCCAGCCCGCGTTCGATTGCCTTTACCGGGTCAGGGCCAAGGCCGCCGAAGACCGCACCCCAGATCAGAAGGCCCAACGGCACCAGCCCCAGCAGATAGACCACCCAAGTCGGAACCCGGCGCGCCTGCGCGTTCAGCCAGTCCATCAATAGTCCTTCGCCAGATCCTGGCCCAGGTACAAGGACGCCACCTCGGCCTCATAACCGTTGAACATCAGTGTGTCCTGACGCCCGTCGAACAGCCCTGCCCCGATCCGGCGTTCCGAGGCCTGGCTCCAGCGCGGGTGATCCACCAGCGGGTTCACATTGGAGTAGAAGCCATATTCCGATGGTTGCAACATGTTCCATGTCGTTTGCGGCATCGTGTCGGTCAGGCTGATCCGCACGATCGACTTGATCGACTTGAACCCGTACTTCCATGGCACCACCAGGCGGATCGGAGCGCCGTTCTGTTTCGGCATCGGCTCGCCGTATAGGCCGGTCGCAAGGATCGTCAGTGGATGCATCGCCTCGTCCAGACGTAGACCCTCACGGTAGGGCCATTCCAGGATCGGACTTTGCTGGCCGAACATTTCTTCCGGGCGAAGCAGCGTTTCGAAGGCCACAAACTTGGCCGAAGGCTGCACGCCCACGCGGTCCAGAAGACCGGAAAGCTGGAAGCCGATCCAGGGCACGACCATCGACCAGGCCTCGACACAGCGGAAACGGTAGATGCGTTCCTCAAGTGGCTGATCCTTGACCAGATCGGCAAGGTCATAGGTGCCCGGCTTGTCCACCATGCCGTCGATCACGACCGACCAGGGGTCAACTGTCAGGGCCGACGCATAGGCAGCCGGGTCTTCCTTCCCCGTCCCGAATTCATAAAAGTTGTTATAGCCGGTGATATCCTCAAGACTGTTCGGCTGCGCATCCGTGGAATAGGGGCTGGGCGTCGCCTTCAGTTCGGCCAGAGCGGGTGTGGCGACAAGCGCGGTCGCCCCTGCCATCAGTTGTCGACGGTTCAGCCAGAGTGGCTTGGGTGTGACATCGGACCAGGCAAGACGGCGCATGTTCGGCTCCTTTGCAGTTTTGTCAAAGATGCGCCGGATCGGCAGAAAGGCAAAACAAACCGCGTCACGACTGCGCCAGCGACTTGTAACAGTTCACCGAAGTCCGGTGCTGCGTCACATTTTTTTGACTGGAAAAATCTGACGACTGCGGCTTAGCGCCAGCGCCCGTTCGGTCAAGGGTCGCAGGGGCAGGAATTCCACTGATCCGATTCTGGCGTTGCCCCCTACCCCTGCTGCCAATGTCGGCAGACCCTTGACTGGAGTAACGCCAATGATCCGCAGAACCTTTCTGGCCCTGACCACCGTCGCAGCTTTTGCGATGCCTGCCTTCTCGCAGGACAAGGACATCGTTGATTCCGCTGTTGCGGCCGGGTCCTTCAACACCCTTGCTGCAGCCTTGACCGCCGCTGGTCTGGTCGAGACGCTGAAGGGCGAAGGTCCGTTCACCGTGTTCGCCCCGACCGATGCAGCCTTTGCCGCCCTGCCTGCCGGCACGGTCGAAGAACTGCTCAAGCCGGAAAACAAGGACAAGCTTGTTGCCGTGCTGACCTATCATGTCGTGGCGGGCAAGGTCATGTCGACTGACCTGACCGAGGGCATGACCGCGCCGACCGTTCAGGGTTCGGATATCACCATCACGCTGGAAGGCGGGCCAAAGGTGAATGGCGCGGTGATTTCGGCGGCTGACATCGTCGCGTCAAACGGTGTGATCCATGTGATCGACAGCGTCATCCTGCCGCCAATGTAAGGCAGACGACGGGGTGCATAGTATCCGGGGTGTGATCCGACGTTTGCACCCCGGAAAACGTTGGCCCCTGACTTGGGTATACCTGTGGTGATGCCGGATTGTCGCCTGCGTCACCCGTCCCAACCTTGTGCGGATTGCCCCCGTTCTGCCAAGCTGCGATAGTCCGAAGACGTCCCGAAGGAGGGGTCGATCCGGATGCCACTGCGGCTTGTACGAACATTGGGATTGGCCTCGGTTGCCCTGATCGGGCTGTCGATTGTCACCCCCATGGCGCAGGCCCTTGACCGGCTTGACATCCTGACTCCAGGCGCCACCGATGCCATCGCCAAGTCAGTGCGAGAGGCTTCGCTTGTCAATACGATGCAGGCCGACGGGCAAACTGCGCCGCAGGATCTTCTGGCTGCAGCCCGTGCCGATTACGGACGCATTCTGGCGGCACTTTATGGCAAGGGTCATTACTCTGCGGTGATCCATATCCTGGTCGACGGGCGCGAGGTTTCGGCAATCCCTCCGCTTGAAGCGCCTGCAACCATTTCTGCGATCCTGATCCAGGTTGACCCGGGACCAGGGTTTCAGTTTGACCGAACGCATATCGAGCCCTTGGTGCCCGGAACGGAGTTGCCCAAGGGATTCAGTGTCGGAAAGCCAGCAGAAAGCGGTTTAATCGGCGAAGCAGTGGATGCCTCGTTGCTGGCGTGGCGGAATGTCGGGCACGCGAAGGCAAGGGTGGCGGACGAACA
>CAUJIP010000114.1 GCA_963205235.1 Pseudomonadota bacterium
AACGAAGGCGCGGCCAAGAAGAAAAAGCGCGTTGCGCGTGGTCCGGGCTCGGGCAAGGGCAAGACCGCTGGCCGTGGTATCAAGGGTCAGAAATCCCGTTCGGGCGTCGCCCTGGGTGGCTATGAAGGCGGCCAGATGCCGCTGTATCGCCGCCTGCCGAAGCGCGGCTTCACCAAGCCGAACAAGCTGCATTATGCCGTCGTCAACCTGGGCCTGATCGAGAAGTTCATCGCCGCTGGCAAGCTGGACGCCAAGGCCGAGATCACCGAAGACGCGATCATCGCGGCTGGCCTGACCAAGAACAAGCTGGACGGTATCCGCGTTCTGGCCAAGGGCGAAATCAAGACCAAGGTCAATCTGACCGTTTCGGGCGCTTCCGCCTCGGCTGTCGAAGCGGTCGAAAAGGCCGGCGGCAAGGTCACGCTTCTGGCACCGGTCGCGGCTGCGGCCGAATAAGGCCCGCCGAAAGGGATTGTGAGCGGCTGGAAGGTCGCTTACATCTCCAGAAGTTTTCCCGCGCCGCCGACCGGAGAACGGTCTGGCGGCGCTTTTGACTGAAAGAGATCCAAGACATGGCATCTGCGGCAGAGCAAATGGCGGCCAACCTCAGCTGGGGAACGCTGGGCAAGGCGACGGACCTGCGCCAACGCATCTTCTTCACCATCGGCCTGCTGATGGTCTACCGGCTTGGCACCTATATCCCGGTCCCCGGCATCGACGGCGAAGCCTTGCGCCAGTTCATGGAAAAGGCGGGTCAGGGAATCGGCGGCATGCTGAACCTTTTCACCGGCGGCGCCATCAAGCGGATGGGGATCTTCGCGCTGGGGATCATGCCCTATATCTCGGCCTCGATCATCGTGCAGCTTCTGGGCACGATGTACGGCCCCTGGATGCAGCTTCGCAAAGAAGGCGAACAGGGCCGCAAGAAGCTTAACCAATACACCCGCTATGGCACCGTCGCGCTGGCCCTGTTCCAGGGTTACGGTATTGCGATGTCGATCCAGGGCGGCGATCTGGCCCATACGCCGGGCTTCTTCTTCGTCGCCTCCTGCGTGATCACGCTGGTCGGCGGCACGATGTTCCTGATGTGGCTGGGTGAACAGATCACGGCCCGCGGCATCGGCAACGGCATCAGCCTGATCATCTTCGTCGGCATCGTCGCGGAAATCCCGCATGCGCTGATCGGCTTTCTGGAGCAGGGCCGGACGGGCGTCTTCTCGACCCCGGTCATCCTTGGCGTGATCGTCATGGTCGTCGCGGTCATCGCCTTCGTGGTCTTCATGGAACGTGCGCTGCGCAAGATCTCGATCCTTTATCCCCGGCGTCAGGTCGGCATGAAGGTTTATGAGGGCGGCTCGTCCCACCTGCCGATCAAAGTCAACCCGGCGGGTGTGATCCCGGCGATCTTCGCCTCGTCCCTGCTGCTTTTGCCGACCACGATCAGCACCTTTTCGGGCGGCTCGACCAATCCGGTCCTGTCCTGGCTTGCGGCAAACCTGGGCTATGGCCAGCCGCTGCACCTGGTGTTCCTGGCGGCGATGATCGTGTTCTTCGCCTATTTCTATACCCTGAACGTCAGCTTCAAGGTCGATGACGTGGCCGAGAACCTGAAGAACCAGAATGCCTCGGTCCCCGGCATCCGTCCCGGCAAGAAGACCGAGGAATACCTGGAATATGTGGTCAACCGCATTCTGGTCCTTGGTGCCGCCTATCTGACCGCGGTCTGCCTGCTGCCGGAAATCCTGATCAGCCGCGTCGGTGTTCCGTTCTACTTTGGCGGAACTTCGGTGCTGATCGTGGTTTCGGTGACGATGGATACGATCCAGCAGATCCAGTCGCATCTTCTGGCCCACCAGTACGAAGCGCTGATCGAAAAGTCGCAGTTGCGCGGGCGGAAGAAGTCCACCGCGCCCAAGGCTCCGGCACGGCGCTGATCCCATGGCGAACATCATCCTTCTGGGGCCGCCCGGCGCAGGCAAGGGCACGCAGGCCGCGAAACTGGTCGAAGCACGGGGCATGATCCAGCTTTCCACCGGCGACATGCTGCGCGCTGCGCGCACCAGCGGCACCGAGATGGGCCGCAAGGTCGCGGCGGTGCTGGACGCGGGCGGCCTGGTGACGGATGAAATCGTGATCGGCCTGATCGACGAACAGCTGGGGCGCACCGGCCACGGCGGGTTCATCTTCGACGGCTTCCCGCGCACACTGAAACAAGCCGATGCGCTGGGTGAGCTTCTGGCGCGCAAGGGCCTGAAGCTGGATGCCGTGATCGAGCTTGTGGTGGACGATACCGCGTTGGTCGGGCGGATCGTGAACCGCGCCGAAGAAGCCAAGGCCGCAGGACAGCCCGTCCGCAAGGATGACACGCCCGAAGTCTTCGAGGTGCGCCTGCGTGAGTACTACAAGAACACCGCGCCGCTGATCGGCTATTACTGGGCCACCCGCGACCTGGTGCAGATCGACGGAATGGCCGACATGCCGGTCGTTGCCGTTGCGATCGCCAAGGTTCTTGACAAAGCTTGAATTTCTGCCTTTCGCGGCCTTGACGGGCTGCGGAAAAGCCCCTAATGCACGGCGTCCCGCGGTGGAATCGCCTTGCGGGCTTTCCCATTTGGGAATTCGTATCGCCGGGGCCTGCCCCCGCGCGGTGTTGTGAAAAAAGGTTCTGGCACTACGGAACCGCAACCGAAGAAGGACGACACGTTTGGCACGTATTGCTGGCGTCAACATTCCGACCGCGAAACGGGTTCCGATCGCGCTTACCTACATCACCGGCATCGGTCCGCACACCGCAGAACAGATCTGCGCTGCGCTGAACATCGACCGCGCCCGCCGCGTCAACCAGCTGAACGACAGCGAAGTGCTGGCGATCCGCGAATACATCGACGCCAACCTGACTGTCGAAGGCGACCTGCGCCGCGAAGTCACGATGAACATCAAGCGTCTGATGGACCTTGGCTGCTATCGCGGCCTGCGTCACCGCAAGGGCCTTCCGGTCCGCGGCCAGCGCACCCATACCAACGCCCGCACCCGCAAAGGCCCCGCTAAGGCCATTGCCGGCAAGAAGAAATAAGAGGGGCATCCGATATGGCACGCGATACCAAAACCGCCCGCACGAAGAAAAAAGAACGCAAGAACATCGCCGCTGGCGTGGTTCATGTGAACTCTTCCTTCAACAACACCAAGATCCTGATCTCGGACGTTCAGGGCAACGCGATTTCCTGGTCGTCCTCGGGCACCATGGGCTTCAAAGGCTCGCGGAAATCCACGCCCTACGCCGCGCAGATGGCTGCTGAAGACGCGGCCCGCAAGGCTCAGGAACATGGCATGAAGACCGTCGAAGTCGAAGTTCAGGGCCCCGGTTCGGGTCGTGAATCGGCTCTGCGCGCTCTGGCCGCTGTCGGGTTGAACATCACCTCGATCCGCGACGTGACGCCCTTGGCCCACAACGGCTGCCGTCCGCCGAAGCGCCGCCGCGTCTAAGGTTTTGATTTCTGCCGGGTCGCGGGGGTTCGCCCTCGCGGCCCGGTTTTCGTCGTTTACGATCCTCGGGCGTCCGCCTGCTTACGGACATCGGCAGCGGACAAGAATAGGGGCTTCAGAATGATCCATAAGAATTGGCAAGAACTGATCAAGCCGACACAACTGGTCGTGAAACCGGGCGCTGATGCGGCCCGCACGGCAACCGTCATCGCCGAACCGCTGGAACGCGGCTTTGGCCTGACGCTGGGCAACGCGCTGCGCCGCGTGCTGATGTCGTCGCTGCAAGGCGGGGCGATCACCTCGGTGCAGATCGACAACGTCCTGCATGAATTCTCCAGCGTCGCTGGCGTCCGCGAAGACGTGACCGACATCGTCCTGAACCTGAAGGGCGTCAGCCTGAAGATGGACGTCGAAGGCCCGAAGCGCCTGTCGATCTCGGCCAAGGGGCCGGGCGTTGTCACCGCTGGCGACATCTCGGAAAGCATGGGGATCGAGGTTCTAAACAAGGACCACGTCATCTGCCACCTGGATGACGGCGCCGACGTGTTCATGGAACTGACCGTCAACACCGGCAAAGGCTATGTCGCTGCGGACAAGAACCGTCCGGAAGATGCACCCATCGGCCTGATCCCGATCGACGCGATCTATTCGCCGGTCAAGAAAGTCAGCTACGAAGTCACCCCGACTCGCGAAGGTCAGGTGCTGGACTATGACAAACTGACGATGCGCGTCGAAACCGACGGCAGCCTGACGCCGGATGACGCCGTGGCCTATGCCGCGCGCATCCTGCAAGACCAACTGTCGATCTTCGTCAACTTCGACGAACCAGAAGCTGCCAAGGCTGGCGAAATCGACAGCGGTCTGGAATTCAACCCGCTTCTCCTGAAGAAGGTTGACGAGCTGGAACTGTCGGTCCGTTCGGCGAACTGCCTGAAGAACGACAACATCGTCTACATCGGCGATCTGATCCAGAAAACCGAAGCCGAGATGCTGCGCACCCCGAACTTCGGCCGCAAGTCCTTGAACGAAATCAAGGAAGTGCTGTCGGGCATGGGCCTGCACCTGGGTATGGACGTCGAAAGCTGGCCGCCGGAAAACATCGAAGACCTGGCCAAGCGTTTCGAAGACCAGTTTTAAGACACGGTGGGTTTCACCCACCCTACGCCGCAAACGTAGGGTGGGTGCCAACCCACCGACCGCTAAAATGCCCGGTTCAGCCGGGGAAAGCATGGGTCGCAAGACTCCAAGGTGAGCGGGACCACACGTAGGCCCTGCCGGACAAAGCAAAACGCGCGTTAGGAGATAGAAAATGCGTCACTCAAGCGGCTACCGCAAGCTGAACCGGACCCACGAACACCGCAAGGCGATGTTCGCCAACATGGCCGGCTCGCTGATCGAACACGAACAGATCAAGACCACCCTGCCGAAAGCCAAGGAACTGCGCCCGATCATCGAAAAGCTGATCACGCTGGCCAAGCGCGGCGATCTGCATGCCCGCCGTCAGGCTGGTGCTCAGCTTAAGCAGGACCAGTACGTCGAACGCCTGTTCGCCATCCTTGGCCCGCGCTACAAGGACCGTCAGGGCGGTTACGTCCGCGTCCTGAAAGCCGGGTTCCGCTATGGCGACATGGCTCCGATGGCGATCATCGAATTCGTCGACCGTGACACCAGCGCCAAGGGCGCTGCCGACAAGGCACGCGAGGCTGCTGCCGAGGCATAAGCCCGGTTGCATTCCAATAGAAAGGCCCGCCCATCCGGCGGGCCTTTTCTTTTGGCACGATTGCCAGCCTTGCCGCTTGCCCGCTATGCAGGGCCAAGCCACAAGGACCACGCCCGATGAAACGCATCTACACCTATGGCCACGCCAGCGAATTGCGGAACCTGACCGTCGCCGACAAGATTACCAACAAGGCCGCAGGGCGGAAGATGACTCAGGTCACCGCCCGCACCGCCGAAGAGGCCGGGATCATCGCCAGCCAAGGCATCGACCTGATCATCACTGGCAGCGACTGGTTTGCCGATGTCCGCCGGGGCGCGCCGAATACCTTCATCACCGCCGCCCTGTTCGCAGGCCGCTTCATCACCAAGGATGAAATCCTGCGCGGCGCGATCGAGGTGTCGATGCAGGGCGCCGATTCTGTCCTGACCCCCCGCAGCATGGAGGTGGTCGAGATGCTGGCGAAGGAAGGCCTGTGCGTGCAAGGCCATGTCGGCATGGTGCCCTCTACCGCCTCGCGGCATGGGGGCATGCGCACCCTTGGCAAGACCGCCGCCGAGGCCTTGGCGATCCTTGACGACATGCAGCGCCTGTACGACGCCGGGGCCTATGGGGCCGAAGTGGAATGCGTGGCCGCCGATGCTTTGGAGGAACTCAGCAAGCACACCCCGCTTGTCACCAATTCCATCGGGGCCGGGGCGGCGGGGGATGTGATTTTCCTGTTCTTCGACGACATCTGCGGCGAAACCGATAACCCGCCACGCCATGCCCAATCCTGGGGCGACGGTGCCGCGATCCGCCGCGCGCTGGATGCTGAACGCAGGAAGGCTGTGGCGGGCTTCCGCGATGCGGTCAAGTCCGGGGCCTATCCGGATGCCGCCCATAGCGTGCAGATGCTGCCCACCGAACGCGACCGCCTGCGTGAGGCGCTGGACAAACGCCCGCGCTGATCAAGCGACAGCAGGCCCCGCCTGCGCCAGAAGCTTGCGAAAGCTTGGGCACTCCAGATGCGACGGGGCTGGACAGTCGGCGATATGGCGCAGCGTTTCGCGCAGGGCGGTCAGTTCGTCGATTCTGCGCCCGACCTCTGCCGCCTTGGCCCGCAATGTCTCACGCGGGAGGTCAGGCATGCCATTGCGACCAAACATCGCCGTCATCTCGCGAAGGCTGAACCCGGCGGATTTGCACAGTCCGATCAACGCCAGTTGCAACAGCACTTCCGGCGGGAACTGCCGTCGCAGCCCATGCCGACTGACCGAGGCGATCAGCCCCACAGCCTCGTAATGCCGCAGCGCCGAGGGCTTGACCCCGCTCCGCTCGGCCACTTCGCCGATGTCCAGAAATTTCATGCTTGACCTCAAGCTGACTTGAAGTGGCAAGCCTGCACGGGAACAACGGTCATCGCAAGGAGTTTGGCAATGGACACGAGGACCACAACACCTTCGCAGGGAGTTCGGGTGCTGGCACTGACCATGCTTCTGGGGTCACTTGGCACCAGCATCGCCAACATCGCCCTGCCGACCCTGGCCAAAAGCTTCACCGCCCCTTTCGCGCAGGTTCAGGCGGTGATCGTCGCCTATCTGGCCGCGCTGACGCTGGGTAGCCTTGTGGCCGGTCGTCTGGGCGACAGGTTCGGCCTTCGGATCGCCCTTCTGGCCGGGCTTTGGCTGTTCCTTGCAGGCAGCTTCCTTTGCGCGGTTGCGCCCGGCCTGCCCGCACTGATCGCCGCGCGGCTGGTGCAAGGGGCCGGGGCGGCGGGGTTGATCACCCTGTCGATGGCACTGATCCGGCAAACGGCTGCCCCCACGGGCCTTGGCCGGGCGATGGGCCTGCTTGGCACCTCCTCGGCGCTTGGCACAGCGCTTGGCGCACCCTTGGGCGGATTGATCCTGCCCCTGATAGGCTGGCGCGGCATCTTCTGGGTGCTGTTGCCCCTTGCCACTCTGGCCCTCGCCTTGGTCCTGACCACCCTGCCCCGCGATGCCCGGACCGTTCGCCCCACCGCCCCCAGCCTTCTGGCGGTGCTTGACCGCGCGATCCTGCCGAGCCTGACCCTGAACCTGCTGGTCGCCGCCGTGATGATGGCCACGCTTGTCACCAGCCCGTTCTACCTTGGCATCACCCTTGGCCTGACCGATACCGCGACCGGTCTTGTCATGGCGATCGGCCCGGTGCTGTCGATCCTGTCCGGTATCCCCGCAGGCCGTCTGGTTGACGCCAAAGGGGCGGGCCTTGTGCTGCGGCTTGGGCTGGCGCTGATGACGGCGGGGGCGGCAGGGCTGACGCTTTTGCCCGGCCCCTTTGGCTTTGCGGGCTATGTCGCGGGCGTCGCGCTTTTGACCCCCGGCTACCAGTTGTTTCAGGCCGCCAACAACACGGCCACGCTGGCAGGCTTGCCACCGGACCGGCGTGGCACCGTCTCGGGCCTTCTGGCCCTGTCGCGCAATCTTGGCCTTGTCACCGGCGCTTCGGTCCTGGGTGCGGTCTTCGCCTGGGGCGTGGGCAGCAGCGACCTTGCCGGGGCCAGCGGTCAGGCCATTGCCACCGGCCTGCGCCTGACTTTCGCGCTGTCCGCGACCGGCCTTGGCCTGGCGCTGGTGCTTTGGTCACGCCGCCAAGGCTGACCCCGCCAAGGCTGACCCCGCTCTGGCCCTTCGCGCCGCTTGCGCGTAACCTTGCGCACATGGCCGATCTTTTCGACACCCCATCCGCCAAGTCCGCCGACGGCCCCCGCCCGTTGGCCGACCGTCTGCGCCCGAAGAAACTGGCCGAGGTGATCGGCCAGACCCACGTCCTTGGCCCCGATGGCCCCTTGGGCGCGATGCTGGCGGCGGGGTCCCTATCCTCGCTGGTCCTTTGGGGCCCGCCCGGCGTGGGCAAGACCACCATCGCGCGGCTTCTGGCCGATGAAACCGACCTTGCCTTCGTCCAGATCAGCGCGATCTTCACCGGCGTCCCTGACCTGCGCAAGGTGTTCGAGGCCGCGAAACTGCGCCGCCAGAACGGCAAGGGCACCCTTCTTTTCGTCGACGAAATCCACCGTTTCAACAAGGCGCAGCAAGACGGTTTCCTGCCCTATATGGAAGACGGCACGATCCTTCTGGTCGGGGCCACCACCGAAAACCCCAGCTTCGAGTTGAACGCCGCCCTGCTGTCCCGCGCCCAGGTGATTGTGCTGGAACGCCTTTCGCTCGCCGATCTGGAGCGGATGGCGCAGCGGGCGGAACAGGAACTAGGCCGGGCGCTCCCCCTGAAGGGCGAGGCGCGTGAAGCGTTGCTGGAAATGGCCGATGGCGATGGTCGCGCGCTTTTGAACCTGATCGAACAGGTCGCCGCCTGGAAAACCGATACCGCCCTGACCCGCGACCAGCTTTCCCAACGCCTGATGCGACGGGCGGCTAAATACGACAAGTCGGGGGATGAGCATTACAACCTGATCTCGGCCCTGCACAAATCGGTGCGCGGCAGCGACCCCGATGCGGCGCTGTATTGGTTCGCAAGGATGCTGGAAGGCGGCGAGGACCCCCGCTTCCTGGCCCGCCGCATTACTCGGATGGCCGTGGAAGATATCGGCCTTGCCGACCCTCAGGCCGAGGCGGTCTGTCTGGACGGTTGGCAGACCTATGAACGGCTGGGCAGCCCCGAAGGCGAACTCGCGCTGGCGCAGGCGGTGGTCTACCTGGCCCTCGCCCCCAAATCGAACGCGGTCTACACCGCCTACAAGGCCGCCCGTGCCGCCGCGCGCGAAACCGGCAGCCTGATGCCGCCGAAACACATCCTGAACGCGCCCACCCGGATGATGAAGGATCAGGGCTATGGCGCGGGCTACGCTTACGACCACGAAGCCGAAGACGGCTTTTCCGGCCAGAACTACTTCCCTGACGGGATGAAGCGGCCCGCTTGGTACCTGCCCCCCGAACGCGGCTTTGAACGCGAACTGAAAAAGCGCGTCGACTACTTCGCCAAACTCAGGTCGAAACGCCAGGACGGCTAAGCCAGGGTGCCAGCAGACGCTGGAACTCGCCCGCCAGACGTGCCCTGACAGCCGAAATGTCAACCGGCTCTGGCCGCCAGTCCACCGCTCCAAAATCCGGTCCGATATGAACCGGAACCAGTTGCTCCAGAAACCCGAAGCGCGAGCTTGGCGTGTTGCGCACCAGAACGACCGGAATCCCCGCTGCAATCGCCGGGGCGGCAGCGTGATGCAACGGTGTGACAATCAGGCTTGCCGTCCGGTGATAGCGCTGCAACAGCGCCTCGGCGATCCGGTCATTCTCGTCCATCTCGACTTCGGTCAACGGCAGAACCGCCATGTCGCGCCGCTGCACGATCATCTCGGAGCGCTGCAAAAGGTCGGTCGGCATTGCCTCCAGCGCCTCTTGCGGCATGGCCCCCGGTCCCTTGCCCTTGACGATCAGCACCCGCCCCTCCTCGGGGTTTGGCGGTGCCTGACGCGCGGGCAGGCAAAAGGTCAGGCAACCGGTCACCGCAGCCGGGATTCCCAATGTCCGCAATGTCTCGGCGGTTGCCGGATCCCTGCAACCGATCACGCCCTGCGTCGCCAGCCAGTCCCGCGCGGCAACCAATGCCGCCTCGTCGGCGTGGAACCCGATCCAAAGCGGCGTGACCTTTGGCGAGACCGGCAGGTGCGCCCCGCGAAACGCCGCATTCATCGGCAAAACCACCTGCGGCCCGTCATAGTCGCGCAAGGTATCCCGGTCGATCCGCACGATCCGGTCTGCCGGAACCCCAAGCTGGCGGTAAAGGTGACGCACGGCCAGCGTCTGCATGTTGTCGCCCAGATTGGCCGAATGCACCCCGGTCCGGGCAAAAACCCGGCGGGTATGGGCAAAATTGTCGTAAGAAAACCCGATGACACCGTAGAGCATGGTCCCTCCATCGCCAACGGTTGACGAATCGGGGGGCGAGGGTCAAGGACAGCCGATGCTTTTATCCATGCTACAGGTTGCCTTGGGCGGGGCCATCGGGTCCGTGCTGCGCTTTGTCAGCGTGCAGGTTGTCGGCGCACCGCTGGCGACCCTTGTCGTCAATATCCTGGGCAGCTTTGCCATTGGCGCGATCTTTGTCCTGATGGACGGTCGCGCGGGCTGGCAACTGTTCCTGATGACCGGCGTGCTTGGTGGCTTTACCACCTTTTCGGCCTTCTCGCTTGACACGCTCAAGCTGGTGCAGTCGGGCCAGTACCTGACGGCCATGGCCTATGTTATGGGCACCGTCGCCCTTTCCCTTATCGCTGTCGCGCTTGGCGTGGCGCTTGCCAAAGGCATCCAATGACCGTCCAGACCCTGACCGTGACCGAGGATGAAGGCGAACAGCGCCTCGACAAATGGCTGCGCCGCCGCTTTCCGCAACTGAACCAGGTTGCCGTCGAAAAGCTGTGCCGCACCGGCCAGATTCGGGTGGACAGTGCCAGAGTCAAGGCCTCTGACCGGGTTCTGCCGGGGCAGATGGTTCGGGTCCCCCCCCTGCCCGACGCCGCCCCCAGACTTGAAGCGCGGATCGAGGGTGTCTCGGCCGCCGATGCCCGGATGATCCAGGCGGCGGTGCTGTTCAAGGACGAACACATGATCGTCCTGAACAAGCCACCGGGACTGCCCTCGCAGGGCGGGTCGGGCCAAGGCGACCGCCATGTCGATGGTTTGGCCGAGGCGCTGAAGTTCGGCTACAAGGAAAAGCCCAAGCTGGTGCATCGGCTGGACAAGGACACGTCCGGTGTCCTGATGCTGGCGCGCACTGACCGTGTGGCCCGCGCCCTGTCCGAGGCTTTGCGCCACCGCGCCGCGCGCAAGATCTATTGGGCCGTCGTCGCCGGTGTGCCGCATCCGCGCCAAGGCTCGATCAAGTTCGCGCTGGAAAAGGCCCCCGGTCGCGGGCGCGGCGGCGAGGGCGAAAAGATGATCTGCATCCATCCCGCCAAACTGGCCGATCACCCCGATGCCAAGCGCGCGCAGACGGATTACTTTACCCTCTGGTTCCTGGGTCAGCGCCTGTCGTGGATGGCGCTGGAGCCGGTAACCGGCCGCACCCACCAGCTGCGCGCCCATATGTCTGAGATCGGCCACCCGATCCTTGGCGACGGCAAATATGGCGGCGGGGAAATGGACAACCTTGGCGATGGCTGGGGGGCGGGTGTCGGGGGCGATCTGTCCAAGAAGCTGCACCTACATGCCCGCAGCCTGACGGTGGAACATCCGATCCTGAAAAAGGTGATGACCTTCACCGCTCCCCTGCCCGAACATATGGCCCGGACCTGGAAACTTCTGGACTGGAAGGAAACCGACGTCCCCGCCGACCCGTTCGAGGCGATCAGATGACGGTGAAGGAATGAGCGGTTGGGCCGCCCGCCGGTTCTGGACCACAGCGACCGCCGTCCCCGCTGACGGCGGCTTTGCCGTCCATCTTGACGCCCGCCCGGTGCGCACGCCGCTGAAGGCTCCGCTGATCATGCCGACGCTGGCCTTGGCCGAGGCGGTTGCCGCCGAATGGCAGGCGCAGGACGGCAAGGTCAAACCCGACACCATGCCTGTCACCCGCACCGCGAATTCGGCAATCGACAAGGTCGCCCCACAGCACGACGCCGTTGCCGAGATGCTGGCCGCCTATGGCGAAAGCGACCTGCTGTGCTATCGCGCGACCGGCCCCGAAGGGCTGATCCAGCGCCAGGGTGAAGCCTGGGATCCGCTGCTGGCCTGGGCCGCAGACCACCTGTCCGCGCCGCTTGTGGTGACGACCGGGGTCATGCATGTGACCCAGCCACCCGACAGCCTTGCCGCCCTGTCCCGCATTGTCCATCAGCTTGACCCGTTCAGGCTGGCCGCCTTCCATGACCTTGTCGCCATCTCGGGCTCATTGGTTCTGGCGCTGGCGGTCATTCACGGCAGGCTTTCAGCCACCGATGCCTGGACCCTGTCGCGGGTTGACGAGGATTGGCAGATTTCGCTCTGGGGCGAAGATGAAGAGGCAGCGGACCATGCCGCGCTGAAGCACGCGGCTTTCCTTGCTGCCGACCGATTCTATGGATTGTGCGGGTAACAAAATTACTTGTGGCCTGCAAAGGTTTGGGTCCGAAGCCTGAATGCCTGCCATAACGCCGCGAAATCTGGCGATTTTCCCGTTTTCCTCAGCATCTGCTTGACCCGCAAAAGCGCTTGCGATGAAACTGGTCCGCAGTGGGGGGCATCGTCCCTCTGCAACGTCCACCGGCGCGACCTTGTCGCGCTGCACAAACAACACGGCTCTATGAAGGGCCAACACTCAGGAAGAGGTAAGAATGAAAAAATCCGCATTCTACGGCGCGCTTGTGGCCACGACCATGGTTGCTGGCATGGCATCGGCCGGAACGCTTGACGACGTCAAGGCGCGCGGCGAGCTGCTTTGCGGTTCCAACACCGGTCTGACCGGCTTTGGTGCTCCGGACGAAAACAACAACTGGACCGGCTTTGACGTCGATCTGTGCCGTGCCGTTGCCGCCGCTGTTCTGGGTGACGCTTCCAAGGTCAAGTTCGTCCCGACCACGGGCGAAACCCGCTTCACCGCGCTGGCTTCGGGCGAAGTCGACCTTCTGGTCCGCAACTCGACCTGGACCTTCAGCCGCGACAACGACCTCAAGCTCGATTTCGTCGCCGTCAACTACTATGACGGTCAGGGCTTCATGGTGAAGAAAGACCTCGGCGTTTCCTCGGCCAAGGAACTGGACGGCGCAACCGTC
>CAUJIP010000115.1 GCA_963205235.1 Pseudomonadota bacterium
TTCTTGAACAAGGGGCCTGCCTTCTGATATCCCCTTTGTCAGGGGTTTTGAAGAACCCGCGCCGTGACGCGGCGTTTCAGCGGGCATGAGGGCAGCAATGGCGGTATTCGGATTGGCGCGGCGGGCACTTGGGGCCAGCCAAGGCCTGGCCCGCAAAGGGGTGGTGCTTGCCCTGGTGGTGACGCTTGCGGCCTGCTCGCCGGTGTATCGCAACCATGGTTACGTGCCAGCCGAAGACGAACTTGCCCTGGTCGAGGTCGGGGTCGACACGCTTGACACCGTGGCACAAAAGATCGGGCGTCCGTCGTCTGGCGGCCTTTTGAACAACGAGGGCTGGTACTACGTGCAAAGCCGGTATCGTCACTTCGGCCCGCGCGAACCGAAAGAGATCGAGCGTCAGGTTGTTGCCGTGACTTTCAACGAGTCGGGGGTGGTCGAAAACATCGCCCGCTTCGGCCTTGAAGACGGCAAGGTCGTCGAAATCTCGCGCCGGGTGACGGCGACGAACATCAAGGGCATCAGCCTGATCCGTCAGCTTCTGGGCAATATCGGTCGGATTTCGCCCGGCGATATGATCAAGTAGTCTCGGGATCAAACTTCAGCGCGACCCCGTTGATGCAGTACCGCAGGCCGGTGGGGGCCGGGCCGTCCGGGAAGACATGCCCCAGATGTGCCTCACACCGGTTGCAGTGCACCTCGGTCCGGCGCATGAACCAGCCGTTGTCGGCCTGTTCGCCGACCATCTCGGGATCCAGCGGCGAATAGAAGGACGGCCAGCCGGTGCCGCTGTCGAACTTGGTTTGCTGATCGAACAAGGGCGCGTCGCAGCAGATGCAGCGGAATGTGCCGGGGTCTTTCGGGAAACTGTCGTTGGTGAAGGCGCGTTCGGTCGCGTGTTTGCGGGTCACCTTGTAGGCCAGGTCGGAAAGCTGGGCTTGCCATTCGGCGTCGGATTTGACGATCTTGTCCATGGTTGGTCTCTCCCTTTGGGTGCCAATCTAGGGCCTGACGGGCAGGGGGAAAAGGGTGGAACCCATTCACAAGGGCGGTATGGTGGCTAGGCTGGCCCATGGCCGGGCCGAGCTGGACCGGCTGCTGTCCTTCCGTCGCCGCGCCTTCCCGCACCGCCTTGGCCGCGAGGAGGATGATCAGGACGCGCTGTCGGCCCATGTGATGGTGGAACGGGACGGCGACGTGCTGGCCTGCTTCCGGGTGATGCTGTTCGGCTGGGGGGCGGGCCTCAAGCAGGGCTATGCGGCGCGGTTCTATGATGTGGGTCCGCTCTCTGGCTATGCCCGCCCGATTGCCGAGATGGGGCGGTTCTGTGTGGCCCCCGGCGGCGTCGCCCCGGACGTGCTGCGGCTGGCCTGGGGAGCGATGACCCGGATCGTCGATGAGGGGCAGGCGGGGCTGCTGGTCGGCTGCACCTCGTTTCGCGGGGCCGGGTGGGAGGCGCACCGGGCGGGGTTGGCCCTGCTGGCGGCGGAGTTTGTCGGGCCGCCAGAGCACCTGCCGGGCCGGAAGGCGGCGGAGGTGGTGGGGCTGGATCAGGCGGGGCCGGTGGGGGACCGGAGGGCCTCACTCGCCGCGCTGCCGCCCCTGTTGCGGACCTATCTGGGGATGGGGGGCTGGGTCTCGGATCACGCGGTGGTGGACCGGGATCTGGACACGCTCCACGTCTTCACCTGCGTCGAGGTGGACCGGGTTCCGGCCGCAAGGGCCTTCAGTCTGAGGGCGGTGGCGGGGTAGGTGCCCACGCAGGACGGATTGAGATTTATAATTGATTGTAATGGGTTGGGCGTGGACGTTAAGGATTTGGTAAAGGTTGGAGGGGAGGTTGGATATGCGCGAAACCAATGAAACCAATGGACCCGATGACGAATATGAAGCTTGGTTTCGGGTCAAGGTTCAGGAGGCGTTAGAGGATCAGCGGCCGAAAGTCCCGCATGAGGAGGTCATGCGGGCCATGCGAGAGTTGATCAGGAGGAAGTGAGGGGGGATGGTGGATTGGAAACCACGTTGAAGGACAGGCGGTGGAACGGTGATTTGGAACATAATTGACAGCCGCAAACGAAAGTATCGTTGGCGAGAAGTAAATGCAGTCATCGAGGACATTCGGAACGACCACAACGTTGCCGATACGGACGACTTTGAAGGTGAGAATGGACTTGCCCCAGTCTACGATGAGCGGAGAGGTATTTCACTCCATGACGCAATTCGATGGGCGGAGGAGGAGCAGGGTAAAGTTACTCTCTACATCTACGATACGGGGGATGGTATTTGATCGGTTTCGGAAAAGTGATCTATCCCACATCCTACCGATCTATTTCGAGCTAGTGGCATGAAGCCGCGCAACTGTGCCTCGAAAAAGTAAGCCGGGGTGAACCCCGGCTTACGCAATCACATCCGTCAGTGACCGATCACCCGCGACCGCGGCGGCCACCGCGGCGGCCGGAGGCGGCCTGGGCGGCGGCGGCGCTGGCTTCGGCGAAGGTCATGCCGCCTTCGACAGCCTCGAGCACCTTGGCGAAGCGGATCCATTCGCCGCCGTTGGCGTCGTGGTTCATCAGGAAGTTGGCGGCGCGGATTGCCTCCATTTCCTGCTGGCGGACCGGGTTCATGATCGCCGAGGTCATGCCCGCGCCGATGGCCATGGGCAGGAAGGCGCCGTTGATGCCGTGGCGATGGGGCAGGCCGAAGGAGATGTTCGAAGCGCCGCAGGTGGTGTTGACGCCAAGCTCTTCCCGAAGACGGCGGACGAGGGCGAAGACCTGCTGGCCAGCCGAGCCCATCGCACCGACCGGCATGACCAAGGGGTCAACGACGATGTCATGCGCGGGGATGCCGAAATCGGCGGCGCGTTCGACGATCTTCTTGGCCACGGCGAAGCGGACGTCCGGGTCCTGGCTGATGCCGGTGTCGTCGTTGGAAATGGCGACGACCGGGACGTTGTATTTCTTGACCAGCGGCAGGACGAGTTCCAGACGCTCTTCCTCACCCGTGACCGAGTTCAGAAGCGGGCGGCCTTCGCAGGCCTGAAGGCCAGCCTCAAGCGCGCCGGGGACCGACGAGTCGATGCAGAGCGGCACGTCGACGGTCTGCTGAACGATCTCGATCAGCTTTTTCATCAGCGGCGGCTCGACAAAGTTGTTGTCGGCATAGCGCGGGTCGATGGCCATCTTGTTGGTGAAGACGGCACCCGAGTTCACGTCAAGGATGGTGGCCCCGCAGGCAACCTGTTCAAGCGCGTCTCGGATGACGGTTTCGAAATTGTCGGCCTCCATCTCGGCGGCAAGCTTCTTGCGGCCGGTGGGGTTGATGCGTTCGCCGATGACGGCGAAGGGTTCGTCAAACCCGATGATGACGGTTTTCGTTTTAGATTCAACGACGGTACGGGTCATTCTTGAAGCTCTCTCTCAAGCGTTTGCAGGCACGCCCGAGGCGCCGCCATTTTCGGTGACCCACTGGGCGTTGGTCTTGATGCCGCCAAGCGGGAAGAAGTGGACCTGTGCGATGCCGAAATCCGGGTTCGCGGCCTTGTGGGCAGCAAGTCCGGCCAGGATTTCGGTCGGTTCATAAGGCAGGAGCAGTTTGGTGACATCCATCGCGCGCTTTTGCAACACGCGAAGGGAGGGGCCGACGCCGCAGGCGATGGCGAACTTGATCAGGGTCTGCAGTTTGGCCGGACCCGCGATGCCGATATGGACCGGGAGCTTGACGCCTTCGGCAGCCAGGCGGTTGACCCAGGCGATGACGGGATCAGCCTCAAAGCAGAACTGGGTGGCCATGGCCATTTTCGCGTCGGTCCGTTCCGAGAAGGCCGATTTCCAGCGGGCGGCTTCCATGACCATGCGGTCCGAACCATCGGGGTCGATGTCCTTGTTGCCCTCGGGGTGACCGGCGACATGCAGGCGGTCAAAGCCGGTGAAAGCGCCGGATTCCAGAAGCTGCATCGAGGTCGAGAAATCGCCGACCTGATGCGCGGGGTTGCCGGCCAGGATCAGGCCCTGACGGACGCCCACGTCCTTGTAGGCCGCGACCCAGTCTTGCAGCGTGGCCTTGTCCTTGATGATGCGCGCCGGGAAATGCGGCATCACGTCAAAGCCTTCGTCGCCGATGCGCTTCGCCGTCGCCACCATGTCTTCGATGGGCGTGCCTTCGATATGGGCGATGTAGACGCGGGTGCCTTTGGGCAGAAGAGCGCGGAAGTCTTCCACCTTTTCGGCGGTGCGGGGCATGACCTCGATGGAATAGCCCTTGAGGAAGGGTTCCAGCGACCCGGTTGCGGGGGCGGCTTCTTCCTTGCGGCGGAAATTGAACAGGGCCATGACGGTCTCCTTAAGGGTCATGATGGGCTCAGGCCTTGGCCCAGCCTTCGGC